>CAZFHX010000005.1:0-102343 GCA_964519265.1 uncultured Deferribacterales bacterium
CTGAAATATTACAAGACTTATCAAGTAGAGCATGGGAAGTATTAAGGTTAAGTTGGAGAGTTTATAGCGTTTATAGAGTTTGTTGCGTTTGTGGGGTTTATAGGGTTTATAGGGTTTGTAGGGTTAAAAGTCAATACTCACCTTTTTCGATTAAAAATCCTTTTTTAGTTGGGAAGAGGTAGGCCCAGGCATCAATGATTTTGCCTGAGTCTAATTTTACTTTTATCTGTTCTCTGTGGTAATATGTGGGATGTTCTTCGAAGATATCCACTTCTTTGAGGATTTCGGGGGTTACTTCGTAAACTTCACCCTTGATTGTGGATATTTTCTCATCTTTTATCATATATGGTATCTGGTCAAAGTAGAGGGCGAATTTTTCCACAGTTTCTGCATTACCTAAAAATTTTGCTTTTTTTAGAAGGTAGTTGAATTGTTTACCCTTTTTTAATGTACCGTAAACAAAAATCTTTTCATAACTACTCTCTGCCACTGTGTCCAAAGCCCCCTTTGTTCCTTTCTGTTTCATTTAAAGTATCAGAAACTGTAAGTTCTGCTTTTACAACTTTGGAAAATACCATCTGGGCAAGTCGGTCTCCGGCATTGTAGGGGAAATCTTCGCTGCCAAAATTGGCCACGATGAGACAGATTTCACCCCTGTAGTCTGCATCGATGGTTCCGGGAGTGTTCAAAATTGTGATTCCATGTTTTAGGGCTAATCCGCTTCTTGGTCTGATCTGAGCTTCGTAGCCATCTGGTATTTCTAAATAGATACCTGTTTTTATCAGTTTTATCTCATTTTTCTTTATCACTCCGGATTCTATGACCCTGATATCCATACCTGAAGACCCTGATGTTGCATAGGTTGGTACGGATGCTTTTTCTGAAAGTTTAATCTTTACTTCGATCTTTTTCATGAAACAGAGATGATCTCTATGTCGTACTCAATTGTTTTTCCGGCAAATGGATGATTGAAATCAATAACATATCCATCATCAGTGATATCTAAAACAAAACCTCTAAACATATTCCCTTCGCTATCTTTGAGATCGATAAATTTATTTTTCTGAATATACCCATCTTCGTCAGGTATGTGTGTTTTAGGGATTGTTAATACATTTTCTTCGCTCCAATCTCCAAAGAGCATATCTGGAGAAAGGATGATCTTTTTCTTATCCCCTTTTTTTAATCCTATGAGATTTTTTTCGATCTCCTCAGGTAATTCCCCTTTACCCATGTTGAATGTAAGGGGTTCTGTGATAGGTGTTGCATCAAGAAGTTCACCATCCAAACTTCTTGCACTGTAGCAGATCTGAATAACTGAATTTTTTGTTATCATATTGTCCATCCTTGTAATTTAATGTGCTAATGCACTATACAAATTTATATTTTTTTGGGTGGTTTTGCAAGGAAATATTTTTGTGGACATGATTTTACAGTTGTGTTAAAGAAAAAACATGAGTGTGGAAGAATTGATAAGTAAAGCTGCGGAAGAGATAAGAAAGGCTGATGTCTTTGTGTTTACCGCTGGTGCTGGTATGGGTGTGGATTCTGGTTTGCCTGACTTTAGGGGGGATAGGGGTTTCTGGAATGCCTATCCTATGTATGAGAGGTTAGGACTTAGCTTTGTAGATTGTGCCAATCCGATTCACTTTGAGTCTGATCCAGCTTTTGGATGGGGTTTCTATGGCCATAGACTAAATATGTATCGTGAAACAGTTCCCCATAAAGGGTTTGACATTTTACTCAAGTGGGGTAAAAGCGTAAAAGATTATTTTGTGGTTACTTCCAATGTGGATGGTCAATTTCAAAAGGCTGGATTTGAGAATGAAAAGGTCTATGAAATTCACGGATCTATACATTATCTTCAATGTATCTCACCTTGCAGCGATGATATATGGTTTAACAATGAGCAGATTGAGATAGATTTTAGTACTATGAGGGCAAAAAATATACCGAAATGTAAGCATTGTGGTGGAGTGGCAAGACCGAATATTTTGATGTTTGGAGATTATGGTTGGCTTTCCCGCAGGACAAATGAGCAAAGGATTCTTTTTGAAGAATTTTTAAGCAAAAATTCTGATGAAAGGATCGTTGTAATTGAGATGGGGGCTGGAACGGCTATACCATCAATAAGATATTTAGGTGAAAGGATTATTTCGAGGTTTGATGCATTTTTAATAAGGATAAATCCAAGAGAATCTTATGTGGCAGAGGAGAATGCCATCGGTATTCCTTCTTCAGCGTTAAAAACTTTAGAATCTATAAATAATCTTTTATAGTATGCAACTTTCTGAGAATATTACCTATAAAAAGATCTTTATCTTCTGGCTTCCTCTACTTTCCGCATGGATGATGATGGCTTTTGAGGGTCCTTACATTGCGGCTATAATTGGAAGGCTTCCCGATGTGAAGGTGAATCTGGCAGGGTATGGGATTGCTTACTCTGTGGGATTACTTGTGGAATCACCGATAATTATGCTGATGAGTGCTTCTACAGCGATGGTAAAGTCGAGGCAGAGTTATATCAAACTAAGGAATTTTAGTTTTTTTCTGATAATTATTCTGACATTATTGATATTGGTAATACTTATGAAGCCTGTGTATCATTTTATCTTTGTGGAGAGATTGAAGTTGGATGAGAGATTGCAAGATGTGGTCTATTACGCAATCGCAGGGCTAATACCATGGTCGGGAGCTATCGGGTATCGTCGATTTTATCAGGGTATTATCATAAAATATGGGAAAACTCGTCTGGTGGCTCTTGGCACTTTTACCCGAATGAGTACTATAATCGTTCTTGCGTTAATCCTAAAACATTTCACTTCCATAAATAGTGCATTGCTTGGGACTTTGACTTTGAGTGGGGCGGTGATTATTGAGGCGATTGTTACGAGGATTTTTGCTATAAGTCCAGTGAAAAAGGTTCTTGGAGTGGAGGAAAAAGAGGAATTAAGTTATTACGATATTGTGAAGTTCTATTTCCCTATGGCAATGACTCCTCTTATTGCTTTGGCAGTGCCTCCACTTACCACTTTTGCATTGTTAAAGGGTAAAAATCCTGTGGAATCTGCTGCCATAATGCCTGTTTTAAATTCTCTCACATTTGTATTTAGGGCTGTGGGGCTATCATTTCAAGAGGTATCTATCGCTCTGATGGATAAAGATTTTAAAAATTTTGTTAAGATAAGAAATTTTATGAGGGGATTATTTATATTCAATGTTTTGGGGTATGGTTCGATTAGTTTTACAAGTCTTTCTGATTACTATTTTATCAAAATTTCAGGGATGACAAAAGAGTTGGCTGATATGGCAAAGATTCCAGCACGAATTCTTACCTTTATACCACCATTCTCTGCACTGCTTGCTTTTCAAAGGGCTGTGATCGTGAAAAAGGGTGTAACGATTCACATGACGATTGCCACAGGTATAGAGGTTTTGGCAACAGTATCGTTGCTATTTTTAATACCCTTTGTGGATATACCATCGATAATCATTGCTGCTTCTGCATTATTGATAGGGAGGGTATTGAGTAATACCTATTTGCATTTGGTGATTAGGAGTTTATAGGGTTATACTACTCCCCTAAAACAGTGGACAAGTTGGGAGTGTAGAGATTATATTACTACTTGAGAAAAACACTGTAAGAGTGAGGCAGTATGAAGACAAGAAAATGGACCCCCAGAAGAAAAACTTGCCATAGTTATGGAAGGTCTAAAGGGTGTCAAATCGGTGTCTGAAATTTGCAGGGAGCATCACTTTGAGGAGTGGGTCATCAGAATGGAAGAAGGCATTGGATATGGCGATAGATAGGGAATTTCCGATGGGAGTAAGGGGTAAAGGATTGAGACTAATAAGTGACAATGGTTCACAACCTACTTCGACCTCATTTATGAATGACATGGCTACATTGGGGATAGAACAGATTTTTACATCTTATGACAATCCTAAGGGTAATGCTGAAACAGAGAGGATGATGAGGACAATCAAAGAAGAGGTAATTTGGCTTAATGAGTTTAGCTCGTATGATGAAGCAAAGAGGACAATTGAAAGCTGGATTGAGGAAGATTACAACAGACTTTATGTTCATAGTGTGTTGGGTTATAAATCCCCAATTGAGTTTGAAGAAGCATACTATAAAGGGAACTTTAAGGAAGCAGCATGAACTCTATACTTTTTAAACCCAAAATGTGTTTTGACAAAATGGGGCATTTTATTTCTGATAGATTTGATGTTGCTGTCCACTGATTTTCCCCCAGAAATTTAGATAAATTATTAATGCCGGAGGGGGGACTCGAACCCCCACGGGTGATTAGCCCACCGGATTTTGAGTCCGGCGCGTCTACCAATTCCACCACTCCGGCGGTGGATGGGAAGAATACATAAATTATTTATTTTTGTCAATAAAATTTAGAAAATAAATTATTTAACAATCTATTATTTTTTCGAGGTGAAAAATTTTACAAAAAAGTTGATTTTATCTTAAAATATAGTATGATTTTAAATAGGAGGTGTGAGATGAATCTAAAATTGTTGTCCTTGTTAATAGCTATCTTTATAGTAATTTCTTGTGCTCCAGATCCTTTTAAAGAAAGTTTTGAAAATGCCAAAAAATTAGCTCAATCTAATCAACTCGAAGAAGCTCATAAAATCTACAAAGATCTTTGTCAAAAAGTGCCTGACAACAAAGAGTATTGTGCAGAGTATAACAAGTTGAATCGTGCATTGTTCGATACGAAATTTTCTAAAATTAATAATGAAATAATGACGATAAAATCTCAGATGCCATTAATTCCTATCCCTATATTAATTAAGTTTGAGGATGATGTAAAGAAACTTTATGAATACAATTTGGATACAGAGCAGGTGAATAAATTATCCGCACAAATCTCAAACGAGAAAAGGTTGTCTCTGAATAAAAAAGAAAGTGTAATTAACTCCTCAGAAGAATTGATAAAAAAGAAAGAGTTCAGTAGTGCTATAAAACTTCTTCAAGAAAATTCCTTTTTAGATAAATCGTTTTTCGAGATTAAAATAAACGAATTCAAAAATGCTGCTCTTGGTACTATGTATCCTGAAATCTTGAAATTCGTTGAAAAAGATGAGTGGAGGAAAGCGAGACCATTAATAGAACAGGTTTACGAAATAGATAAGGATTACCAAAACATAGCTAATCTCAAGGATGAGGCTTTGCAAAAAGATACTGCTGATTATTATCTGAAAAAAGCAGAAGAGGCAAAAAAACAGAAAAAGTTCGAATTAGCTTTATCTTACTACAATACTGCTATGGAGTATCCTGATGATGTAGTGAGAGTCAAAGAACTCTATAACAAAGCGATTGCAGAGTTTTCAGAACTTTATTTTCAGCTTGGTATGGACTATGCCCAGCAAGACTTCGTATGGCAAGCATACGATAATTTCAAAAAAGCCTTTGAATTGATGCTAAAAATTCCTGTTGAAAAGAGAGGATTAGTAAAAATACCTAAAAAAGAATTAAACAGATTTTATGATAACCTCTATTTGAAAGCTAAAAAAGCTGAAGATGGAGAACGATTAGGACTAACTTATGTCTATTATAGAATATTATTCAATCTTAATCCAACCTATCCCGATTTGAAAGAAAATATGAAAAAGCTGGAAGATAAAATTCTTGCAAGATCTATTAAGAGCTTAGCAATTATTCCTTTTAAGAGTCCCAAAAACGCTCCCGATGCGGGTGGATTGTTTACATCGAATATTATGCTATCCCTCTACAATGAGTTAAAAGATGATTTAAAGATTATCGAAAGGGAATCCACTGATGTTTTACTCAAAGAATTTGAATTGAATTTGGCATCCCAAGCAGCAAACAAACCAGCAAGCCTCAAGATAGCAAGTGCTGATTATTTCTTATTAGGTGATGTTCTCGATTATAAAGTGGAATCTTCCACCCAAGAAGGGAAGAAATCTGTGAGGGTTAAGACAAAAGTTGATATGGTCATCAATCCTGATTACGAAGAGTGGCAGAAATTAGTAGCTAAATTAGAGAAAGAGGGGAAAGCACAGGAAATTCCACAGGCACCAACAAAGTATTTAGAAAAACCGGTGTTTGAGGATGTGAAATACAATGTCAAGTACTTTAAAAAAGTTGCAGTTTTGAGTGTGAGTTATAGAATAGTTGATGTTAACGGCAAATTAATTCATACAAGTATAGCTGATATAAAAAAGGAAGCTATTGATGAATCGAGCGAAGGGGTAGATCGGTGATTTCAAAATACCTTTTAAAGTTGCACAACTTCCAACAGATGTAGAACTTCTCAAGAAAGCTCAAGACGAAGCTGTATCAAAGATAAAGAACGAAACAAAAGCAATATTCAAAGATTCTGAGGTAAGATATATAAATCAGGCAAAAGATTTTGAAAAAGACAATAATATCTTGGAATCTGTGGAAAAATATGTAGATGCCATAGTTATAATGAAGCGAAAAAGGCTCAATTATGATGATATAGAACAGAAAATTATGAAATATGTTGATACCATTACTAATATGTAATAAAAAAATCTGATGGGGTTATGCATATGAGAAATAGTTTATCAAGATTCATTTTTAGTATGATCTTTCTTTTGAGTCTAATAAATTATTCTTATGCAGCTAACCCCTTAGGTGCAATTAAATCACTGACTGATAGTGCTGTTGGTTTATTTAAAAAAGATAATGTTCCGAAAACTGTAGCAGTTCTCCCTTTTGTGGGTGAAGGTACAGATGAAGAGAAAAAAGAGCTCCAAATCACTTTTAATAACCATATTAGTTCTAAAAAATTTGAGAATATCAAACTTGATGAAGTTGATGAGAGAATTGCACTTCTTGAAAAAGAGACAGGGAAAAAATGGTCAGATTTTGACAACAAAACACTTGCCCAAAAATTAGGTGTAGATGGTTTATTTTATGGAGAAGTTTTAGGAATAGAAAAGGTTTATGCTGGTGTATATGGTAGCCTTTCTATAAAAGTTAGGGCTAAACTTGTTTCTGCTGAGACTGGTGAGGTTGTTTGGGAAAAAGAGGATTCTGTTGCTGAGAGAAGTGGTGGGGTTCCGATGAGTCCTTGGGGGGCTATCTCCACTGCTATCTCTTCAGCATTAGTTTTAAGAGATTCTGTAAAGATATCTCTCATGGATAAATTATTTAGAGAGATGTCAAAGAGTATACCTGAGCCAAAAGTTGCTGTAGTAAGAAAACCCCCAGTTGTATTTTCTGTAATTACAAACGCCAAAGATTCACCTTTCAAGATGGGTGCTGAAATTCTTGTTGCTGTAAAAGCTGAGCCTGGCTGCATGGGTAGTTTTGAAATACCTGATATTGCAAAAGGGATACCTCTCACGGAGATTGAAGCCGGTAATTATGTTGGAAAATATATAGTCAATGAGGGTGACAACGGAAAAAATAAATTGATGAAGATAACACTTTTTAGTCCTAAAACGAAGTTGGAAACTGTTTACCCTGTTTTTTATCCTATAGAATTAGATTCAACCCCTCCTAAGGAGGTAAAAAATTTACAAATCACAGGGCTGAAAGATAGAGTAAAACTTAGTTGGGAAAGATCTGATGATGTAAAAGATTACTTTATTCAGAGAAGCGAAACAGGCGATTTTGTCGATATTGGTATTACTCAAGTCAACGAATATTTTGATGAAAATGCTGTAGTGGGTAAAACATATTATTATAGAGTGTATGCTCGAGATAATGCTGGGAATTTGAGTAAACCAGTTGAAATGAAGTTTTATTATGTGAAGAAAGGTCCTACTGAGATCTCTGGTTCGATAACGGAAAATACGATTTTCTACAAAGATGCGAGTCCTTATATAGTCAAATCCAATCTTGTGATTTCAAAAGGGGTTGAAGTTATAGCTGAACCTGGTGTCGTGATTGAGATTGACAACGGTTCTGAGTTCAAAATAAATGGTATACTTCGTTTGAATGGTAATGAAAAGGATGTCATTACTGTAAAAGGTTCTGGTTATAAAATAGTTGTCTCTGATGCCGGAGATGAAGCATTGAAAGCTTCAAATGTAATTTTTGAAAGTGGGAAAGAGATCGTGATTTCGAATAGCGGTGTAATTTTTAATAATGTGGAGATTTCAAAATTTGAAATAGGGATTGTCGTTGAAAGAAATGCCAAAATAAAGTCGGGCAAAACTACTGTTAAAAATTCAAAATTGGGAATTGAGGTGCTTGAAGGTTCATTGGAAGGTATCTACTTTTTGGAAAATAACGATTTAGCAATTAGTTATAAAAGTGGTAATCTTCCGCCAAAGAATCTGTCTTTCGGCTTAAATAAAAAATATTTCGAAAGTGTAAAAAATTTAGTAATAGATGGGATTAGTATTAATGAACATTTAACTAAAAATATACAATCACTTTTGGGAGGAATCACTCCTAATGTCGACATATTAAATATTACTCCTTTGAATAAGTCATTACAAGATCTTAAGAAAGAACAGTTTGAGCAAATTAAACTATCTATAATAACAGGTATTCAAAAGGGGGACTTGGAAGCTATAAAAGTGGGATTGAATAAAATTGAGGAGATTACAGATCCGGTTAAGACTTCGAATTTGGAGTTTTTTGCTTTTGTTTATAGTAAATTTATCTCTTTTGATAAAGGAGCCCGTTTTTTAGAAAAATCTGACCTGAAGTTTAAAGAAATTTTTAATGATTATATAAGTAAAGGTAAAAAATCAAGATTTGATATAAAAATACTGGATATGAAGGCACCATCGTCAGAAACTTCGGAAAATATAGAACAGATTCTTGCCAAAAGACTTGAGTCAAAAGCTGTTAGGGATTTATTAGATGAAATTGTGCCTGATTTAGACAGGAACAGATTGCAAGAGATCGATAAAAAAATCCTTATCAATCCATCAAAGTACATCACTGCAACATATCCCATCACAAAAGTTTCAAGTGATATAAGTACTTCTGTATATTTTCTCTATGCAGTTAATAGAGATGCTTTCCTCGATGATTTGAAGGCGTATGGTATTATTGGTAGTGATAAAAAGGAGATCAAGATTGCACTTGTTTTTTGCAATCTAAATGTAGTTTCAGATGAAATTCGCAATTTGTTAAGAAAACACAAGTTTGAATTTGTTGATCTAAAATACGAAATTTGTGATCTATCAAATTATTACTCTAAGGCTAAAGATAACTTAGCAGACCTTCTTATATTGGTAAAATCAGATGCAAAACAGTTGCCTAGCAAATTGGGAAGTAACCTCAATCTCTTTAGCAGTAATATAGAGATAAAACTTGCCAACACTTTCTTAGATAAGGAGTATGCTGTATTTTCTGAAGGTGGATCTTCTTATCATATCAATGAAGAGGAAGGGAAAAAAGCTGCTTTCATCGATGCTTACAATAAGATAGTTGGTAAGTTTGAAAGGTCTGTTCTAACTTTTGAGAGGGATCAATCACAGGATGAAGTTAGGTTAAAAGCTAAAACAAGATACCTAAGCGAAAAAACAGAAGAACCTGTATCGATATCAGTTTTGAAAACCTATAATATTTTTGTGAATCAGTACAAATCTTATGCTGAAAATCCAGTTGCTGAGATTTCTATAAAAAACAATACAGGTAAACCGATTAGCAGTGTAAAATATTCTATCTTTTTAAAAGGGTATATGGATTTTCCTACTGAGGATACAATAGATAATATCGAACCTGGTAAGATTGCTGTAGTGAAAGTAAAAGCAGTCTTTAATAACAAACTATTAGATCTTACAGAAAATTCTAAACATCAAGCTGAGATAAAGGTAAAATATGTTACTGATGGGAAACTCAATGAAACATCTTCGACTGTTTCTTTGAATATTTATGAGAAAAATGCTTTGGTTTGGGATGATAAAAGGAAATTAGCAACTTTTATCACACCAAGAGATCCAAATATTCTTGATATCAGCAGGTTGATTATCAATAATATCCCGCAAAAAGCCATCAATAACAATATCTCTCTTGGTTTAGCAGTATTTGAATTTCTAAAAACCTATGGGATTAAATATCAGCAAGACCCTAATAGCCCCTATTCAGCTGTATCTGGTAATGTAGATGCTATAGATTATGTTCAATATCCAACAGACACTCTCAAAAGGAAGAATGGTGATTGCGATGATCTCGTCGCTCTTCTGTTGTCCCTTTTAGAGAGTTTTGGGATTAAAACTGCTTTCATAGATGTGCCTGGTCATGTATTTTTGATGTTTGATAGTGGTATAAATTCAACAGAATTGATCAATAATGGATTAAAGAAAGATGATTTTGTGGATTATAATGGTAGACTATATATTCCTTTGGAAACTACCATGATAAATGGTTCTTTTCTTGATGCTTGGAGGCAAGGGATAAATTTATATAAAAAATTTTACAACAAGAACCTCAATATAATTTTTACAGATAAGGGATGGGAAGTTTATAAACCACCCACTTTTGAACCATTAAAGCTTAATATATCACTACCATACAATTTCCAGTCAAACTATAATTCTTCGTTTACTGAACTTGTTAAGTTAAGAGATAATATTTTGTTGGATAATCTCAAAAATCCTGAATTTAAACCAGAAAATACTCTTTATAGATTGTTTTTAAGTGGTTTATTAGAGGATGCACTTCATGTTAGTAATTTAGTGTTGAGAACAGGCTATAAATCACCACAATTTCTAAATGATACGGGAAATATCTACTATTATTTCAAGAAATACAAAGAAGCGGTGGAAAATTATAAAAAAGCTTATGAATTGTCTGGAAACTACCTGTATATTTATAATATAATAGCAACCTATGAAAAGATGATGGACAAACAAAATGCAAACGCATGGAAACAGAAACTTAATGAAATAAAAAAATAATCAAGGAGGAATGAGGTATGCGTGCGTTATTCATATATCTTTTTACCCTAATTTTTGCATCTTTTTCTGTGTTTGCCGAAACAATTGATTTGGTAAGTAAATCCAAAGCTAAATTGAATAACTTAGAAAAGCTAAAAGGTAGTAAAGATGCTTCTAAAGTTGCCGTTGCTGGAGTAAAAGCCACGGAGCAGGTAAATAAAGATGAGTTGTACTGGGCTGGTAAAGATGAGGTTTCTGATGAGGAGATTTCTTTATTTAAAACAGCCTTAGAAAAGATAGAGCAGAAGGATTATGAAGAAGGTAAGAAAAACTTGAAAACGCTGTTGGAAAACTACCCAAAATCGGCCTTGGCCGAGGATTGTTTGAGTTTGTTAAAAGAGTTAGACAAAAAATAATTAGGAGTTTTTGATGATTGATATCTCTTTTGAAAAAAAACAGCTTTTTAAAAACTATATTATCCCTTGTCGTAATGGTGAAACCGAAATTAAATTCAGTGGAAAGATAAATTCTATCATAGATGGCATTATAAAGAACGAAAAATTTAAAGAGAAAGATGTAAAAAAGTACACTGTTGTGTTAAATGATCAACCTGTTAATTTTATTTTTGTGGTTATGCCTAAAGATATATACAGTAATGAACTCTTGGTCGAACTGGGACACAAAGCAATGAAAGCAATCGATAAACAAAGTGTCGATTCGATATTTTTATACCCATTAGAAGAGAAAAATCAAAAAAAACACTTGTACACAGAACTTTTTATCGAGGGGATGCTCTTGGGTAATTATCGTTTTGATTTGTATAAGTCTGAAAAAGAGGATAAAAGTAATTTGGTAATCACACTCTATGATAAAAAAAGTATAAGAGAATACTTTAATGATTCATGGATAAATGAGATTAAAAATCTGTTCGAAGCAATTTATCTATCTAAAAATCTTATCAATATGCCACCCAATGAACTAACTCCGCAAAGATTTTGTGAGATTGCTGAATCTGTTTTAGCAAACTTCACTAAAATAACAATATTAGACGAAAATATAATTAAAGAGATGGGACTAAATCTTCTATACACTGTGGGTAAGGGTAGCGAAAACAAACCGAAGTTTTTGATTATCGAATATATCGGTGCGCCCGATGTAAAAGAAAGATTTGCCTTTGTGGGTAAAGGGATTACATTCGATTCCGGCGGTACAAACCTCAAACCCACCGGCAGTATCGAAACGATGAAATCCGATATGTCTGGGGCTGCAAATGTATTGGCTCTTGCTTATGCGATTTCAAAATCGAAACTAAATGTAAATGTGAATTTTTACATCCCTCTTGCCGAAAATACAATAGGGACATTTGCATATAGACCCGGCGATATTATTAAATCCTACAGTGGTAAGACTGTGGAAATCCTAAATACAGATGCAGAGGGTAGGCTTATCTTAGCAGATGCAATATCTTATGCTTTAAAAGATAACCCATCGTTCATAATTGATATGGCAACCCTCACAGGGGCTTGTGTGGTGGCATTGGGTTCGGATATTGCGGGATGCTTCAGCAACAATGATGAGCTATACCTAAAATTATCCCAATCTTTTCGAGAAAAAGGGGAAAATATTACAAGACTACCCCTTCATAAGAATTACAAAGAGAGGTTAAAAAGCAAAAATGCAGATTTACAAAATATCTCTAAAAAGAGAACAGAGGCTGGTGCCATCATGGGGGCTCTTTTCCTCGAAGAATTTGTTGGTAATACCCCATGGGTACACCTCGATATAGCTGGTACAGCATTCATGGAGGATAATCACCCTGTTTACGGAGAAGGTGGGTCAGGGTTTGGTATCAGATCCCTTTATGACTTTATTAAATTTAAGAGTTTGGGTTTTTAAAAACAGATTTTAAAAGTTTTGCTTGATATGTTTTTTAGTTTTTAGTAATATTTTTAATTGTTGAGTCGTATTTTAAATTCAAAGGAATTCAGGAGAGATTTTTATGAAAGCTATCGTTACAGTTAAGTTAAAAGATGTTGTGCTGGATCCACAGGGTCAGGCTGTGCTTGGTTCACTTTCAAAGCTGGGATACGATTTTGTGACAGATGTGAGAGTTGGCAAAGTAATTGAAATAGAGTTTGACAAAGTGAGAAAGTATGATGATAAGATAAAAGAATTAACAGAAAAGCTCCTCGTAAACCCAATCATAGAAGAATACACAATAAACTATGTGGGTGAGAAGTAATGAAAGCGGGGGTTGTCGTATTTCCTGGTTCCAACTGTGATCAGGATTGCTTCTATGTGTTAAAGGAGATAGCAGGTTTTGATACCTCTTATATCTGGCATAAGGATAAAAAGTTAAAAAAGTTTGATCTAATAGTTTTACCCGGTGGTTTCTCCTTTGGAGATTATCTTAGATGTGGTGCCATAGCAAGTAAATCACCCATTATGGATTCAATTGTGGATTTTGCAGAAAAAGGTGGACTTGTAATCGGTATTTGTAATGGTTTTCAGATACTTACAGAGTCAGGTTTATTACCCGGAGCATTGATAAGGAATAAAGATCTGAAATTCATCTGTAAATATGTAAACATAACTGTGGACTACATAAATACCCCTTTTACATCTTACTATACAACTGGTGAGGTACTAAAGATACCTATTGCTCACATGGAAGGGAATTATTTCATAGATGAAAAAGGTTTGGAGGAACTAAAGGAGAATAATCAGATACTTTTTAGATACTGCTCGGATTCAGGTATAGTAGATGACGAGTCTAATCCAAACGGTTCCGTATACAACATTGCTGGTATTGTAAATAGAAGAGGGAATGTTTTGGGTATGATGCCCCATCCTGAGAGGGCTGCAGAAAAGGTTTTAGGTTCCTGTGATGGTGTGCATATCTTCAGATCTGTAAAAAACTTTCTTCAAAAAGGTGTAATATGAGTGTTTACAATAAATTTAGATTCCCTGAGGTAACCGTCGATATCGCAAAAGAGATGGGTCTAAAACCAGAAGAATTTGAAATGGCAAAGCAGATTTTAGGGAGAACTCCTAATTATATAGAATTGGGTATAATCTCTGCGATGTGGAGTGAGCATTGTAGTTATAAGAGTAGCAAGATCCATCTTAAAAAATTCCCCACATCGGCTCCTTGGGTAGTGCAAGGTCCCGGTGAAAACGCTGGCATCATAGAGATCGATGGAGATATCTGTGCATGTTTTAAAATCGAAAGTCATAACCATCCCTCCTACATCGAACCTTATCAGGGTGCAGCCACAGGAGTTGGCGGTATATTGAGGGATGTTTTTACAATGGGGGCAAGACCAGTTGCAGCCATGAATTCTCTCCGCTTTGGAAAATTGGACAATAATGAAACCAAGCATATATTTGAAGGGGTTGTTGCCGGTATTGCGGGGTACGGGAACTGTTTCGGTGTTCCGACCATTGGTGGTGAAGTATTTTTCCATGAATCATACCAGAAAAACCCCCTTGTAAATGCCTTTGCCTTGGGATTGGTGAAAAAGGACAAGATCTTTTATGCAAAAGCCGAAGGTGTGGGCAACATCATCATATATGTTGGGGCGAAAACTGGTAGAGATGGGATACATGGTGCAACGATGGCAAGTGAGGAATTCTCCTCAGATGATACATCCAAAAGGCCAAATGTTCAGATAGGCGATCCTTTCAAAGAGAAGTTGCTTCTTGAGGCATGCTTAGAGCTTATGCAAGAGGATTAC
Organism: uncultured Deferribacterales bacterium; assembly: GCA_964519265.1. GTDB lineage: Bacteria > Chrysiogenota > Deferribacteres > Deferribacterales > Calditerrivibrionaceae > Calditerrivibrio. The sequence continues at coordinate 14,589 of CAZFHX010000005.1, forward strand.
ATCGTCGGAATTCAGGATATGGGGGCTGCTGGGTTGACAAGCTCCTCTTTTGAGATGGCTTCCAGAGCAGGTAGCGGTGTTAAACTCTACTTGGACAAGGTTCCTGTGAGAGAAAAAAATATGAACCCTTACGAGATCATGCTTTCAGAATCCCAAGAAAGGATGCTTATTGTTGCAAAGAAGGGGTTCGAAAAGAAGATAAAAAAGATATTTGATAAGTGGGATCTTGATGCTGAGGTCATCGGTGAGGTAACTAATGATGGTTATGTTAGGTTATATTGGGATGGTGAAGAGGTGGCCTGTCTTGAAGCGGCACCACTATCTGATAAAGCCCCTGTTTACGATAGACCATATACCAAACCTTCTTACATTGATGAATGTAGAAAATTTGATCCAAACTCGATACCTGAGCCTAAGAATTACAACGATCTGCTGATGAAGATATTTGAAAGCCCAAATATAGCTTCAAAAGAGTATGTTTATGAGCAGTATGACCACATGGTGCAGACTAATACCATTGTTTTACCCGGTTCGGATGCATCTGTAATAAGAGTAAAAGGTTCTGAAAAATGTATCGCTATGTCTTCAGATTGCAACGGAAGATACTGCTACCTTGACCCATTTATGGGTGGTATCCAAGCTGTAGTTGAGGCTTGTAGAAATGTTGCCATGAGTGGAGCAAGGCCATTGGCAATCACAGATTGCCTTAACTTTGGAAATCCAGAAAAACCTGAAATCATGTGGCAGTTTGTAAATGCTATAGAAGGGATGGCATCTGCATGCAAGAGGCTTAATACACCTGTTGTTAGTGGAAATGTAAGTTTGTACAATGAGACCGATGGAAAGGCAGTTTTCCCAACACCCACAGTAGTTGCAGTTGGGGTTATAGATAGTGCTGATTTTGTTATAACATCCCATTTCAAAAATTTAGAAAATCTAATCTATCTTGTTGGTTCCAATAAAGGTGAGATCGGTGGTAGTGAGTATCTCAATTTTATCCATAATACAGTTGCAGGTAAGGTGCCAGAAGTGGATCTATACTATGAGAAGGATCTGATCGATTTCATGGTTGATGCCGCTAAGAAAAAGCTTATTCAATCTGCCCACGATGTGTCGGAGGGTGGGCTTTTGGTGGCTCTTACTGAGATGACCTTTAAAAACGATATCGGTTTTGAGGTAAATTTAAAAGGTGATATAAGGGCTGATTTTTATCTATTCAGCGAGTCTCAAGGTATGGTGATTTTAGAGGTGGAAAAGATCCACGCTAAAAGTCTCGAAAAACTTCTTAAGTCCTACAGTTTACCTTTTGCAAAAATAGGCGAAACTACGGGTAGAAATATCGTTGTAAATTACAACAGGAGAAATCTTATTAATCTACCTCTTGATATTCCAAAATACATATACAAAACAATGATAAAAAAGGTGATGAGTTGATATGATCTTTGATAAATTTCATGAAGAGTGCGGTGTAGCTGGTGTTTACGGCGATAAAGATGCCGCTAATTTAGTTTACCTTTCTCTATATTCTTTACAACACAGAGGTCAGGAGGGTGCAGGTATCTGCTCCACAGATAGACATAATTTCTATCTACATAAATCCTTAGGTCTTGTGGCCGATATCTTTTCTGATGCTAATCTAAAAGAATTAAAGGGTGATATCGCAATCGGACATAATAGGTATTCCACCACAGGGGCAAATAATATTGCAAATACGCAACCGATCTTTGCCGAGATTAATAAGGGTAAAATAGCCCTCGTTCACAACGGGAATATTGTAAATGCCTCTCAGATAAAGAAAGAGCTGGGTAGGTCAGGTTCGATATTCATGTCAACTACGGATAGCGAGATTATCATACATCTCATCGCAAGAAATCAGAAAGAGACTCTCATTGAGGCAATTATAGATTCTTTATCAGTATTAAAAGGGGCATTCTCCCTTATCTTCATGACTGAAAATATGATGATAGGAGTACGGGACCCAATGGGGGTAAGACCTCTTGTGTTGGGTAAGATTAGAGGCGGCTACATGCTTGTGAGCGAAACAGTGGCTCTTGATCTTGTAGAGGCAGAGTTTATAAGGGAGATCGAGCCTGGTGAGATGGTAATTATCAATGATGATGGTATAAAGAGTTTAAAGCCTTTTGAAAAGGTAGAACCTAAGCCATGTATCTTCGAATTTATTTACTTTGCAAGGCCAGATTCTATGATCTTTGGAAAATATGTTTACGATATAAGAAAAGAGTTCGGCAAAAAATTAGCCTTAGAAAACCCTGTGGATGCCGATATTGTGATCCCTGTGCCTGATTCTGGAGTTGTGGCAACCTTGGGTTATTCGGAAATGAGCAGAATACCCTACGAACAGGGACTGATAAGGAACCATTATGTCGGAAGGACCTTTATAGAGCCAACCCAATCCATCAGGCATTTTGGTGTAAAGATAAAGCTAAACCCTGTTCCATCAGTTATAAGGGGGAAAAGGGTAGTAGTGGTGGACGATTCTATCGTAAGGGGAACAACGAGTAGAAAGATCGTGAAAATGCTCCGTGAGGCTGGGGCCAAAGAGGTGCATATGAGGATCTCATCTCCACCCACAAAATTCCCATGTTTTTATGGTATCGATACCCCAACAAGAAAGGAGCTCATAGCTTCAACTCATACGATAGATGAAATAAGAAAATACATCACTGCCGATTCTTTAGGATTTCTATCTTTGGAAGGTATGTATTCATGTGTAAAAAATCTCCCATTTTGCGATGCATGTTTTACAGGAAATTACCCGACAATGCACGGGGATGGGGAAACAAATAGTAAATTATAGAGGTTTTTTATGGAGAAGTTGTTAATTAAGATCTTTGGAACAAGTACAGACTTTGTATCAGGGTGAGCACCTTCTTACTTCCCCTCAGGTTGTGGGGTAAAAGATGATCCATACTTTGAGATGGCTAATAAGGTAGATGCACTACTTACAAATTACTTGGGGCAGGATAGGTTTGAATTGAAATACATAGACATCTCAACCCCAGAAGTGTTAGATTATATCGACGATGTAAATACAATTGTTGAAAATAGATTGCCTCTACCGTATGTCGCAATCGGAAATAGACCTGTTGCTTGGGGATTAGAAGAGGCAAAGGATATTTTTGACAGGATAAAGGAATACCTTGAAAAAAATGGTTAAGGTGGTTTTGTTCTTTTGACAAAGATTATATCCGTTGGCAACATTACTATGGGGGGGACAGGCAAGACCCCCATGGTGATTAGATTAGGTAGTTTTTTTATTGAGCATGGCAAAAAGGTTTCTGTTATTTCGAGAGGGTATAAAGGTAAGTTGGGTTATTCCCTTAATGTGATCTCTGATGGTGAAAAGATTTATTACCACCCTCCTATGGCGGCAGATGAGCCGTATCTTATTGCAAATATTCTAAAATCTGCCTCTGTTATCACCTGTAAAAATAGGAAAGTGGCTGTAGAGTATGCAATAAAACATTTCTCCCCAGATGTTATTTTACTTGATGATGCATATCATAGAAATGATGTAGAAAAAGATCTCGATATTCTTTTACTTGATTATAATAACCCCATAGCTACAGGGCTACCTTTCCCATTTGGATACCTGAGAGAATTTCCAAATGCTATAAAGAGGGCGGATTTAGTGCTTTTTACTAAAACTGGAGGAAAAAAAGACATTCCTGACAATGTAAAAAAATATGTTTCAGGTAAACCTATATTCTTTTCTGATCTCGATTTTAAAGGTGTGTATCTCAATGGGACAATGATAAACACTCAAAATCTAAAGTTTGTCGCCTTTTCGGGGATTGCCAACAACGAGCAATTTTTCAAATTTCTTTATAAAAATAACATAAACATCGTTGCTAACAAAGGCTTTTTGGATCATCACGCCTATAATGACAAAGATTACGAAAAATTGAAAAAGATGTTCAACTCTTCATCTGCTGATTATTTTATTACCACAGAAAAAGATTATGTGAAATTGAATGAAGATATGAAAAAGTTTACCGCATATGTAAAGATAGATATGAAAATATATGATGAGCCGAGCTTTTTTCAGTTTATCCTATCCAAATGCAATCTCTCCCTTGATTAAAATCGATATTGATGATATTTAACTTACAGGAGAATGGTATGAAAAAAGAGGATATACTAAAGATAGATAGAGAGCATATCTGGCACCCTTTTACCCAGATGAAGGATTACGAAAATATGGAGCATATTGTAATAACGAGGGGAAAGGGGGTAAAACTCTACGATATCGATAATAATTATTATTACGATACCGTATCATCGTGGTGGACAAATATCTTTGGTCATAACAACAAGCATATAAACCATAAAATCAGAAGCCAACTCAACTCGCTGGAACATGTAATTTTTGCAGGGATGACACACCCCTACGCTGTAAAACTCATAGAACTTTTAAAAAATTTTTTACCAACAAAATTATCCAAATACTTCTTCTCCGATAATGGTTCCACCGCTGTAGAGGTTGCCATCAAGATGGCCTTTCAGTATTGGCAAAACATCGGAAGAACAGAAAAGACAAAATTCGTATTCTTTGAAAACAGTTATCATGGTGATACAATCGGTGCGGTAAGCGTGGGTGGTATTGATTTGTATCATAAACTTTATAAACCACTTATGTTCAATTCCTATCAGATTAGATCACCGAAATGCTTTAACTGCATCTTCAATAAGAATAAAATCACATTAGATGGCAATACGGGTTGCAATGCCGAATGTATGGATGAACTTGAAAAACTGTTTGAGGAGAAATCGGAACAGGTTGCTGGTATTATAGTGGAACCATTGATACAATGTGCTGCTGGAATGAATGTTTACAACGGTGTTGTTTTGAAAAAGATCAGGGAGTTATGCGATAAGTACGAAATATTGCTTATTTTTGATGAAGTTGCCACAGGCTTTGGTAGGACTGGAAAGATGTTTGCCTTTGAGCATTGCGATGTAATACCTGATATAATATGTTTATCGAAAGGTTTGACCGGTGGATACCTTCCCCTTGCCCTTACAGTAACTACCAAAGAAGTTTACGATGCATTCTACGATGATTATTTTTCATATAAGACATTTTTTCACGGACATAGCTATACAGGAAACCCCATTGCCTGTTCTGCAGCTATTGGCACCCTCGAAAATTTTATAAAGAAACCTATAAGCAAGTTCAAGTCGAGTATGAACTATTTTCATGAAAAGGTTTTGTCTTTCAGAGATGAAGCTTTTGTGGGGGATGTGAGATATTTGGGCTTCATCGGGGCAATCGATATTGTAAACCCTTACACAAAAGAGCCTTACCCTGCAAAAGAGAGGATAGGTTTTCAGATTTACAAGGAATCCCTCAAAAACAATCTTATTTTAAGACCATTGGGGGATACTATCTATTGGCTATTACCTATTACAGTAAAGAAAAAGGACTTAGACTTGATCTTTGCTAAAACGAGAAAAACGATCAATACCATCTTGGAGAGGTATGCTTGGTTGAAAAATTGATAAAAAGATTAGATCTGGTAAAGCAGAAGGGTAATTATAGAAATCTCAGTTACTATCAGAGAAAATTTGGCAAATACATAGTTTACAATGACAAAAAGTATATCAATTTCGCTTCAAATGATTATTTAGGTTTATCTGTAGATAACGAGATTTTAAGAAGGTTTTATAATACATTTAAAGTTGATGTAAATGAATTGGGTTTTTCCTCTGTGTCATCAAGGCTCATGTCAGGTAATCCGGAGATTTATAAAATCCTCGAATCTAAACTATCAGAATTTTTTGGTAAGGATAGATCCATCGTTTACAATAGTGGATACCATATGAATGTGGGTGTTTTGCCTGCTCTAACTGACAAACGAGACCTTATTTTATCGGATAAACTCAATCATGCCAGCATAATAGATGGGATGAGACTATCAGAAGCAAAGCATTTTAGATACAGGCATCTTGACTACGAAGGTTTGGAAAGATACCTCAACCAATTTAGAGCAGATTACGAAAATGTGTTTATTGTGACGGAATCTCTATTTAGTATGGATGGTGATATTGCAGATATAAAAAGACTTGTTGATATAAAAAAGAGGTATAATTGCTTTTTGTATGTGGACGAAGCCCATGCCGTTGGGGTTTATGGTGAGGGTAGAGGAATATCTTATGAGCAAGGTGTCTTAAATGAAGTGGATATTTTAGCGGGGACATTCGGTAAAGCCTTTGCTTCCGTGGGTGGATTTGTCTTGACCAACGAACTTTTTTACGAATTATTGGTAAACTTCTCCAGACCTTTGATATTTACAACAGCTCTACCACCTGTTGTTCTCTGTTGGAATCTTTATATATTGAAAAATATGAAGAATTTTCAAGACAGAAGGGATAAGCTTTTTCAACTTCAAAAATATATGAGGGAACTTTTTGAAAAACATTCCTTTAAAACCATCGGTGAAAGCTATATTATCCCATTCATCACAGGTGATTCCAAAGATGCAATTAATCTCTCAAAACATCTCAAAGAAAACGGAATAATCGCTCCAGCCATCAGACCCCCCACAGTACCAGAAGGGGGTGCTCGGATAAGATTTTCCCTTAATGCCAACTTGGATTATGAAGATATAGACAGATTGATAAGCCTACTATCAGGAGGTATAAATGAATCTTGAGAAATTTCAAAAAAAGAATGAAAACCTGATAATCTTCTTTAGCGGTTTCATGATGAACCCCGAGGTTTTCGATTTTCTTTCAGTGGAAAATCACGATATATTTTTCATTCATGATTATAGAGATTTTGGGTTGGATGAATCATTCTTCGAGGACATAGAAAGTTATTTCAAGGTGAACCTTGTGTCATTCTCTTTGGGGGTCACTATTGCTGCTGCCGTTATGAAAAATCTGAAAAAGGAGTTTGTGGATGCAATTGCTATAAATGGTACCTTGAAACCTATAAACGACTTTTTTGGTATACCTGAAAAAATTTTTCATGGAACCCTTGAGAATCTATCGGAAGAAAACTTGGATAAATTTTACAAAAGGGTTTTTGGTGCTGAGTACGATGCTGTTAAAAAGAATCTCATTTATGATGTGGATAAGGCAAAGGAGGAGCTTTCTAATATCCTAAGTTTCGTCCAGAGCAACTCATTGCTGGAAAATATCTATTGTAAAGCCTTTGTATCCGAAGATGACAAAATATTCCCTCCAACAAACCAGATGAGTTTCTGGCAGAAAGAGGTAAATCTGATTTTCCTCCAAGGAGGTCATTTCCCATTTCATCAATTTAAAAGTTGGGATGATATACTAAATGTTAATAACTAAAAACAATTTTTATAAGGTAGCCCCTTATTACGAAGAGAATGCCATAGCTCAAAAAAAGATGGCTGTAGAGTTGATCGATCTGGTTAAGTCTAAGGTAGGTTCTGAATTTAATAGTATCTTTGAAATAGGTTGTGGAACAGGTTTACTCACTCGACTTATCCAGAAGGAATTGAAATACAAGCAGTTATGGATCAATGATCTGCACAATTTCGTTACATCTGATGGCAGCTATAATTTCATAGAAGGGGATATCGAAGAGATTGAGTTAAGTGCAAAATTCGATATCATTTTGTCTAATGCCACTTTTCAATGGGTGAAAAATTTAAAAGATCTTTTCATAAAATTATCAAACCTATTAAACAATAATGGCTTTTTGGCTTTCACCACTTTTGGCCAGGAGAATTTAAAAGAGGTAAGAGCGATAACAGGAGTAGGTTTAGATTATATCAATTTGAGTGAATATCTAAATATCCTAAAAAGATATTTTCATATAATATACTTTGAAGAAACAAGAGAGAATCTATTTTTTGAAAACCCTATGGACATACTAAAACATATCAAACTCACAGGTGTCAACAGTATAAAAAAAACGCAATGGACGAAGGGTGAGTTTTTCAAATTTTGCAATGATTACAAACAGTTTAAAACTGAAAAAGGGTATCTATTGACATATCACCCATTTTATTTTATTGTTTGTAAAAAATAAGGAGTTAACAATGTCTGAGGATTTGTTAAAACCGATTTTTATAGATAAAATATTCCTATATGGTACTCTAAAGTCTGATGGACCATTCTATCAACTCTTTTCCAACTATGTATTAAAGAATGAACCAGCTTATAGTTATGGTACTTTGGGTATTAGAAAAGGGTATCCTACATTCTATGATAAGGGGAATTATAAGGTTATAGGAGAACTGATTACTGTATTCAATATTAGAGAGCTTCTCGATTTTTTGGAGCCTCAGTATAACGATAAATGCAACAAAGTCATTAATGTTTACCCTGTGGGGAGTAATGAGCCTGTCAAGGCTTACTGTTTTGTGTGTTGTAAGCCTATGAAAGGGATAGAAATTATAGAAAGTGGCTACTGGGATAATAAAAAAGTGAATTACAAGGAGTTTATATGAAGTTTGAGCCTGTTATTGGGCTGGAGGTACATGTTCAGCTAAATACAAATACAAAGATCTTTTGCTCTTGCCCTACCACTTTTGGGGAGGAACCTAATACAAATGTATGCCCAGTTTGTTTGGGTATGCCTGGAGTATTGCCAGTATTAAATGAAAAAGTTGTGGAATACACCGTAAAAGCTGGTTTGGCTCTAAATTGCAAAATTCAGGAAAAATCTGTTTTCGCAAGAAAAAACTATTTTTACCCCGATCTACCTAAGAACTATCAGATCTCCCAGTTTGAACTTCCAATTTGTCTTGATGGATACATTGATATAACAACTGAAAATGGTACCAAAAGAATAGGTATCACCCGTATCCATATGGAAGAGGATGCAGGCAAACTTGTTCACGGGGAAAATTTAGGTAATCCAAACTCAAGTTATGTGGACTACAACAGAACGGGAACCCCTTTGATGGAGATAGTAAGTGAGCCAGATATGAGAAGCTCCGAAGAGGCAAAGGCATACTTAGAAACCTTGAAATTGATTTTGGAATATACAGGAGTATCAGATTGTAGCATGGAAAAGGGGTCTTTGAGGTGCGATGCCAATGTATCTGTGAGACCTGTAGGGCAGAAGGAGTTTGGTACAAAGGTAGAGATAAAGAATATGAACTCCTTTAAAAATGTCCAAAAAGCCATTGACTATGAGATCAGAAGACAGATCAGTGAGATAGAAAGTGGGAATATCATCGTTCAGGAGACCCGTTTGTGGGATCCCGATAAAGGGGTTACTGTTTCAATGAGAAGCAAAGAGGAGTCTCACGATTATAGATATTTTCCAGATCCAGATCTCGTACCTGTGATCGTCAGCACAGAGATGATGGAAAAGATCAGAAATGAACTTCCCGATCTTCCCGATAAAGTGAAATCAAAACTAATAGATGAGTATAACCTCCCAGAATACGATGCCTCAGTACTTGTATCTTCAAAAGAGTTGTCAGATTTCTTCTTTAATACATCAAAATTCACTAAGAATTACAAAGCGATTTCAAATTGGATCCAGACAGAACTCATGAGGGTGATGAACGAAAAAGGGGTTTCGATTTTTGATATCGGAATTTCACCAGAGTATTTAGCCGAGTTGATATCCCTTGTAGATGATAATGTCATATCCCTTAAAATCGCAAAGGATGTCTTTGAAGATGTACTTACTGAGAAGAAATCACCCAAAGAGATAGTAAAAGAGAAGGGGCTTGTGCAGATTGCCGACGAATCTGCTCTGGAAGAGGTGGTGAAAAAGGTCATTGAATCAAACCCAAAAGAGGTAGAAAGATACAAAAATGGTGAAACAAAATTGATCGGCTTCTTTGTGGGGCAGATTATGAAAGAGACGAAGGGTAAGGCAAATCCAAAGATAGTAAATGAGCTTCTTGTAAAGCTATTAAAATAGGGGGTTTTAGATGTTAAAGAGGATAGACCATGTTGGTATTGCTGTAAAATCTCTTGATGAAGCGGTAAAGTTTTATAATTCCATTGGTGTAACTCCATACCACTACGAAGAGGTCGAATCCCAAAAGGTTAAAGTTGCCTTTATCAAGGTAGGAGAATCCAACATCGAACTTTTAGAGCCTACAAGCCCAGAGAGCCCCATAGCAAAATTTTTAGAGAAGAAAGGTGAGGGGATCCATCACATTGCTTATGAAGTAGAAGATATAAAAGAGTCCCTGGCACTTTTAAAGTCCCAAGGGTGTCAACTAATTGACAATGAGCCAAAAATCGGTGCCCATCACAAATTGATAGCATTTGTTCACCCCAAAAGTGTAAGTGGTGTGTTGACAGAGCTTTCTCAGGATATGGGGGATCATTAATCCCCTTTTTCCTCATGGTGTTTTTTGAACTTTTTTAATTTCTTCATTCTCTTTAAATTATGAAAAAATTGTACAATTTCTTAGTTCTGTCTTTGATTATTCATATACTTTTCCTATATTTCGTAAAACTACCCCAAGAAGAGGTAACTAAAAAAAAAGAACCGTTATATGTTGATGTTATAAGAAAAACTCCACAAAAACCGACTTTTTCTCAAAAAGATGTCAAGCCTATCCCCCAAGTAAGATCGGTTCCCAAAAAAAGGATTATTCCTGATAAGTTTGTTCAGAAGGAACTACCAAAAATACCAGAAGTCTTGAAATCTGAGAAGGATGAACCAAAAAAAGTACCTGAAAAGGTTGAAGAACAAGTAAAACCGATCAAAGAACCAGAAGCACCTGTGAAAAAGGAAGTGGAAGAAGTAAAACCCCAACCAAAAAATGAAGAACCTCATGAAAAACCAGCAGAAGAGAAGAAAAAACTCTCAAAAGAGCAGTTGGCAAAGATTTTAAACCCAAAAGATATCATAAATGAGATCGCCAAAAATGAACAGAAAAAAGAGGATGAGGTCGATTTTAATAAATTTGAAGTAAAATACACATCTTACTTTTATAAATTTAAACAGAGACTTTACAATGTATGGAGATACCCCACAGAATCTGCAATGAAGGGTGAACAGGGGACTGTAAGAATAAAATTTACCATTTTAAAGGATGGGACAATTACAAACATCAATGTTGTTAGTAGTTCAGGATATTCCCAGCTGGATAGGGCGGCAGTAGATGCCCTAAAAAATATGGGAAAAGTCCCGTTGCCCGACAGTTTTGGTGTTAATGTGCTGAATGTAGATGGGTATTTTATATACTACTTAGGTGGTATGTGGATAAAGTAGCGTTAAGATTATGTTGGGCAATGAGAGTATTATGGACTGCCACGGCACTTTTTAAGTGCCTCGCAGTGACGGGTCATTGCGAACGAAGTGAAGCAATCCAAAAAATCAGAAATTATATCAAACTAAAAAGGTATTGCCATTGTAATCATTTTGATACATATTGAATAAAAAAATTTTGGAATTATCGTTATTGCAATATATATCATAAAAAAACGTAGGAGCAGTTATGGAAAATAAGTGGACATTGAAATGGATGGCTTGGGAAATCACCTCCATATGTAATTTAAAATGTGTTCATTGTAGGTCATCTTCAGATCTCCATTCTTCTGAGGGGAAATTTACCTTAGATAAGTGCTATAAACTTATGGATGATATTGCAGAATTTGCATCTCCTGTGATAGTTTTATCTGGTGGAGAGCCGCTTCTTAGGAAGGATCTATTCGATATAGCCAAGTATGGAACAACAAAAGGTTTTCGTATGTGTATGGCAACAAACGGCGTATTGGTAAATGATGAAATATGCGAAAAGATAAAAGAGTCTGGCATAAAGATAGTATCCCTCAGTTTAGATGGCTCTACAAGGGAGATTCATGACGATTTTAGAGGACAGGCAGGTGCCTTCGATGGAGTAATGAATGCAGTTTCACTGTTTAAAAAACATGGAATACAGTTTATTATCAATTCATCTTTCACCAAAAGAAATCAGCAAGACATAGAAAATGTTTATAGATTAGCAAAATCTTTAGGTGCCACTGCTTGGTATATGTTTTTGATCGTGCCTACTGGCAGAGGTGAAGAGATAATGAATGAACTTGTAAGCAAAGAGGATTACGAAAAGATACTAAACTGGCATTACGAGATGGAAAGGGATGAAAATGAGATCCTGGTGCGTCCCACATGTGCACCACAATATTACCGTATATGGCACGAAAGAAGCAAAGCAGAGGGTAGAGATACTGATAGAAGAAGCCTCACTTTCTCCACAGGCGGAGGAAAGGGCTGTATAGCAGGGCAGTCTATATGTTTTGTCAATTCTGAAGGGGATGTTTACCCTTGCTCTTATTTCCCTTTTCCAGCAGGAAATGTATTTAACGAAAAGTTTAAAGATATCTGGGAAAATTCAAAGCTCTTTGCAGATTTAAGGAACTTCAAAGCCTATGAGGGAAAATGTGGTGTTTGCAAGTATCTGGGTGTGTGTGGTGGCTGTAGAGCAAGGGCTTATGCTGTGGATGGTTCATATATGAAAGAGGAGCCTTTCTGCGATTATATACCAGCGAATTGGAGATAAAAGAGTTCGTAGCGTTTATAGCGTTCATAGCGTTTATAGAGTATATAGCGTTTATAGCGTTTATAGAGTTTATTGGGTTTAGGGCTTGTCGAGCACATAGGTAATTAGATTTAGACTGCATAATTGAGATGATTTATTAATGATATCAACCTTACAAAAAGGTTCATCTATGTGCTTGATTATAGGGTGTATAGGTGTATTGTAAGATGACCCCTTGAAATTTTGTTGATGTGTTATAAATTAATAAATAGAAAACTTCAGTGAGGTAGGAGGTGTGATATGTTGGAGAGGTTCAAACCATCATTTCCATCAGCTTTGAGTGAGCTTTCTACTATTCAGGATGAGATCAACAAAATATTTAGCAGATTTTTCACCACAAAAGATTTAGCCACTGCTACATTTATGCCAAAATTAGATCTGTCTGAAACCGATGATGCCTTCAGGGTTGTGGTGGATGTTCCTGGGTTTACCGAAAACGATATCGAAGTTCATTATGAGAACGGTGTATTGAGCATTAAGGGTAAGAAAGAGGAAGAGAAGGTAGACGAGAAAGAGAACTACTACCACAAAGAGCGCTACTCAGGTTCCTTTGTAAGACATATTGCAATACCAAAACCAATTAAAATCGAGGATGTGAAGGCTTCCTTTAAGAATGGCGTGCTTGAAATTAACCTTCCGAAGTTAGAAGAGGTAAAACCAAAGGCGATCAAGATCAACATCGAAAAGTAATCTTTTGAGCGGGGGTTTTTACCCCGCTTTTTCTTTTGATTTCCTTTCATTTCTCCATCAAGAGGCAAAAAGTTCTTGACTTTGTAATATTAAAAAATTATAAAATCTATTCTTGTAAAAAACATAATGATACATACAAAACATTCAATAAAGGGGTAAAGAATGAAGTTTAACTTAACAGATGCAGAGAATTCTCAGAAATTATTAGAAATCGAATTACCTTATTCTACCTATACCGAAGCCTTTGAAAAGCAGCTAAACAAGATTCTACCTTCGGTTAAATTACCAGGTTTCAGGGTTGGAAAGGCTCCAAAGGATATAGTAAGAAAAGAGTTTAAACATAAATTGAGCGTTCAGGCACTCGAAGAAACAATAAACGATGCCATCAGCAAGGCGATTAAAGAATCAGGTGTGGTCCCGCTAAATATTCCCATGGTAAAAGATGTGGTGTTTGAGGATGATAAACCTATTACATTTAAAGTGTATGTGGATGTTTATCCCAATGTCGAACTTAAAAACTACAAAGGATTCGATTTTGAAAGAGAGTTAAGAATCGTAACTGATGAAGATATCAACGAAGTACTTGAAAACCTCAGAGAACAGCATGCGATATGGGAAGTGGCGCCTGAGGATGCTGAAGCAAAAGTGGGCGACAGAGTTGTCATCGACTTTGTAGGGAAATTAAATGGTGAACCTTTTGATGGTGGAAGTGCGAAAAATCACACATTAGAGTTGGGTAGCAACACTTTTATTCCGGGGTTTGAAAGCGGTATCGTTGGGATGAAAAAAGGTGAAACTAAAGACATCACTATTACATTCCCAGAAGACTACCACTCCAAAGACTTGGCAGGGAAAGAGGTAGTGTTTACCATTACTGTAAATGAGATCAAAAACAAGAAACTTCCAGAACTAAATGATGAGTTTGCTACAACCGTTGATCCAAATGTAGAAAATCTGGAAAAACTTATAGAATCCATTAGAAAAGATATCGAAGATGAAACAGAGATCGTAAATAAAGAGAATTTCTACGATGTTCTCATAAAGAAACTTGTAGAGGAAAATCCCTTCGATCTTCCAGAGTCTATGATTGATGAGCAGAGCAGAAATTTGGCTGATAGAGCTATCAAAAATTACTGCAGGGCATACGGTATCGATCCAAAAACCTTAAATTTCGATCCCGACAAAATAAAAGATCAGTACAGAGATCAGGCAATTCTCCAAACTAAAGGAGCTATTTTACTGAACGCCATTGCTGAAAAGGAGAATATTACAGTTACTGATGAGGATATCGATAAGAAGATCGCAGAATACGCAGAAGCATTAAAAATGACTACTGAGGAGTATAAGGATCTCGTTGTGAAGAATGGAACGATAAACAACATTAAAAATAATGTTCTTGTAGACAAGATCTATGATTTCCTTTGTTCTGTAAATAATATTACAGATAAAAAATACACATTAAAAGAGCTTCGTGAAAGAGAGAAAGCCAATAGAGGTTAATATGAGCTTTTATGTACCTTATGTTATAGAGCAAACGGGTAGGGGAGAAAGGGTTTACGACATCTACTCCCGCCTTTTAAAGGATAGAATTATCTTTTTGGGAACTGCAATAGATGACTATGTGGCCAATGTTGTCGTAGCACAGATGCTATTTTTGGAGGCAGAGGATCCCAAAAAAGATATCTACCTTTACATAAATAGCCCTGGTGGTGTCATCACCAGTGGACTTGCCATATTTGATACGATGAACTATATCAAACCTGATGTATCTACAATATGTATCGGTCAGGCGGCAAGTATGGCGGCAGTGCTTTTAGCCTGTGGGGCAAAAGGTAAAAGGTTTGCTCTACCAAACACTCGAATCATGATCCATCAGCCGTTAGGTGGTTTTCAAGGGCAGGCAAAAGATATAGAGATACAGGCGAAGGAGATTTTAAGACTAAAGAGTAAAATAAATGAGATACTCTCTGAAAAGACATCAAAACCTATTGAGCAGATCGATGCAGATTGCGATAGAGATTTCTTTATGAGTGCTGAAGAGGCAAAAGCTTACGGATTGATAGATGAGGTTATTGTAAAAAAATCTTGAAGGTTTGCTTCTTTAGTCTATATTATTGTAATTATTAATTTGAGGTAACTTATGAAAAAGAAAAAAGATGGTATGTATTGCTCCTTTTGTGGGAGACATCAGGATGAGGTAAATAAACTCATTGCTGGTGTAGATGTATATATATGCGATGAATGTGTCAGGATCTGCGATGATATTTTAAAAGAGGAAGAATCTGCAGAGATAAAAGACGACAAAGAATTAAAGTTAAAAACACCAGAGAAGATCAAAGAGGTTTTAGATCAGTATGTCATAGGGCAGGATGAGGCAAAGAAAACCTTGAGCGTGGCTGTTTACAATCATTATAAAAGGATCTTCCACAAATCTAATAATGATATAGAGATCGAAAAATCGAATATCCTCCTCATAGGAGCCACTGGTACAGGTAAAACACTCCTTGCAAGAACACTTGCAAAAACCCTCAATGTCCCTTTTGCCATTTCCGATGCAACAACCCTTACAGAGGCGGGTTATGTTGGTGAAGATGTGGAGCATATCATCTTAAGACTTCTACAAGCGGCAGATTTCGATGTGGAAAAGGCTCAGAGAGGTATTGTTTTCTTGGATGAGATAGATAAGATTTCAAGAAAATCTGAAAATGTCTCCATTACGAGGGATGTAAGTGGTGAGGGTGTCCAGCAGGCTTTACTTAAGATAATTGAAGGAACTATAGCAAATGTGCCTCCTCACGGTGGAAGAAAACATCCAAATCAAGAGTTTATACAGGTGGATACGACAAATATCCTTTTCATCTGCGGTGGTGCCTTTGAAGGGTTGACCGAGATCATAAAGCAGAGGATCGGTAAAAAATCGTTGGGCTTTAAGAGCAGTGATGAGATAAAATCTGTAAATGAGATGTCCAAGTCTGATATATTAAAGTATACACAACCAGATGACCTCATCAAGTATGGACTTATCCCGGAGCTTGTTGGCCGATTGCCTGTAGTGGCTGTTCTTGACGATTTGGATGAAGAGGCTCTCATCAAGATACTCGTAGAACCTAAAAACTCTATTATAAAACAGTATAAAGAGCTTTTCAAAATGGATAATGTGGAGCTTACCTTTACAGATGGTGCCTTGAGAAGTATTGTGAAAAAAGCCATCGATAGAAAGACAGGAGCAAGGGGCTTGCGTGCCATAATAGAGGAGATCATGACCGATGTCATGTTTAAGATCCCTTCCATGAAAGATGTTGTGGAATGTGTGATCACTGAGGAAACAGTTATGTCAAAGGTGGAGCCTCTTTATATCTATAAAAAAGAGAAAGAAATAGCTTAATCAGCTATGATAAAGAAATACCCATTGATACCTATCAGGGAAGCGGTACTGCTTCCCTATACCGTAAATGCCATTTATATCGGTAGAGAAAAGTCGATAAATGCAGTGAAAATAGCCGAAGATTCATCCCAATATGTATTTATCTCCTTACAAAAAAATTCTGATATCGAAAATCCCAACTTTGAAGATATCTATCATGTTGGAGTGATTGCCAAAATACTACAATCCCTCAAACTTCAAGATGGTTCCTACAAGGTACTTTTAGAAGGTGTTAAGAGTGGTAAGATTATAAATTATATAAATGGAAAAGATGCCATATTTGTAGAGATCGAAGAGATCGATGATAGTTATACCGAAAGTAAGATCTTAGAATACCTTACAACTTCATTAATCGAAACATTCAAAAAATTCGTCAAAACCACAAGCAGAATTCCAGCGGAACTTTACAAGGCTATTTTAGGACTGGAAGATATACAAAAACAGGTCTATACGATAAGTATTCACTGTTTTTCCAAAGTAGAAGACATTCAGGAGATCCTCGAGTGCAAGACATTAGAGGAGAAGATAGAAAAGATCATAGAGCATCTTCAATTAGAGATGGAGCTTTTCAAACTTGATGAAAAGATCAAGACTCAAGTAAAAGCTCAAATGATGAAAAATCAGAAGGAATATTTTTTAAACGAACAGTTGAAGATTATCAATAAAGAGCTTGGTAGAGATGAAGATTTTAATGCCGAATACAACGAACTTGAAGCCAAGATAAATAGATCCCTCATGCCGCAGGCGGTAAAAGAAAAGTCCCTCAAAGAGCTTAAAAAACTAAGATCGATGCCTCCTGTGAGTGCCGAAAGCACCGTTTCGAGGAACTATTTGGATTGGCTTGTAAATATACCATGGGGTATCTACACAGAGGATAAAAACGACTTAGAAGAGGCAGAAAGGATACTGAATAGAGATCATTTCGGTTTGGATAAAGTGAAAGAACGAATTATAGAGTTTTTAGCGGTGAAACAGTTGGCAAACGATTTAAAAGGACCAATTATCTGTTTTGTGGGTCCTCCGGGTGTGGGTAAAACATCCCTTGCCAAATCTATAGCCGAGTCTCTTGGAAGGAAATTTGTAAGAGTCAGTTTGGGTGGATTAAGAGACGAGGCAGAAATCAGAGGACACAGAAGGACCTATATCGGTGCACTTCCCGGTAAAATAGTGCAGGGGATAAAGAAAGCTGGTAGCATGAACCCTGTATTTCTACTGGATGAAATAGATAAGTTGAGTAGCGATTTTAGAGGGGATCCAGCATCAGCCCTTTTAGAGGCTCTCGATCCCGAACAGAATATAAATTTTGTTGACCATTATCTTGAAGTGGATTTAGACCTCTCAAAGGTATTTTTCATTACCACTGCCAACAGATTGGATACTATTCCTCACCCATTAAGGGATAGAATGGAAGTGATCAATATCTCTGGATATACTGAGCTTGAAAAACTTAATATAGCAAAAGATTTTATCATCCCAAAACAGTTAAAGACTCACAACGCAGAAGGCAAGATAAAGATCACCGATACTGCTATTTTGGATGTGATAAGGTATTACACCAAAGAAGCTGGAGTGAGGAATTTGGAGAGGGAGATAGCATCCCTCATCAGAAAAGGGGTAAGAGAGATATTAAAGAGAAAGATAGATAAAATCACCATAAATAATAAAATAGTTGAAAAATATTTAGGTCCCCACAAATTCACCTTTGATATTGCAAAACAGAAACAGGAGGTAGGGGTTTCCACAGGTTTGGCTTGGACACCGTATGGTGGGGATATATTGCAAATAGAGGTCGCTTTACTACCAGGCACAGGGAAACTTATCATCACAGGGCATTTAGGGGATGTGATGAAGGAGTCTGTGAATATCGCTCTGAGTGTTGTAAAGAGTAAGTCTGATAAATACCAGATCCCAGCTTACAAATTCAAAGATTTCGATGTCCATATACATGTACCTGAGGGTGCAGTTCCAAAAGATGGCCCATCGGCAGGTATCACTATAACAATTGCTCTTTTGTCGATATTTTCTGGTATCCCTGTGGATAATAGCTTTGCGATGACAGGGGAGATCATCCTAAGAGGTAAAGTTTTACCCGTTGGGGGGATAAAAGAGAAGGTATTGGCAGCAGTGAGATCTTGCATTACAAAAATAATTTTACCATCCGAAAATAAAAAAGACTTGACAGAGATTCCAAAAGAGGTTATGAGTAAAATTCAGGTCTATTTTGTCGAAGATATAGATGAAGTGGCAGAATTGACCTTGAAGAAAATATAATAAAAATGGGGTGATTTAAATTGGCTATTAATGCTGTAGTAAAGGTTGATGGTGAAAATGTTGATCAGGCTCTCAAGCTCCTCAAGAAAAAGGTAGAAAGAGAAGGGCTTGTAAGAGAGATCAAGAAGCATGCTTACTACGAAAAGCCAACTGAGGTAAAAAGAAGAAAGATCCTCAAGGCTAAGAGAAAGCAGCAGAAGCTCGTTCGCAAACTTCAAGAAAAGTATAAGTATCTTTAATATTTAAGCCGCCTTTGGGCGGTTTTTTTATTTGTCTTAATTGCCAAATTAATTTGATGGTATAATTATCTGGAATGTAGTACCGATATTTTCTTCCGATTCCACCTTAATAAGTCCACCATGCTTTTCCACAATAAGCTTTACCATATAGAGACCTAAACCACTCCCTTTCGATTTAGTGGTGAATAACGGTTGAAAGATCTTGTCCAACTTATCTTTTGGAATACCGCAACCGTTGTCTTTGATCTTTATAGATACAAATTCAACATCATCTATGTAATAAGGTTCTATAGAGACCTCTATTTTTCCATCTTTGCTTAATGCTTGGACAGAATTTAGAATAAGATTGTCAAAAACTTCTAACATCAAGTCAGGATCACATTTAATATGTTTTCTAAAATTGTCTGATATTGAAGTGAAAATATCCTTGCCAGATGTGTTAAGATGTAGGGATTGTTTGATTAATTCAGAGACATCAACATCTTGATAATTTATCTCTATACCTTTTGAAAATGATAGAAGCTGTTTTACGAGGTTTGAGGCTCGTTTATACGCAGACATGGTTTTGTTTAGGAGCATATCAATTTCTTCATCTTGATTTTTATCTTTAATGATGATGAGGTAATTACTAATTCCTGCCAAGAGATTATTAAAATCATGGGCAAGACCAGATACGAGCATTTCTAAGTTTTTGGTAGCCTTGTATTGTTCCAATTCTTTTGTCATTTTTATAAATTCTGAAATATCTTTCCCCTCTGCGATTATGTATTTTACCTCCCCCTGTATCAATATTGGGGTGAGTGATAGAGAATAAGATCTCTCCAACCCATCTATTCCAATTATCGTAACATCTGTTTTAGCTGTCGTTAAATTTTCGTTTATGAATTTAATGCCAGCTTTCATTTTTTCCACCAGTGCCTTAGAGTGAGAAAATAACGGTAATTCTGATAAGTGCATCATATATATTTGATTTTTTTCAAGTTTCATCGTTTCCAATGTGATCTTATTTGCCTCCAAAACAGATCCATCCTTATTCAGAAGGGCAATCATATGGTCGGCATTATCGAAGATACTTATAAACTTGATCTTTTCCATCTCTAATTCTTTAGTACGATTTCTGATAACACGATTTAAGAAAAAGTTTATTACAAATAGTATGATAAATCCAATTGCCAATAGAACAATGGCGTATATGAAAAGTTTGTAATTGTATTCTTTTAACTTATAGATACCAAACCATTTTTCCCTTAATTCTTCCAATTCATTGTCTGTTATCTTTTTCATCCCGTTATTGATAATTTCAAGGGTAGCATGATTACCTTTCAATACTGCTCTGTGAAGTTTGTTGGAAAAGAGAGGTCGCTGACAGATCTTAAATTCGTTTTGCAATCCGTATTTATACAGAAAATAGTGTCCTGTGTTTCTCCCAATCGCTATAGCAACTACTTCACCATTTTTCGCAGATTTAAATATATCTTCATCGGAGTCAAACTCTTTTATATTCACAAATCCATGTTCCTTTAAAAACTGAATAGTGGCTCCACCTTTTTTTGTGGCGATCTGAAATCCTTTTAAATGAGTGAAATCGGCTATACCTGTAATATTTTTATGGTAAAAAATATGTGTGTCTACATCTTCGTAAGGGTCTGAAAAAAGATACACTTTTTCCCTTTGGGGATTTTTAAAGAGTGTGTCGATGACATCGTATTTCCCTTCAAGCATCTCTTCTTGGGCAACATTCCAATCTTTAGCAGTGATGATTACCTTAATCCCAGTTTTTTCTTCAAATTTTTTCCAAAGATCGATACTATAACCTGTTAGTTCACCTTTTTCATTTATAAAAGAATAGGGGGGATAATTGTTGTCGATAATGACTTTTATTGGATTATTGGCTATTAGTAGTTCCAAATTAAGAGAAAGAAACAGAACTAAAGATAATAAAACAAGTTTAATTATAAAAAACCTTACCATTCGGTTATTTGCTCCAAATCTTTTAAAAACAGTAGAAAAAATAAGTAAACCCCACTTGTGTATTTATGCCAATATGTTAATAAAATAGCCTTAGCTTGTCAACTAAAACTGTTGGATTTTAAAGATTTTTACAACTTTTACAATTTTTACTTTTTCTTTATAAGGTTATTTGTAAGATTCCGTAGATTTTTTCTAAATATCTGTTAAAATTATATTGTGTATATGCTTTAAATACTATTAAACAGGAGGATTTTATGTCACAAAAAAGAATCTTAATGCTTGTGGGTGACTATGTGGAAGATTACGAATGTATGGTTCCTTATCAGATTCTTCTTACTGTGGGTTATAGAGTTGATACCGTTTGTCCGGGTAAAAAAGCTGGTGAGACTGTGAAAACTGCCATACACGATTTCGAAGGTGATCAAACATACTCAGAGAAAAGGGGGCATAATTTTGCCATCACCTACAATTTTGATGATGTAAAGGTTGCCGATTACGATGGTTTGGTAATACCTGGCGGAAGAGCACCAGAGTATCTCAGATTAAATCCCCGTGTGATTGAGATTGTAAAGGAATTTGCCTCTCAGAAGAAACCTATCACCTCCATTTGCCATGGGCAACAGATCCTTGTGGCCGCCGATGTCATAAACGGAATTGTTTGTACAGCTTATCCAGCAGTAATGCCAGATATTTTAAAGGCTGGAGCGAAATGGGCAGATGTGAATGCCACCTTTACTAATGCTGTTGTTTGTGAAAATTTTGTTACTGCACCAGCATGGCCAGCCCACCCTGAATGGATGCGGAAATTTATCGAAATGTTGGGGACAAAAATTATTAACTAATAAAATATTTGGCTGTAGGGTATTCAAACTCTACAGCCTCAGTTCAGTGGTGGCTTAGATGTGCAAAAAATGGGGTGATGCCAGAGGGTTTTATCACTTGACAAAAACTAATAAAAAACCTATAGATATTGAGTCTTATGAAAAAGCCCAAATGGTGGAATTGGTAGACACGCAGGATTCAGGATCCTGTGGGATTTCACCCGTGGGGGTTCGAGTCCCCCTTTGGGCATGAACCTGTGAATTAGATTTATTAAAAGTGAATTTCTTATCTGAACAATTCCTGTTTTATCAGTGTATTTATGTTTAACAAACTGTTAAGTTCTTGTTCAAACGATACATTTCTAAAGAAATTCATCAATTCTATCAGCATCAAACTACCCGATGAACGGATGGTAATACTTTCCATCTTTGGGGCTAACTCATAGAGTTTTATAGCGATGGGTAATGAGCCTTTGTCTTTTTCAACATAGAGGGATATACTGTAATCATCATATCTGCTATCTAAGTCCATCTTTGAAAATTTAGTAAATAACGCAACACTTATGAACTTTGTCAAAATCTTTCCAACATTTTCTCCAATTTTTTTTAAACTAACAAAGATAAATGCTGGTGTTTTAATATCTTGTCTAATTGCAAGGGCAAGATGATTATTGTTGTTGTCATAATCAGAAAGCCAGCAGATTATAACCCCATCATGATTCTGGTAAATCTTATCAACAGTATGTGGGTATTTTGTTATTTTCAATACCTCTTTTACCTCTTTGGTCAAATTGGCGTTTTCGATTTTTGTAAATCCATATTTGGATAATACACTATCGATTTCAGAGGCTATTGCAGGATTTATCGATACTTTGCCAAATTTCAACAAAATTAGCACCAATACAAAAACTAAAATGATTGATACAAGACCTATTATCATAATAACCCCTGCTGTTTGAGGTATTCATCTCTTCTTTGCCAATCCTCTTTAACCTTTACAAACAGATCTAAAAATATTTTTACACCGAAAAATTTTTCCAACTCCAATCTGGCATTTTGACCGATTTTTTTGATCGTAGAGCCTCTTTTTCCCAAGATTATTGCCTTTTGGGAGCTCCTTTTTACATATATCGAGGCAGCGATATATAGTAGATCCTCGCTTCTATCCTCGACAAGCTCACATTCCACAAAAGTATCGTAAGGTACCTCATCTTTTAAAAGCTCAAAAACCTGCTCCCTAATAAACTCAGCAATGAGAAACTTTTCACCCACATCCACAATCTCATCTTGAGGGTATAGCGGTTCACCATCGGGTAAAAAATCTTTTGTTACTTCAATAAGTTTGTCGATATTTGTCATCTTAATTGATGAAACAGGCAATACAAGATCGAAAGGGTGATCTTTAAAAACTGATTGAGCGGTATCGTACACTGTTTTCTTATCAAAAGCATCTATCTTTGTAATGATAAGGATCTTTTTCTTTTGTTCTTTTTTTAAAAGTTCTAAAATGCGCAAATATTCTGGCCCTTTTTTCTCTCCAGGTTCCACGAGAAAATATATGAGATCCACCATCTGGATTGCCTCGAAGGCTTTTTCCACCATCAACTTGTTTATAGTATCCTTTGCGTTGTGAATTCCGGGAGTATCGAGGAAAATTATCTGAGAATCGTTAGAATTGTATATACCTCTTATCTGTGTGCGGGTAGTATTTGGCTTGCTTGAAATGATTGATACTTTTTCCCCTAAAATGGCATTTAAGAGTGTAGATTTACCAGCATTGGGTCTACCTATGATTGCAACTAAACCTGTTTTGAAACTCAATCTGCCTCCATAAAAGATAAATTAAGATTATACTGTCTCTTGTAGTCTTATCATCTTTATCTTTTGTATCTTTCTTCCATCCTTTTCCACAACTATAAATTTATATCCGTTGTAAATGTATTCTTCACCTACATCAGGTATCTTGTCAGCCAGATCGTATAATAAACCGCTAATTGTCTCATACTGCTCCATATTTTCTGTTTTTTCCATGTTAAAATAATCACAAAAATCGTCGATGTTGAGTCTTCCTTTTACTATATACTGATTTTCACCAATCTGCCTGATATCCTCCTCTTCCTCTTTATCATATTCATCCCTTATCTCACCAACGATCTCCTCCAAAATATCCTCAAGGGTAATAAGGCCATCGATACTGCCATACTCATCTACCACAAGGGCTAAATGGATTCTGTTTACCTGAAATTCCCTCAGCAGATCATCAATTCTTTTGGTGGATGGGACGAAGTATGGTTTTTTGAGGATATTTTTGATATTCAACTTATCAAGTCCCCGATTGATATACTTAATCAGGTCTTTTGAATATAAGATCCCCACCACATTATCTTTATTATCCTCATAAACAGGTATACGGGAGTATTCCGTTTTGGCGATTACATCTATTATCTCATTGATGGGGGTTGTTATCTCTATCATAGTGACATCATTCAAAGGCACCATGATCTCTTTTACAGATGTTTCGCTTATCTCAAAGATGTTGTGGAGCATCTCTTTTTTCTGATTTTCCAGCACACCCTCTTTTTCACCTATTGAAATTAGAAATTCTAACTCATCTTCAGTGATTTTTGGGCCATCCTGTTCCACCTTACCCCCAAAAAATCTGATCAAAGCTTTGACTATTTTGTTTAATGTCCAAGAAAAAGGGTAAAGCAGCCAAAAAAACAATCTCAAAATATACATGGTAAAAATGCTAAATTTTTCAGCATTGTGTTTGGCATAGGTTTTTGGGAATATCTCACCGAAGAAGATAACAAGTACGGTCATCACTCCTGTTACAATTGCTATGGAGCTATCTTTAAACAATTTATAGGCAAAGTCTGCAGCAAGTACAGAGCTTAATATATTTACAATATTATTTCCTATCAGTAAGGTATAGAGAACTTTGTTTGGGTGTAACAACCAAAGCTCTAAGATCTTTCCTCTTTCCCCCAATTCCTGAATCATGTGTTTCGTTTTTAGCTCGCCCAAAGATGTCAGAGCAGTCTCACTTGCTGAGAAATATGCTGATAAAATTAAACAAATAAAGATCGATATAAAATATGCCGAGCTACTGTCCACCAATATCACCTCACAAAATTATCTTAAATATAATAAGTGTCACACCAGATCCCAACAAACTACCCATGATCACCTCAGCAGTGCTGTGTACCTTGAGCCTTACCCTCGACTCTGCTACAAGAACACATAGTAAAAAAACAAGTAAAGACACAGCAACATCTTTTGTTAGGTAAATCACAGAAACCAATATAGAAAAAGCCACTGCAGAATGCCCCGATGGCATCCCTCCATAAAGCGGTTCACCACGACCTAATATAGATTTAATGATCACAACAAGTGCAACAGTTATAACAAGGGAGACAATTGCGATATGATGCGGTAGATTTGGTAATTTTTGAAGATTAAACGCTAAAGCATTTTTTATTCTCTCAAATAGTACAAAATATCCAACAAAAATAGCACCAAAAGCGGTAATGAGAACTGCCCCCGCACTTACATCCTTTACCCTTTTTGCCACTTCGGATTTATCTTTGATCAAGGCATCCACTAAGTATTCAATAGCTGTATTAAATAACTCAGCAGCGATAACAAGTGATATGGTAATTGTGAGAATGATGTACTCAAGAAACTTTAAATTGAAAAAAAGAGCCAAAAACAAAATAACAACTGAGAAAAATATATGAATCTTTAAGTTTTTTTCTGTCTTGGTGGCATATAAGACCCCTTCGATGGCGTATCCTAAGGATCTCCACCAACTCTTAGACTTCATACTGTGCGGCTCTATTTTGTATCCTCCTTAGAAGGATAATACCATAAATTTTATCTAATTTCATCTATTTTTAAAAAATTTTTCAAAAAATTGTTCCTGAAGTTCAAACATCTCTTTTTCATCCTCTTCAGATTTTTCGTGGTCATAACCCAAAAGATGTAGAAGTCCGTGTATATACAAAAATGCAATCTCCTCTTCGATGGTACATTCATTTTCTACTGATTGAGATTTTGCCTTGTCAAATGAGATAACAATATCTCCCAACATCTGAGATGTTATCTGTTTGTTTTCGTTTATTGGAAAGGATAATACATCGGTGGTACTATCTATTTTTCTGTACAACCTGTTGATCTCTTTCATCTCATCATCATTAGTGATTACAAGGGAGATCTCTGCAGTGTTGAAGGGGAAGTTTATCTTTTCATCTTTTAAGATCATGTAGGATATATCTTGTAGCATATCCACATCCAAGGGGTAATCCTTTTCGTTGTCCAGCAAAATTATAATCTCCATTTGGCACCTTTTTTATTTATTTTCATAGATCTCATAAGCCTTTATTATCTTTTGCACTATTGGATTTCTCACTACATCTACTTTCCCAAATTCCACGAATTCTATTCCTTTAATGTTTTTTAATACATCCCTTACCAAAACCAATCCCGATTTTTTATCCTGAGGTAGATCTATCTGAGTAATGTCCCCTGTTATAACTGCTTTTGAGTTGAAACCTAACCTGGTAAGAAACATCTTCATCTGTTCAATAGTGGTATTCTGTGCTTCATCTAATATGATGAAGGCATCATCCAATGTCCTACCTCGCATGAATGCCAATGGTGCCAATTCGATAACACCCTTGTCTATAAGGGCTGACACCCTTTCAAAATCGAGCATATAGTATAGAGCATCGTAAAGTGGTCTTAAATATGGATTTATTTTATCGGCTATATCCCCAGGTAGAAACCCTAATCGTTCACCTGCCTCTACTGCTGGCCTTGTGAGGATTATCCTATTGATCTTTTTGGTGATGTAGTAGTTTACTGCCATGGCAACGGCGAGGTATGTTTTACCCGTACCTGCTGGTCCGATACCGAAAACGATGTCGTTTTCTTTGATAGCCTCGATATATCTCTTCTGATTTTTTGTTTTAGCTGTGATCTCCTTTGCTCTTCCCGAAACCTTTATCCTCTCAGTTAAAACATCCTTTATTATCGATGTATCATCAGCCTTTGCCATACCTATAGCGTATTCTATATCCGAATTTGTAATACTTTTTGTCATGGCCATCTCTTTTATTTGGAGCAAAAGGTCTATCGTTTTGTCCGTATTACTCTTTTCCCCTGTTACCGCTATTTCATCACTTCTGATATAGATGTCTACATCCATCTTTGCCATGATCTTTCTAATGTACTCATCGTTTGGTCCAGTGAGCTGTGGGATTATCGATTCATCAATGTATATCTTTCTCGTTTGCATTTTTTAGTTCCTCATATAGCTCTTTTGCTTTTTTCAATTCGTCATCCTTGTTGTTTATTATTCCATCAAGTTTCAATATTGTCAATTGTTTAAATATATCCTGATAGATCTTTGA
Source organism: uncultured Deferribacterales bacterium (assembly GCA_964519265.1). Taxonomy (GTDB): domain Bacteria; phylum Chrysiogenota; class Deferribacteres; order Deferribacterales; family Calditerrivibrionaceae; genus Calditerrivibrio. Next base: position 41,940 of record CAZFHX010000005.1, read on the forward strand.
CGGAGGAATACCGATTTTTTTGAGATCGTTCCCATCAATCTCTAACTTTACAGCCCTTATCTCGGTCATGTAATCCCTTATTAAATCTTCAAATTCATCACCCAATAAAGATGCCGTAAATAGCAGATACTCCTCTTTCAATCCTTCGAAAAGATAGAATATTTCTGAGCGTTTCAGCGATTTCGATTTTTTTATTTTGTTTGCTATATGCTTACTTTTTCCAAAACCGCTTACAATATCTTTTTTCGTATCTTTACTCAACTCAAATCTATCGCAAACAGTTTGAAATTCGGATAACTTTAGATCCGAAAAAAGTATCATTAGCCTCACTAAGTATGGCTCTATATGCTTATCACACTGAACAGAATGCCAGATAAGATACCTTTCAAAATTTTCAAAAATGGAGATCTTTAGATCGTCTAATTTAAATTTATCTATATAAAATTTCATTATCCCGTAGTTTGTCATCATCTTTATCGCTTCTAAATAGTTTTCTTCGGAGAGGATATACTTTGTTTCCAAAAACAGCCTATTACCCACTATCTTATCAAAAAGTCTTAAATGTATGGCATGTTTTAATAGCTTGTTTGTATGTGGCCCTATCTCGAAATTGTATCTCACTGCAAATCTTATTGCCCGCAGTCCCCGTGATGGATCATCTATGAAACTCAAGTTGTGTAAAACCCTTATCTTTCTATCTATGATATCTCTCTGCCCACCATAGAAATCAAGGAGCAAGCCAAATGACTTGTTGTTGATCTTTATAGCCATTGCATTGATGGTGAAATCCCTTCTAAATAGGTCATTCTTAATGGATGATGCCTCCACCTCAGGAGCAGATGCTGGCATAGTGTAGTACTCTGTCCTTGCCGTAGCAAAATCAACCCTTGTGCCATCTTTTAAAATTACTACTGCTGTCTTAAATTTATCATGGGTGGCAATTCTACCATTTTTCCTCTTTGCAAACTCTTTAGCAAGTATGGTAGCATCCATTTCCACGACGACATCCACATCGAAATTCTCATTTTTCATCAAAAGATCCCTTACAAACCCACCCACCACATACGCATTGAGTTCCAATTCATCAGCAATTACGCCTATCTCTTTGAGAAGATTGAAATAGTATTCTGGTAAGCGGTCTTTTAGAAGGTCAGCCACATTTCTCGATTTGAAAAAGCCAGCAATCTCAGCCTTCTCGTTTGCAAATCTCGGCATCTTGATAATCTCTTCCTTCATAAGTCTTAGGAGATCTGTGCGTGTCACTACTCCTACAAGTTTATTTTCAGATTCAATAGGCACCATCTTTTGATTTTTAAGGAGCATTATATCCTTTATTTCGTCAACGGGAGTATCGGGGGTGGCTGTATCAAACTCGATCTGCATGATGGAATCCACAGGTTCGTTTTGCAATTCATGTTTTATACTGTGTAAAATATCTCTTCTGAGGATGAGTCCAACCGTTTTGTCATTTTTTACCACAGGCATAACATTTAGGTTATACTTCATGAAAAGGTCGAAGGCATCAGCGATCCTCTGTCCTGTGTGAACAAATTTAACAGGGGAGGTCATAAGATCCCGAGCATACTTAATGGGGGAAACCTGCTCGTTGATAATATTTTTTAGCTTTGGAATCGCCTCGTTTAGCGTAATATCTTTTACAATGGCACTCCCAGCGTATGGATGCCCACCACCACCGAAATAGTATAAAATTCTCGATATATCCACCTTGTCGGTACGGCTTCTACCAACCATCACTATTCTATCTCCAGAACGCACCAATACGAAAAGAGCATCGAAATTCTCCATCTCTATCAGTTTGTGGGCAAGAAAAGCGATATCTCCTACAAATTCCTCAGTATTTGCATTGGTTATCCCTATGAACAGTTTGTCGATCATCAAAATTGTTGTGTTTACGATTAGTTCGTTTAATAATAAAACCTGCTCTTTGCTAAGTTCCCTCTTGATATATTCGGAAACAAGATTTAGATCTGCACCATGCTCGAGGAGATAGGCTGCTGCCAAAAGGTCGTTTGGTGTAGTGGTGTTGAAGGATAAAAAGCCTGTATCCTCGTATATCCCCATCATTAAGAGGGTTGCCTCATCTTTGGTAAGAACAATGTTATTTTCCTTTAATTTTCTTGTGATCAATGAGGTGGTGGCACCAATCTTTTCTAAATAGAACTCGTCTGCTTCTATATCTATACTATCGGTGTGGTGATGGTCATAAATTATTATTTTATCCGCTTTATCAATTAATTTAGAAAAATATTTCAATCTATTTTTCATTTTACAATCTGTAATTACTAATAATTCTATACTTTCATTTATTTCATCCACTACTTTTTCCGTTGCCTTGAGGTATGGTATTCCAAAGTCTATCTCTTCTAAGTATCTACCCACATTGCTTTCCACAGTATTACTTATCAAAATCTTATCACAGTTATGTAGTCTGAATGCCGCATATGCACTGGAAAATGCATCAAAATCGGGGTTATGATGGGTGACCACCAGCTTCATAGCGTTCTCTTTTGGAATCTGGGATGGAATCTTTCGAGAGCATTTCTTGCTTTATTGTCGGTGATATGCGTATATATCTCGGTGGTGGATATATCGGAATGCCCCAATAGGAGTTGTATCGTTCGTAGATCTGCACCATTGGTCAATAGGTGGGTGGCAAATGAATGTCTTAGAGTATGGGGAGACACATCCTTTTTTATACCTGCTTTTTGACAATACTTTTTTATCAGCATCCAGCAGTAAACCCTTGTGAGAGGCTTTGAGTCCTTATTTAAAAAAAGATATCCACAGTCTTTACCTTTTACAAAATATTGATGTCTAATATCTAAATATTGTTTTAGTTCATCCAAGAGAGTTTGATAGATAGGTAAAAATCTCTGCTTTGATCCCTTACCAATTACCGATATAATACCCCTTTTAAAGTCTATATCGGACACCTTCGTGTTTACGAGTTCACTAACCCTCATGCCTGTCGAGTAAAATGTTTTCAAAATGATACTATCTCTATACCCGGTAGGTGAGCTTTTGTCGGGTGCATTTATAAGGGCATCCACCTCTTCAAAGTTGAGAAATTTTGGCAGTTTATCCCATTTTTTTGGCTTACTTATCGATGCAACAGGATTTTTATCAAATAGCCTCTCCTGTATCAAAAAATCGTAAAAGGCAGATATACCTGACAAATTTCTCAGAATACTCTCAATGGATAACCCTTTTTTCCTCAAATGTGCCATATACCCCACTATGTCAGAAGGGGTGAGACTGTAGTCTCGTGTATATGTAGAAAATTCAATGATATCTCTGGTGTAAGCCTCGATGGAGTTGTTTGCAAGGGAGAGGTCGTATTTCATGTAGTTTTGAAACTTCTTTATCAGATCATCGGTAATGGACATATTTTGATTAAAATACACTCCCTAAAGGTTTTAATTATATTTACCACGAAATTTTCAGATTATCAATAGAATCGAGGTGTTTTAAAAAAAATCTTGAAAATAGCTGAAAATATTATATAGTTGGCTATGGTCAACAAAACTTTGAACTCCAATATTAATTACAAAGGAAATATATACCATATACAAACAGAAATAGTGGGAAATAAGGTACTTACCCAGATATTTTTAAAGGGTAGGGTGATATTTTCTTACAAGGCAGATTTTGTTGATTATCAAACCACAAACAAACAACACAGAACAGCAGAAGCAGCTGTACTAAAGGGTAAAGTATCTGCAAATGATTAAATTTTTCAATGTCACAGTTAATTTCTTCGGTGAAAAAAGGGCATTGGATAATGTGACCTTTGATGTAAAAAAGGGGGAATTCGTTTATATCACAGGTGAAAGTGGAGCAGGGAAATCAACACTACTGAGATTAATTTATGCCGACCTTTTGCCCACAAAAGGTGTTGTCCTTGTTGCCAATAAAGATATTAGTCATATAAGTAAGCACAGTATCCCTTACTTGAGGAGAAATATAGGTGTGGTTTTTCAAGACTATAAACTTTTGGAAGATAGAACTGTTTACGAAAATGTAAGGATGGCACTGGATATCTTTTATATGGAAAAGAGGTCTGTGGAAAATAGGATTTTGCCACTTTTGAGAAGACTTGGGATTTACAGTAGGAGGGAAACACTTGTAAGGAAACTCTCTGGTGGTGAAAAGCAGAGGGTGGCAATAGCAAGAGCGCTTATAAATGAGCCTTCGATAATCTTAGCTGATGAACCAACGGGTAATTTGGACAAGGAGAGGGCAGAGGACATCATAGCTCTTTTACAGGATACGGTGGAGATGGGTGCCACTGTGATGATAGCCACTCATGATAAGTATCTTATAGACAAACATAAAGGTCGCATCATAGAACTAAAACAAGGACAGATAATAAATGACTCTGAAAAAACAGGATCTCACGAAGCTCTGGATACTAATTAAGAGGGGTTTCTCACTTTTTAAAACCAACATCACGATAAACATAACATCGATTATTACAATCATCACTGCTCTTTACATCTTTTTTATTTTTTTCGTTTTGAGCCATTCTGTGGATAATTTCTTCGGCAAACTTGTAAATATTCAGAACATAAGAGCATACATAACCTCCACTGCCACCCAAGATAAGGTAAATGGTCTGCTCAATAATCTTAAGAAGCTACGAAGTGTGAAAGAGGTAAAATTCTACTCATCTAAGGATTCATATAAGTATCTAAAAGAGTCCTACATGGGGGAGAAGTATTTAGAACTTTTACCTGAAGAGTTTTTCCCCACATTCGTCGAAATTACCCTCAAGGACAATTTTCGGGAAATAAGGTATGTAAAGGAGATCGAATCTGAACTCAGTAAATCAGACATAGTTGATGTCACATCCTTTGGAGAAAAGTGGCTATTAAACTTCTTATCCATAAAGGTTGGATTAAAGATCTTTGTGATGATTTTGACATTCTTGCTATCGGTGTCAATCGGATCAGTTATCTACAATACAATCAATCTCAAACTTTTCAAATTCAAGGATGAGATAAAGATCTATAGCCTCGTTGGGGCTACGAGAAGTTTTATCACAGTACCATTTGTGGTTGCCTCTATAATTGAGACCAGCATATCTTTCTTTATCGCCCTCTTATTACAAATAGGCACCTTCGGACTTATAGAGCATTTCTTTCTCGATAAATTGGGGATTAAATTCTTGCAAAACCCATCAATTTCGATAGTTATATCTATTTATATGATAATGCTTACCATTACTATTGTATCTTCCCTATTGTCTGTCTTTTCATTCTTGGATAGAAATATGGGAGCTATTGGTGAGTAGAGTTTTTCTTATATTGTTTCTGATTATCCCTTTTTATACTACACATGCAGATCTAAAAAAAGAGATACTCGAGTCCAATAAAGATCTGACTATTTTAAGAAAAGAGTTGGAAAAAGAGAAGGATGAGTTAAAAAAGATCGAACAATCAAAAGGTTCGATCGTATTAAAGCTAAAGAATATCGAAAAGGAGATCTCCTTTAACGAATCTCTTCTATCCGAGATAAACAGAAGATACACTGCCGTGAAAAATAATCAAATAAATCTTCAGGAAAAAATCGATATTTTGAATAAAGACATCAATCTGCTGATCAGGGAGATCAAAAAAGGGAATATCTATTTCGTGGATAACAAGGGTGTGATCAATCTAAAATTGCTCATTTTTTCAAAAAGTTATCACGAGATGATAAAAAATTTAGAAATCCTCGAAAAGGTCAATCTCAGAATGAAAGAGAAGGTAAATCTCATCATAGCTAAAAAGATGGAAATAGAGAAATTGAATCTTGCGTTGGCAGAAAAGTCTAAAGAACTCGAAAATATTAGAAAAGTAAAATGGGATGTGATTAAAGAGCTTCAAAATGAAAGAGTAGTCTTTCAACAGACCATAGCCATGCTCGAAACTGATAAAAAACAGAAACAGTCATACTACACAATTCTCCAATCGAGATACGAAGACCTAAACAAAAGATTTTTGGAAGTGGAGCAGGAGAGCAAAAATACACCTAAGGTATCATTAGGAAACGGTTTTTCAAAAATGAAAGGGAGTTTAGATTGGCCTGTGCATGGAAAGATTATTGAAGGTTACGGTGTAAAATATGTAGAATCACTCAAAACAGAGATATACAATAAAGGCATAAAGATCGATGTTCAAGGTGATGGTTTTGTAAGGGCTGTTTACGATGGTGTTGTAAAATATATAGACTGGATAAAAGGTTATGGAAATCTCATAATAATAGCCCACGATGACAACTATTACACAATTTATGCGAATATCGATGATGTGATGGTAAAAAGTGGACAAAAAGTTCAAAAAGGTGAAAAAATAGGTATAATAGATGTTGACATTAAAGAGGTACAGCATTATCTTTATTTTGAAATTAGAAAAAATAATAACGCTTTAAATCCTCAAGAATGGCTAAAAAAGGAGGCATCATGAAAAATAGATTTAGCAAGTCTTTTATAATCTTTGGGATAGCTCTTGTTTTGGTGTTGGCTATATTTGCCTTTGCCAAAACGAAATCTGTTTTTGCTCAGAAGGGGGTAAGTAAGTTTCAGTACATTGAGATGTTCTCTGATGCTCTTGATATCATCGAAAGAAAGTATGTGGAACAGGTGGATACCAAGAAGTTGATTCAGGGAGCTATAAAAGGGATGCTAAATGAGCTTGATCCCCATTCAAACTTTATGGATAAAGAGGCTTATGAAAACTTTAAAACTGAAATTAAAGGTGAATTTGGTGGGCTTGGGATCACAATAGGTATAAAAGATAAGGTTTTGACTATTATAGCACCGATAGAAGACACCCCAGCTCACAGGGCAGGTTTGAGGGCTGGTGATAAAATAATTAAAATAGACGGAAAATCTACTGCAAATATCACTATTGATGAAGCAGTAAACAAACTAAGAGGTACACCTGGAACATCCGTTACGATAACGATCATGAGAAGTACTGTAGCAAAACCTTTCGATGTGACGATTGTAAGGGAGATAATCAAAGTTAAAACAGTGAAGTTTATGAAAAAGGATGACATAGGCTATCTCAGACTGACACAGTTTAACGAAACAGCTTCTTCTGAGCTTTCCAAAGCCTTAGAAAACCTTAAGAAGCAGGGTATAAAAGGGATCATTTTAGATCTGAGAAATAATCCAGGTGGACTTCTCGATGAGGCAGTAAATGTAGCTTCCCTTTTTGTACAGCCAGGGAAAACCATCGTATACACAAAGGAAAGGAATGAGAAAAATAATGTCTACCTAAAATCGAAAAATATGCCAATAAACGATTATGAAATTCCGATGGTAGTATTGATAAACGGTGGAAGTGCTTCGGCATCTGAAATAGTATCTGGTGCCCTTCAAGACTATAAACGAGCTGTAATCATGGGAACTACGAGTTTTGGCAAGGCATCTGTTCAGACAACTTTCAACCTTTCGGATGGCTCTGCCATAAAGCTGACCACAGCAAAATATTACACTCCATCAGGTAGATCCATTCAAGGAGTGGGGATAAAACCCGATGTAGAGGTAAAATCTGGTGAAATAGTGTACAAAGAAAGCGGCATGGATGTAAAGGAAAAGGATCTCGATAACCACATAATAGGTGAGGATGAGAAAAATACAAAAGAACAGTCGAAAGACAATAATACCAATAACGATAACATAACCCTGTCCGATCTCGATAAGATAGATTTTGACAAAGACTTACAGCTCAAGTATGCTTACGATTTCCTCAAAGGGCTTCTAATCTATGGCAAAAAGACAAACTAATAGAACAAAAAAATCCAAGATACCGCCTGCTCTCGTAGTGGGCGGTATCTTTTTTTTGCTTATTGCACTTATCTTCTTGCTGGTGGTGGAATTAAAGGTTGATAACCTCAAAAAGGAATACAACAGCAAAAAGCCTGAGAAACAGGTTGTAAACAAAAAAAGATTAGATATCAATGTAGATGAAAAATTAAAAACATTTCTTTTCGATCATGAAATCAGCAAAGAGAGATTAAAGTTTGAAGCTGAACAAAACAGCAATGACCTAATTTTTCATAAGTATAGAATGCTTTTGAGTGAGGCAGAATTCAAAACTATAAAACCAGCTTTGGAAAGTTTTTTTAAAACAAATGGTTTTAAAATCCAGGACAATGGGAACAATCTGATATTTGAAAAGGAAAATGTGGTGGTGGAAATAGTTGTTGATATTTTAGATCTTCACACTGCAGAAAATTATCATGAGAAGAAGGAAAAAGAGATAAACCACGATTCTTCAAAAAAAGAAACACAAGAAAAAAATATTCCATCAAAGATAGATGCTAAACATAAGTTTGCAATCATTTTGGATGACTCGGGGCAAAATTTGGAGTTGGCCAAGAAAGTCTTATCCATGAAGTATCCGATTGTTCTTTCTATCTTACCTTATACCAAATACGACAGAGAGACAGCAGATTTAGCGAGAAAACACAACAGAGAATTCTTCCTTCACCAACCGATGGAACCTAAATCGTATCCCGACACGAAACCTGGTCAGGGAGCGATACTTTTGAGTATGCCGAAATCGGTTATAGAGGCAACGATAAAGGAAAATATCAAGAGATTAGGTGGTGTGGATGGAGTGAATAACCACATGGGGTCTGCCTTTACAGAAAATGCTGAGAAGATGAAAGAAACCCTCGATATCATAAAAGACAACGCCAAAATATTCGTTGATAGTCATACCACACCAAACACTGTGGCTTACGATCTATGTAGAAAAACCGAAGGATTGAAATGCGGAATCAGTAAAAGATTTATTGATAACAGTGCCGATCCTGTTTATATAACCAATAAACTTTATGAAGCTGCAAAATTTCTAAACTCTCAGGATGTCATAGTTATCGGTCATTTGAGGAATAATACTGTGGATGTATTGGAAAAGGTACTCCCAGAATTAGAGAAAAAGGGTGTGGAGATAGTCCCTGTGAGCGAGGTGGTAAGGTAATGATAATATGCGGTATAGAAACCTCTTGCGATGAAACTTCTGTAGCGATCTATGATTCGAAATCCCATAATTTCGTTTCTTTAGTCTCCTCTCAAGTGGATATTCATAGCAAGTTCGGTGGAGTAGTACCTGAGATAGCCTCGAGAAATCATGCAATGAACATTATGCCGATTTTCGAAGAGGTTTTAAAAAAAGCGAATATCGATCTGAATGATATAGATCTATTTGGTGTTACGAGGTCCCCTGGTCTGATTGGAGCTTTATTTGTTGGGGTATCCTTTGCCAAAGGGCTTGCTTTTGGGCTAAAAAAGCCTCTTATTGGTGTAAACCATCTTTTTGCCCATATCGTTTCTGCTGAAATAGAAAACGATATCAATCCCCCGTATTTAGGAGTGGTTATCTCTGGAGGGCATACACATATCTATCTTGTTGATGAATGTTATAATTGTAAATTATTTGCTAAAACGATAGACGACGCCGTAGGTGAATCCTTTGATAAAATTGCAAAATTTGCTGGATTACCATATCCAGGTGGTCCTGTAATAGAAAAGCTTGCCTTAGATGGGGATGAAAATAAAATCGATTTTCCAATAGCGATGAAGAATGAACTCGATTTTAGTTTCAGTGGACTAAAAACTAATGTGATTAATACGATCTCCAGCAATAAATACAAACTAAATGATATTGCAGCATCGTTTCAGAGGGTGGTGGTGGATACTTTGGTTTTAAAAATAGAAAATATTGTTAAATTGACAGGTGTAGATAGGATTGTAGTTGCTGGTGGTGTAGCCTGTAACGATTATATAAGAAAAAATCTTCCCAAAAAACTTGGCAAAACCTGCTATTTTCCATCCAAAAAATTATGTACCGATAATGGAGATATGATAGCCTATGCAGCTTATAAGTTATTTAGGAAACGGAAGTTTTTCTCAAATGGTGAAACTGCAATAGATGTTGATGAGTTTTTGAAATGAGCATTTTGGATCTTCTTCATCAAAATAGACTAATCGGTGCCCCTTTGGCAGGGATAACAAATTACCCTTTTCGAAAATTGGTGAGAAAATTCCACAATGGACTGCTATTTACAGAAATGATATCCGTAGAAGGGGTTCGAAGAAATAACAAACAGACTTTCAAACTCATAGATATCAAACCAGAGGAAAACCCAATAGGAATTCAGCTTTTTGGGGGTAATCCCGATTCTTTTTACGATACGGTGAAGATTATAGATGACAATTTCGAATTCTTCTGTTTTGATATCAATATGGGTTGCCCTGTAAAAAAGGTTTTGAAATCTAAAGCGGGAGCCTACCTTTTGACGGATCTCGACACTGCGGCAAAGATTATTTCAAAGGTAAGAAGTACCACTAAAAAACCTCTTTTTGTAAAAACTCGTCTTGGTTGGGATGAAAAAAATCATGTTTACAAAGAGATAGTAAAGATCTGCGAAAATGAGGGGGTGGATGTTCTTACAATTCATGGAAGAACAAAATCACAACTTTATTCCGGAAAGGTAAATTATGATGCAATCGCTGAGATAAAATCAATAGCCAAAATACCTATAGTTGGCAATGGGGATGTGGTGGATTTGGATACTTTAAAAAAGATGGAAAATACAGGTGTAGATGCCGTAATGATAGGAAGGGGAATGATGAAATCCCCGTGGATTTTCAAAGCCTTATCGGAGGGTAGGGAGCCTTTAAAATACCTTTCTGGCGAAGATATAAGAGATCTGCTCTTTTATCTTCTCGATGAAGAGAAAAGATATAGAGACAGCAAACACTTCATTGCACCTTTTAAAAAGTATGCAGTGTGGTTTTCAAAAGGGTTCCCCAACAGCACCGAGTTCCGTGTAAAAGTGTATGCTACTGATGATGAAGAGGAATTAAGAAAAATTATCTCTGATTTTTACTCTTATAAACATTAAAAACTAAAAAAAGTTAAAAAGTACTTGACATATATTTTTATTTTGATATAGTAAGTAATATGAGAAAAGTAGCAAATTTAAGCAGAAATTGGTGGTGGACAGCTTTTAGAATATGAAGGTTGTCCCCTGCCCATAGATTTGTGGCCGTGCGGTGACAACCGCACGGCTTCTTAGTTTAAGGATTTGAAGCCGTGTTTGAAGAAAACACGGCTTTTTTTTATACAAAAAATTCGGAGGTAGAGATGATATTTCCCGAGAAGGAAAAGTTTTTAGAGCTTTCAAAAGCTTACAACAGGGTTACCCTTTACAAAGAGATAGCTGGGGATCTATTCACCCCCATATCCCTTTTACGCAACTTTTCCAATGAAAAATACCTTTTTCTCCTTGAAAGTGCAAACTTGGACAAGACATTTTCAAGATATTCATTCTTTGGACTAAACCCAACAAAGGTGGTAAGATTTAAAGGTGGTAAACTGTATGTGGAGTCTGGTTCCAAGAAAAGTGAAGTGGATATGAACCCCATCGATTACCTAAATCACGAAATTTCATCGTTTAACGGGTATGCAGATAACCTTTTTGGTGATTTTTGCGGTGGGTTTGTGGGGTATTTTGGTTATGAGATGTCAAACTATTTCGGATTCTTGAGAGAGAAACTCAAGGAGGATTCTAAATCGGATCTAATGGCACTGATGCTGGTGGAGGAGTTTTTCGTATTCGATAACCATTTTGGCAAAATGTATGCGGCAAAGTCTGTAAACACAAAAGGGGATCCATCCAAAAATTACGATTTAGCAGTAAAAAGGCTGAACGAAATGGCAAATATCATACTGAGCTTTAATTTCGATAACTTTGATTCGGATACTGAGGTGGAAATTGTAAAAGATTTTGATAAAGATGAATTTATGGAGACTGTAAAAAAGATAAAAACCGATATCGAAAATGGTGAACTGATCCAATGTGTCCTCTCTAATCGATATACATTAAAGGGGAAGATAAACCCCGTCACCCTTTATAGAACATTGAGAAATGTAAACCCATCACCTTACATGTTCTACCTGAAATTCAATGATTATGTCTTGGCAGGCTCTTCCCCTGAAATTCATCTAAAAGTAGTTGGTAAAAAAGCTATTTTAAAACCAATAGCAGGGACATACCCCATAGGTGATGACCTTGATAAGATAAAAAAGGATCTCCTCAATGATGAAAAAGAGATCGCAGAGCATCTGATGCTGCTCGATTTGGCAAGAAACGATCTTTATACCGGTTGTGATAATGTGAAGGTTGACAAAAGCTTTGAAGCTGAGGTTTACTCCCATGTGGTACATATCGTATCAGAGGTATCTGGAGAGATGAAAGATGGGGAAAACGCCCTCAAACTCTTTATGAAAACATTCCCAGCAGGAACGGTAACAGGTGCCCCAAAAGTAAGGGCAATGGAACTGATCAACGAGTATGAAAAGAGTACAAGGGGTTTCTATGCGGGTTGTACAGGGTATATTTCATTCAATGGGAATTTGGATACATGTATTACCATCAGAAGTGCCCTTGTGAAAAAGAATGAAACGATTTTTAGAGCTGGTGCAGGGATCGTTTACGATAGTGATCCTGAAAAGGAGTATTTAGAGGTAGAAAGAAAGCTTGCAGCATTAAACGCAGCAATCAAAAGGGTAAAAAGCTTGGAGGTGGATAATGTATTTGTTAGTTGATAATTACGATTCATTTACATACAATTTAAAAGCTCTTTTTGAATCAGCAGGAGTAAAGATATATGTGATAAAAAATGATGAATTTACAAAAGCAGACTCTTTTAAAGGGATTATTCTATCACCGGGACCATCAAACCCCTCAAACTCCGGTACCACCTTGAAATTTATAGAGGAGTATAAAGGTAAAAAGCCGATTTTTGGTGTTTGCTTAGGGATGCAGTCGATCTGCTACGCTTTGGGATACCCTTATAGAAAGGCAAGAAAAATAATGCACGGCAAGATAGAAGAGATAAAAGTGAGAAATAGCAATATGTTGTTTAAATCTGTACCAGATGAATTCAATGCTGTGAGGTATCATTCCCTTGTGGTGGATGTGCCAGATGAATTTATCACATCTGTTTCAACCTCAGATAACGAAGCGATGTCTTTTGAGATGCCCGATATGATGCTTTTTGGAGTACAATTTCACCCAGAATCTTATCTCACCGAACATGGTCTCAAAATAGTGAAAAACTTTTTAAACTTCTGTGAAAATAGGTAGGAGGTAGAAATGGAACTCGTAAGGAAAGTAAACAACGGTGGTATTCTTTCATACGAAGAGGCTTGTGAGCTATTTGAAAAGATAATAACCAACGAACTATCCGAAGCACAGGTGGCATCCATACTCATATCTATGAAACATAGGAAGGAAACTTCCCACGAAATAGCAGCAGCGGCAAAGGTTTTAATGGAGAAGATGATAAGATTTGAGCATAATTCCAAAGGATCCATAGATACCTGTGGCACGGGAGGGGATGGGAAATCCACAGTAAATATCTCCACTGCCGTTGCCATCAATTTGGCTTCCATGGGGCATCCAGTGATAAAGCATGGCAATGTCGCCCAATCGGGGAAAGTGGGTTCTGCTGATATTTTAGAGATGCTACATATCCCTTGTAGACTTGAAAAGTCGGATGCTGAGAAGTTTTTCGCACAAAGAGGGTTTGTTTTTCTCTTTGCACCGTATTACCATCCCATTCTTAAAAATGTGGCCAAGATAAGAAAAGATATAATGACATCAACTATTTTTAATTTTTTGGGACCCCTTATGAACCCCGGAGACCCCGATTATCAAATCATCGGAATTAGTAGAAGAGAGATGCTCAAAACATACACAGATGCCGCATTAATGCTGGGTAAGAAAAATATCGTAATATACTCCTCCGACGACGGCTTTGATGAGATTTCGACATCAGAAATAACAAAGGCTTACATTATAGAGGATGGAAAGGTGGATTACTTCTTTGTTGATCCCCACGAGTTTTTTGAACCATTCCCTCTTCCAGTAGTTGAGAGTAAAGAAGATGCAGTAAAACTTTTCCTTGAAGGAATAAAAGGGGAAAATGAAGAAATTGTAAAAATATTCGCCCTCAACACTGCAGTAGCACTTTTCATAAAGGATAAAAAGGATATGAAGGAGCATTACAAAGAGGCTTACGAAAATATAAAATCGGGCAATGCTTTTAAAAAGATCGAGCAGTTAAGAGGGGAAAATGAATAATAAGTTGGTGGAGATAGTAAACTATAAGAAAGAGTTTGTAAAGCAGTTGAAACCTGTTGAATTAAAAAGGGCTAAACCAATACTAAACCCTTTAACGACGCTATCCGATAAACCGATCATTGCGGAATACAAGAGATCATCTCCTTCGGCAGGTAATATAAACGATAGTGTGAGTGTGGAAGATCAGGTAATAAAATATGAGAAATTTGGGGCTGGAATGGTAAGTGTATTGACGGATGAAAAGTTTTTTAGCGGTTCGTATGAATACCTACACAGAGCTTCTCAAGTGCTTACAATACCTACCTTGTGTAAAGATTTTATAATCTCTGAGATCCAGATAGATTATGCTTACAATAACGGTGCGGATGCTATTTTACTCATCGCTGCCATACTTGATGATAATGAGTTAAAGAGATTGGTGGATTACAGTAAAAAACTCTCCCTAAAAATACTCCTAGAAATCCATACCGAAGAGGAATACAAAAGAGTAAGAGGATTAGATGTGGATATGCTGGGAGTAAATTCGAGAAACTTGGATACATTCATCATCGATAAAAACTATGCTGCAAAATTGATAGAAAAAGTGAAGCATGATTTTATCGTTGCAGAAAGTGGTATCGAGGATGAAAACGATGTGAGGTTTTTCAAAAAAGCAGGAGCAAAAGCCTTTTTGATAGGCACATCTCTGATGAAGGCACCAGATACAGAACAGTTTATCAAAAAATTATACAAAGGCCTTGAAAATGTTTGTTAAGGTATGTGGAATCACCAAGAAAGAGTATATCGATTGGGCTGTGGAATTGGGATTTACCGCCATTGGTGTGGTCTTTTATCCCAAAAGTAAAAGATTTGTGGGTATCGATGAAGGGATAAGCCTTGGCAATTACGCAAAAGGGAAGATTAAAACCGTAGCCGTGGGGATCAATTACAAAGATGTTGAAGGTGTAATAGATTATTTCGATTATTTTCAGATAACAGAATTTGTAAAGGATGAACGGCTGATATATTCCATAGAGGAAAAACCGATTTACGATGCTAAATTGTATATTTTTGATAAAAGTAAAGGAAGTGGATTATTTAGTGAGATACCTGAATGGTTTTCTGAAATCAGAGGTAATACAATAATCGCTGGGGGGCTTACACCTAATAATGTGGGTGAAGTTGTTGCTAAATATAAACCTTTTGGTGTTGATGTGTCAAGTGGAGTAGAGGTATCCCCCGGGATAAAGGATAGAGATTTGATGGAAAAATTCATAAGTATGGCAAATTATTGGAGGACCAAATGAAAGGCTTTTTTGGAGAATTTGGTGGTCAGTTTGTGGCAGAGACCCTGATCCCTGCCCTTGATCAGCTTGAAGCTGCATTCGAAACATATAAAAACGATGAATCCTTTATACAGGAATTGACCTATCTGTTGAACAACTATGCAGGTAGACCCACGCCTGTTTATTTTGCTAAGAATATGTCTAAAATATTCAGTGCAAAAGTTTATCTAAAGCGCGAAGATCTCTTGCACACAGGGGCACACAAGATAAACAATACCTTGGGGCAGGGTTTGTTGGCAAAAAGAATAGGGAAAAAGAGGATAATAGCTGAAACAGGTGCTGGACAGCATGGTGTCGCCACAGCCACCATTGCGGCACTTCTTGGGCTTGAGTGTACGATATATATGGGGAAATTGGATGCAGAAAGACAGTCAATTAATGTCAGAAGAATGAATATGTTAGGAGCAGAAGTTAAAGTAGTAGATGAAGGAAGCAAGACTCTTAAAGACGCCGTAAGTGCCGCCCTTAGGGATTGGATAAAGAATGTAGAACATACCCACTATGTTATCGGATCTGCTTTGGGACCACACCCTTTCCCCACAATTGTGGCCTATTTTCAATCTGTGATAGGCAAAGAAACGAGATCTTTTTTTGAAAATGAACTAAAATGCTATCCCGACTATGTCATTGCTTGTGTAGGTGGAGGCAGCAATTCTATAGGTATCTTTAAAGGCTTTTTAGATGTGGAAAATGTCAAGCTGATCGGTGTGGAAGCGGGTGGTATATCCTCAAAATTGGGTGAACATGCCATGTCTATAAACCATGGGGAAAAAGGGATCTTTCAGGGTAGCTTAAGTTATGTGGTTCAAAATGATCAGGGGCAGATTGCACCCGTACATTCGATATCGGCAGGGCTTGACTATGCTGGCATCGGACCGGAGCATGCCTACCTTCATTCGATAGGAAGAGTAAAATACGATTCTGTTAATGACGACGAGGCAATGAACGGTTTTTATACCTTGACCAAAACCGAAGGTATCTTACCAGCCCTCGAATCCAGTCATGCAGTTGGGTATTTTATTAAGAATAGTGAAACTTTTAAGGGTAAAAAAGTGGTAATTCTACTTTCAGGTAGAGGTGATAAAGATATGGGGATCGTTGCAGAATACGAAAAGAGTAGGGGGATAAAATGAAAGGTGCTTACATATTGGCAAATTATCCCAATAGAGAACTTTTTAAAAAAGAGCTTGATTATCTTTTATCCACGAAAGTAGACTTTGTAGAGATCGGATTACCTTTCAATGACCCTGTGGCAGATGGCCCCGTGATTGCAAAGGCATCAAATGAAATAGCAGAGAAAGGGTATAACATCGATGAAATTTCACAATTGATACCTAAAACCGATAAAAAGATCTATTTCATGACCTATTCAAATATCATTTACAGATATGGATTTAAAGAATTTTCAGAAAGGTTCGAATCACTGATAAATGGTGTGATAGTTGCAGACCTTCCCAATTGTGGACATGATTTTTTTATAAAACATGGATTTAGCCTCCCTTTAATCTCCTTTGCCACACCAGAATCAAGAAAAACGGATCTCGAAAAGCTGGATAGATATTCGGGGGATTTCGTGTATTTCATCGGAATCAGAGGGATTACAGGGGGTGATGTGGATTTTAATAGTGCTGACTTACGGAACAAATTTTTTGAAATAAAAAGTCATACTAGAAAGAAAGTTATCGTTGGGTTTGGAGTTAAGACAAGGAATGATGTGGAGAATATCCTCTCATTTGCCGACGGCTTTGTGATAGGTACTGAGATCGTAAAAAGGCAGGAGGATTTTGAAGAGTTTAAAAGGTATGTGGATGAGGTGTATGGGTAGGGAATGAGGGAATGAAGTTATGACGATATGATGTTATGATGTTATGATGGAATGATGGAGTGAAGGTCAAGTACCTGATCGTTTGACAAATTGAAATAGTTTGAATTTCGGAAAGAAATTTGAAACAATCGTTTTTTTTAATTCAGATGCTCGATTTTTTGTTGCTAAATTTGTGATATATTGCTATAAAATCTGAAAAACATCAAAATTTGAGGTGAGTATGCGTCTTTCTAAATATTTTGTTCCCACTCTGAGAGAAAACCCTGCCGATGCTGAAGTGATCAGCCATAAATTGATGATGCGGGCAGGTATGATCAGAAAAGTTGCCGCTGGAATATACAACTATCTTCCGATGGGTCTTAGGGTCATAAGAAAAGTGGAAAATATCATCAGGAAATATATGAACGAGGCTGGTGCCATCGAGATCCTCATGCCAGCAGTTGTACCCGCAGAACTATGGAAAGAGAGCGGTAGGTGGAATGTTTATGGTAAGGAGCTTCTCCGCTTCAAAGATAGGCATGAAAGGGACTTCTGTATGGGGCCCACACACGAAGAGGTTGTCACCGATATAGTTAGAAACGAGATAAAATCCTACAAAGACCTTCCCGTAAACCTCTATCAGATACAGACAAAATTTAGAGATGAGGTAAGACCGAGATTTGGATTGATGAGGGGTAGGGAATTTATAATGAAAGATGCCTACTCCTTTGATATAAACGATGAAGGTGCAGAAAGAAGTTATGCTTTGATGAGAGATGCCTATTGCAAGATATTTGAGGCGTGCGGATTGAAATATAAAGTAGTGGAGGCTGATTCGGGTGCCATTGGGGGTAATTTCTCCCACGAGTTTATGGTGACAGCGGACACAGGGGAAGATTTTGTAATTAGTTGTGATAGATGTGATTATGCGGCGAATGTAGAAAAAGCCCCCGTAATAGATAATTTTGAGCAGGAGATAGAAGAAGAAAAACCTGTGGAAAAAGTCGAAACCAAAAATCAGAAAACGGTGGAAGAGGTTGCAAAATTCTTAGGTGTAGCCACCAAAAAAGTAGTAAAAACGATGATTTTAAAGGCTGGGGATGAAGTGATTGCCGTTATGATAAGGGGTGATCATGAACTCAATTTGGCTAAGATAAAGAATTTCCTCAACGCTCCATTTGTGGAGTTTGCATCACCCGATGAGATTGTAAAAGCCACAAACGGACCGCTTGGATTCTCTGGCCCTATCGGTATAAATGTAAAGATCTATGCAGATAATGCAGTTAGAAAACTTAAAAACTATGTTGTTGGTGGAAATGAAAAGGATATACATCTTATAAATGTAAATCATGATAGAGATTTCAAGGTGGAGGCATATTCAGACTTTATAAATGCCAAACCTGGAGATAAATGCCCAAAATGCGGTGGAACTTATGTGATTACAAAAGGGATAGAAGTAGGGCATATATTCAAGCTGGGTATAAAATACTCAAAAAGCATGAACGCAATGTACTTGGATAAAGATGGCAAACAGCAGTATATTGTAATGGGTTGCTATGGAATAGGTGTCGGAAGAACAGCCGCAGCAGCAATAGAGCAAAATCACGATGAAAAAGGGATCATCTGGCCAATTCAGATAGCTCCATTTGAGGTAATTATCCTTCCCCTTAATACCGATGATGAGGATGTGATAAACTTAGCGGAAACACTATACATTAAATTGAGCAAAAAGGATGTAGAGGTAATCTTAGACGATAGAAATGAGAGGGCAGGGGTAAAATTCAACGATGCCGACCTCATCGGCTATCCAATTAGGGTAAATATCGGAAAGAAAACCTTAGAAAGAGGAGAGGTGGAGATCGTAATAAGGAAAACAGGCGAAAAGATCACCTGCAAAAAGGATGATGCTCTGGGTGAAATTTTAAGGATAAGAGAGGAGTTATACCAAAATAAGATATAAATTTGGTGGGTTTTAGACCCACCTTTATTTTTTATGCCACCTAAAACAGAATCCTAAATTCAGCGTTTTGTTGGTTTCAGAGGTGATATTTAGGTCGAATATATCGTAATTCTTATCAATGAATTTTACCTTGCTCATCAGGTTTGCAAGCTCCTTTTTGGTGAGCCATTGGGAATGGGTGGTAAAAATGAGAAACTGTGGGTCATCTGCCAAAAGATTTATTGAGTCTATCAATTTTGGTAAATCCTTCTTTAACGACCACTCACCCTTAGGACCCCTTCCAAATTCGGGTGGGTCGAAGATAAAACCATTGTATCTTTTCCTTCTTTTTACCTCTCTGTAGATAAATGTCATCATATCTTCGTTGATGAATTTTGCTCCGCTACTATTGAAATTCATCTTAAAGTTCTCTTTTGCCCAATTTATCGCCGAAGAGGAACCATCTACATGGATTGTTTCATTTATTCCATTTACCGTGCAAAGAGTGGATACCCCTGTGTAGGCAAAACCGTTTAGTATCGTTAATTTTGATGTAAAGGTATCAGCAATATCTCTTAAAAATGACCAATTTGGATACTGCTCGGGAAAGATCCCCACTTGGCCTGATGGTGAAAGCTTGAGTCTAACTGTAAAATCCAATACATTTATCGTCCATTCTTTGAAAAGGTTTTCTGCGATCTGCCAACCTGTTTCATCATCAAAAAAAGCTGTTCTGTTGCTCCACAGTTCTATATCAGATTTCTTGATCTTTTCGGCAACAGGGCAGGGGCGATCGATGATATAAGACCCGAATTGTTCTAATCTTCTTCCATCACCGATATCGATAAGTTTGTAGTCAAAATTAAGGGGGCTTTCGCCCCCAGTTTTAGTCAACATAGGAGAGTCTAAATTTACCCATTTTATCGAATTCTAAGTACTTGTAGATTTCAGCCTTTTTAGGTTCTATCCTCTCGTTGTAATACTTGAAGTACTCCTCAGGAGTTGGAAGTTTACCCAACAATCCAGCCACTGCCGCAAGTTCAGCGGAACCTAAGTAAACCCTTGCACCATCACCCATTCTGTCATCGAAGTTTCTCGTTGAGGTAGAGATTACAGTTGTGTTTGACCTAACCCTTGCCTGATTACCCATACACAATGAACATCCTGGGATCTCAGTTCTTGCTCCGATGTTTGAATAGATTGAATAGTAACCCTCTCTCATAAGCTGAGCGGCATCCATCTTTGTAGGTGGTGTGAGCCAGATTCTCGTGGGTGCTTCTTTCTCTTTCTCCCAAACCTTACCAGCAGCTCTGAAATGACCGATATTAGTCATACAAGAACCGATAAATACTTCATCGATCTTATCTCCAGCTACTTCGGAAAGAAGTTTTACATCGTCTGGATCGTTTGGACATGCGAGGATAGGTTCTTTGATCTCTGCTAAATCTATCTCTATAACTGCTGCATACTCGGCATTCTCATCTCTGCTAAGAAGCTCAGGCTTTGCGAGCCATGCTTCGCAGGCAGCAATTCTCTTCTTGAGTGTTTCTGCATCCTGATAACCCTCTTCGATCATCTGCTTCATGAGGGCTATATTGCTTTTGAGGAAATCGGCAACAGATTTCTCAGAAAGCTTGATTGTAGCAGCTGCCGCTGATCTTTCCGCTGCAGCATCGGTAAGCTCAAATGCCTGCTCCACAGTGAGATCTGGCAATCCTTCCATTTCAAGGATTCTTCCGTTGAAGATATTTTTCTTACCCTTTTTAGCAACAGTGAGAAGCCCCTGCTTGATAGCAACATAAGGGATAGCATTTACAACATCTCTGAGTGTAATTCCAGGATTGAGCTGACCCTTAAACTTTACAAGCACAGACTCTGGCATATCAAGGGGCATGAATCCCAACGCACCAGCAAAAGCAACAAGACCAGAACCAGCAGGGAAAGAGATACCTATTGGGAATCTTGTATGGGAATCGCCACCTGTACCAACTGTATCAGGTAATAGTAATCTATTTAACCATGAATGGATTACACCATCTCCTGGCTTCAGTGATACACCACCTCTTGCAATTACGAAAGATGGAAGCGTCTTGTGCATCTTTACATCGGCTGGCTTTGGATAAGCCGCAGTATGGCAGAATGACTGCATGAAAAGATCAGCCTGGAATCTAAGACAAGCAAGCTCTTTGAGTTCATCGGCAGTCATAGGTCCTGTGGTATCCTGAGAACCTACTGTAGTCATTTTTGGTTCACACGCAGTACCGGGTAATACACCGGGTAATCCGCATGCTCTACCAACCATTTTCTGCGCAAGGGTATAGCCTTGTCCTGGTTTTGGCACAGGGTTTTGAGCTTTCACGAAGAGATCAGATTCTCCTAATCCCAAAAATGCCCTTGCTCTGTTTGTAAGTGCTCTACCTATGATGAGGTTAAGTCTTCCACCTGCTCTAAATTCATCCCTTAAAGTTGCTGGTTTAAGTTCAAATTTTGAAAGCACTTCGCCATTTTCTCTTCTAATCTCTAATTTTTCTGTATCTATGATTATTACATCACCTGTCTTCATGCCAGTGACATCACACATAATTGGCAATCCACCGGAGTCCTGAGTGGTGTTAAAGAATATAGGTGCAATAAGTCCACCTAAGATGATACCGCCTCTTCTCTTGTTTGGCACATAGGGGATATCTTCACCGATATGCCACATTACAGAGTTGCAGGCAGATTTTCTTGAGGAACCTGTACCCACAACATCACCCACAAAAGCCACCTGATACCCTTCTGCTCTAAATTTTGCCATTATTTCATTTCCACCGGGGAATCTTGTCTCACCCATAGCCAATGAGTGTAATGGGATATCTGGCCTGCTGAAAGCATGCTTAGCTGGCGAGAAATCGTCGGTGTTGATCTCACCGTCAACTTTATAAACCTTTACTTTAATCTCTTTTGGTAGATCTGGCTTGGAGGTAAACCACTCACCATTTGCCCATGATTCGATTACTTCCTTAGCATACTGATTGGTTTTAGAAAGCTCCGCTACCTCATCGAAGGCACCATAAACAAGAATAACATTTTTAAGAGCATTTGCAGCAGCTTTTCCTAAAGATGGATCTTTGAGAGCTTCCACAAGGGGAGCCACATTGTATCCACCGATCATAGTTCCAAGCATGAAAATTGCATCCTCTTTTGAAACGACAGGAGACTTTGCTTCACCTTTTATAATTTTAGCAAGCCAGTTTGCTTTAACCTCTGCAGCAGGGTCCACACCAGGTGATACTCTATCTCTTAGAAGTGAAAGCAAAAACTCTTCCTGACCTTTTTCTGGGTTCTCAAGGGCCTTACAAACCTCAGCAGTCATCTCTGGGGAAAGTGGTAGAGGTGGTATCCCCATAGCTTTTCTTTCTTCTACATGCTTTAAATATTGTTGAAACAGTTCACTCATATTCTACCTCTCTTTTTTGTATTCTGTATACAATTTTATACAACTTAAATTACAATTTGTCAAAAAGAATTTTTAAAAATTAAAACAATCTTTGATAATAAATGATATTTTGAAAAATATATTCTTTTATTGTAGAAATCAATATAAATAATCGATATAATCTATGATAAAAAATAACTTTTCGTGAATTTTTTCTCTCGACAAAATTTTAATTTTGTAATAAAATAACGCTGTTATCAAAATTTGGAATAAAATATTCTAAGGAGTGTGCTATGGCTACACCAGAATTTTTCTATCAAGATCCTTTCCCTTTGGGGCCAGATAAAACAGAGTACCGTCTTTTATCAAAAGAGGGTATAACAGTCACTGAATTTGAGGGGAAACCTATCCTAAAAATCGACCCAGAGGTACTTACATATCTTACCAATCAAGCTTTTAGAGATGTATCTTTTCTTTTAAGAAAAGAACACAACGAAATGGTGGCAAAGATATTGTCTGATCCAGAAGCTTCACCTAACGATAAGGGTGTTGCCCTTGCATTTTTAAGAAACGCTGAAGTATCTGCAAAATTTGAACTACCTTTATGCCAGGATACAGGTACAGCTACAGTTGTTGCCAAAAAAGGTCAGCAGGTGTGGACAGGTGCAAATGATGCAGAATATATAAGTAAAGGTGTATATAAAACTTATACAGAGGAAAACTTGAGATATTCTCAAACTGTAGCTCTTGATATGTATAACGAGAAAAATACCGGCACAAACTTGCCAGCCCAGATCGATATCTATGCTACTGAAGGGATGGAGTATAAGTTCTTATTTGTGGCAAAAGGTGGGGGTAGTGCCAACAAAACTTACCTCTATCAGGAAACTAAAGCACTTCTCACACCAGAAAAATTGGAGAAATTTTTAATAGAAAAGATGAAAACCATCGGTACAGCCGCTTGCCCACCATATCACCTTGCCTTTGTAATTGGTGGAACAAGTGCTGAAGCTTGCTTGAAAACTGTAAAATTGGCTTCAACAAAATATTTAGATGGACTACCCACAAAAGGTAATGAGCATGGACAGGCATTCAGAGATATCGAACTTGAAGAAAAACTCTTAAAAGCTGCTCAGCAGTTGGGTATTGGAGCTCAGTTTGGTGGGAAATACTTCTGCCATGATATCAGAGTAATTAGGCTTCCAAGACATGGTGCTTCTTGCCCTGTTGGTATGGGGGTATCATGCTCTGCGGATAGGAATATCAAGGCGAAGATTAACAAAGATGGTATCTGGCTTGAAGAGCTTGATAGAGATCCAGGCAGACTCATACCACCTCAATACAGAGGTAAGCATAGCCATGGGGTTAAGATCGATCTAAATAGACCTATGAAAGAGATCTTGGCTGAGCTTTCAAAATATGAAGTTGCCACACCACTACTTCTCACAGGTACTCTTGTTGTGGCAAGGGATATCGCCCACGCAAAATTTAAAGAACTGATCGATGCCGGTAAAGGTGTACCTCAATACTTAAAGGATCATCCTGTATACTACGCTGGCCCAGCCAAAACCCCTGTAGGTAAACCATCAGGCTCATTCGGACCAACCACCGCTGGCAGGATGGATTCTTATGTAGATCTTTTACAATCCCACGGTGCTTCTATGATTATGATTGCAAAAGGTAATAGAAGCCAGCAGGTTACAGATGCTTGCAAAAAGTACGGCGGATTCTACTTAGGCTCTATAGGTGGTCCTGCAGCAATCTTAGCAGAGGAGAATATCAAAAAGGTAGAATGCATAGACTTCCCAGAGTTGGGTATGGAGGCTGTTTGGAAGATCGAGGTCGTAGACTTCCCAGCATTCATCCTCGTGGATGACAAAGGTAACGATTTCTTCAAGAAATTAGGATTATAGTAGAATAGGGGGCATTAGCCCCCATTTTTTTGGAGATAAGATGAGTAAGATAATAGTGGCTTTAGATTTCAACAACTTTGACGATGCAAAAAAGATAATAGACAGTACAAAAGATGTACTTGAGTATTACAAAGTTGGGCTTGAAAGCTATATCTCTTGTGGAGAAAAATTGATTAATTATCTGAAAGAGAATGATAAAAAAATATTTTTGGATCTCAAATTCCACGATATACCCAACACAGTTTCCTCTGCTGCTGTGGCATCTCTTAAGTATGGGGTAGATATTCTCAACATGCATGCTCAAGGTGGCGTCGAGATGATGAAAAGTACTGTGGATGCCGTATCTGAATACTGTAGTAAGTATGGGGTAAAAAAGCCTCTTTTAATTGCAGTGACACTTCTTACCTCTCTTGATAACGATTACTTAAAAAGCTATAAGATAGGATTTGATTCCACAGATGAATATGTTGTTGAACTTGCCAAGAAAACCAGATCTGCCGGACTCGATGGCGTTGTCTCATCACCCAAAGAAACTGTTTTGATAAAAAAAGAATTAGGCAAAGAGTTTATAACTATCACACCAGGCATAAGACCAGCCTACGAACAGCTTGGGGATCAGAAAAGGGTAATGACTCCAAGAGAAGCCAAAATGGTTGGTACAGACTTTATGGTGATAGGTAGACCAATTACGAAAGCTAATGACCCCAAAGGGGCTGTAATAAAAATTTTGGAGGAATTAAATGACTGAAGAGCAAATTCTTGAAGTTTATAAAAGACATGGTGCATACCTACAAGGGCACTTTCTACTTTCATCAGGATTACACAGCGATACATATCTTCAAACTGCTCTTGTAATGCAGTACCCTGTAATTGCTGAATCTATCATAGGTGAACTTGTAAAAAAGGTTTACGATATCAATTTCGATACTGTAGTAAGCCCTGCCATTGGTGGCATAAGATTCGGCTACGAATTTGCAAGATTATTGAGAAAAAGGGCAATTTACGCTGAAAGGGAAAACGATGTGATGACACTTAGAAGAGGTTTTTCTATAAAACCCGGTGAAAAGGTAATGATTGCTGAGGATGTAGTTACTACAGGAAAATCCACAATGGAGTGCGTAAAGTTAGCCGAAGATAATGGTGCTGAGGTAGTGGGGATCGTTTGCATGATCGATCGTAGTGGTGGTGAAGCTAAGTTCCCATACCCATTCTTCCCACTTGTAAGGATAAAAGTGGGTACATACGACCCATCTGATTGCCCGCTATGCAAGCAGGGGATACCGGTAGTAAAGCCGGGGAGTAGGAAGATATAATTAAGTTCAAGGTTCAAGGTTCAAAGTTAAAGGCTTGTCAAGCACCTGGTTTCTTGGATAAAATATTACATTGTGCCAGAATACTAAAAATTTTGTTAGCACGATAAAATCCTCCAGGTGCTCGATTAGACTATCCATTCATTGAGATTTTTGGGAGTAAGGGTAAGTTGTATCTGGTTATAAACTGGTGCTTTATCGATTATTTTATCACCTCTATAAAGTTCAAATGAAAAATAAATGGTCGAATTCAACGCATTTTTATTGATAAAAAATAACAATTCTACTGCTTCATCTATTCTGTAATCCTTTAATTCTAAAAGCGAAGAATTACCTTCGAGCAATCCTTTGCTAAAGGAAAGTCTTATAACACTATTATCAATATTGATTTTTAATATAACTTCCTCTTTTGAGATAGTCAAAGCCTTAAAATTACCGATAAGAATGATGAGCAGATAGTTATCGCCAATGAAACCCCATCTCATCCTCTGAAGATGGTTTGAGTCTGAGTGCATCGATGATAGATCATACTTTATATCCACATCTCCAGCCCCTAAGTAATCGAAGACCGAGGAAAGTTTTCCATCAAAATTGGAATATATCTCACTCAATGGTGTTTTTATCTGTAGCTTTTTATGAAACTTTTTGATAGGTTGGAGTAATTCGTTTTTTGGGGACACCCCAAGTTTTTTATAAACATTTATCAAGTGTTTTCTAAAGAGATAATCCAGCGTATCTGCTTGTTCTGTATAGTGATCATCGCCATACCACCAAAACCAGTCGCTACCTTCTGCAATGTGAATCTCCCTTCTGATCTCATCGATGGTTTCATCTTTTAACTCTTTCTTATTACTTTCAAAATTCTCTATTGTATCATATAGAAGTTCCCATGCTTTATTCTTTTCGTGATGACCCATCCATGTAGAAAAATTTCCATATATCCATGAACCACTCGCAATCTTTTCGATCCCCTGAGTAACAACCTCTGGTTGATAAATAGCCTCAGAGTAGGTGATCGTTTCTATCCATTCAGACTGAGTGATCTTTGTATACAACTGTTCAAAAAAATCTTTGGCGTTGTTAGGATAAAACTCCCAAGCATTCTCACCATCGAGGATTATCGAAACATGCGGTGAAAAATTGCAGTTTAAGTATATCTCCCTGAGTCTTTCAATAAAGTCGTTGGCAGCCTTTTCAGCATCCATCCCACTGTAAACAAAACCGATCAGATCACTCAATTCCTTGTCTCTAAAGAAGATAAAGATATTTTTATCTCCAGTTGTATAGAGATATTTTTTATATAGTTGATACCTGTTGTGACTATTTTTCAGATCCAACGATAAGCTTCTCGATAAAATATCCTCATCACTTGCCATCCAGAGGATCCCGTTGTGTGCTAAAAGCTCTGTTGTTTTACTGCTCACAGAACCTTCCGCTGGCCAAAACCCTCTTGGATCCTCCAGAAAGATCTTTCTGTAAAGATACTTTGCCTCTTTCACATGCCATTCTGCATCTTCGATTAGGCTCTTAGAATTATTGGGAATACTGATATCGGGAAGAGCTTCATAAAAAGATGTTGGATCGATCAATAAGGGTAGGATAGGGTGGTAATAGGGGGTTGTGGAGATCTCTATTTTAAGTTTATCCCTTAAAATTCTGTAATATTCTAAGATATATCTAAATTTCTCTTTTAATATGTCTAATAGTTGAACCTTTTCATCTTCAGAGAAGAATCTATCCTTTTTAATAAGCCCTTTTACGAAAGTCGATTCATCTCTAATGAAAGTCCCTGTCCAAGCAAGTAAAAACTGAACCTGCATGTCTAAAAGATCGTTATCTGTTGGTAACAGTTCTGAATCTCTATTTCCGTAAATCGAATAAAGCTCTCTGTATCTTGATGATACAGAGATCATATTTTTTTCATTTGCCCAGAAAAGGGCTTTTTTTAGAAAAACCTTATCTGCATCTGAGAGAGATGATAACGGGGTTGATATCTTTTTTATCAATGTATCCTGCTCAAAATTCTCAGAGAGATCTATTATCTGCTCAATAAGAGAGGGTACTAAATTAAAAACCGCCTTAATGTTATATATTTCATAATACTTTGCCATTTCCAAATAGTCTTTAATACCATGTAAAAATACCCACGGTAAATGATAAACACCAGCCTCATCATCTTTATAATAAGGCTGGTGCATATGCCATAGAAATGTCAGATAGAGTTTTTTCATCTACTCTTCAATCCATTCTGTGATCTTACTTTTATATTCCTCTAAAAGTTCATTCTTAGAATTTTCATCGATTGCCTCGACATAAAGATGAACATTTGCAGAATACTGATCAGGTATCATGAGAACATACCCTTTATTCTTGAAGATGATCTTAACGCCATCGACATAGGATGCTTCCTTATCCATGGCATCTTCACTCATCTTCCTCATGATATAACCTTTTTTGCTAAATGGGCAGTTTATGATGAGATGAGCAAAATGATACTCTGGAATATTTTTAGATACCTCTGATAGTTTTTTACCAGTTTTAGCAAGCAGTTCCAACAGTTTTATAGAGTTAAACATCGCATCGGGACACAACATATACTGTGGGAATGTGAGCATCATCGAGATCGAACCAATAAAGTCAAACTCTTTTAAGAATTCCGCCTTAAGTCCCGTAGACCTACCTCTTATTATATCAACATTCTTTGTTTTCCCATCCAAAATGGTAGGAACCATTATCGGAAGATATACCTTCATCTTCTCCGTAGCCACCATGTCAAGGAGGGATATTATTATGAGAGTTAATTTCTCTGGGGGAACAATCTCACCATCATCACTTACCACCTGTAATCTCTCACCATTTTGGAATATTGCAAAACCTATGTTTGCCTTCAATGTTTGCAAGATCTTTCTAACCTCATCCAATTTTTCTTGTATGACATTGAAATTTTTGGACAGTTGTTTTTCATTTTGATAGGCATTTAAAACAACCGCCTCAACACCCAACTCCATGAGGATATTTGGGAAGATATGAGTAGTGGTACCGTTCATTAGGTCCACTACAACTTTAAACTTATTTCTCTTAAAAGTATCGACATCGATATTATGCAGAAAATGCTTTATATACGATGATTCTATATCATGAACCTCTATGATCTTTCCTATATCATCGTAAGAGGCTCTTCTAAAATTCTCCCTAAAAAAAGTTCTCTCGATATTCTTTTCAAAATTGGAATCTATGGGCAGACCGTTTATATCGGAGAACTGTATCTCCGTGTACAAAGAGCTTGTGAGAGATTGTCTAAAGTGAACGCTCATGGCGTTTTTAGATATCTTTTGTATATATTTTGTCACAGGGGTTGCCGTCATCCTCAAATCCACCGCATTTACACCAGCTGATAAAATACCCCCTAAGAAAGCTCTTTTTAGCATTCGAGAGGCACTGTGATAATCTCTGCTCAAGAGTATAGTGGAATCTTTCGGTAAACTACTACCAAGGGCAGCTCCAAGCTTTGCACACAACTCAGGAGACAATTCTACATTTGTCTGTGCACTAACCACCCCACCTTCAAAGATCGATTTCTTCCACTTATCCCCCCAAATGAGGTTACTACTTAAAATGGAATCCTCTTCTATCTGTTTGTTGGGCCATACCATGATATCTTTTTCAAACACTACATAATTGCCAATTTCAGTGTTTTCAGCCACTATACCACCAGAATGGATCTGGACACCCCTGCCAGCCATGACTCCGTTGCAAAAGACTGCATTTTTGATTACACAATTACTACCGATCCTCACATTATCCCAGATAACACAATTTTCAATTATGGTATTTCTTCCTATTTCAACATTGTTTCCAATAGAGCTATTTGATATCTTTGAATCGGCATTGATAAGAACATTGTTGCCAATTACAACGAATCCTTCTAAACTTGCACCATCAAAAACTGTATTCTCTCCAACATATATATTATCTCTAATCCTATTGCCTCTAACGGGTAATTTTACTATTCCACTGAAGATATCTCCAAAAACCTCTCTGTAGGAGTTCGGATTTCCCACATCCCTCCAATAACCTTTTGCATTAAACCCATAAAGTTCAATCCCTCTATTCATCATAGATGGGAAGAGATCTTTTGAAAAATCGAAATTACTCTTTTCGGGAATTAATTTTAAAACATCTCTTTTAAAAACATATATACCTGTGTTGATCGTATCACTAAAAACCTCTCCCCAACCAGGTTTTTCCAAAAACCTCAAAATTCTGCCATCTTTGTCAGTTATTACAACCCCAAACTGTAATGGATCATCCACAGATGTCAGACATATCGTAGCTTGTCCACCTTTTGTGTAATGAAATCCGATCACCTCGTTTAGATCAAAATCTGTCACAAGATCTCCACTAATCACAATAAAATCGTCATCTAAGAATTTCTCCCCCTGTTTGACTGCCCCAGCTGTACCATAATCGTCATCAGGTAATACATAGTTGATATTAACCCCAAACTTTTTACCATCACCAAAATGATTTTTTATCACATCTGGCATAAAATAAAGGAGAATCACAATATCTGTTATGCCAGCTTTTTTCACAGATTCTAAAATGTATTCCATCATAGGAACATTTAGAATAGGTATCATCGGCTTTGGTAACGATGTGGTAAGAGGTTGTATCCTTGTTCCAAACCCCCCAGCCATTACTACTGCTTTCATCTATTCCTCCTTATCAATTATTGTTCCCACACTACAAGGTTATCTTCAAATTCGTTGTAGATATACTGATATTTAGGGAATACACCAAAGGCGAATCTGATCTTGCCGGAGCAGGTAAGTCTTATCTCTTTGGAAAATACAGAGACACCATCTTTGCTACTCTTATAATCAAGAGAAATAAATTTTGGATCTTCAAATTCCAATTTTGGACAATTTGTATCGGATATCACACAAACATTTAGAAGATTGGGATCTAAGTCATCTGTGAAGATCTCTGCATAAAACTTTGCTGACGAACCTAAGTAGAGATTATCAGCTATTATATCAGTCTTTACAAAATGAACTTTATGCCATTTACTTGCCACTTCGTTTTTCAATCTGATGAAATCTTTTAGATGTGCAAAATCGCCACTTGATAGTTCGTTGTGCATCTCATGAAGAGGCACATAGTATTTCTCATGATATTCCATCACCATCCTTGATGTGGAAAATTCGGAACACCCAACAAAAATCGAATTCTTCATCATCTTAATCCATTCTCTAGGCAAACCGGAACGATCCTTTGCGTAGAAGAGAGGTACAATCTCATTCTCCAATTTGTCGTAAAGTTCCTGACCTTCCACAAAATCCTGATATTTCGGATCATTGTACTCCTCACCAGCACCTATAGACCAACCGTTATTCCCCTTATACCCCTCTACCCACCATCCATCGAGAATAGAGAAGTTTAACACTCCGTTAATGGCTGCCTTCATTCCACTCGTACCACTTGCCTCCATCGGTCTTCTGGGGTTGTTTAGCCAGACATCGACACCCCTTACGAGGTACTTTGCCACCTGAATATCGTAGTCCTCTACAAAAACGATTTTTTCTCTAAATTCTGGTTTTCTTGATATGTGATATATCTTTTTGATGATCTCTTTACCTTCTGTATCCTTTGGATGAGCTTTACCTGCTATGATGATCTGTACAGGCATTTTTGGGTTATTTAAAATTTTACTTAGCCTTTCTTCATCAGAAAATAACAAATAACCT
Organism: uncultured Deferribacterales bacterium; assembly: GCA_964519265.1. Lineage (GTDB taxonomy): Bacteria > Chrysiogenota > Deferribacteres > Deferribacterales > Calditerrivibrionaceae > Calditerrivibrio. Next base: position 73,565 of record CAZFHX010000005.1, read on the forward strand.
CTCTTATAGGTGGCAAATCTTCTGGCAAATCCGATCGTCAATATACCAGGATTTAAAATCTTATTTGCTTTAATGATTTCAGAGTATGATCCACCTCTTTTTCTAATAGACTCAATGGTGCGTTTTCTTATAAACTCCACAAGCCTCGTTCTGAGTATATTTTTTGCTTCATAAAGCTCAAGATCAGGAATATCTTCAATATTTGACCAGACAGATTTCTGATATGGTCTAAGGTACCAATTTTCACCCAAGTATCTGTTGAAAAGTGTTTTTATTTCATCGGCAAGCCAGGTCTGAAGATGAACACCATTTGTGATATGTCCGACAGGGACAAAAGGTTCACTTACATTGGGCCATAGGTTGTTGAATATCTTTCTTGAAACCTTGCCGTGCAGTTTACTAACACCATTTCTAAAAATACTGCATTTCACACCACAAATTGCCATAGAAAAGGGTTCGTTGGGATTGTATGGATTTACCTTACCTATCTTTAATATCTCATCTACAGATAATGGTGTGCCATTGTAGATAGGACCTAAATGTTTGTACATAGCATTGTTATCAAACACATCAAAACCAGCTGGTACAGGGGTATGAGTAGTAAATAGGGTGGTATATTTTACCATATTTAGTGCATCGTAGAAATTCAATCCTTGCTCAAGCATATAGTCTTTGATTCTTTCAAGAATAGCAAAAGCAGGGTGCCCTTCGTTGATGTGAAAAACGGTAGGGTTTATCCCTAATTTTTTGAGTGCCCTAACACCACCAATCCCCAAAACAATCTCCTGTTTGATTCTCATCTCTGGTTCGCCGTCGTAGAGTTTACCGGTGATGATCTTGTTTTCAGGTATGTTGTCATCTATATCTGTATCAAGTAGCACGAGTCTTGAAAAACCTAAATGTACAAGCCATACCTTCGCTTTTATCACAGAATTATAACTTGGGATTTCCACAATTACCAAATTCCCATTCTCATCTTTTGCTTCAACCACAGGCATTTTGTAAAACTCGTTGTATGGGTATGCCTCAAGTTGCCAGCCGTCAGAGTTAAGATATTGATGGAAATATCCATTTCTATAAAGCAACCCAACTGCAATAAAAGGTATACCTAAATCACTTGCAGATTTGAAATGATCACCGGAAAGGATACCAAGACCCCCTGCATAAGATTGTATCGATTCGTGAAGCCCGTATTCCGCAGAGAAGTAGGCTATCTGCATATTGCTATGCTTTTCTAAATCTATGACGGTCTCAAACCATTTTGGTGTTTTTATGTATTCCAAATAATTGTTCCATACAGAATCGAGTCGGGAGAGAAATACCTGATCCTTTTCTAATTTTTTAAGGTCCTGTTCGGAAAGAGAAAGGAGAATCTCTATAGGGTTATGAAGAGAACTTCTCCACAAGTCGGGATTTATCATTTTAAAGAGATCTTTTGCTTCGTTGTTATAAACCCACCATAGGTTGTATGCCAAAGATTCTAATGTCTTAAGTCTTTCAGGAAAATTAATCTTTACGAAAAATTCTCTTCTCTTCATGTCGTCATCCCCAAAGGCGTTTTTATTAATTATAATGAAAGAAATTGGAAAATACAAGTTTTTTAAAATTTCTAAATATTTTTACATTTTTGCCGATATAAAGACAAAACAAACTTGAAAAAAATCGACTTTGATACTATAATTTTTAAAAATACTTAACGGTGGTGTATATGGCTATCCAACAATATGTAAGCTTTAATTTAGATGCGGAAAAATATGCAGTTGACATCATGTATATCGAAGAGATTATAAGAATGGTAGAGATTACTCAAGTTCCAAGGGCTCCAGAGTTTGTGGAGGGGATCATAAATATCAGAGGTAAGGTTATCCCTGTGGTAGATCTAAAGAAAAAACTGAATTTGGGATCCATCTCTCAGGATCAAAATACAAGAATTATCATTACAAATGTTAAAAATAGAAAAATAGGATTCATCGTAGATAGTGTAAATGAAGTAATAAGAATAGATGATTCTTTGATAGACGATGCGCCCGCTGTAACGATGACAATGGATAGCTCATATATCAAAGGGGTAGCCAAAACAAATCATGGACTTATAATTATTTTGGATATTGCAAAAGTGTTCTCATCGGGTGAGGAGAGTTACTTAGCCAACTTTTGATGAATGCTGACATATCTGTTTTAAAACAGTTGTACAACATAATAAAAAACAGATCTTCATATTACACCAATTATACACAGTATCTCTTACCACTAATGGATTACTTGCCTACTGCGATCAAAAATGAGATAAATGCAATTATTAGTAAAGAAAAACCATCTACATTAGAACTTGACAAGATTCTAAACGATATTTTCGAAGAGATCTACAGTGGTAATAAGAGGGATCTTCACAGACTAAAAGAACCATTGGGTATAAGGTTTAGCAATTTTTCTAAGACATTGCAGAATCTTAAAAAATTTGGCATAGAAACTGCCGAAGATGTACTTTTCCATTTCCCATATAAATATGATGTTATGGCAAGTTCTGATTCTGATAGATCTGTCCTAAGTGGTACTCTTCAGGAATACAAAATAGTTAAAACAAAGAATGGCAAAAAAATTTTAGAAGCTGTCTTTAATAGCAATAAAGGGTATTTTTATGGTGTGTGGTTTAATTTCAATAACAAATATCCGATGGCTGTCTTAAAAAAAGGTGAGTATTATAACTTATACGGAAAAATCCAAACCTTCAACGGTTTACCATCGATAATTCATCCCGAGTTTATAAACAGCAATGATTTAGGTAAGATAAGAACCGTTTATCTCTTGCCAGAGAGCGTAAAAGATAATCTTTACAAATCCCTAATAGTAAAAGTGTTCACAGATTATTCCGACTACATTATCGAAACTCTCCCCATTAGACTGATCATAAAATACGGATTTTTAGATATAAAAAACTCTCTGAGGCACATACATTTTCCAGAAAAGATAGATGATTTTAATAAGTTTAACAAAATATCCCAAAAAAGATTCGTATATGAAGAGCTTTTTTATTTACAACTGGGGCTGTTGATAAGAAAAAACTCTTATGGAGAGGTGAGGGGGATAAGGTTTAATATCGACAAGGATATTTTACTATCTCTAAAATCGTATATACCTTTTTCTCTTACTTCTGCACAGAAAAGGGCGTTAAAAGATATATTCAACGACATGAAATCTGGCAAGCAGATGAATAGACTTCTGCAGGGGGATGTGGGAAGTGGTAAAACGGTAATTGCCTTCATCTGTGGGGTTTTAGCGGTAAAAGATGGGTATCAAGTTGCCTTTATCTCACCCACAGAGATTTTGGCTGAACAACACTACAACAATTTTAAAAAGATGTTTGGGGACGATTTCTCGTCTTGTTTACTAACAGGTTCAATAAAACAGAAAGATAAAAAATATATGAAAACTCTGATTGAAAGTGGTGATATTTCTTTTGTTTTTGGTACTCATGCCATCTTACAGGAAGATACAGTATTTAAAAACTTGGGATTTGTAGTCATAGATGAACAGCATAGATTTGGCGTTTTACAAAGGAAAGTCTTAATAGAAAAAGGTTATACTCCAGACATCCTTTTGATGAGTGCCACACCTATACCCCGAACCCTTTCCCTTACATTTTATGGTGATCTGGATATCAGCATAATAGATGAACTACCACCTGGTAGAAAACAGATTCTCACTCAGGCATTTAGGCAGAGGGATATTCAAAAGGTGTACGAACTCGTGAAAAAAGAGATTGAAAAGGGTTTCTCTGCTTATTTTGTGTACCCACTAATAGATGAAAGCGACACTCTGGACCTAAAAGCTGCAACACAGGCTTATGAGCAGGCTGCAGCATTTTTTGGAGAGGAGAATGTGGGATTACTACATGGGAGGATGAAGTCTGAAGAGAAACAGTACCTAATGCAAAGATTCAAAAATAGAGACCTCAAAGTACTTGTATCAACTACAGTAATAGAGGTAGGTGTGGATGTCCCTCATGCCACTGTTATGGTGATAGAAAATGCCGAAAGGTTTGGATTATCGCAACTTCATCAGCTAAGAGGTAGAGTTGGTAGGGGAGGGGAGCAATCTTTTTGTTATCTCGTATATTCCGATAAAATATCGGAAGATGGACTCAAGAGGATCAATGCTATGGTGAAATATAGCGATGGATTTAAGCTTTCCGAAATAGATTTAGAGATGAGAGGACCAGGAGACTTTTTTGGAACGAGGCAATCTGGACTGCCAGATTTAAAGTTTAGTAATATTATCAAGGATATAGATATACTGATGTCAGCAAGGGAAGATGCTTTTGAAATCCTAAAAGATGACCCTTTCCTCTCGAAACCTGAAAATAAAATTCTAAAAGAGATGCTAAAATTCAAATGGAAAGATGTTTACGAACTCGTAAATATCGGATGATCGAGCACCTAAAATATAAGGATCAGGTGCTTGATCATCATCCCCTCATATCGTTATATCCTCACTTCCTCACTACTTTATCATTTTTCAATCACCACCCACACATACAGATCCCCGTTTGATGGATCTTTGTATTCATCCTTGATTACAGCATCCTGAATGATCTCTTCTGCTGTGTGTTTTGAGGAGGTTGAAAACTTTGATTTGTAATATGTAACTACATTGTTGGACATACCTTGGGTTCTCTCCAAAGTTGCCTCTGTGTTGATCACAACCCTGATCTGTTTTGCCAATTCGGCAAGGGCTAAAGTTTTTGCAAGTCTTAATTGACCAGCATACCCTTGAGGAGCCGCATTCTTTTTCGCTATTCCCACTGCTCCCAAATATCCATCGTAATTTGGCTCCCAGAACCATATAGGTTTGCCATCTTTGAGAGGATAACTCCCTTTTTCTAATTTTTTCTCAACGATCTTATTAGGAGATTCTTTCTCCACAATCACCTGTTTAGGTTTTGGTTCCTCTTTGACTACCGGTTCTTCTACCTTAGGTGCAGGTTTCTCAACCTTCTTTTCCTCTACTTTCTTCTCTTCTACTTTTGGAGCTGGTTTAACATCACCTGTTTCCCTGTCGAGCTCTTCAAAAGCCTTTTTCGCTCTTTCCTGCTGAACATGGGCAGGTGCCTGATTAACTTTCTGAGTTGTTGTTTTTTCAGCCATACATGAAATTAAGAATATAGTTGAAATTAAAGGGATTATGGTCTTCTTATACATTGCTACCTCCTTCTTATTTAAAATTTTAATACATTTATTAAAAATGTCAAATAAAATTATGTCATCGTTTATAAAACGGTGTTTTTATGTTTCAACCATTTAATTTTTGTTGACTTTGTTCAGTTAAAGTTCTAAAAAAGTCAAATATTTCCTAAAAAAATAAGGGGTGTATCATGGGTAATTTTAAATTTACCAAAAAAGAGAAATACAATGTCGCCATTGCTGGAGCCACCGGAGCAGTAGGTGAAACCTTTTTGCAGATCTTAGAAGAAAGAAATTTTCCTATCAATGAGTTAAGATTACTCGCATCTGCAAGATCTGTTGGTAAGACACTGAAATTTAAAGGTCAGGATTACAAAGTGGAAGAACTCACCCACGATTCTTTCAAAGGGATCGATATCGCTCTATTCTCCGCTGGTGCATCGAGAAGTTTGGAGTTTGCACCATCTGCTGTGAAAGCTGGAGCCCTTGTAATTGACAATAGCTCTGCCTTTAGAATGGAAAAAGATATACCTCTTGTGGTCCCTGAGGTAAATGCTGCTGCAGCCTTTGATAACAATGGTATCATAGCAAATCCAAACTGTACAACGATAATTATGGTAGTAGCTCTTAAGCCTCTTCATGATTATGGTAAGATAAAAAGGGTGGTTGTTTCATCTTATCAATCATCCTCAGGAGCAGGTGCTCAAGCAATGGAAGAGCTTCTTGCTCAAACAAGGGCATGGGTAAAAGGTGAACCTATACATGTGGAAAAGTTTCAGCATCAGTTGCTCTTCAATGTAATTCCACACATCGATAAGTTTATGGAAAATGGATACACAAAAGAAGAGATGAAGATGTTTAACGAAACAAGAAAGATCATGGGTGACGATACAATAAAAGTAACCGCTACCTGTGTAAGGGTGCCTGTCATCTCTGCACACTCTGAGGCAGTTACAATTGAGACAGAGAGAAAGATCACAGCAGAAAAGGCAAGAGAACTTCTTTCAAAAGCACCTGGAGTTCAAGTATTGGATAATCCAGAAAAGAATGAATATCCTATGCCACTTTTCGTTGCTGGCAAAGATGATTGCTATGTTGGAAGAATTAGAGAGGATATATCTTGCGAAAATGGACTATCTTTCTGGGTAGTTGGTGATCAGCTCAGAAAAGGTGCCGCACTAAACGCAATTCAGATAGCAGAGCTATTCATAAAATAAAAAAGGTGGGATAAACCCACCTTTTTATAATCCCAAAATATTGTATCCGCTATCCACATAAAGCACATCACCTGTCACGCCACTTCCAAGATCGCTACACAAAAATAGAGCAGCCTTAGCAACATCATCCTGGGTCACATTCTTCTTTAGAGGGGCTCTTTCTTCAATTTGAGCTAATATCGATTTAAACCCCGAGATTCCGCTTGCCGCCAATGTTTTTATCGGTCCTGCTGATATCGCATTTACCCTTACACCTTTTGGTCCCAAATCGTTGGCAAGATACCTTACTGAGGATTCAAGTGCCGCCTTTGCAACCCCCATAACATTATAGTTTTGTACAACCTTTACAGAACCATAGTAAGTCATAGTGACAATCGAAGCATTGCTGCTCAATATATCTTCATAAGCCTTACTTATTGCTACAAGTGAATATGCACTTATATCAAGAGCTATTTTAAATGCTTCCCTTGGTGTATCCACAAACCTACCCTTCAATGCCTCTGCTGGAGCATAAGCAACGGAATGAACTATGATATCAACCTTTCCGAAGGTATCTTTTGCGATATTTGCTGAGTTGACAATATCTTCATCTTTAGACACATCACACTGCACACAAAACTTTCCACCAAGTTCCTCAGAGATAGGCTCTACTCTTTTTTTGAGGGCTTCTCCAGCATAGGTAAACCCCAAATTTGCACCTTGCTCTTTAAAGAGATTTGATATGGCATAGGCTATCGATTTATCATTAGCCACACCAAAAATCACAGCATTTTTGCCTTCCAAAAGTTTCATCTTTCCTCCTAAAGAAGTTTTATTAAGTCTATGATATTATTGACACTGTAAAAGTTTAAATCCTTTTCCTGCAAATTTCCCGGGGCAAATATATTTTTGATATTCAATTTCAATGCTTCATTGATCCTGTTTTTTAGGTTTGATATCTGCCTTATCTCACCAGTAAGGCTTACCTCACCTATAAAGAGGGATAATTCTGGCAGCGGTTGATTTCTAAAGGCAGATATGAGGGATGCTGCAATTGCCAAATCGGCTGCAGTTTCATTTATCTTTAGTCCACCAGCAACACTTAGGTAAATATCGTGATTTGCAATATTTAGACCACCTCTCTTTTCTAATATTGCTGCTAACATGTTGAGTCTATTTAAGTCAAAACCGTTTGCAATTCTTTTGGAAAAGTTGAAAAAAGTGGGTGTTACGAGGGATTCCACCTCAACGAGAAAGAATCTTGTCCCCTCCATGATACTTGTGAGGGCTCGCCCAGCATAATTTGTGTTTGATATGAGGAGGTCTTTATAAGAGATCTCGGTCAACCCCTTATCAGACATTTCAAAAAAACCTACTTCATTTGTTGGACCAAATCTATTTTTTACGGATCTAAGGATCCTTATACCTCTACTGTAATCCCCTTCGAAGTATAAAACTGTATCTACAAGATGTTCCAATACTTTCGGACCTGCGATGCTACCCTCTTTGGTGACTTGACCTATGATGAACACTGTGGTACCTCTACTTTTGGCAATCTCAACAAGCGAGTGGGTAATATGCTTTATCTGGCTTACCGTACCTGCCGCAGAGGAGATATCTTCAGAGTAGAATGTTTGTATCGAATCTACAACAGCATAGTCATAAAAACTGTTTTTAAGAACATCACATATAGATTCAAAACTGTTAGTCGAAATTATATCTATATCAGCATCTCCTATTCCTAACCTATCAGCTCTTATCTTTATTTGTGAATACGATTCTTCCCCCGAAAAATATATCACTTTCTTTTTGTGGTTAGATAATATTGAAGAGATCTGAAGCATAATGGTGGACTTACCAATTCCAGGTTCACCACCTATAAGAATTACCGAACCCTTTACCAATCCACCACCCAAAACCTGATCAAACTCTTTTATACCTGTAATAAATCTATCCACTTCCACACCACTGATGGAAGAGAGCTTTTTGATTTGAGAAACTGTGTTTATGGTATTTTGCTTTTTACTGTCTTTGGGTTCTACAACTTCTTCGGTAAAACTGTTCCAACTTCCACATTCGGGGCATTTCCCCACCCATTTCGGAGAGACAGCTCCACATTGATTACAAATAAATTGGCTTTTAATCTTCGCCATCTATTTCCTCTAAAAAATCTGTAATATCAAGGGCTTTTGGATAATACTTAATATTTAGATGTTCGTAAGCCAATTTAGTGGCAATTCTACCCCTTGGGGTCTTTTTAATAAATCCCCTAAATATAAGATAAGGCTCAGTGACATCCTCAAGGGTATCCCTCTCTTCGGATAATGTGGCTGATAGAGTATCCAAACCGACAGGACCACCTTCATATTTTTCTATAATAGTTTTGAGATAAGCTCTATCAGACTTGTCCAATCCTTCCTCATCGATTTCCAATCTTTCAAGACCGAATTTTGCTATTTCTTTACTTATAAATCCATTGTTCATTACTTGGGCAAAATCTCTGACTCTTCTTAAAATCCTGTGGGCAATTCTCGGCGTTCCTCTACTTCTTCTGGCAATCTCTATTGAAGCATCATCATCTATGGTACAGTTTAGAATGCTTGCCCCTCTTTTTATGATTTTTATCAATTCATCCTCTGAATAGAAGTCCAACTTGAAAACCATTCCAAACCTATCCCTCAAAGGGGAGGTGAGTAGCCCAATTCTGGTGGTGGCTCCTACGAGGGTAAATTTGGGTAGATCTATCTTTATCGTCCTTGCAGATGGTCCTTGACCAATGACGATATCAAGTTGAAAATCCTCCATTGCAGGGTATAAAATCTCTTCCACTGAGGAATGTAATCGATGAATCTCATCGATGAATAATACATCACCCTCAGAAAGATTAGTGAGGATTGCTGCTAGATCCCCAGGTTTTTCGATGACGGGTCCACTTGTGGATTTTATATTCACATTCATCTCGTTGGATATTATATTCGCAAGGGTTGTTTTGCCAAGCCCTGGTGGTCCATAGAATAATGTGTGATCGAGAGGTTCATTTCTGAGTTTTGCCGCTTCTACAAATATCTTTAAATTTTCAATTATTTTTGACTGACCTACATATTCTGAAAATCTTTTGGGTCTTATATGTGGATTGGAGGAATCTTCAAACAATTTATCTTTCGAAAATATCTCATTACTCATATCAAACATATTACCCATTTTATACAAAAAATCAATAAACTTTAAATTGACTTAAAATAAAACAGTTGAAAAAAAGTTAAAAATATACTAAAAAAACATAATGATGAAGATTAAGACAGGTTTTGAGATTTTATCTGATTTGCTGGGTAGAGGACACTACAGTATTATATATGTAGAACAAAACTTTCCTTTACCGTTCCAGACAAAAGGTGTACCCAAACAACTCAGTTTGACACAATCACAGGATATTTTGATATCCTCAGCCGTTGCAGGCAGCAATACCTTAGGGATCTATCATTCCTCTTTATCACCACGATCAAATGTAGAATTAAGAGGGGTAGCGATCTTTATTACTACTGCATTACCTATAGATCCCCAAGTTCCTGTAATTTTCTGTAGAGATATCGATCAACTTGTGGAAAGGTTCAATTTGGCAGTAAAAGTATCAGAAGATTTCAAAATACCTGTTATTTTCTGTGTTAATGGTAATGCATTAAATAATTTCGCAGAAATTTCAAACATAGAACACTCAGTGGAAAGGATTTCACCTTTTGTATCAAAAGAAACCTTTAAACGATTGGATACCAACCACACAATAAGATACTATCAGAAAATATTTGATTTTCTTCTTTCTCAGGTCAAAACTATTTATTCTGAAGACGGTGAACTATCTTTCAACAATAGCAATTGTAGATTTTTAAACTTTTATGTACCCATAGTAATGCAACTCGGATTAAATTCTGATACCATTGAAGTTGATGAAAATGATTACCATTTCTGGGAATCTATTACTAAGTATGCATATTCAGAAATAAAGATTGTCAAGATAAATAGAGAATCAAAAAGGAATTTAAAAAACTACCTCTGTCCAGGTTGTCCATTTTTAATGATATCTAAAAATATTAGTTTCACCAATAAGATTCTCATTACTGATATCAATTGTCCAACTATCAGAAGGTATTTCGGATTTACCCAGAATACCTTAGAAAATGTGATCGGTCTAACCATGAATAAGCCTTCCTCAGGGGTTCTCTTCATAGGAAACTTATCCAATCTCAATCAAAACCTCGTCGGATTTATGAAAAATTTCGAATTTATCTTTCTAAACAATGGTATAAAAAGCAATTTCGGATTACCATCGATATCTAAACCTTACAGATTCAAGGAAGTTAACAGCGTATTTCCTTATAGTTGTGAAAATGTGCCAAAATATTCTTCTTTGAAGGTTAATATCAAAAAATGTATCTGTATCAAAAAGAAAGAAGAACTACATTGTATAAAAGGATCTTGTTGTCCTGCGTTATTTGAAAATAATGGTACAATGACTATAAATGAAAATATCTGTGTTGGATGTAAGTTGTGTGAATTATCATGCCCTTATGGAGCAATTAGATGAACTATAAAGTAGTATTAGCTGGACATAATACAGAAGTGTTAAATTTGGTAGTAAAACTCTTCATTGTTAGTGCAAAGGAAGCCGATTATGCGATAAAGATAGAAAGTAAACTACCTGAAAATATCTTTGAACCCCACTACTACACTATTTTGCTAAAAGGTAGCGAAAAAAATTCTTTTCATGAGGTAATCGTAGATTTTGATGATGTGATAGACATAGAACAAAAGGATTACTCCCCATCAAAGCTTATGATAAATATAGACAAAAATTCTCTACACTACTGGTATATCTTCGGGCATATTTTTAGAAGAATCGATGATCTTTCTACCGCTTTTGTAACAGGATATTTAATAGAACAGAAAAAAGAAGCAGAACTCAAAAATTTCAGATCAGCCTAAAAACTCCTTTTCACTGAAAACAATTGCACTGAATCTGTAAACTTCTATCTTGTCTTTTCTCCATGTATCGGAAGGTAGTCCAGCCTTCATACATGTATAAGAAAGAAATTGGTATTTGTCCCAGCCATGCTCCGTTGCTACCTGAGGAAGTAAAACACCTGAATAAAAACCCTTTTTTACATACAAACCGTCTCTACCGACGACGATATCTTCTAAATTTTCCAATCTCTCCATTGGGGTTAATACCGAGATCTCGATATCGATATTTTTTAGCTCATCCTCCGTGACGGGAGAGAATCGGGGATCATACAGAGCAGCCTGAACAGCCATATCTGAAACTACTTCATAAAGCTTTTTATCATTTCTAAATGTACCGATACAACCTCTCAGTTCTCCAAATTTATGCAAAGTGACAAAAGCCCCACATTTTACCGATATCTCGTCATAAACTACACTCGATAGTTCACTTTTGAGATTGCTGAGCATATTTACCGTCTTGCTTTTATCCTTAAAAAGGTTTTCCAATGTCTTTCTTGCTATTCCTAATAAAACCTTTTTAGCTTCCAAAGATAAATCTTTCATTGGAACCCTCCTAATTGTTTTTACTGACCTCCATAATTTTAGGAGTAACAAATATCAAAAGTTCACTTAGGTCTTCACCAGCGGATTTATTTCTAAAAAGAGCCCCCAAAAGAGGTATTTTGCTCAATAAAGGAACAGAGGATTCGTTTTTAAACATCGTTTCCTTTTTCAAACCAGCAATGATCAATGTCTCACCATCTTTTAATGTAACTTGAGTCTCGGCTTTGTTTGTATTTTTTGATGGGATACCATCTACCTCTTTCTCTTTTGATCTATCAAACTCACTTAATTCCAAAGAGAGATTTAGCAATATATTCCCATTACTCAAAACCTGTGGTGTTATCTCAAGAATTGTCTTTGCTTCCTCTTTCTGGATAGTTGTCTCCTGAGTGGTAGAGGTAGTACTTGTTTTTGTTTCTCTAAATCTTATCTCCTCACCACTTTCCAATTTTGCTTTTTGATTGTTCATAGTAAGAATTTTTGGGCTGTGCATGATCTTTGCTTCACCCTTCGTTTCAAGAGCGTTGAGCTTTGCATTCAAGATGAAGTTATTATTGAAACTTCCCAATGTGAGCCCAATACCCGCACCCAATCCAGCTCTTGTGGCATCGGCAATAGGAAGATTTACGATGAAATTTCTATTTGTATCAGCACCAGCACCCACTTGAACAGAGTAGGGGAAGTTGTACCTTGTTTTGTCGTTTATGGAAGCCCCCCATTGGATGCCTAAATCCCTGCCTCCATTCTTCGTTGTTCTTACGATCTTGGCCTCTATCATAATCTGTTGGGATGGTTGATCGATCTTGTTTAGTAGCTCTTTGATGTATTTGAGATTAGATTTAGTATCAGTCACAATGATTGTACCTGTAGAATTATCCAATACTACCTTGCCACCTGTAGAAGAAACAAAGTTGTTTATAAGACCTTCGATCTGACTCAATCTCATATATTTCGGTTTAAAAAAGTAGCTTTCCACATTATCGGAGGTTATTGCTGTTTGACTCATCGGTTCAGATTTGACTATATAGATGATATTATTTTCCAACCTATAACTCAGATCTGCATTGGCAGTAATGCTTTTTACAGCATCAATTAGTGAAACATTATCCAAAAAGACGGATATCTTCCCTTCGACACCTTTTCCAATAACGATATTAGTATTAGAAATGAGTGAAAGTGCATTGAAAACATCTTTCACATCGGCATTCTTCATGTTAATCGATACACTTTTGTTTATATTTGCAAATGTCAGAGAAACTAAACTAAAAAGTATAAAAAAGACATTTAAAATCCTCATGTCCACCACCTATTTGATAAAAATCTTCTCTTTTTTCCCTTTCATATCTAATTCTACATAATTTATAGCAATATCGCTAATGATATAATTCTCAAGTCTATCACCTTTCTTGTATATATTTCCATTAATTATAGCAATGAGCTTATCGTCTGCCTTTACCACACCGTCGAGATTCCATTTACTGATATTATCACCTTTTGGTATAGGAACAATATTAGAAAGGGGGGGAAGTTCCTTTTTGGGTTCCGTTTTAAATGGTACTATTTTGTGTTTTATATATTTTTTATTGTCTGGCATGTCAAAGAGTACGATAAAGTCGGAAGCTAAACAATACTTTGAAATGAGTAGAAAAAGAATGATCTTTTTCATAAATTCTCCAGGGTGATCAATTTCAAAGTCATATCCACATTAATATTTTTCTCATTATTGGTGATATTTATGTTTGTAATCTGCATCGGTTTTTTGTGGTTTTCGATGGTATCTATCAGATGAAGAAGATTCGAAATCGTAGTGGTAAACTTTATATCGAAGGTGTAAAACTTCTTATTTCCATCTTTAGCAGTATCAGCAAGGTTCAGCGAAGAAAATTTTATACCTGAATCGATAAATAGTTGTTTTATAACATCAGAGATCTGATCTTTAAGATCTATATTTTTTTCTAAGTACCAAATAGAGATCTCTTTTCCACCTATTGAATTATGATACTCCATCATCTTGTCAAACAGCTTAAGATTATTTAAAAACATCTCCTGTTCTAATTGTAATTTATTATTTATATCAACAAGTTCATTTGTTAATTTAACTAATTTATTTTGATTAGTTTTATAACCATATCTGTAATAAAAGAAATTTACAAAAACTATAATCACCAAAAATAGTAGTGTTAACTCCCTTAATTTGATGTTATTCATTCAAACCTCTAAATGTCAATGTTGCACTGAAACTATAAGCCCCATTACCAACTTCTGTTAAATTATAAAATCTTTTATCCTTAATATCTCTTCTTTTTTCTATGTTATTGTAGAAATGGTAAAAATTTTTAGCATTCGAAGCAACAGCTGTAATATTCGCAGTACCATTTGAATATGATATACTGTTTATAAAAATACCATCCGTTATCAAATCTAATGTTCTCGAAAGATCTATAAGGTAGGATATATTTGTATTAAATAGAGATGAATATGTTTTTTCTGTTGTATTAAGCTGCTGTATGATAGATTCCAAACGATTCTTTTCTGTTTCGTATACAAGTATAGATTGGTTAAGTTTCTGAACCTGCTGGAGTTTCTGCTCCTTTTCTGCTTTCAGTTTCACCAACGACATTTGATTATATTTATCTATTGAGAAAAATATAACCAAAATAATAAGATTTGCTATAAGAAACGCAGTGAATATTTTGATTGCAGCATATTTCCTTATATCAAACTTGTACTGATCGGGTAAAAGATTAAGATATCTTTTCGTCATTCCTCAAGCCCCGCACAGATCATCGCTTCTAAAAGGTTCAACTTCTTAAAATCTATCTCAATATCTGTTTCCATCAATTTGGTAAAGGATTCTTTGTAAACAGGCATAGCAAATAGTTCTGAAATATATCTATCAAATTCTGGGATCCTCGATCCATAACCTGTGACAATGATACTTGATGGTGGTTCGCCTCTATAGGTTTGAAAATATAGATCCAATGTTCTTTGGACCTGCATCGATAATCGATCAATAACTGATGTGATAATATTGAGATCCTCTTCAGACAATCTATTTTTGTCAACACCTATTTTTAACAGAGTCTCTTCAGCCTCGTCGATACTTACACCCTTTTGTAATGATAGGTTTTCAACGAGGTCGCTCAAACCATTTATGATCTGCCTTTCAAGCATCAACACACCATTTTTAAAGATCATAAATACGCTATCAAACATCCTAATATGAAGTTGCATAAAGTGCGATTCATTTGTTAATTTCAAGATCCCTCTTTTGTATGAGTCACAGTCAGTTTCAGCTGAAATTAACTTAAAACCCTCCTTAGATAGGTCTCTGAATATCACTTCACTTATCTTCTTTGGTGCCAAAGCGGTATAACATACAAAAAAATCATCCACCTGAGATATTGTATAGTCGAAATTAAAATCAACCAAATCGACCATATATGTATTTTTTATATGTTCTATAACTTCAAGTTTAAAATCTTTGGGATTACCTTTTATCGGAAAAATCTCCTTGATAATATCCCTTGCAGCAAAAGTAATATGTGTAAAGAGATCTCTATCTGCAAAAGACTTTATCTCTTTAGCAATTAATTTAAAGCTATCCATGTCATTGGTATCGATATCAAAATATGAGTAGTTTAACAATTTTAGATGACCTTTTTCTCGTCTAAGAACCGCATGGTTTATATTATTTTCTCCAACAGCAATGGTATTAATCACCTTTATATCTATCATTGAATACCCATCGATAATTTTATCGATTTTATCTTGATCTTCACTTTAAATTTTAAAAGATCGCTACTCAAAAGAGGTAGCCCTTTCTCATAATAATCGAGTGCTTCTTTGATATTTCCTGTTTTTTCATAAAGAATAGCTTTGTTTATGAACACATTGCCATCTTGTATATCCTCTTTAAAAAGTAGGTTACCTGCCTTTACATAGTCACCATAGCTATAATAGATGTATGATAAAAGATTTATCACTGTAATATCTCTTTCAAATTTTGTGTAATCCTCAAGCATTGCTTTTGCAGTGGAATAATCATTTTTAGCAAAATAGAATACCCCCTCAAACTTTTTCCTTTTGATATCTCCGCTGGGTATCTGACTTATGATTTTCGATGCTAAATCATAATCCTTTTTGACCAATGCACTATAAAAAGGGCTGGCTACATCAGTTTTTTTCATCTTTTCATATTGGGCAATCTTTGAGTTAAATATTGCTGTATTTTCATCAATACTTACATGATCTTTTACCATCTTATTAGTAGATGGACTTTTCAGGTAAAAATAACCCACAACCAAAACAATGGAGATTAGAAAAATAAAAAAATATGCCTTGTTTATTGAAAATGCCGATACTTTGCTAACAGCACCATAAGAATATCTTACCTTTTTATCCGTTTGCTTAATTTTTTTCAGGGCATTGGCAATTTCACTCATCGGCTTGGCAACCTTTTATTTCAAAAAGTTCAAGTTCATTATAAATATACCCTTCCTTATTATTAAATGATACAAAAACCCATTTACCATTGACACTATGATTATCAATAACATATTTTTCATTTTTTTTCAATAATAAATTAACTTTACTATCCAAAGATGGTTTCTCTCTTAAATTTAAGTTTTTCTTCACAAAAAGACACAATTTTTCTGTTTCAGATTTTTCTTTTACTGACACCTTCTCTGTTGTAGCATTATCATAATTTGTCGAATTATCTAAATGAAAAGGTGAGATATTCCCTTTTGATACATTATCATTAGTAGAATTATCTCTCTTAAAGGTTGAATTATCTAATGCAAAGTTGCTATTCTTACTTGAGTAGGAGTTATTCTTACTAAACACCAAAAAGTAAACTCCCACTAAAACAAAGATGATAAATATCAATGATATATAAGAATATATTTTTTTAACGTTATTTTTTTTTCTAATGTTCAGATAATAATCCCTTGCAGCTCTTTCTACAATCTCATCGTTAACTTTTTTCTTATTTTCCGAAAAAGCAATTAGCAACGATTTATCGCACAACTGATTGATCTCTCGTGGATTACCCTTTGTATAAGAATGAATCTTTTTCACTGCCGATTTATCGAAAATATATTTTCTTATTCCAGCAGCCACATTAATCCTGTGAATAATATAGTTTTCAGTGTCCTCGAAATCGAAATTCTTTAGAGTTGCTCTTATAGAAATTCTCTGGTTTAACTGACGAAGTTCTTCCTTCTGAAGGATCGTTTCCAATTCCGGCTGACCAGATAGTAGTATCTGCAATAACTTATCGTTTTCCAATTCTATATTGGAGATCTGCCTTATCATCTCAAAAGACTCAAAGGAGAGATTTTGGGATTCATCTATAATAACCACTGCATTCTTGCCATTTTTATAAGTTGAAACAAGAAATTTTGTTAATTCTGAGTAAACATCTCCTTTATTCAAGCAAAGTGTAGTATCTATACCGAAATCTTTTGCAATACTATACAACAATTCATCTGTTGATAGAAATGGATTTAGGATAAGGGATATGTGTAGATCGGGTAATTTTTTTACAAGATACCTGATCAAAGTAGATTTTCCTGTTCCAACTTCACCTACAAGGGTCAAAAAACCTTTACGATTTTTTATTCCAAACTCTATAAGCTCCAAAGCCTCCTCATGTTTCGAGGAGAGATACATATAGTCAGGGTCTGGCGTAATTTTGAAAGGTTCTTCGTTAAAACCAAAAAAATCATTATACATTATTCAAACACCCTGTATTTTGCCTGCACCCTTCTCTTCATATCGTGGGATTGTCCAGTAGATGTTATCTCTACAAGGCGGGAAGGGGGGTAAGAACTATTATCCAAAACAGAGGTATATACAACTGTTATCGTAGCATTATCCAAGGTATATGTACCACTTTGCTGTTTTATCATTGCTATTTCTAACCCACTCTCAGCCAAGAAAAAAGCCTTTGTGGAATGAAGCTCTTCTGCAGAACTAATATTTTGACCCGATAGCATATTAACAAGGGTAACCCCAATAAACGAGAATACAAGCAGAAGAAAAACTGCATAAATCAATGTTGAACCTTTTTTATTCACTGATGAATAAACGATATCTATCTTCATCTCCGCCATCAAGGTGTATTTCTAATATGTACCTTATGTTTGTAATTTAAGTTTGTGTTATTTTTACTCATTTCTAAGTAAATGTCAACAACTTGGTCATTTATAGTATACATTCCAAGATTATAAGTGAACTTCAAGCTTTTAACATGATTCACAAGGGCAAAACAATTTGAGTTTACAGGATAACTGCTGAAATTTGCACTGCTACATCTTAAGATCTGATCGTTAAGTATCTTGAAAGTAACAACCTCTTCGAGTATATAAAATTTCGAAATAGGAGAGTCCTGAAAAATTCTCTTACACAGAATATATCCATCGGAGATATTGTCAATTTTGTAGATAGAGGAGTTATCGTTTATGGGATCGCAACTATTATTATTGTAGATCTGATACGCGGAAGTGTTGTAAATTGAGATGTTATCACCAATATTTAGAGAAATATTATCTGTAATACCTATTTTATCTTTAGATGGGTCTGCACCATAAATTTTGTAATAATATCCACCCTTTGAAAATTTTGTAAATGTGATCGTATCATTATCCACCACAATACTATTAGGCACAGCTTCTCTGAGTTCCCTTGCTATCCTTTCGGAACCAAACTTGGCTTCATAGAAAAGTTGAAATAGATTTTTTGCATCTATATACCCGTCGAATACTATCTTCAACAATCCCACACCGAGACTGCTCACAACTCCTAAAAGCACTATTACTATTATCAATTCAATGAGGGTAAAAGACCTTTTGTTCATCAGTAATTACCCTTCACAAACTTTAATACATACGATTCACCCTGAAATATAGAGCTGGGTCTCACAGTAACAGTAATCATTTTGAAATTGGTCGCATTATTACATTCTTCATAGATATTATTGTTGGCATCTATCTCCGCAAAAGAAACTTTGACGATAACTTTATAATTAGGGGTCAAACCAAAATCTTCGCTATTATACTCTGTTTGACTGCAAGGGCAATTATTTCCTGTTTGACATTTTATAAAATCATCAATATCGTCAAATTTGCTAATATTATCATCTATTTCTTCTCTACCGATGTTTGACAAAGAAAGGGGAATTGAACCATTATCGCTCTCATAACTATCGTTGTCCCATGCCTTGCCATATATCTCTTCCATTACAGATTGAGCTACCTGAATACCTTTTAATCGTGCAGTTGGGTCGTAAATCTTTCCCAATGTATTGTAAAAAAGGAACATAATCCCCATTACCCCTACAGAAAAAACAACAATAAAGATAACAATCTCAATTAATGTAAAACTCCGCTTCACTTTTCAACGCCACCTATCTTGTTTATGATTATCGTTCTATTTGATAAAGTTACTGTAATATTATCCAAGATTTTGTCGTTGCTATTGCTGTTATCTTTTGCAGGCCTTCCCAAATAATCAAAATACACTACAGACTGTGTTGATGACAGGTTGTATTTCGTAGTTACAGGATTTTCACCACCTGGCAAAGTTGGAATATTTCCAGCATCATCCTTTATAGTGTAGCTATTTGATTGAAAAATGATGCTCCATCCACCTCCAGAAACCATAGACTTGTGCTGGGCATATCTGATATTTGCTATTAGAGAAGTAACTTCTGCCTCAACCTTGAAATCATCCGTTGTAATTCTTGGAGCAACAACAACGGCAAGGATACCGATAAGAACAATTATAATCACCAATTCAATAAGGGTCCATCCATATTTCACACACATTATGAGTAATCCTCTGTAATTAATAAATTATATCTCATAAAGATTTAAAATACAATAATAAAAAATTGAATATTTTCATTGCTATTCCTGTGAAAAAGTGTATATTATATAAGTTTTGACTTCGCAAAAAAGATGCGTTGTAACAAAGGAGAGAAATAATAATGACAGAATTAACAAAATTCAAAGAGTTAGGCTTATCAGAAAATACTCTAAAAGCCTTAGCAAAAAAAGGGTTCGAAGAACCCACACCGATCCAAGAAATGGTTATCCCCAAATTATTGCAAGGGGATAGAGATATCGTCGGTCAGGCACAGACAGGTACAGGTAAAACTGCCGCTTTTGGATTACCATTGATAGAATTATTGGATGACAAATCACCATTTGTTCAGGCAATTGTTCTTACCCCCACAAGAGAACTTGCACTGCAAGTCGCAGAAGAGATGAACTCCCTTAAGGGTAAAAAGAGGCTCAATATCGTTCCAATTTATGGCGGTCAATCGATGGAATTGCAGCTAAGAAGGCTCGAAAATGACGCCCACATAGTGGTAGGTACTCCAGGTAGGGTGATAGATCACATCAATAGAAAAACCTTGAGACTAAATAAACTCAAATTCATGGTTCTCGATGAAGCAGATGAGATGCTCAATATGGGGTTCATCGAAGATATAGAGGAGATCATAAAGCATACAAACGAAGATAAGAGGATGCTCCTTTTTTCTGCCACAATGCCCAAAGAGATCCTAAATATCGCTAAAAAATACATGAAGGACTACGAAGTCTTAGCAGTTAAGACCAAACAGCTTACAACAGAACTCACCGAACAGATCTACTTTCAGGTAAGAGAAGAAGACAAATTTGAAGCATTGTGTAGAATCAGGGATATGGAAAAGGAGTTTTACGGATTGATCTTCTGTAGGACCAAAGTAGATGTGGATAATGTTTGCAACAGGCTCATAGACAGAGGATACAATGCTGAAGCATTACACGGTGATATTTCCCAGTATCAAAGGGAAAGGATTTTAAAGCGATTTAAAGCAAAGCAGATCAACATGCTGGTTGCTACAGATGTAGCGGCAAGGGGTATAGACATAAGCGATCTTACCCATGTAATCAATTACTCATTACCTCAAGATCCTGAATCTTATGTCCACAGGATAGGCAGAACGGGTAGGGCAGGCAAAGAGGGAACAGCCATTACCTTTGTGACACCTGAAGAGTATCGCAAACTACTCTACATCATGAAGATTGCAAAAGCCGACATTAAGAAGAAAAAGGTACCATCTGTCAGCGAAGTTATTCAGGCAAAAAAGGAAAGAATTAAGGACGAGGTTTCTGATATACTCTCGGATAATATATCGAAAGACTACTTCGAACTTGCCAACAAGCTACTCGAGGAATACGACCCTACAAATCTCGTAGCAGCGTTATTAAAGATGAATTACAAAGATGATTTTGAAGCTGATAGTTATTCTGAAATTTCAGAAGTGTCTGCTGTAGATAAAAAAGGTAAGGCAAGACTCTTCATAGCTATGGGTAAAATGGACAACATGACACCGAAAAAGATCGTAGATTTCATAGTTGACAAGACAGGCATAAAAGATTCCGACATAAAAGAGGTGAAGGTATTTGATAAATTCTCTTTTATAAGTGTGCCTTACGAAGATGCTACCTATATTGTGAATATTTTCAAAAAACAGAACAAAGGTAAAAGACCCCTTGTGGAGATTGCAAAAGAGGGTAAAAAGTAAAGTATCGATTTAACTTTTATGTTGAAGTTTTTGTTGATATTAATTTTATCATTGACTACCAACATACATGCTGAGGTGATCACTTTTTTACCAACAGATAAGAAAGTGGTTGCCCTCACTTTTGATGCATGCGAAACAAAAACCCCCTCTTATTTTGACAAAAAGATTCTAAACTTTTTGATCCAAGAAAAGATCCCATCTACTTTTTTTATCAATGGGAAATTCGCAGAAAGAAATAGAAAAGAATTGACAGAAATATCAAAATACCCTTTCATATCGATTCAAAACCACTCCTACGAGCACTATCTTCACATGGAAAAGATGACAGATAATCAAATAATCGAAGATATCAATAAAACTTCCAAACTATTAAGAGAAATAACAGACAGAAGTCCGATTTTTTTCAGATTTCCTGGTGGTAATTATGACAATAGAAGTTTAAAAATAGTGGAAAATTTAGGTTATAAGGTAGTTCATTGGAGCTTTGAATCGGGTGATCCTGATAAAAAGATGACCGCTGATATGATTTTAAATACATTAAAATCAAAAGTAAAAAATGGTTCGATCATGATATTTCACATAAATGGTAGGGGCTGGCATACTGCGGATGCTCTGCCGAATATTTTTAATTTTTTAAAAAAAGAGGGGTATGAGATAGTTCCTTTGGAAAAATTTTTAAATGACGAAAAATTCAATTGAAGTTTTTGAAAATAAATTTTATAATAGCTTATAATAAAAGAGAAGGAGGAAAAGCCAATGCAGCTGTTTAAATTATCCGAAGATCAGCTTAGAAATAGCGCAACACCTTTGATTATCCAGAGAGCTGAAAATTACATAGGCAAATTTAATCACTGTAAGATAGAAGGTCCAGTATTAAAAGGTTCCATAAAAGGTAATCACGGCATATACAATGTAGAATTAAAAATAGATACAGATCCAATACAATATAAATGCGATTGCGACACTTCCAAAACATCATTTTGCAAACATGCCGCTGCACTTGGTCTTACCTATATCTACACACCATGGGTTTTTGAACTCGATCATATCCCTGATAGGTCCAAAATATCTTCTTTTGAAGAACTGCAATATTATGTTAAAACTGTCAAACTAAAAGATCTCCTCGATGATTTACGCGGATGTTGTATCACAGTTGCTCAGTTATCGGAGCTTTTAGGTATTTCTGCTCAACAGCTTTTGGCAATCGTTAAAGATGACCAAAACAACAAACACCACATACTTACCGACCCTATAAAGCTTTCATGTATGTATTTACTTGAAAAAAGATTACAATTTAAATAAACCGAAGCTGGGGTAAAAACCCGCTTTTTTCTTGTGTTTTCAAAGAAAATTTCACAGTAGTAAACGGAGGAAAATGTGCCAAAAAGAACTGATATTAAAAAGATAATGATAATCGGCTCAGGACCAATAGTGATTGGTCAGGCTTGCGAATTTGATTATTCAGGTACCCAAGCAGTTAAGGCTCTAAAAGAGGAAGGTTATGAAGTAGTTTTAATAAATTCCAATCCAGCCACTATCATGACAGATCCAGAGTTTGCAGATGCTACATACATAGAACCCCTCACAGTTGAAGCAGCCGAGAAGATCATAGAAAAGGAAAGGCCAGATGCAATACTACCAACTGTTGGTGGTCAGACTGCATTGAATTTGGCTCTTGCCCTTCATAAACATGGTATTCTCGACAAATATAACGTAGAACTCATCGGTGCAAAGGTAGACGCCATAAAAAAAGCTGAGGATAGAGAACTATTCAAGGCAGCGATGCTTAAAATCGGACTCGAAATGCCAAAAAGCGCATACATAAAATCTTACGATGAAGGTTTGGATGCAATAAACAACATAGGTTTTCCAGCCATAATAAGACCCTCTTTTACATTGGGCGGTACCGGTGGGAATGTAGCTTACAACATGGAAGAGTATAAAAGATACTTGGAATGGGGTTTGGAAGCATCTCCAGTAGGTGAAGTATTGGTGGAGGAATCGATTCTCGGCTGGAAAGAGTTTGAACTCGAAGTGATGAGGGATCTCAAGGATAATGTAGTAATAATCTGCTCTATAGAAAACTTCGATCCCATGGGTGTTCATACAGGAGATAGTATTACCGTAGCCCCAGCACAAACCCTCACAGACAAGGAATACCAATTCATGAGGGATGCGGCAATAAAGATAATGAGAGAGATAGGAGTAGATACTGGTGGTTCGAATGTTCAGTTTGCAGTGGATCCCAAAACAGGGAGACAGGTAGTCATAGAAATGAACCCAAGGGTATCAAGAAGCTCTGCACTTGCATCAAAAGCTACAGGTTTCCCTATAGCAAAAATTGCTGCAAAATTGGCCGTGGGTTATTCACTTGATGAGATCCCAAACGATATCACAAAAAAGACACCTGCCTCTTTTGAACCAACTATAGATTACTGTGTGGTTAAATTCCCAAGATTTACCTTTGAAAAATTCCCAGGAACTGATGACACCTTGACTACCCAGATGAAATCTGTGGGTGAAGTAATGGCAATAGGTAGGACCTTCAAAGAGGCACTTCAAAAGGCGATAAATTCTCTTGAAATTGGTAAAACAGGCTTCGATGAGATCTTTGATAAAAACGACCTGAAAAAACCAGAAGTAATAGACGAGATCACATCCTACCTAAAAAGACCTACAGACAAAAGAATGTGGTATATTGGAGAGGCTTTTAGGGCTGGGATGAGTGTGGAAGAGATCTATAATTACTCCTTCATAGATCCATGGTTTTTGGATAACATAAAACAGATTATCGACACCGAAGAAGAGATCAAGGCTAAATCTCTAAATAACATAACTACTGATGATTTAGAAAAATACAAAAAATTAGGATTTTCTGACAGAAGATTGGCAAAACTTCTATCCACCGATGAAGATCAGATAGCAAAAAAGAGAAAAGAATTGGGCATCATACCTGTTTACAAAAGGGTAGATACCTGTGCCGCAGAATTTGAATCATTCACACCATACCTCTATTCCACTTATGAAAGGGAATGTGAGGCAGGTATTACGGACAGAAAGAAGGTTGTAATTTTAGGTGGTGGTCCCAACAGGATAGGGCAGGGAATAGAATTTGACTATTGCTGCGTTCATGCTTGCTATGCCCTTTCAGAGATCGGATATGAAACGATAATGATAAACTGCAACCCAGAAACAGTGTCCACCGATTACGATACATCGGATAGACTATATTTTGAACCGCTAACCAAAGAACATGTTTTAAATATAATAGATAAAGAAAACCCAGTGGGAGTTATAGTCCAATTTGGTGGACAGACACCTTTAAAATTAGCTGTTCCCCTTGAAAAAGCAGGGGTTAGAATATTGGGGACATCTCCAGACAGTATCGATATCGCTGAAGATAGAGAGAGATTTAAGATTCTTGTTGAAAAATTGGGTATCTTACAACCAAACAATGGTATAGCCCGAAATCCACAAGAGGCTTTTAGTATCGCAGAAGAGATAGGTTATCCAGTGGTTGTTCGCCCTTCCTATGTTTTGGGTGGTAGGGCTATGGAGATAGTTTACGACAAGGAAGCCCTTGAAAATTATATGAAATACGCTGTAGAGGCAAGTGAGAAACATCCCGTTTTGATAGATAAATTCCTCGACAACGCTTCCGAACTTGATGTAGATGCTATATCCGATGGAGAGACCGTTGTCGTTGCAAGTATAATGCAGCATATTGAAGAAGCTGGTATCCATTCTGGTGATTCAGCATGTTCTATACCTCCAAGATCCATATCACAGGAATTAAAAAACAAAATAATCAACATTACAAAACAATTAGCCAAAGAACTTAAAGTAATAGGTTTAATGAACATCCAATTTGCCATAAAAGACAATGATATTTACATTTTAGAAGTCAATCCAAGAGCATCGAGAACAATCCCCTATGTGAGTAAATCAATTGGGGTACCCCTTGCAAAATTAGCTGCCAAAGTGATGTTGGGCGAAAAATTAAAGGATTTAGGCTTTACAAGGGAAATAGACATACCATTCTTTACAGTTAAAGAATCTGTTTTCCCATTTGTAAAATTCCCCAATACCGATCCTATATTGGGACCAGAAATGAAATCCACAGGTGAGGTAATGGGTATAGATGCCACCTTTGGAAAAGCCTACTACAAAGCTCAGATGGCCGCAGGAAATAGATTACCAAAATCAGGTAAGGTATTTATAAGCGTAAAAGATTCAGTAAAGCAGGATATAATCCCTTTAGCCAAAGAATTTGATCGTTTGGGATTTAAAATAATAGCGACATCAGGCACTTATAATCTTCTTAAGGAGCACGGCATAAATGTAGAGTTTGTAAAAAAAGTTCAGGATGGCAGACCAAATATAGTGGATCTCATAAAGAATAGGGAGATAAGTTTCGTAATAAATATACCCCATGGCAAAAAATCCCGACTCGATTCCACATCTATAAGAAGGGCTATACTGAGTTATAGTGTACCCTATGTAACAACAATCGAAGCCGCCGAAGCGTCGCTTTTGGGTATAAAAGAGTACTCAGGTGAAGGATTAAAGGTATCATCGCTACAAGAATATTACAAACAGATCAAAAGGTAGATTATGATAGGAACCGTAGTAAAAAACCAAAAACTGAATGAAAAATATTTCTATATGGTAATACACTGTCCCGAATTTGCAAAAGAGGCCAAGGTTGGCCAATTCATGATGATCCAACCAAAAGAATACGACTATATAAATGATCCCATCCTCAGAAGACCTTTCGGTGTATGCGACATAGATGAAAAAAAAGGTGAGTTTAGCATTCTTTATATGATAGTGGGCAAAGGTACAATGCTTTTATCCACATTTAAAGAAGGTTCAACAATAGAATTTTCTAATCCATTGGGCAACACATTCACCTTACAAAAAAATAGAAATGTCGCCCTTGTTGGAGGTGGGATAGGGATCGCACCACTATATTTTTTAGCCAAATCTCTGAAAAATAATGGATGCTCGACTACCCTTTATTTTGGTGGGCAATCAGCAAACGACATTGTTTTTAGAGAGAGATTTGAGGCTATTGTAGATAATATCTTTATTACCACAAACGATGGAACCTTAGGAATAAAAGGTTTGGTCACAGAACCCTTTGAAAAAGATATCGAAAAATACGACTTCATCTACACCTGCGGTCCAAAAAAGATGTTGGAGGCTGTCTCAAAAATATGCATCAAATATAATAAACCTGTCGAAGTTTCTCTGGACGAAAGAATGGCATGTGGACTTGGTGCATGCTTGGGATGCATTGTGTATGTTAGGGACAAGGAAGGAAACGAGATCCAGCAGAGGTGCTGTGTAGAAGGACCTATCTTTGATGGATCTAAAGTTGTTTGGGAATCTGTTTGTAGAGGTTAAAGATGAGTGATAAATTGAAAATAAACCTTTGTGGAATAGAATTTAAAAATCCGATAATCACTGCAAGCGGTACATTCGGATACGGATTGGAATACGCCAAATACATAAATCTCAATAGGTTAGGGGGGATTGCGGTAAAAGGTATCTCTCTAAAAGAGGTAAAAGGTAATCCTATGCCTCGAATAATCGAGACCTCTGCAGGGATGCTCAACGCCATCGGTTTACAAAATGTTGGGGTAGAGAAGTTCGTAAAAGAAAAACTCCCTTCTTTAAGAAAATACGATACAAAGATAATCGTTAATTTTTGGGGCAAAACCCTTGATGAGTATATAGAGGTAGCAAGGATACTCGACAATGAAGATGTGGATATGCTGGAGATGAATATATCCTGTCCAAATATAAAAGAGGGTGGTATCGCTTTTGGAACAGATCCAAAAATGACCTACGAGGTGGTTTACAACTGTAAAAAGATGATGAAAAATAAACCTTTGATTGTGAAATTATCACCAAATGTTACCAGCATTAAAATGTTTGGAAAGGTTGTAGAGGAAGCTGGTGCAGATGGAATTTCTGCCATAAATACGCTACTTGGAATGGCAATAAATATAAATACAAGGAAACCGTTTCTATCGAACATTACAGGTGGATTAAGCGGTCCAGCCATCAAACCTGTTGCCGTAAGAATGGTTTACGAACTTTACAATACCGTGAAAATACCGATCATAGGTATCGGCGGTATTATGAACTACAGAGATGTGGTGGAGTTCTATTTAGCAGGGGCATCGGCCATACAAGTTGGAACTGCAAACTTTGTGGATCCAGAGATACCGCTAAAGATAATAGATGATCTCGAGGATTATCTTCTCAAAAACAATATAAACAATATCAAGGAACTCACAGGTAAGGTTCTAATCAATTAGGTTTTATACCTAGAAAACACCTAATACAAAAATAAATACCTAAGGACCAAAACCTGTAAAGTCATCCATCTAAGTCTCCACAATAAATGTCCGATAAGATATATTATGTTAAATAACTATAAGACTGTAGGTTTTTTTTGTAGTTTAGGTTAGATAGGAAATGTTGATTTTAGTATTTATAGATTGGTAAAAATAGACTAACAACTGTTCCTTTATTCACTTCAGATTCTAATTCAATCAACCCACCATGCTGTTCGATGATACCTAAGGTTTCAGAAAGCCCAAGACCTTTTGCATTTCTATAAGATTTTGTAGTAAAGAATGGTTCAAATATTTCTGATTTTATATCATCAGACATCCCTATTCCATCATCTTTTATCTCAATTACAGCATATTCTGTACCATTTTTATCTGTCTTATAAGTTTTAATAGAAAGTGACCCTCCATCTGACATAGCCTCAATGGAATTCTCCACAATATTCATTACAGCTCGATCTATCATATCGATATTTACAAAGACTTTGATATCTTCGGTTGTGTTAATATATGCATAGAAATTGATTTTATTTGGCAATGTTGGTTTTATCTTAAGAACAGTCATCTTTATCAAATTATTAAAATTCACTATCTTTTGCAACATTATATTATTTTTACTAAATGTTCTGATGGAATTTATTAGATTGGTAGCCCTTTCTACAGAATCGATCATAATCTGCAACATCTTTTTGTATTCTGGTTCATTTTTAAATTTGTTTGCTAAGTATTCTGATATAATCAAAAGTGGCGCGCAGATAGATTTATCAGCGCCTTAGCCTTGCTCAACATCTTCTCTTTTTCCTGCAGTTTTAGCTTTTCTGTGATATCTAATTTCACCGCAACATTAAGATGCCCCCTTGTGTCAAGACTTTTTTTCATAAATTTTAATTTTTCTTCAC
>CAZFHX010000006.1:0-39141 GCA_964519265.1 uncultured Deferribacterales bacterium
ATTTGATAGAGCAAGAGGCTGAAATAAAAGGTATAATGAAAGGCCAAATGGAAGGTAAAATTCTTGAAGCCCAAGAGATGGTGCTTGCAGCAATAGAGGCTAAAATTGACTATGTGCCAGAGTGGGTATCCTCCAAAATTTTACAGATAACTGACCATCAGTATTTGCAAAGTTTATTGAAACAGATAGTAAAGTCTAATGATGTGGAGAGTCTTTTGAGGGAGAGTCTATCGACTATATAGGTGTATAGGGTTTATTGCGTTTATAGAGTTTGTAGGGTTCAAATAAGTCACTGCGAGGTATTTCGAAAGAATACCGAAGCAGTCCAGCAAAAACAATAGATCGCCACGCTACGCTTGCAATGATAACTGGTAGGGTTACTACGAAGAGTGGATTGCTTTACAAGTATTTGAGAAGTAACTCAAGCATTTCAGACATCTCCATAGATTTTAGTTCATTTATAAAATAATCCTTGAAAATAACAACTTTTGATATTAATATTAAATTAGTAAAAAAATAACATTCTGGCTGGTAGATGGAGAAAAATGAATATGTAACTATTTGTAAAACCCCTAAATATCGTTGGTTGTACAAAAAAACTGATGAAAAAACACTTATAGACTTAAAAATACAGTTTCCCGATATACCTACACCAATATTGGAGATATTGGTCAAAAGGGGTTTTAAAAATAAAAAAGAGATTGAAGACTTCTTCGATGCTCCTCTAAGTAGTCTAAACGATCCCTTTTTGCTTAAAGATATGCACAAAGCAGTCAAAAGGGTGGTTCAAGCCGTTCAAAACAGAGAAAGGATCTGTATCTACGGTGATTACGATGTAGATGGCGTAACTGCTACATCGATGGTCTACGATTTCCTCACCCATCTCACCCCACTCGTTGATTACTACATCCCAAACAGACTTGAAGAGGGGTACAGTCTCAATATCGACGCCTTGAATGAACTAAAAAATAAAGGGGTCAAGGTTGTTATAACAGTTGACTGCGGTATAACCTCAATTGCAGAGATAGATTATGCAAAATCGATAGGCCTCGATGTAATCGTTACCGATCATCATCAACTTAGCGATACATTACCATCATCAGCCTTTGCAGTTATAAATCCCCAACAACCAGGTGATAGATACCCATTCAAACATCTATCAGGAGTAGGTGTAGCATTCAAGCTTGTGATGGCTTTAAAATACTATTATGAAAAACATTTCAACAAGAAACTACCATCTTTAAAGTCCTACATAGACCTCGTAGCACTTGGAACGATAGCAGATGTCGTACCGATGGTGGGAGAAAATAGAATTTTGGTAAAGCATGGACTCAAACTTTTGGAAAACTCTCCAAGACCAGGAATAGAAGAGCTAAAAAAGATCTCTGGGCTCATCAGCACAGACCTTACCTCTGCAAATATCGGATTTAGCCTTGCTCCGAGGATAAATGCAGTTGGAAGACTCGGAAATAGTGAAACCAGCGTAAAACTCCTCATAACGAAAAATCTAAACGAAGCAAAGTGGCTTTCTGAAGAATTGGAAACAGAAAACAGGTATCGTCAAGAGTTAGAAAAAAATATCTTAAAAGAAACATTGGAGAAGATCGAAAAGAAGAAATTGCATGAAAAATATAAAGGGATCATCATCTATTCAAAAAGCTGGCATCCAGGTGTGATCGGAATAATCGCATCCCGCCTCGTTGAAAAATATTCAAAACCAGCGATCGTTCTAACCATCGATAACGATATTGCAAAAGGATCTGCGAGGAGTATCCCAAACATAGATATCTTTAATTGCCTTAAGTCGATCTCCCATCTTCTTCTGGAGTTTGGAGGCCATAAGTACGCTGCTGGTCTAAAACTTAAAGCAAAAAATATCAGACACCTACAGAGGAAACTCGACGAATATATCTCCCTTAATACCACCAGTGAGCAATTGATGCCAGAAATAACCGTTGATGCCTATCTAAACCCCAAAGATATCAATGAAAGCCTAATCGAACATATAAACAGACTTCGTCCCTTTGGAAACAACAATCAAGAGCCTGTTTTTTGTATGACAAAGGTGAAAAAAGCTCAAGAATTTGCCCTCATGGGCAAAGATAGGGGGATCCTCAAAGGCTTCATTCAGAAGGATGATAGATATTTTGAAATCATCGGTTTCAACATGGGGGAATATAGAGATATAATCAAAGAAGCAGACACCTTTGATATCGCCTTTACCCTTGAAATGAACAATTGGATGGGTGGCACAAACATCCAACTGAAACTAAAAGATATTAAGAAGAGCAACTAAGATGGCAAAAGATAAGATCGTCCGTTTGATGGACATTCAAGAGGTATTGCAAAAAAATAATATAAATGACATTGAAAAACTCCACAAAGCCTATGTTTACGCTGCACAAAAACATAGAGGTCAGCTCAGAAAAAGTGGCGAGCCATACCTCTCCCACCCACTAAATGTAGCCCTGATCTTAGCAAATATGAATATGGACCTCGATACTGTAATAGCTGGTATCCTACACGATACTTTAGAAGATACCGACGCCACTTATGAGGAGTTAGCATCGTTATTTGGTGAGGATGTAGCCTTTCTCGTGGATGGTGTGTCAAAGATAGGTAAGATATCATTTAAGTCCAGTGAAGAAAAGATGGCAGAAAACTTCCGAAAGATGCTCATATCTATGTCAAAGGATGTTAGGGTCATTGTGATAAAGCTTGCAGATAGGCTCCACAATATGAGAACCCTTGATTTCCTCAGCGAAGAGAAGAAGCAGAGGATCGCAAGGGAAACAATGGAGATCTACGCTCCCCTTGCCCACAGATTGGGTATTGCCTGGATAAAATGGGAACTCGAGGATTTAGCGTTTAGAGTTTTAGACCCAGATAAATACTACGAGATTTACAACCTTGTAAAACTAAAAAGAAGCGAACGGGAAGCGTATCTCAATCAAGTGGTAAACCTTTTGGATGCACATCTGAAAAATGTCAATATCAACGCAGAAGTAACCGGCAGACCGAAACATTTTTACAGCATCTACAGTAAAATGGTGAAGAAAAAGACATCCTTTGACGAGATCTACGATCTACTCGCCGTAAGGGTAATAGTAAAAACGGTATCCGATTGCTATGCCACCTTAGGTATTATTCACAATTTATGGAAGCCTATACCTGGAAGATTCAAAGACTATATCGCCATGCCAAAAGCAAACATGTACCAATCTCTTCACACCACAGTGGTTGGACCCAATGGATTGAATGTTGAAATTCAGATCAGAACAGAAGAGATGCACCGAATCGCAGAGGAAGGGATTGCTGCTCATTGGAAATACAAAGAGGGTAAGGTATTTGATCCAAAAGATGATACTACCTTCGTATGGCTGAGACAACTTTTAGAGCAAAAAGAACTGAACAAGCCCCAAGACCTCGTAGAGGCACTAAAAGAGGATATCCTTCCAAGACAAATATATGTATTTACCCCAAAGGGTGATGTAATCGAACTTCCCGAAGGTTCGACGCCTATCGATTTTGCTTACGCCATACACACAAAAGTTGGAGAAAAATGTATAGGTGCAAAAGTCGATGGCAAGATGGTCAATCTGAAATACAAATTGAAAAATGGTGAGAAGGTCGAAATAGTCACATCACCTACACAGGAGCCGAGATCCGACTGGCTAAATATTGTAAAAACAAACAGGGCAAAGGTACGCATCCGCAACTACCTCAGGAAAAAAGAGGAAGACTTAGCCATAAAAACCGGTCAAGAGTTATTATTCAAAGAGTTTGAACAGAGAGGTCTCTCCTTCCATCAGATCATTGAAGATGAAAAAAATGTAAAGAGTATTACAGAGAAGTTCAGCCTTAAGACCATAGAAGAATTGTACAAATCTGTAGGGTTTGGTAGGATCTCACCAAAACAGGTAGCCAACCTTTTCCACAAAATAGATGAAAAAGATGATGAACTATTAGCAAAACCATCCTTTTCAAGGACATCCCCTTTCAATATCGATGGTGTGGATGGTCTACTTACGAATATTGCTAAATGCTGTCATCCTTTACCCGGAGACAAACTAAAAGGGTATATCAGTGTAGGTAAGGGGCTCATAGTCCACAGGGCCGACTGTCAGAATCTCATAGAGCTCGCAAAAGCAAATGAAGATAGGATCATCGATGTAAACTGGGCAGAAGGTAAAAATGTAAAATTACCGTTTAAAATAACAACGGTGACCCTCGATAAACCTGGCATACTGAGTGATATCACAACCATCCTAAAAGATATGGCTATAAATATCATAGAACTCTCCGCAAAACCACAAAAAGATGGAAACGCAAGACAGACATTCACAGTGGAATTAAGCGGTAAATCCCAACTCGATAAGATCCTTCAGAGACTCCAGTCTCTTCCTTTCGTAAAAGAGATTATCTATTAATTTAGAATTATTCTAAAATTTACTATTGAAATTTTTATATCCGGCATTATAATATTAGTACAAATTTTTAAAATGGAGGTTTTAGATGATATCTAAAAAGATGGCAAAAGCACTAAACGATCAATTAAAAAATGAACTATTCTCATCCTACCTTTATTTGTCCATGTCTTCATGGTCTACATCTCAAGGTTTAAAAGGGTTTGCCAATTGGTTTTATGTTCAGGCAAAAGAGGAGATGGTACACGCCCTAAAATTCTACAATTATATCTTAGATCAAGGGGAAATGGTAGAACTCCAAGAGATACCCAAACCGGAAAAAGATTTCAAAAACCCTGTGAAGGTATTTGAAGAAGTTCTGAAACATGAACAGTTTATAACAAAATCTATCTACAATCTCGTTGATCTGGCCCTCGAGGAGAGGGATCACGCCACCAACGCTTTTCTGCAGTGGTTTGTAACTGAACAGGTCGAAGAAGAGGCTTCCGTTAACGAGATCTTGGATCAATTAAAACTCACCAAGTCCGATGGTAACGGCATCTTCATGATAGATAAAGAACTTGCCACAAGAACATTCGTTTTACCAGCCGGCGTAACGGTTTAATGATTTAAGACTAAAAAAGTCTTAAATTTCTCCTTGACTTTTTTGTCAATTTATGCAAAATATAATTAGTAAAATTACAAAAAAGGAGGACAATAGAACGATGAGTTTAGTAGCAAAACAAGCACCAACCTTTGAAGCAGATGCAGTATTAAACAAACAGTTTGTAAAAGTAAATCTCGAAGATTACAAAGGAAAATGGGTAGTGCTTTTCTTCTATCCATTGGACTTCACATTTGTATGCCCTACTGAAATCACTGCTTTGAGTGATGCTGTGGAGGAGTTTAAAAAGAGAAACTGCGAGATCATCGGTGTATCCACAGACAGCAAATTTTCTCACCTTGCCTGGATCAATCAGCCAAGAACTGAGGGTGGTTTAGGTGATATTGCTTATCCACTCGTGGCAGATTTCACAAAGAAGATATCCGAGGACTATGGTGTACTCCTTCCTGCTGGTATGGCTCTCAGAGCTACATTCATCATCGATCCAGAGG
The DNA here is from genome assembly GCA_964519265.1 of uncultured Deferribacterales bacterium. Classification (GTDB taxonomy): domain Bacteria; phylum Chrysiogenota; class Deferribacteres; order Deferribacterales; family Calditerrivibrionaceae; genus Calditerrivibrio. The sequence continues at coordinate 5,523 of CAZFHX010000006.1, forward strand.
GGAAGGTTCAGTTTGAATTGATCCATGATCTCGGTATCGGTAGAAATGTTGATGAGATATTGAGAAGCTTGGATGCTCTTCAATATGTGAGGACTTACGGTGAGGTTTGCCCTGCTGGCTGGAGACCTGGAATGGATACCATGAAGCCAGATCCAGAAAAAATGAAAGAATACTTCAAAAAGAACCCAAAAGGTCATCAATAAATCAAAAAAGCGGGGTTAATCCCCGCTTTTTTTCATTTCGATTTAGGTTTTAGTATATACACAGCTTTCGGCTTATTAAATATCTCAGATGCTCTCAAGATATCATCAAAAGAGATACTTTTGATCCCTTCGATATATTTGTAGAGATAGTCCACGCCCAACCCCAAGTTATAAAAAAAGGCATTATACCATGCTACCTTGCTGTTGGTTTGAGCCTCTGAGAGGACTTTTCCCAGTATATAGTTCTTATTGGCAGTTATATCCTCCTCAGTGATGTAATCCTTTACATTTTTATTCACCTTTTCCATTGTTTCCATTGCATCCTTTACATTTTCATACTGCAAACCTATGTATGCCACATACCTCGAGTTGCACAGCTTTGATGAATAATACGAACCAACAGCATACGCATACCCCTTCTCTTTTCTCAATATATTAAAATACTTAGAACTCATACCACCACCTAAGATATCAGATAAAAGCTTGATAGCCAAGTAATCTTTACTTGCTGCAGAAGGGGCAGTGTAGGATAAGAATAGTTTTGCCTGTTTTATTCTATCGTACTCCTCTTCTACAAAGATATCTTTTGGGATCTCAGAACCTTCACAGGAGATCTTATATTTTCTCTCCTTTTGGGGGATCATCTCAAATATTTCCATCAACTTTGCTAAAAATTCATCCGAATAGTTCCCAGCCACAGATAGGATTATATCGTTGGCATTCAACATATCGTTGTAATACCTTTTTATATCATCCATCGTGAGTTTTGAAACAGATGCTGTGGTACCCAACATATTAAAACTGTAGGCAAAATCCCCATAGGTTGCCTTGTTAAACCCATCGCTTGCAACAGCATTGGCATTGTCTCTGATACTCTTGATCCTGTTTAACTGAATATTTTTTTCGATCTGAAAAACCTTCTCGTTGAATACGGGATTTAAAATAAAATTTTTAAAATCTTCGAGTATATGGTTTGAGAATTCAGTAATTATAGCCAAATTGATTTCGCCGTAATCGTAAGTTACCGATGTGTTGATGACACCACCATAAAACTCCATCCTCTCCAAAATCGGATTACTCTTAAGCCAAACGGAATTAAAAAGCTCCCCGACACCTATATTATCTTTATTTTCTCGAAACACACCACCTCTTATAAATACAGAAACCGCCACTGTGTTTGTATAATTTCTCTTTTCAGTGAGTAAAACAACTCCATTTTTAAGCATTTTTAGCTCTCCCGCATAAATATTTGAAACCACGAAAAAAATTATGGTGAAAAAAAGACTCTTCTTCATAGGTTACCTCAAACAAGATATTATTAATTATGAAGGATATGTCAATGAAAAAGTTCAATCCCTTTTGAGTTTGACAACTCTACCATCGATGTAGACTTTGTCATTCACGATAAGATCAATCGCCTTGCTGTATATGATATGCTCCTTTTGCAAGATCCTCTGAGAAAGGGTTTCTACGGTATCATCATCTAAAACCTCTACAACCTCTTGTAAAATAATTGCACCGTGATCCACCTTCTCATCCACAAAATGAACCGTGCACCCTGTAAACTTCACGCCGTACTCAAGAGCCTGTCTTTGGGCATCCAAACCTGGAAAAGCAGGTAGTAGTGAAGGGTGAATGTTTATGATCCTGTTTGGAAAGCTATCAACAAAATATTTCGTGATGATACGCATATACCCCGCCAAACAGATGAGATCGATACTTTCTTTTTTCAAAATCTCCACGATAGCTCTATCATATTGCTCTCTGTCGGAATATTCTTTGGGATTAAGAAATAACGCTTTTAGATTATTATCTTTTGCATATTGAAGACCAGGGGCATCGCTTTTATTGCTGATCACAATAGCGATTTCAGCATTTCTTATGACACCAGACTTTATATTTTCGTAGATCTTTATAAAATTGCTACCTCTACCACTCAAAAGTACTGCTAATCTTTTCAAAAATCGACTCCCTTCACCCTTATTTTACCCAACTGGTTAACTTCACCAATAATTGAGGCATCTTCCCCCAACAACTTGAGATAATTTACAACATCTGAGGCAATATTCTGATCCACAATTACAACAAAACCTACACCCATATTGAACACTCTATAAAGCTCTCTCGAATCGATCAGGTTGAGAGATTTGATAAAAGAGTAAATATCCACAGGATAAAACCTTTCTGGGTAGATATCGGCACCTAACCCATTTTTTATCACCCTCGGTAGATTGTCATAAAACCCACCACCTGTGATGTGAACCATCCCTTTTACGGGATACTTTTTGAGCAATGAAAGGATCTGTCTTACATATATCTTTGTGGGTGTTAGTAAATGCTCACCTATGCTTTTACCCAACACTTTTTCTTCTATACCCATCCCCAAATATTCGAAAAATAGTTTTCTTGCAAGGGAAAAACCGTTACTATGTAGTCCTGAGGATTTAATCCCAACCAAGAGATCCCCATTCTGAATATTTTCACCATTTACAATATCTTTTTTATCGACTATCCCCACACAAAATCCAGCTAAATCAAACTCATCTTCACCATACATACCCGGCATCTCTGCCGTCTCACCACCTAAAAGGGCAACTGAGGCATCCAAGCACCCATCCGTTATCCCTTTGATGACATCCACCATCTTATCAGCACTCAACTTCCCTGTGGCTATATAATCGAGAAAAAAAAGAGGTTTAGCCCCAGTTACTATGATGTCGTTTACACACATAGCAACGAGATCTATGCCAACGGTATCATACTTTTTCATCATAAAAGCAACTTTTAGCTTGGTACCAACGCCGTCGGTGGATGAAACAAGCATCGGCTCACTCATCCCTTTTGAAAACCCTAAATCGTAAAAACCAGCAAACCCCCCAATATTTTCAGGGACATTTTCATCCATTGTTTTGGCAACGAGGGATTTGATCTTTTTTACGAAAAGATTCCCCTCATCGATATTTACTCCAGATTTACTGTAATCCAATTTATTTTCATCCATAACGGCTACTTACCCATAGATTTAATCTTTTCGATTTCTGCAAGAATCAATTTTTCTGCAAGCTCTGGAATAAGCTCCCAGACTGCTTTTTCTAAATTTCTCGAAAGTACATCTTTAATAACAGACTTGATAAAATCCTCATTTAATATCTCTGCCACAATCCCTTTCAATCTATCCTCATCGATGGACACCGCAGGTTTTGTATCCATAATGTCTGATACTTTTTCAGTTTTTTCAGCAGGTACCGATTCGACAACAGCTTTTGATGCCGAATTTTCCTCAACCAACTCCTCCTTGATACTTTCCAAAGGAGATACGGATACTGTTTCTTCGATCTTTTCTTCGATTATTGTCTCAGGTAGTTTAATATCCAGGGTTTCCTCTAACTTCAAGTCTTCCAACTCTTCGATCTTTTCACCCAAATCTTCAGTTGTAGGCTTTGAAACCTCTTCAACTATAGGTAATTCCTCTGAAATATCGAAAGGTTTTTCTTTCTCTGTTTCCTCAATAAGATCTTCGAGAAGATCAACCTTATCTACCTTAACAGATTCTATCTCCTTTTCTATATCTTCAACCTTGAGAAGCTCATCGGCAGCTAAACTTTCTTGGGTTTCAAGAAGAGCTGAGGTATCGATCTCCTCCAAATCAGCAAAAATATCATCCACACTCTCTTTCTTCTCATCTTTCTCATCTATATCAAAGGATTCTACACTTTTCAAATCCAAATCAAGCTCTTCGGATTTTAAAACTTGCTCCTCGACGGAAGGTTCCTCCAATTCTATCTTGAGATCCGTTTCCTCAAAGAAGTTTGTATCGATGGTATCTTTTTTCAGTTCCTCTAAATCAACATCCTCACTGATCTTAGACATCAACTCTTCAACAGCAACATCCTTCTCCTCGGGAAGTGGTACTACAATACTTTCTCCCTCATACTCAGGAAGTATCTTGCTCAATTTATCCTCTAAAGACTGAGAACTAAAAGGCTTTACAAGGAAGTCATCGCAACCATACTGGGCAATTTTAGACTCATCAAAATTATCAAAAGCCCCTACCAAAAGTATCACCTTGGATCCATAAACATTCTTTAGCTCTTCAATGAAACGGTTTATATCCACACCCTCAAGTTTGTTGTCCAACAACACAACCTCGGGGTTGAACTTTTTTATCTTATTTATTGCATCTTCATAAGTAAAAGCCTTTTCCACCTCAAATCTGTCGGTTTCGAGGGACAGATCTATCACCCTGTGTATAGTTATACTATCGTCCACCAGCAAGATCCTATTTTTCATAGGCTACCTCTAAAATTTTTTTTGCATCAACTAAATAACAACTCTCAAAATTTGAAATCTTCAAGACACCTTTTATATATTCTAACATAAAATTTTCATTTTTGTAAGGGGAAATTTCGGAAGTTTTCATAACCCGCAAAACCTTATCCACAAGTAGCCCCACCACATTACCATCTTTACCTAAAAAGATCACCTCTTTTCCTGCAGGTTTATTGAGATCACTATAAAATTTCTTGAAATCCAGAACTTTTATATCACCGAGTTCATCTTTTACCTTTTCGTACTGCTCTACCATTATGACATACTCGAGATCGAAGCAGAAGAGATAGTCTTCAACTTGAAAAAGCAGCTTTTCCAAAGACAGCCTCCTTTATCTTATGAGCGATCTCATCTTCATCAAAAGGCTTCATCAAAAAGTCGTTTGCTCCCAAATCCAGCGCCTTGTTTCTGTGTTTGTCGGTGGCCCTTGAGGTTAGAACAAAAATTGGTGTTGTGTGATCGAGCATTTCGGTTCTGATATTGTTAATCAATTCATACCCATTCATCAATGGCATTTCAAGATCGGTGATGATAAGATCAAACTTCCTCTCTCTAAGTTTACTCACTGCAGATACGCCATCAGTGGCCTCTTCGTAATAACAACCAATAGCATCAAGTACCTTTCCTAAGTATTTCCTGATACTCAAAGAATCATCTACAATCAACACGCTATTTGGGGTGTATTTCACAGAAACCTCTTGTCTGCTGATCTTCCGTTCTTCAACAGCAACTTTGAAATGGATAGATTCAGAAATCAGTTTGGATGGGTCAAGTATCAGAGCAATCTCCCCATTGGCAGTTATTGTGGCACCGGAATACTGCTTCAAATTCCTCAAAGAATAAGGTAAAGGCTTGGTTACCGTCATAACCTTGTCTAAGATCTCATCAACAACGATAATATACCTTTCCCCTCTGTAAAAAAGCACTATTGCAGGTTGTCCATGGGAAAACTTCCCATCTTTTCTCTGCTTTATCAAAACCCCTAAGTCGTATATATTTATAAGATCACCTCGAAAATCGTATCTATACTGATTACCCTTCACCTGTAGCAGATTTGTATCCAGAGATGTTATAGAACTTATATAGAGCAAAGGGATTGCAAGAAGCTGATTATTCTCTTTGATGTATAGATACTCACCGATAACCTCTCTAAGGGGAAGAGTAATAGTAATCCTCGTCCCTTTTCCGAAATCTGAATATATCTTAACATTGCCACCTATCTTTTCAACAGCGTCTTTTACAACATCAAGACCAACCCCTCTACCCGATAGATCAGATACCGATGTTTTTGTGGTAAAACCAGGCATAAATAGAAACTCCATCAACTTATCGGCCCTCATAGTCTCAGCTTCATACTGGGAGATAAGCCCCTTTTCAACAGCCCTCGATCTCACTTTATCTAAGTTCACCCCTGCGCCATCATCCTCAACCTCAAAGATCAGAAAGTTCTCATGTCGCTGAGCTCTTAAAATAAGGGTACCTACCTCATCCTTTCCAGCCAACACCCTCTTATCTTTGGGTTCGATACCATGGGAAACAGCATTTCTAACGATATGTAAAAAAGAGTCCTTTAACACATCAAACACAGATTGATCCACAGAAAGCTTCTCACCCGAAAAAAGGATCTTTATCTCTTTACCTTCAGTGGCAGCAGCAGTCTTAGCTGCACGGATAGCAGTATTAAACAATCTATCGACGGGAATCATTCTAATAGAAGTAATATCCCTTCTCAGTTTATCGATCAATCTATTCACGGTGACGAGATCATCGTTGAAATCACCGAAAATCTCGAGGATCGATTTGTGGGAGATATTAATATCGTTTACTATCTCTGCCATTTGTCTCGAGTAGATGTTAAATATATCGTATCGGTCGAGTTCGCTCAAAGAAAACTCATCTGCAATGTCAGTTTCACTCTGAGATGGTTGTTCGTAAAGATAGGAGTAGCTGAAATTCTGCTCCACCTGTTTAGCCAAGTTGTTTAATCTCTCTGTGGCATATCTCAGATCCTCAAATCTTTCGAGAAGCATCTTGATCTTGCTACTTTCTCTATTCTTATTCGTGATCAACTCACCCAATATGTTAACCATATTATCTACATGGGTAAGTTTTAGATGCACAAAATGTTCAGCCTTTTCAACTTTGGCAACCTTATCAAAAGTCTCGTCAGCCTTTTCTAAAATCTCCATTCTGTCATGATGCAGTGCAGGTTTGGCTTCTTCATCAGCAACTTTGAGATCCTCTGATGTATTCACAACATCTTCAGTAGGTTGCTGCTTTTCACTTTCAGACTCAGACTCTTCTATGATAGATTTCAATCTCGATAAGAAATCGTTCTTTTGATCCTCTGATATATCGTCGAGGAGATTTTTCAATAGCGATGAAAGATCCTCAACAAACATGATAACTCTACCAATGAGCGGTTTGCTGAGCTTTCTTTCACCTGTACGCATCAATTCAAAAAGATTCTCCAGTTGGTGGGCTAAGGTTGAAATATTACTAAACCCCACCATGGCAGCAGAACCTTTTATCGTGTGAGCACTTCTGAAAATCTCATCGATGGTAGACCAATTTTCATAATCTAAAGAGAGAGTTTGAAGACCATTGAGTATCACCTCAAAATGCTCTTCACTCTCTATCTTAAAAAATTCAATTAAACTCTTCTTATCAATCTTAGACATTATTTTTCCACTTTAAATTTATCCACTGCTTCCTTAAACATTTCAGACAACTGAGAAAGTGTCGCAACTATTCTGTTGGTGTTCTTCACATCCTCAACTGTTCTCTCGGAGATCTCTCTAACATGCTTGATGGTTTCAGCAACAGCCTCTGCCTCCCTCGCCTGATTGGCAACACCTTCTGCCATTTCAGAAACAGCATCGGAAGATGACACAAGTACAGCATTTATATTCTTAATCGATTCACCGGTTTGTTCGATGATTCCGGAGCTTGTCTCGATGTTTAAGGTACTTTCTTCAACGAGTTTTACTGTTTCTGCCGTTTCATTCTGTATAGATTTAATCAGATCTGCAATCTCTTTGGTAGCCTTATTACTTCTTTCTGCAAGTTTTCTGATCTCATCGGCAACCACCGAGAAACCGTGGCCATATTCACCGGCCCTTGCAGCCTCTATAGCAGCGTTGAGAGCAAGCATGTTCGTTTGATTTGAGATATCGGAAATAACACCTGTGATATCTCCAATAGCCAACGATTTTTCACCGAGAGACTTAACCTTCTTACTCGCCATCTGAGAGAATCTTTTTACATTAAACATCGCATCGACGGTATTATCCAAGAGTTCCAGCGATTTTGAAGCATTGATAGAAGCCTCTTTGATGATATCTACCGTTTTTTGAGCCATCTCATTTAGTTTGATACTGAGTTCTTTGAATCTTTCTATTCTTGCATCTGCCTCTTTGAGTTCTTCTATCTGGGTCTGAGCACCCTTACTTGTCTGCTCAGCGGATAAGAGAAGTTTTTCAGTGGCATCAACTATGGAACTACCAGCCTTCTTGATATCGTTGATAAGGGTTCTCATATTTTCTGTCATCATATTGAAGGCATCGGCAACAGATCCCAACTCATCAGCAGTCACCTCGGCACCCACTGTGAGATCACCATCAGCGGCACTAGAAACAACCTCGAGCAGCGAGATAACCTGTCTTTGCATCCTATCGATATCTTCCTGAGTTTGAATATATTTGGTGATCTTATCGAGCATTTCGTTAAAACCTGATGCCAACTGACCGAATTCATCCTCTGAGGATACCTTAGTCCTGATGGAATAATCACCCTCCCTTACCTTATCCATGACCACAGAAAGCTCTCTCACAGGCGATAGCATCTTTCTGATATATAAAATACCAAATAGAAGGATCAGTAAAACGATAAGTATTGTGATCATAGTAGAATACAATCTACCCTTTTCCAATACCGAAAGAACATAGTCTTTGCTCTTAAGCATCCCCACAATCATATCCAATCTATCCATCTTGAAAGTGCTAAATGATCCTAAATAAACTTTGTTTTTATAAACAATCTCCCCTTCATACTTTTCGGCATTCTTCATCTTCGATTTGATCTGATCGTAAATCTCTTTCAACTCCTTCTTCTCCCCTATCAGCGAAATATCTCCATGTATAGGGGATATGAGCAATATACCATCCTTGTCGAATATGATCGGAAATCCCAATTCGGCCAAGGCATTATCCTTATGACAAGAAGCACATTTGGAGTGTGGCTCGTGAAACTTATGTCTTGTAAAAACATTGTTTACAACGGAAAGAAAGTTGTGTCCATCAACGAAAAAAGCAAATACCCCCAAAATCTTATCATTTTGAACGATAGGAGTATAGTAAACAAAGTATGGGAACTCTTTTGTAAGATACGGCTCTACATACACCTTCCCAGGCTTTAAAGTTTCGATATCGATAAGGATCTCCTGTAGGTCTGGTATCTTGTGTTTCATCCTCGATGCCAATGCTATAAACTTGTAATTTTTATCTATAAGACCTATACCATCCACATCCTGAAACTGCTCCAACCTCTTCTTTATCAACCTCTCACTATCAGTATTTTTCCCCGAATTGAGATCTGCAAGAAACAGAGGGTTGGTTGACATCATAGATAATTTATCTTTCAATGGGATATCCTTAGTCTTTACCAAAGAATCTTTGAATGTGAGGTTCCTTGTTGTAAGGTCATCATAGATACTCTCTATTTGTTTACCCTTGGAGAAATAGTAAATTATAAATCCTGATGAAAATGCAGATATACCTATCACTATAATGGAAAAGATGATAAACTTGCTTAGAACAGTCTTTTTTGAAATGATACCAAACATAAATCTACTCCTTATCGTTTTTGTTTAAAATAAACTCTAAGTCCAAAATACTCAGCTTTTCCCCTTCACAATCGATACCAAATCCTGAAATAAATTCTTCACTTTGTATAATATCATTTTCATCATAGATCGATAAAATATCTTTTACACCATCCACATACAACCCCAAGGTCTCATTCTGAAAAGTGAGAACTATGATGGCACTCATCTCAGACTTCCACACCGTCTGGATATTAAACATCATGCGAATATCGTACACAGGGATGATGTTGTTCCTGAGATTCATCAAACCCAACATGAAGATGTTGCTATCTGGAACAGGATAGAAACTACCCGGCTCACAAATCTCTTGAACAACGGGGAGATCCACAAGGAAATAAACATTGCCCACATGAAACCTCAAAAACCTCATGAAAGGTTTTCGGGTTTGGTAGACCGGCTCCCCTTTAGCCTTTTTAATTAAAATATCTTTGATCATTTCACAAACTTTTTAACTGATGCTAAAATCTGATCTTCAGTTACCGGTTTTACCAAATAATCGTCTGCACCCTGCTTCATCCCCCAAAACTTATCACTATCCTGCCCTTTTGAGGTTATGAGGATCACGGGGATATTTTTACTGAATTCATCCTTCTTGATATCTCTACAGATCTGAAAACCATTTTTGCCGGGCATCACCACATCCAGAAGTATACAGTCAAACTTTTCGGTCTTCAATCTCTCTATGGCCTTTTCCCCATCCTCGACTGTTACCACCTCAAACCCTTCACTAACAAGCGTTTTTCTAATAAATTCCCTTTCGGTAATACTATCGTCAGCTACTAACACCTTAGCCATATTCTTCCCCTATACTTTTATTGTAATATAGTTTGTCATAAATAAGGTACCTAATAGATTTTTCACAAACCTTTTGTTGTTTCCGAAGAAAGCAAGGATCTTACCCATACTATTCTCACCATTGCATAAAGAGAGGAGTCTCTTTTCAAAATCTGTCAACATTGTTGTATCCTTTTTAGTATTGGCAATAGGGATTATGTTAGTATCAAATAGCAATTTATTGATCTCAATCTGCTCTTCGATGAATTTTTTGTACAGTTTTGAGAGATTATCAGTATGTATCCATGGTTTAAGGACAAAGTCCTTATCCAATTCAAACTTATTTACATAATAATTGTACTCTTCGAGGCTTAACGCATCGTTTAATAATTCCATCATGTAGCTTATGAATGTTCTCTTTATTATCTCGTCTGAAAAATTTAAGGTTCTCAACTGCTCGTACAACTCTCTGAAAGTCTTAACCTCGAGAAGGCAGACATTGAATACATCCTGATAAAGCTCAAAAATATCTGTGATCTTGCTATCACCTCTCCAGCCAAAACAGATAGCTCCATTATCGAAATAGAATGTGAATACCTCTGATGAATCGAAAATTACAAGCTCACCAGAGTCGTCAGAGATTATACCTTTTATCTTATCGATATCGAGGTGATCACCTTTTTGATCGCTAATCATAAAAGCGGTTTCCAACCTTAAATACTTTTCAATATACTCCCTGACAAAGGGGATAATGCTTTTTTCTATTTTATTTACAATGATATCGATGGTACTTGCAGCTGATGGAAGCGTCTCAGATTTCTCAAGGGATGGCTCGGTAAGTTCGGTAACTATATCTTTGAAAAGTTCCTCAGTTTCATCTTTTTTGATATTAAGCATCTCATGAATCTTCTCGATGAGGTCTTCTGGTTGGAAAGGCTTTGCTATGTAATCGATCTTGCTAAACCGCTCAGTAAATTTAGAACCTACATCCTCAGCCTTGCTTGTAATCAAAAGGATCGGTACATCGTCGATCCCCATCTCCTCCCGCAATATCTTACAAAACTGGAACCCATTGAGCTTCGGCATAACAAAATCCAAAAGGATGATATCAGGTCTAAACTCCTTTGCCATTTCAAGACCAACGGTACCGCAATCGGCAAGCTTCAGTTCGTAATCCCCCTCACTGAAAATCATCTTGAAGAGACGATGCATTGTAGGGCTATCGTCGATTGCTAAGATCTTATACATAAATCAAACCTCCAAATTGAATTTACCTCCATCTCTTCGGGATGTATATCTCCACGAAGATTTCCATAGCAAAACTGTCTGTCATACCAGCTAAATAATCACATACAGCAGATTTGGTATCATCATTTGCTTCTAAATACTCTTTTGGCACCATATCAACATTTGAATAAAAGTGTTTGTATAAATTATACAGTACATTGCAAGCTTTGTCAAATTCTATTTTAATTTTCTTACTCTCATAGACATTCTCAAAGAGAAAACTTCTTAAAAAATTTATCTCATCCAGCATATCTTCGCTTATCGAAATGAAAGCATAACTATTCTTAATCGTAGAATTTATCGTATCGATAACAAGATTGCTGATCCTTTCAGAATGAGTCTTTCCCAAATTTTCCAAAATCCTATTTGGAATATCTTCGATCTTCAGGATATTACTTCTGAGTGCATCATCCAAATCGTGATTGATATAGGCAATTATATCAGCCAATCTCACAACTTGACCTTCGAGGGTCGAAGCCAATTTTGATCCATCAAAAATTTCACCTTTACCCTTCGAATGTTTGAGTATCCCCTCTATTACCTCATGGGTAAGGTTTAACCCTCTACCATCCTTCTCAAGCCTACTTACCACCTTCACTGAATGTTCGTAGTGCCTAAAGGGTTTGCCCAGAATATCACTCAACACCCTCTCCCCTGCATGACCAAACGGTGTATGTCCGATATCGTGCCCCAACGATATCGCCTCAACCAAATCCTCATTTAGCTTAAGAGCTTTGGCTATTGTTCTTGCTATCTGGGAAACCTCAAGGGTATGAGTAAGCCTCGTTCTGTAATGATCCCCTGTGGGAGCTAAGAAAACCTGAGTTTTATGCTTTAACCTTCTAAAAGATTTGGAATGTATTATGCGGTCCCTATCCCTCTGAAATTCTGTCCTTACTGGGCATTTACCCTCGGGAAACTCCCGCCCTTTTGAATTTATAGATTTCGTTGCTTTTGGATGCAATAATTCGACTTCCAACCGTTCAAGTTCTTCTCTTATCATGACTCTTTAATCATTTTAAACTTCTCTTCGATCTTCATAAACACAGGGTGTGGCACAAAACATGACACATCTCCCCCCAAAGATGCTATCTCTCTAATCATGCTTGAGCTTAAAAAAATATGCTTGCTACTCGGCATCAAAAATACCGTTTCACAATCTGGATACATCTTCCTATTCATTAGAGCCAACTGTAGTTCAAACTCAAAATCCGAAACAGCTCTCAATCCTCTAAGGATAATATTTATGTTATGCTCTTTCATAAAATGAATTAAAAGATTTGAAAAAGGGAGCACCGAAACATTATCAAAGGATTTTAGCGATTCTTTGGCCATTTCTACCCTTTCCTCAATGGTAAAAAGAGGTTTTTTCCTCTTGTTTTCTGCAATGGCAACTATCAGATGTTTAAACATCTTTGATCCCCTCTCAATGATATCAAGATGTCCGTTTGTGAGCGGGTCAAAGGTACCAGGATATAAAGCCTTCATCATCACCTCCATAAACAACCTTTTTATATCATATAAAAGTTATGTCAACAAAAATCTTGATTTTACAAAACAATACCATATCTTATTTGTATGAAAAAGGAGGATCCTATGGATATAATAACTGCAATCGGAGAAAGAAGATCTGTAAGCTTTTTTGAACCAGGACACGAGATATCTGATGAAGAGATCAAAGGTATCATAAAGTTAGCAAACAATACACCCTCATCGATGAATCTGCAACCCTGGAAAGTGATTGTTGTAAAGTCTAACGAGTTGAAAGAGAAGTTAAAAGAGGCTTGTTTCAATCAAGAGAAGGTTGTAGAAGCATCCTGCAACTTCATCGTTTTGGCTGATCCTAAAGGGTTAGAAGAGAATATCTACAGCGTGTTAAAAAGCTGGGTAGATCTTGGCTACATGTCAAAGGAAGCTTCAGAAAACTACAAAAATATGGCACAGGCTCTATACGATTCAACAGAGTCCATCAAGAGAAAACTGTTTGCAGTAAAAAATAGCTCTTTCTTTGCCATGTCTTTGATGTATGCAGCAATGGCGTTTGGCTACGATACTCACCCTATGGATGGTTTCGATGAGTCTAAGGTAAAATCGTTATTTGAGATCCCTGAGTATATGATAGTGCCTGTTATTATCGCCTGTGGAAAATTTCGTAAAAATGCCAAATTACTCCCCCGTGCATTCCGCAGAAATGTTGATGAATTTACAAAGATTCTATGAAGGAGCGAGTGATCTCGCTCCATTAAAATTTAATATTTTTTGAGTATCTCCACTTTTACGGTCTTTTTCCCCTCTTCTACCTTTTTATCCAATACACCCTTTAACTTATCCATCTTTATCTTGCTTTCAATATGCTTCGATACCTCGTCATAACCGTAAGTTTTTGCGGGTCTCTTCTCTGTAACTTTTACAATATGATACCCAAACTGCGTCTTGAAAGGCTCACTGTATTTCCCCTGAGGAGTGGAAAAGGCAACATTCTCAAACTCTTTTACCATAGCCCCCCTTGGGAAGAAACCCAAATCACCACCATTAGCCGCTGAACCATCCTGAGAATACTTCTTTGCAAGTTCTTCAAAGCTCTTACCAGATTTTAGCTCCTTATAAACGGCATCTATCTTTGCCTTTGCATCTTTATCGCTCTGCTTTTCATCCACCTTTATCAATATATGGCTTGCCTTTACCATCTCAGGATCCTTGAAAATATCCTTATTTTTCTCATAAAATTCTTTCTTTTCGGCATCTGTGACCTTTATTTCACTTGCAACAGAATTCACATAGTTTTCTAGGATAATATTCTTCCTGATCTTCTCTTTTACCTCTTTCTCGTTGGTTCCAGCATTTTTCATAGCATTTTCAAAATCTTTTGGATCTTTGTACCTCTTTTTAAGATCTTCAAAAGCAGTGGCGGTTTTTTGATCGATATCCTTAGGTATAGATTTCATAGCAAATGTGAAGAGGATCTCCCGCTGAATGAGATTTTTTACAATATCATTTTTAACTTCTGCCAATTTAGGATTTTTAGGATCAAGCGTTTTTGGATCCACCCCCTGCTTCATCACGATATCATTCAAAATAGTATCCACCTCTTTTTCTGTGATATTGACCTTTCCAACCTTGGCAACCACTGTATCCGATGCAAATACAGATACAGCAAAAAGTAGCGTAAACAAAAGTGTAACAATTTTCATAGAAACTCCTACGGTTTTTATTTAAGACAATACTAATATAAAAAAGTTCATAAGTAAATAGTTAACTACTGTAAAGAAACCTTACAGCAAACAGCAACTTTCCTTACACCCAAACATACATTTCCGACCATAAAACCATATCTGACAACTATCATTTATGAAATCCTTGATGGCACAGAAAATGCTTAACTACGATATAAACCTTGGAGGTAGGCACGATGAAAAGTATCTATGTATTGACATTTTTGACGCTTTTAACTTCTGCAATGGTCTTTGCCCAAGTTGGAGGTGGCAACATCGAATTTCAAACAAAGGCAGGAAAGGTGATCTTTAGTCATGAAAACCACATAAGTGCTGGAACGACCTGTACTGACTGCCATCCAAAGCCATTCTTAACAAAAGAGAAGCGTAAAAAGGTAACTATGGCGCAGATGGCAAAAGGGGAATCCTGCGGCAAATGTCACAATGGAAAAGCTGCCTTTAGCATTAAAACAAAAGCAGATTGCAATACTTGTCATCAAAAGTAATTTTCCTAAGGAGGAACAGATGGACAAAGATATCTTAATTATAATGCAAGAGGATGTAAAACGAGCACTTTTAAAAGACCCATCAAAGGTAAAATGGGGCATGTTGATCGATCTAAGAAAATGCGTTGGATGCCATGCCTGTACAGTAGGGTGTATAAGCGAAAATGTACTACCCCCAGGTGTCATCTATCGACCAGTTTTTGAAGTTGAAACAGGCAAGTTTCCGAAAGTGAAGAGGGACTATATTCCCAGACCATGCCAGCAATGTGATAACCCACCTTGCGTTTCAGCCTGCCCAAACAAAGGTAAAGCAACCTTCAAAGATAAAAACGGTATAGTTATGATGAACTATTCCCAGTGCATCGGATGTGGGCAATGCGTATCAGCATGCCCATATAAAGCAAGGTATTTAGACAAAGGAGGTTTTTATACAAAAGATACACCTGCTATTCAACCATACGAAACAAGAAAATTCTTTGAATATGGTGGAGAATGGAAAAGAACAGATTTCAATCAACCAGCAGGTAATGCCCGTAAATGCCATTTTTGTATAAATAGACTTTTAGAAGGGTTGCTACCTATCTGTGTAAGCACATGTATAGGCAGAGCAAACTATTTCGGAGATCTAAACGATCCAAACAGTCTCATCGTCAAAAAGATGAAAGAAAATAAAATTACAACTATGACTAAAGTGAAAGATCCAACACCCAAAACCGGTAATGCAGACTTTGGAGTATCTAAAACCAAACCATCAGTATTTTACATACTATAATGTGAGGTGTAACGATGAAAAAAGATAAAAAAATAATCACCAACGATACAAATGGTATCACAAGAAGAGAATTTGTAGGTGGTTGTGCTGCTGTTACCGCTGGAGCTATCTTGGCACACAACCTCGATTTCAATCTCAAGGTAAAAGAGGCTCAAGCCGCAGCTAAAAACTATCCATTAAACAACCCAGAAAACCAGATATATTCAGTCTGCTTGCAGTGTAATACCGGATGTGGAATAAAGGTAAAGATATTGGATGGCATAGCAGTAAAAATCGACGGCAACCCCTACAATCCATGGAACACACTTCCAAACCTCAACGCAAACACAGATATCAAAGAGGCTGCGAAAATAGATACAGCAATATGCCCCAAAGGTCAGGCAGGTATCCAAACGAACTATGATCCATACAGAATCACCAAAGTATTAAAAAGAGCAGGTAAAAGAGGTGAAGGCAAATGGATCAGCATACCATTTGAACAAGCCATTGATGAAATTGTTAATGGAGGTAAGTTATTTGCAAATGTGCCAGGTGAAGAGAATAGATATGTGGAAGGGTTGAAGGATATATGTGTTGTAAGAGACCCAGCCCTTTTTAAGAGACTGGATGAAGGGATAAAAGAGATCTTTAAAGCAAAAGATAAAAAACAGGCAGTAGAAGAGTTTAAGACGAAAAACCCAGACCTTCTTCCCTACCTGATAGATCCAAATCATCCCGACTTGGGATTTAAAAACAATCAACTTGTCTACATGTGGGGCAGGAAAAAGGCTGGAAGAAGCCAATTTTTCCAACTATTCTTCAGAGAGTACATGGGAACAACAAATGCCCATGGACACACAACCGTCTGCCAGGGTTCTCTATACTTTGCATGCAAAGCGATAAGCGAACAATGGCAATATAATAAATGGGGTGGTGGACAAAAATTCTACTGGCAAGCAGATACCCTTAACTCAAAGTTTGTGCTTTTTGTGGGTGCAAACCTTTTCGATGGGAACTATGGACCTACAAACAGAACATTGAGGTTGACAGAAAGACTTGCGTCTGGAGAACTCACCATCGCAGTGGCAGACCCAAGATTTACCAAACTTGCGTCTAAGGCGAAATACTACCTCCCTGTCAAACCTGGCACCGATGGCGCATTATTCATGGCAATTATGCACTGGATGTTTTCAAATGATAAGATAGATAAAAAGTTCCTTTCAGCGGCAAATAAATTGGCAGCAGAAAAGATCGGTGAGTTTTCTTGGACAAATGCTTCTCTACTTGTAAAAATTGATGATAAGGGTAAACCAGGAAAACTTTTAAGAGCCCACGAGATAGGTTTAGGTGAACCTGTCAAAATAAAAGATAAAGATGGCAAGGAACACACTCTCGAATTCTTTGTGGCAATATCAGAAAACCTCCCTGTAGGTGTGGATTACAACAACGATTATCTCAAGCAACCTATCTATGGCGACCTTTTCGTAGATAAGGTGCTCGACGATGGTAAAGGTGGTAAAATAAGGGTAAAATCTGCATTACAGATCCTAAAAGAGGAGGTGTTCTCCCGCTCGTTAGAGGAGTGGGCAAAGATATGCGATTGCCCTGTAGATACCATAAAAGCAGTAGCAAAAGAGCTAACAGATGCTGGAAAAAAAGGTGTCGTTGATATTCATAGAGGTGTTTCACAGCATACAAATGGATTTTATAATGTTGTGGGTGCTATGACCATTAACATGCTCCTCGGTAATTACGACTCTGCTGGGGGTTCTATAGTCCCATCAACATATTCTATCGGAGATCCAACAAAGGATTTAAAAGGGAAGATAACACCAACCGGTATCAGCTCCATCAGACATGATGTGAAATACGAAGATACAACATTGTTCAAAGGTTATCCAGCAAAAAGAAATTGGTGGCCCCTTGCCTCAGATATTTATGAAGAGATAATCCCATCAATAGGTGATAAGTACCCATACCAGGTTAAAGCATTATTTATGTATATGGGTGCACCTACTTATTCACTACCAGCAGGAAATACCAATATCGATGTTTTGGTAAACACCGATGCCCTACCTCTCTTTGTAGCATCCGATATCTTGATCGGTTCTACCTCGATGTATGCGGACTACATATTCCCAGACCTAACATATTTAGAAAGGTGGGAATTCCATGGATCTCACCCGAATATGCCTTCAAAGGTACAACCTGTAAGACAACCTGTCGTAGCATCCCCAAATGAAGTAGTAAGGGTGTTCGGTGAAGAGCAACCTCTCAGTTTTGAAACAGTACTACTTGCTATAGCAGAGAAACTAAACCTAAAAGGGTTCGGTAAAAATGCCTTTGGTGAAGGGAAAGATTTCACAAGACCCGATGATCTCTACATAAGATTTGTTACAAACTTAGCGAAAGCATCCCCAGAAGTCCCCGATGCTTCCGATGAGGAGGTAAGAATCTTTTTAGAGGCAAGGAAACATCTGCCAAAAAATGTATTTGATCCACAAAGGTGGCAAAAAATTGCCGGTGCCGATTGGAAAAAAGTTGTGTATGTTTTAAACAGAGGTGGAAGATTCCAGGAGTACTCTGATGTGCAAAAAGCAATAAACAACTGCAAAGCACCAAATCCTTGGAAAAAGTCCCTCAACCTATACCAAGAAAAAACGGCAGGTACAAAAGATGCTTTTACAGGTAATTACAACCCAGGGTATGCCAAATACATTCCACTATCAATAACCACTGGTAAGACTCTTGAAGAAACAGGATTATACAGCGGTTTTGATCTACATCTGATTACTCAAAGAGACATTACACAAACCAAGTCGAGAACAATAACAAATTATTGGTTATTGTCGATCTATCCAGAAAACTTTATAGTGATAAATCCTATTGATGCAAAAAGATATGGTTTAAAAGATGGTGACAAAGTCCAGATCATTTCCCCTTCCAACAAAGATGGCGTATGGGATCTGAAAAATGGTACAAAGAAACCGATGATAGGTAAAGTAAAAATAACCGAAACGATCAAACCAGGTGTAATCACCTTTACCCTTGGGCATGGACACTACGCTACCGGTGCAAGTGATCAGATCATAGATGGTAAGTTGATAAAAGGGGACGCCAAGAGAGCCACAGGTATCCATGCTAATGCAGCTATGCTCGTAGATCCATATCTAAAAAATACATGCCTTATCGATCCTGTGGGTGGAAGTGCCGTATTTTATGACACAAAAGTAACGCTAAAAAAAGTTTAACAAAAAATGTAAAGGTCAGCAGTTTAAAAACTGTTGACCTTTCACCAAAAAAAGTTAAGATAAGATTATGTTGAAGCTATATTCATTTATTTTTTTTGTAGTAATCATCATATCAAACATTCATGCATCTCAGTCTGTTTTGCGTATAGGGATATCATCCATAGTATCCGCAGAAACAAATCTCAAGATGTACAATGGTCTTGCTGATTATTTGAAAAAGAAGTTATATATACAAACCTCAGTTATCTATAAAAAAAATTACAAAGAGATGAACGAATTGATTTTAAAAAAGGAGGTTGATCTCTCATTCATCTGCACAGGAGCCTATGTCTCTTTGGATGGGGATTTCGAGATATTAGCAGTTCCTCAGGTAGAGGGACAGATATACTATAGGTCACTACTTATTGCCAATAAAAATGCAGATATCAAAGATATAAAAGATCTAAAGGGTAAGATCTTCGCTTTTACTGACCCATTATCCAACACAGGATACATCTATCCGATATACCTCTTTATCAAAAATAATATCATGGACCGTAGTTTTTTTAAAAAAGTATATTACACCAATAGTCATGATAAATCTATTTTTTTGGTAAACAAAGGCATATTAGATGCAGCCGCCGTTGATAATATGATCTACGAATATATAAAAAAGAACAATCCTAAAGATGTAGAAAATAGTAGGATAATTCATACATCACAGCAGTTTCCAAATCCTCCGATAGTGATCAACAGTAATATCAAAAAAGATAAGATAGAAGAAGTTTTTCTCAATATGCATCTCGATCCTGGTGGAAAAAAGATACTCGAAAACCTACATATCGATAAGTTTGTAAAAATATCCAAATCTGAATATGAAACCACCAGAAAGATAAAAAAAATAACAGATGAACATCTGAAAAATGCACCTAACCAGATCTTTTAAAAAGAGAATTTTATATTCTATAGAAATTTTTATTCTTTTCATTTTTATTGCAGGTATCTTTTTTGCCTATAACCTGAACAAAAAACTTTTTTATGATGAAATAAGAAATTTATCCTTCCTTAATTTTAAAACAATGGAAAAACCCCTTGCAGAATCGATAATCTACGACGATATTTATACAATTTTTTCTATAATTGAAGGAGTCGTGATCAACAGTGGTATATTTTCAAACATTACAGTGATAGATAAAAATAATGAATATATTGCAGATGCAAAAGTTACTAAAAAAATCCCGACTATAACATCTGATGATTACTCAATAAGCCATAACATTATGTTAAACAACAATAAAATAGGCAAAGTAATCTTCGAAATAAACAAAGATTATATCAATGATAAACTAAATAGTTCCTTATTTGTCCTTATAACCCTTCACATATTTGCTTTTTTGATCGTAAGTGTGATTTTGTATAAATTCATCAACTACCTTTTAACTCCTCTGACAAACCTAACAAACAAGTTGGAATCTATATCAGATATATCATCTATTAAAGAAAAGATTCATATCGAGAAAAACGATCCAAAAGAGATCACAAAACTCAAAGAGATCCTAATTCAACTATCACAAAACCTATCAAAACAGATCGAAAAAAATATCGAACAGGAGAAAGAGATAATCCGCAGAGATAAGATAGTCTCCATAAGTATGATGGCGGCAGGGCTTGCGCACCACCTAAAAAATCCGATAATGACGATAAAACTACTTTTAACCCCATTAAAAAATGAAATTAAAAGCGAAGACTCTAAAAATGATATCGAAGTCATAGATTCAGAACTAAACAGAATGTTGAATATAATCAACGACTTCATGCTTCTATCCAAAGAAACGAAGATTACTTTCGAAGAAATTTTAGCAAGAGATCTTTTTGAAACCATCATCAAAAGGATGACTGGATTAAAAGGTATCAATTTTGAATTCAAATACGATGACATAACCTTTACATCAAATAAAGAGAAACTTTTAATGGTCTTTGAAAACCTGATATCAAATTCAGTGAATGCTGGTGCGGATCAGATAACAATAAAACTACACAAAACAGAGAATAAAACGATTTTCGAATACTTCGATAACGGTTCAGGAATCCCTGATAGCATCAAAGACAAGATCTTCATCCCATTTTTTACTACAAAAAAATCTGGTACAGGGTTAGGTCTTGCCTATGTGGAAAATCTCATTACATCTCTCAACGGTGTCATCTATTTTGATAAAAATTATAGCAATGGAGCAAAATTTGTGATAGAATTAAAACATGAAAAAAAGGATACTGATAATTGATGACGACAAAGCTCTCTGTTATAGTCTTAAAAGGGTTTTATCATACGACTACGAAGTTTTGATAGCCTATGACTCAAAAGAAGCATTCAACATTCTAACAGGGGATAATGTAAATTTCTGTATCATTGATTACAAATTGGGCAATGAGGATGGCCTTGAGGTATTACAAGAAATAAAAAAATCTTATCTACAATTGCCTTGTGTAATCATGACTGCCTATGGAACGAATAATACTCTTATTGATGCTATCAAAAGAGGAGCAGAAGATTTTGTCTTCAAACCGATTGAGGTAGAAGAGCTGAAAAATATTATTAACAAATATGTAAGCAAACAGGATACAAAGTGTGATAGGTATTCGACAAAGATCCCAGATTTCACTAATGATGAGCAGTTTGTCAGTGTTTCAAGTCAGATAAAAGATATCTTAAAGATGGTTGCAAATGTTGCAAAAACAGACTCCCCTGTTTTAATCACCGGCGAAAGTGGAACAGGGAAAGAACTCATAGCAAATCTAATACAGTCCAACAGCAATAGAGCAGATAAACCTTATATCGTTTTAAATTGTGCCGCAATACCCTTTGAGCTTCTCGAAAGTGAGCTTTTTGGATATGAAAAAGGGGCTTTCAGTGGTGCCTTCAAGTCTAAACCTGGTAAGTTTGAGTTAGCAGATACAGGGACTATTTTTTTAGACGAAATAGGGGAACTCCCCTACAAACTACAATCTAAACTTTTAAGATTTATACAAAACGGCGTGGTAGAAAAGTTGGGTGCCACTCAATTTAAACAGGTAGATGTAAGGATTATAGCCGCAACAAATAGAAATTTAAAAGATTTAGTGGATGAGGGTAAATTTAGACTCGATCTATTCTATAGGCTAAATGTAATAAACATCCACATACCACCATTAAGATGTAGAAAAGAGGACATAAAACATCTACTCTTTTATTACATCAAAAAATATTCCAAAGAGATGGGGAAAGAGATCTTCTGTATATCAAATGATGTACTTGAAATGTTTGAAAATTATACCTGGCCAGGTAATGTTAGAGAACTACAAAATGTGGTGAGAAAGGCGATTATGCTTACCAAAGGCAATTGTCTGGATGAAGAAAGTATCTACTTTTTCAAAGAAATGATGAATCGTTCTGACATAACCGGAGAAAGTATAGTTCGATGGATCCTGGATAACTTCAACGAAAATATCATCCCTGAGTTTTCTTCTTTTATCGAGAAAGAGTTGATCCGTGAGGCTCTTAAGATCTATAGAGGAAATAAGTCCAAAGCCGCTGAATACTTAGGGATCTCCCGGGTAACTTTAATCGAAAAGATCAACAAATACGGCATTCCAGAAAAATAAAAAAGCCCCTTTGTCAGGGGCGATTTTGAAAGGAGGTTTATTACTTTGTGTTTATTATTAATATCATAAAATATCCCATCAGTCAACTATAAATTTTGTAAATTTATTGAAAATTTTGTAAAGATGAAATAGCAACATCGGGCTTTAAATCAAACAAGTCTATACTGTATTGTTCGATCTCAGTGTAAAAACACTGCAAGAGTAGTCTGTAGAAGTCATCTTTTCCGTACAATTTATCCCCAACAATCGGATGACCCAAAAAAGCAAGAGAGGCCCTTATCTGATGTCTATGAGCAATCTCAACATCTACTTCTACAAAGGTGTAATTTTTAGAATGTTTGATCGGCAATATTTTCAAAATGTTATCCCCCTTCTCATCCATTACCAAAACCTTTTTCCTTTTATTAGCATCTATCTTTCTATCAAATAAAATTACCCTGTCGATCCTGCCATGAACCCATGCACAATATTTTTTAAATATTTTGCTTGGGGAGAAATCTACACCGACTGCAGCGATAACACCATCCGTTTCAAAATCGAGGCGACTGATCAATCTAAACCCTTCAAAATGTTTGTGTAAAATATCTGATATGCACAGAGCATCTGTGGGTCTTTGCCGTTCGGTATGCATAAATGGTGGTTTATAAAAAAAGATCAGATCATCAAAAGTAGTCAATAAATAGTCATTGAGGTTAAAATCAATGCTATTTTCTTCAATATTCAACAAGAGTTTGTCATTATCAAGATCTGAAATTTCGGAATCATTCTTCAGTATCTTACCACAATAAGACACCTTCGAACTTTTGATATATTTTTTAGCCAATCTTTTGGAAATGTTGTACTTTTTTGATAATATATCAGAGATTTTCAATCTTCAAAGTCTCGTAAGCTTTTGCCAACTCTAAATATGTTTCAGTAGCACCCTTTTTATGAACAAAGTTTTGGGGAACACTTACATTTTTAGATTGAATCAAGACATGAAAGTTCGTACCAAAACCACCCTCAGGGATGATGAGGGACTTAATTGATGCCCTCTGCAGATCTGTAGATGCCTTTGATATATATTCCAAAATGCCAGATTGAACAAGGTACAAAGATTGAGGTAAAAGATTGACATATTCAAGTCCAGCATCCTTTCCATACTCTATCAGAGCAGTAAAGTCCACAAACGCAGTGATATCCTGCTCCCCTATCCTCTCAAAAAAGTCGTTATTCTGCTTATGCTTGAAATAGCAGGTAACTGTCCCATCCATCCTAAAAGGGGCATACAGTTTGTCTGCAGTCCACCCATAGTCAATCGTGACAACGAAACCTTTCCTGATCTTCTCCCCCAAAGACCTAACCCATCTTGTAGCATCCAAGTTTATATCGGCGATCTGTTTATCCACAAGCTTGATCTTGAGTCTCTTTAAATATTCATTGAGGTCAGGATTTGAGAAATCATCAGGGAAAAATTGTAATTTATCATCTTTATAGATTACATATATTTCTTTTAGTTGCTCACCTATCCTGATCACCCTATGAACAGGAAAAGCATCCACAAGCTCGTTGGAGAAAAATACCCCCTCAAAACTAACTAAATCTTCAAAACTTACCCATTCGACCTTACCTTGATGAGTAGCAAGAACCTCTTTCTGTCTTTCGATAAGGTATTGGCTTTTTTCTATGATAATATACTTAACAGTTTCGTAAAACTCTGGTTCATTACTCCTATAGTAGTTTAATATATCGTTGGCAAGCATCCCTGAACCTGCCCCCATTTCACAGATATTAGGAGTTAAATCAAACTGTCTTATGATGTTTAGATTGCTCTTTGCTATAGAAAATCCGAATGTTTCCGATGCATTCACAGATGTATAAAAACTACCAGTGACACCAAAAGGGTTCTCCTTTTGATAGTATCCCAAATTTGGATAGTATAATGCCATATCCATAAATTCGGCAAAGGTAATCCTACCCTTTTCAGATATTTTATTTAGGATGATCTCTTTTAAAGTATCACTCATAATTTATCGGACATTAAAATAGACTGTTATTTCTGCGGTGTCAACATCTTTATAGGACACCGATTCAAATCTGATACCACTTACAAACTTTATAGCCAACTTTTCTATCTCTGGATTGCTCCTTGAAAGCAGAATAATTGAATAAGGCACACCTTTACTGTCGATACTAAATTTTAGTCTTACCTTTGTGTTTGATTGTAAGGAGAATGTGGGTTTTTCAGGTATATACACTATCTTTCTTTCACCTTTGGCACTACTTGTTATTTCAAAAAAGTCAGATTTCCCTGTAGATACCACCCTTTTATCCCCAGTACCGGTGCTCTTACTTTCTTTCAATTTCGATTCAGATGCCGTTATCTCTTTACCTAAGCTTACATCTGCGCTACCTTTGGATGTAATTGATACACTTGTATTCTGATTTATCGACTCGGATAATGGGATCTTTTCAATGACACTTACAATTGGTAGATCCACCGATGGTTTTATAATACCTGAAGATTTTGGAACACCTTTTTTATCACCTTTATTGGACATCACCATGGATTTTTCAGGGCTACTCAACTCAGCCTTTACAGATTTAATAGGTACTTTGATAAGATCGACAGTTACAAACTCCTTCTCCTTTACCTTTATCGTAAAATCGATATCGGGAAGATAGAGCAGTATGGTAAAATGTATCAGAAGAGATACAATAATGTATACTGATGTCCTGCTTATTTGCTTCATCATTCCTCAGTTTCGGCAGCAATAGCCAATTTATTAAACCCAGCCTTTTTACTCTCATCCATCACATACACCACATCTCCATGAAGGGCATCTTTGTCAGCCTGAATAAGTATATTTGCCTCCGGAAACTTATCATGATACTCTTTCAACTTAGCTGGTATCAGATTTGGATCCACAGCTTGATTCTCAATGGAAAATTCACGATTTTTTGTTATCGAGATAACTATATTCTTTATTTCAGCGATATTTTCACCCTTAGCCTTAGGTAGACTTATATTGAGATTATTGATATTGTAAGTGGTAAAGGTAGCAGATACCATCAAGAAAAGTACGATGAGAAATATAATATCAGTAATGGATGTGGTTGGTATTTCGATATTATTATTCCTTAATCTATCTTTTCTAAATTTCATCTTCCACCCTCTTTGAATATGAGGTTCATTATCTGGGATGTAGCCTTCTCAAGCTCGAGGGATATCTTATCTGCTCTATGCCTGATTATGTGATAGAAAATAACAGTCGGAACGGCGACAAAAAGACCAGCAGCAGTGGTAAGCAAGGCAACAGCAATCCCACCGGATAAAGCCTGAATATTTGCATTACCCTGATTTGCCATCACCATAAAGGTTTGTATCATACCTACAACTGTGCCCAAAAATCCCAACAAAGGAGCTAAACTACCGATAGTTTGAAGAGTTGGCAGAAATCTTTCTAATTTTTGTACCTCAAAACTGCCAGTTTCTTCTACAAATTCGGTAAGTCTTGATACCGGAAGATCTATGTTGTTTATGATCTCCTTTGCTATCCTTGCTATCGATGAATTGTCAGCCTCACACAGCTGAATAGCACCCTCATAATCCCTTTTGCTAAGAAACAGAGATAATTTATCCATAAAAACCTTAGGCACAAAATTTGTAACCCTCAGTACGAAAATCCTCTCTAAAAAAACCCCTAAAGATATGACGGAAAGTAGAATAATCGGGTACATCATTATTCCACCTTTTTGAATGATTTCAAACATTACTTGCCTCCTTTATCAAAATTTTTTATTATCTCTTCGATCTTTTTGGCAGACTCTTCATCACCATTCTTCTTGTATATCTGCTGAGCAAGTTGCAATGCCTTGAAGGTAAATGGGGATTTTGGGAAAAGGTAATGACAACGCATAGCAAAATTCAAAGCAGATTTGGTATCATTTTTGGTGTACAGTAAAACGCTCTTGTAGTAATATCCAGCAGGAACAAACTCTTCACCCCTCGATGCAATAAGTTCGTCAATGTACTTTTCAAACTCTGGGAACTCCTTTCTTACCTCAAGTAAACCCAGCATCCTTACAACACTTTGGAAATACAAAAGATTATCCAAACTCTTCACCTGGGTGAGATACTCCCTTATCTTAAAAGGATCATCGCTTAAGGTAACGATCTCTCTTATAGACACCTCTTTAAATCTTTGACTCTTGTCAGCTAAATTTTCAAATATCTTGATGGCATTTTCTTTGTTGATCCTCTTGCCACAAAGGGCTTTTAGATAGTATGCCTCATCCTCTCTTGGACTATATTCGATAACCCTATCCGCATCCTTTATACAGTCATCAAATAAACCCAAAGATTCATTTATATACCCCCTGAGGATATAGGCGTCTTTAAGGTAGTTGGATGCTGGAAAGCTCTTCAAGAATCCGTTCATCTTCTCAAGAGCCAACTTATTTTCACCATTCTCTTTGAGATACCTTATCATGCTGAGTATCAGAGCATCTTTATTTTCAAACTTCAGGCTTGTGATTTTCGTAATAATCTGATTTAGCAGTTTACTATCTTTCCTTTGCTGTGCAATGGAGAATATAGCCATAGCAGACTCATATATGTAGACCTTTTTATCGATAAGTGCAAAATATCTCTTCATCGAGTCATCATGATTACCCAATGAGAAATAGGAGTTTGCAAGCATGAGTTCCTGTTCGCTTGAGATCTTCTCTTTAGATTTTAGAATATTTACCACATCGGCATAATGATTCCCCAAATAGAGGTAGAGAACAGCATTATCTGTAAACTCTTTATCGTAGTTATACTTTTTGTATATGTCCAGACCCTTACCAATTTCACCCAACTTAAAATAGGTGAGCATCTTTATAAAATCTGACTCTCTTGAGTTATTCTGTATCTTATTGAGGTATTGAAGGGCACCTTCATAGTTCTTCAGATTAAATAGTGATGAAGCAGCAATGAGAAATCCTCTATCAGTAATAACAAATGAAGCAATAGATGCAGATTGTTTGTAATCACCTTTATTAAAAAAGATCTCTGCCTTTAATTCATTGCACTGCACCAAACTACACTGTTCTAAAGATTTCAAAGCATCATCGTATCTTTTATCTACAAATAGAAATTGGGCAATCATGTATCGGGCAATGTTTAACTTTTCTGGATCCTTACCTATTTCTAAATACCTCTTGAAAAATAGGTCTGAAAGTCCATAATCTGTGTAGTAATAACACACTCCTAAATAGAAAACGCTACTTTCTAATAGCTCTTCGTAAAAACTTATCTTATTGAGATACTCAGAAGCCTCGAGGTACTCTTTTTTCTTGATTAAAAAAAGCCCAATGTAGAAATTTGTATAATCGTAGTAAACAGGCTTTTCAAATTTGAGTCTCTTTATTAGGTCTAAATCCATATCATCAAAATGTTTACTTATATAGTAAAGGGTTAAAAATAGTTTGTTGTTGTCAGATTTTATATTGTTCAGATTCTCTCTTAAAAAAGCAGTATCCTTTTTCAATATAGCAAGCTTAACGGAGTAGAAATCCCTCACATCCTTTGGTTCGATCTTTGTGATCATATTACTTGCCTTTTCAAGATCACCCTTTTCTAAATTCGCATCGGCAATATATGCCACTACATCCCTATACATATCTGGGTCATACTGGGCAACGGAGGCAAGATCCCCCTTACTATACTGGGCTGCTATTTTATAAACGAGTAAACTTCTATTTTTATCTACAATTGATTTATTTTTATCAGTGAGAGATATTATCTGATCATACAAATCCCTTTTGTAATAGACATCAAGGCAACTATTCAACGAATACTCACTAAAGATATTTAGTTTTCCACAAACCGATAATCTCCTATCGGTATCATTAACCTTATTCAGATATTCAAACAATTTATCCTGGGCATAAAGTGTAATATTGTCGTTTCCAACTGAAACCTCTTCCAAAACATCGGTAGCCAGCGTGGGATTACCCATTTCCATCAATGAAATTGCATAAAATAGTTTTATTTCAGACTCTAAATCCCCACCTTTGAGTTTTTTGGAGTACTTCTCATAGCCATCTATCACGGCAAGGTAGTCCTTCTGATGGAACTTTTTTGCTAAGTAGTTTCGATAAGCTTTATTACCCACAAAAATAGATGCTATGGCAGTTCTAATAGTTCCGCCAAACATGAAGTTAGGCTCTTCGTAGGAATACTCTTTTGTATCGATCTTCTGTTGCTCCAACTTCAACTTTTCGAGATAAATATTTAAAGAGCTCTGTGCCTTAAATCTAATATTTATATCCGCAAAAGATGGTTTTACGGTGATAGTACCGATCTCTTTACCAACAAATGAAAACTCAGGCAATCTTACCCGAGCCAATACAGAAAAAGACAAAAACAGTAAAAATATTAGTGAAAGAGGGAAAATTTTTTTCATTTGGTTGTATTCTGATCGGGGGAGCTTGGATTACTTTGGGAGCAGCCTTCACATCCATTTAGAAAAAACACAGAAAGCACAATAGCAAGGACTAAAATAATCTTTTTCATCTTTTCACCTCAGTACCTTTAAGTTTATAAAATATATCGTAATCTGTAAGATCATACTTAATAGGTGTTACACTAACATACCCTTTAGAAACCCAATAGTCGTCGCAATCTTCACCATACTCTACTGTAATCCTTTCACCCGTGAGCCAAAAATAGGTGTTTCCTCTCGGATCAACCCTTTTCTCAAAGGTATCAATATATTTGCTCTTTCCCTGTATCGTATAACGCCAACCTTTTATCTCCTCTTTCTTAAGAGGGGGTACATTGACATTAAATATCACATTACTATTGATCTCCATTTTGTAAAAAAGTTCAGCAAATTCCTTAGCATAATGTGCCGCTACAGAAAAATCATCGTAAGCCACAGATGCCAAACTTATGGCAAAAGCTTTTGCCCCTTGCAGAGCAGCCTCTGTGGCAGCTGAAACCGTCCCAGAATAGATCACATTGGATGCCAAATTAGCACCGTGATTAATCCCCGATACTACGATATCTGGCTTAGTGGTAAGAATATCATAAAAAGCTAATTTCACGCAATCAGCAGGTGTCCCCTGTACTCCGTATCCAAAAAACTTATCCTTTCTTGTAACTTCGTAGATCCTCAGAGGATTAGATATAGTGATAGAATGCCCTACGGCACTCTGCTCCATTATGGGAGCTACTACCACCACTTCACCTATCTTACTAAGCTCCGTATATGCAGCATATATCCCTTTAGAATATATACCATCATCATTGGTCAATAATATCTTCATATACCACCTTGATTTTTAGTAAATATTAATACTTTTATGAGTATATGTCAATAATGATGGCAACAAAGCAAAAAAATTTGACAAATAGTTTTTCTACTTTATAATTAGAATATGAAAAATGGAAAAGGGCTTCCTCTACCCCTTATAAAAGGTATATATGGTGAAATCAAAGATCTCAAAGTTGAAGATTTTGGTATTGTATCCGATGATTTTATCGAAATAAAACCGAAATTCGAAAAACAGATAAACGATACCATCAATCCAGGTGATCTGCTATTTTACGATTCAAAAAATAGAGGATTAAGATTCTATTCCTTTGTGAAAGGATCGGTAAGAGAGATTATTAGAGGAGAAAAGAGAAAATTTTTAGCGTATACCTTAGAAGGTGAACCAAAGGTTTACAAATTTTCTGAAAATCTTTCAAAGATAACTTTAACTAAAGAAAACAGAAAAGAGATCGTAGAATCTATCATAAATGCTGGACTTTGGGTATCGTTTAGACAAAGGCCCTTCGATAGAGTAGCAGACCCTGATACCATTCCTGATAAAATATTTGCTTTACTCATCGACACAAGACCATTTTCACCCGATGTAAAAACTGTATTAAAAGGTAACGAAGATTTTCTTAAGACAGGATTAAAAGTCATAAGCACCTTGAGTGGAAAAGGTGTTTTCGTTATAAAACAAAGCGGATTGAACATCGATATCGATTTAACCGATACGAGTACCATTGATGTATCTGGCAATCATCCAATAGGACTTATTGGAACGCATATTAATAAACTTTATCCGCTAAACAGGAAAAGAAAGGTATGGTACATAGATTACCAAGATATCATAAAAATTGGAAAACTCTTCAAAGAAAATCTTGTTGATAATACGAAAGTTTTATCCTTTGCAGGGGAAAGTATCACACCTACTCTTTATCGAATGTTTGAACATTCTTCGGTGGATAGAATTGTAAATTTTGAAGATGGCAAGAGAATCATAGCAGGTTCACCTCTTTATGGAAGAAAGATGACCAAAGAGATAAGTTTTATACACAGATACATAAATATTGTGTCAACAATAAAAGAAGTAAATGAAAGAAGTTTTATGGGCTGGCTGATGCCTGGTCTTAAAAGATTTTCAGTAAAAAATGTTTTTCTTTCTAAACTTGTAAAAACTCAAATAGAATTTAATACATCTCTAAACGGTAGTTTCAGACCAATGGTCCCTGTCGGATCGTATGAAAAGGTTTGTATGCTTGATCTACCAATAACATATTTTTTACGAACACTCCTTGTAGGTGATGTTGAGATGGCTGAAAAGTTGGGTGTATTGGATCTTGGAGAGGAGGATATGTCGGTATTTACTTTCGTATGTGTAGGGAAATATGATTATGGGGTCTATTTAAGGCAGATATTAAACGAGATCGAAGGTGAAATGTGAGAAGATTCTTTGAAAGGATAGCCCCGCTGTTTCACAAAGGTGGAAAATATGAAAGGTTCTTCCCAATCTTTGAGATGGTAGAAACCTTCCTTTATGACCCTTTAATCAGGACAGAGGGGAAAACCCACATCAGAGATGGTCTCGATCTCAAAAGAACAATGATAATCGTCTTTCTTGCGATCCTCCCTGCTGCGATATTTGGGATTTACAATGTAGGCTATCAGGCAAATTTGGCGATATCCCAAACAGGTATGACTATCGGGGGATTCAGACAGGAAATAATGCACCTTCTATCGATACCAAACGATCCTAATTCAATATTGTCAAACTTTTTCTTGGGTTCACTTTACTTTCTACCTCTTTATTTCATCACTTTAGTTGTGGGCGGATTTTGGGAGGTTCTTTTTGCTGTGGTTAGAAGACATGAGGTTGCGGAAGCATTTCTCGTAACAAGTTTACTATATCCATTGATACTACCACCTACTGTTCCACTATGGCAAGCTGCGGCTGCATTAAGCGTAGGGCTTGTATTTGGGAAAGAGGTTTTCGGAGGTACAGGCAGAAACTTTATCAATCCAGCCCTCTTTTCAAGAGCCATCCTGTTCTTCTCCTATCCACAATCCCTCACAGGTAATACGATGTGGGTAGCGGTGGATGGATACTCAAAGGCAACCCCTCTTTCAGCTTTTTCCGAAAAAGGCTGGGATTTCGGTTATACATTTTTGGATGGGCTTTTAGGATTTATTCCGGGATCAATCGGAGAAACCTCTGCCATACTTTGCTTAATAGGTGCTTTAATCCTGATAATTACAGGCATAGGTTCATGGAAGATCATGGCAGGGATGGTGCTGGGGATGGGATTAACAACCTTAGTATTCAACCTGATTGGTAGTGAAACAAACCAGATGTTTAATATGCCATTTTACTATCATTTCGTATTCGGTGGGTTTGCTTTTGGAATGGCCTTCATGATAACGGATCCCGTATCGGCATCGATGACAGATAGAGGTAAATGGGTTTACGGATTTTTGGTAGGGTTTATGAATGCCCTTGTAAGGGTAATTAATCCAGCCTTCCCCGAAGGTACAATGCTTGCGATACTCTTTGGAAACATATTCGCACCCTTTATCGATAGCATATTTGTAAAACAGTATATAAAACGAAGGGAAAAATGGTATGAGAGAGAGTAAACTCAGGATCTTTACTGTATCTCTAATAGTTGCCCTTTTCTTCTCATTTCTCGTATCGTTGTCCGTTTATCTGCTCAAAGAAAAGCAGGATTATAATATTAAGCAGGATAGGTTAAACCATATATTATCCATAGTAAACGACAACACTTTTCAGATGAAAACTATAATGGTAGATATCAAAACCGGCAACTATGAAAAGATCGATAGCGATGCAGAGTTTTTCAAAAACTTCAGACTTCTTGCAACAGATAAAACTGCCATCAAAATACCAAAAAAGGATGATCTAATAGGTGTAGGAAGCCACCCATCTAAGATACCAGCTTACCTTTTTTACAGGGGAGATAAGATTGAAAAGATCGTTTTATTAGTTTTTGGAAATGGCCTGTGGTCAACGATGTATGGATTTATAAGTCTTAATAGCGATCTAAACACTATAGAAGGGATAACATTTTTCGAACAAAAAGAAACCCCCGGTTTGGGGGGAGAAGTGGATAACCCCAATTGGAAAAAACAGTGGAAAAGCAAAAAGCTTTTCGATGATAAAGGTGAATTAAAATTCAAGGTGTCAAAAGGGGTGGATCAATTTTCGGTGGATGGGTTATCAGGGGCCACCATGACAACCAAGGGTGTGGAAAATATCATAAAATATTGGTTTGGACCAAATGGGTATAAAAAGTTTTTAGAAAAATTAAAAGGTGTTCAAAATGGGAGTTAAAAAAGATACCCTTTTAGGACCAATTTTCATAAATAACCCGATCACTATTCAAGTATTAGGGATCTGCTCATCTCTTGCCGTCACTACACAATTAAAAACAGCACTCGTCATGGGGCTATCTGTGACAGTGGTGGTAGCAATGAGTAATCTATTGATAAGTTTGATGAGAAA
>CAZFHX010000006.1:39151-98690 GCA_964519265.1 uncultured Deferribacterales bacterium
TCTGTGAGGATCATCATAGAGATGACCGTCATAGCATCCTTTGTTATCATAATCGATCAGTTCTTAAAGGCTTTCCTATTTGATGTGAGTAAGCAGCTATCTGTATTCGTTGGACTTATAATTACAAACTGTATCCTCATGGGAAGAGCAGAGGCCTTTGCATTAAAGAACCCACCATTTTTAAGTTTCCTCGATGGATTGGGAAATGGTATCGGATACGGCATGATACTTGTAATCGTTGGTGCAGTTAGAGAACTTATTGGTAGTGGTAAACTTTTAGGATATGAAATCCTTACCCTGAAGGTAAACGGTGGATGGTATATACCAAATGGGATGTTTCTTCTTGCTCCCAGTGGATTTTTCATCATTGCCACGATCATCTGGTTTGTAAAAGAGCGAGAAAAAAGAAAAAGGGGGATTAAATGATAGAACAGTATCTTAGTCTCCTTATAAAATCGATCTTTATCGAAAATATGGCATTATCCTTCTTTTTGGGAATGTGTACCTTCTTGGCTGTATCAAATAATATCGAAACGGCAAAAGGTTTGGGAATAGCCGTTGTAGTAGTCCAGACCATAACTGTTCCGATAAACAATCTTTTGTACACCTTTGTTTTCAAGGATGGTGCTTTGGCTAAATTAGGTATGGGAGACATAAATCTTGGATTCATAAGCCTCGTTGTATATATCGGTGTTATTGCTGCTATTGTTCAGGTATTGGAAATGATTTTAGATAGATTCTTTCCAAAACTATACAACGCATTGGGGATCTTTCTCCCTCTAATCACCGTTAATTGTGCCATTCTTGGTGGTACGCTATTTATGGCACAGCGGGGATACACCTTTACAGAATCGGTTGTGTATGGATTTGGTAGTGGATCAGGGTGGGCACTTGCTATAGTTGGATTAGCTGGAATTAGAGAAAAGATGAAGTATAGCGATGTGCCATACGGACTTAGAGGATTGGGCATAGTATTTATTGCTGCAGGGATCATGGCTGTGGCATTTATGATATTCTCTGGGATACAGCTGTGATAGTTATCGTTGGAACTGCTTTTTTCACCATTCTGGTGCTGCTCCTTGTTGGATTTATAGTAGAGGCAAGGCGCTATCTTGTAAGAGAAGGCAAAGTAAAAATCATTATAAACAACGAAAAAACCTTAGAGGTACCTCCAGGGGATAAACTTTTAAGTGTCTTGGCTGCCGAAAAGATCTTCGTATCCTCTGCATGTGGTGGTGGCGGTTCCTGCGGACAGTGCAAGGTAAAGGTATTAGAGGGTGGTGGTAGTATTCTACCCACAGAAAAAGCCCATATTACGCGCAAATTAGAAAAAGAAGGTTTTAGACTATCATGCCAGCTACCAGTGAAAAATGATATTAAAATCTTTCTACCCCCAGAGGTATTCAACGCAAAAGAATACCAGTGTGAAGTTGTTTCCAATCGAAATGTAGCCACATTCATCAAAGAACTTGTGTTGAAACTACCCACAGATGAATTCGATTTCGAGGCTGGAGGGTATATTCAGATAAAGATCCCCCCCTACGAAATATCTTTTAAAGACTTTGCAATAGAAGATGAATATAAGCCCGATTGGGATAAATATAGGTTATGGGAACTAAAATCTAAAAATGACAGGGAAATCATAAGAGCCTACTCAATGGCAAACTTCCCATTGGAAAAAGGTATAGTGAAACTCAATGTCCGCATTGCAACACCCCCACCTAAAAGTGTAAATATACCCCCTGGGATTGGTTCATCATATGTTTTTTCTCTTAAACCTGGAGACAAAGTAACCATACTTGGACCTTTTGGAGAATTTAAAGCATCTGATACCGATGCAGAGATGGTTTTTATCGGTGGTGGAGCTGGCATGGCACCTCTTCGATCCATAATCTTTGATCAACTTATACGATTGAAATCGAAAAGAAAGATAAGCTATTGGTATGGAGCAAGAAGCCTAAGAGAAATCTTCTACTCTGAAGATTTTGAAAATCTACAAAAGCAATACGATAACTTTAAATGGTATATCGCTTTATCAGAACCTCTCCCAGAAGATACTTGGCAAGGGTTTGTTGGTTTTATCCATCAAGTTGTTTACGAACAATACCTAAAAAACCATCCAGAACCAGAATCAGTGGAATACTACCTATGCGGCCCCCCACCGATGCTAAAAGCAGTCCTCGAGATGCTGGACAATTTGGGTGTGGAAAGGGGTAATATCAGGTTTGATGATTTTGGAAGTTAGTAAGGGGCTGAATAAAATTCAGCCCCAACAACATATTAAAAAATCAAATTACCCAAAGAGTAACCTACGAGACATGCCACAAATACCCCAAGCAATCCTGGAACCATGAAACTATGATTTAGAAAATATTTACCAGCCAACTTTGTCGTACCAGTGACATCAAAAGAAGCAGTGGCAATATCAGATGGGTAAACAGCGATAAAGAAATATGCATAGCTCGAAGGCATCAGACCCACTAATACTGACGCTGGTAACCCTAAGCTTATCCCAACAGGGAGCATCATTTTTATTGTAGCAGCTTGAGAATGGATCAACACTGATACTAAGAACATTGCAATCCCGAATGTCCATGGGTAACTTTTGACTGTATCAGTAATCGAAGATTTCAAAAGCGGCATAGCATAACTAAAGTATGTATCTGTCATCCATGCAATACCAAATATAGCAAGAGAAGCAAGCATCCCAGATCTAAATACCTTGCCCTCTGCCACTATGGAAGGTTTTGTTTTAGCAATTAATAGAATTAGTCCACCAAACGCCAGCATAATTAACTGAACTA
Organism: uncultured Deferribacterales bacterium; assembly: GCA_964519265.1. GTDB lineage: Bacteria > Chrysiogenota > Deferribacteres > Deferribacterales > Calditerrivibrionaceae > Calditerrivibrio. The sequence goes on from CAZFHX010000006.1 coordinate 41,956, forward strand.
TTACTGCCATATCTATCTCTTTTGAGTCTATAGTTCTAACAGATGGAAACATAGCAAGTAGTGATACAACAATAATACCTAAGATAAACAATAACACAGCATGCTTTGCACTCTGTGGTATTTCTTCATTTAAAATTGAATAGCTTGAAGATTCTATCTTACTTCTCCAAATTGGATCGTTCAACCTTTTCTGATACTCTGGATCCTCTTCTAACTCTTTACCTCTCTTCAAACTGTAAATGCACATAGCAATTGTTCCAATAAAAGTGGCTGGTACAGTTACCATGAGAATCTTAATTAAAGAAATATTCACACCAATCTTAGTCAATTCTGTAAGAGTATATACCACAGCTGCAGAAATAGGGCTTGCAGTAATTGCCAACTGAGATGCCAAAGAAGCGGCTACCATAGGTCTCTCTGGGCGGATTTTATTTTTCAAAGCAATATCTGCAATTATAGGCATCAATGTGTAAACAGCATGCCCTGTCCCTATTAAGAATGTCAAAAAGTAAGTGCTTATAGGTCCCAAAAATGTGATATATTTTGGCTTCGATCTGAGAATCTTTTCTGTTATCTGCAACATATACTTGAGACCACCAGATGCTTCTAAAATTGAAGCACATGTAACAACAGCCATAATAATTAGCATTACAGTTATTGGCGGATGAGAAGGTGGCATCCTGAAAATAAATACTTCAACAAGCAAACCCAAACCAGAGATCGCTGCAAGCCCAATAGTATCATACTTACTTCCCAAATATAGTACAAAGATTACAAACAAAAATTCTAACAGTAACATAACTGCCTCCTATTGGTAGTTTGTAATCTTAATTTAATGATTTTTTAAAAGATGTAAATATAAGGTAAATAAGTATATTTTTCTACATAAATCACTTTTTGCTCATTTTGCTCACGAGAATAAATTCTTTTTCAGGTCGCCCTATTCTGCCATAATTTATATTTACATGGACAACTTTTATCTCTGCAAGATATTCAAGATATCTTCTTGCAGTATTTCTACTTGCCCCAATTTTTTCACCAATTTCCTCAGCAGTTATCGGGTTTTCAACACTTTCAAGAACACTCAAAATTTTGTTTAAAGTAATAGAGTCTATCCCTTTGGGAAGGTTATCTTCGTAAACAAACTTATTCTGAGCATTGCTAAATAAAATAGAATCTATATCGTTCTGTTCCACTATTTTTTTATTTTTTAAATTCTTAAAATATACTGTATATTTATCAAGAGATTCCCTCAACCTATCAAAAACTATGGGTTTTATGAGATAATCAAAAATCCCCTTGTGAATTGCATTTCTTATTGTTTGAATATCTTTAGCAGCGGATATAATAATAAAATCAACGTCCAAGTCCATACTTCTGATTTCAGAAACAATATCAAGCCCAGAACCATCCTTTAAATAAATATCAAGTAAAACTAAATCAGGCATTAGTTCACGAATCATATCGATACTATCTCTTACATTGGTACCTATTGCCAAAACATCAAATCCTCCCAATTTTTCGAGAAATCTTTTGTGTAATCCAGCTATATTCAGATCATCCTCAACAATGACAACCCTTATCATACCATCACCTTCGGTATAGTTACACTAAACTTAGCACCACCTATTATTTCAGATTTACCAACATCTATCTTTCCTTCCAATTTTTCCAATGCAATTTTAACATTGAAAAGCCCATAACCTCTGCCTTCACCCTTAGTAGAAAAATTCTTCTCAAAAATCTTATCCACACATTCAACTCCTTTACCATTGTCTTCAACATCAAAATAAAGATTTTCATCATCTTCATCAAGTGAAATCAAAACTTCTGGAGTCTCATTATTCATTGAAGATTCAATACCATTTTGAATTATATTTGCTATCACTATAGAAATATTCGATATATCTTTAAATTTATAAGACCAACCTTTAGAATCTTTATTAAACAAAAACCTACACCCCAATTCTTTTGCTACGGAAAATTTTCCTATAAAAATCCCTTTTATATAGCTATCGGTTATTTTGTTTTCTATATAATCGATAGTATTGTGAAAATCTTCAGACTCTTTTAAAAGAAATTTTTTAGCTTCTTCAAAAGCTCCAAGTTGCAATAAGCCACTTAACATGTGAAGTTTGTTGGCATATTCATGGCTTTGAGCTCGCAAAACATCAGAACATCTCTTCATACTTCTTATCTCATCTTTTAATCTCTCAACATCATCTTTTTCGTAAAAAATGATTATATAACCATTGATTTTATCATCCAAAACTATAGGGTTTGTAGACACAACAAAAAACTTATCATTTACTTCCAACACTTCTGACTCTAAAACACCATAATTTACCTTTGATAGAGGAAATCTTTCTAAGATTACCTTTAAAAACTCATCAAAATTTAGACCATTCTTATTCAAAATCATTTTTGCAGAATCATTATGATATTTAATTTTAAAACTTTCATTAATAGAAACGATCCCTTCTTTTATACTGTTTAATAGAGCTTTGTTCTCTTTGTATAGATTAGCAATAGCCAAAGGTTCTAACCCAAAAGTAAGTTTTTTAACCTTTTTCGTGATATAATTAGAAAAAATTAAACCCAATAGCCCCATAAAAAAGAGGTAGACCACCAAAATATTTTTATAATTACGCAGATCTTCCATTATATGAGAAATCAGATAACCAACAGATACAAAACCTATTATCCTACCATCACTTATCAAAGGAGCAAAAGCTCGGATAGAAGGCCCCAAAGTCCCAACTGCCTTTGAAGTGTAAATCTCACCAGTAGTTACCGCCTTTTTATAATCTTCTCCGACAAATTTCTTACCAACATTTAAAGGATTCGGATGGGAATATCTTATTCCATAGACATCGGCAACAACTATGTACTGACAATTTATTTTTTTTCTTAAATCTTCGATATAATCGTTTATTTCAAACTTTCTATTTTTTACAGCATTTACTATTTTTTCGTTCTTTGATATGGCAATAGCAACACCAATAGCTTTGTCCCCCAATTTTTTAACATAAAAATCTTCAAAAAAAGTGTTAAAAGAAAAATATAATACAACCAACTGAAGAACAATCAATAGTATTATATTTACCAATAAGTTATACTTTAAATTCCTACGAATAAATAAAGTCATCTTTTCATACATTTCAATACCCTAATTTGATAATAAATTGTTTATATTCATATGTCAACTAAGATAACGCTTTTATGTAATCAATTTCACCTCACATCTACCTCCCTCACCCCTGATGGACGCCAGGCTGGAGAGATCGTTTTGCTACCTATACGAAGGCAATTCAACACCGATGCTTGGCATATCGTCCAATTACCATAGCGGTTATTTATCTTATCTACGGCATTATAAAGCTCTATCAGTTTTGGATTATCAAATATGTTGGTAAGTAGCTTACAATTATGTAAAAGATTGGAAAGTGAAATACCGATGAGTCTTATACCATTTGATATCTTAAATTTAGAGAATAGATCCCTTGCCACATCGTAGATATGATGGGTGGCAGATGTATAGTAAGGAAGAGTAATCATCTTACCATCCTTGTCCATGTTTGTATATTTTACATATACAGATAATGTCTTACCTGCGATCAGATTATTCCTTGCTCTTGAGGATACCATCTCTGATAGTTGTAAAATATATGGAGACAACTTCTCCATCGAAAATATATCCATAGGCAGCGTCATGCTATGACCTACAGATTTTACAGGTGGTTCTTCAGACACAATCTGAGTATATCTACCAAAAGCCATCTCATAATAAAAAATACCCCTCTTACCAAAACGCCTAACCATCTCTTCAACACCTAATCTTCTTATATCCCTTAAGGATGTTATCCCTTGCGAATAAAATCTCCTCTGCATCCTCTCCCCTATCCCCCATATATCCGAAAGTCTGAACTCATCGAGGAACTTAATACTATCCTCCTCCTTTACAAAATAGTACCCATCAGGCTTATTCACACCACTTGCCATCTTTGCCACAAGCTTACTAATTCCCACTCCAATGGAGCAGGTGATACCGAATCTCTCCTTTATCCAGCTTTTTACCATGTAAGCCACATCGGAGTAATTGATCCCCTTGATATGAGAAAGATCAAAAAACGCCTCATCGATGGAATAAGCCTCCACATTGGGTGATATCTTCGATAAAAACTCCACTATCTGTTTTGAGATGTAGATATACTTCTGATTGTTGCCCACGACCAAAATCAGTTCTGGACAATGCCTCAATGCCTCATACTTGCTCATCCCCGTCTTTACACCATACTTCCTTGCCTCATAAGAGGATGTCACTATCACCGTCCGCTCTTTCGAACCTATGACCCCTATCGGTTTACCCCTCAGGGATGGATTTGATGCTTGCTCTACAGATGCGAAAAAGGCATCCATATCCAAGCACGCTATCATAAAGCACCCTCCACAACTGCAATCAAAAACCATTTCTGCAAATTGGAGTTAAACGCTATCTCGTAAAGATTCTCACCATCTGTAACGGTAAATTTATAGATGAGATAATACCCTTCTCTTTCGTGCCATTTATATATTATCCTTAAGATATTTATCTTACGACCATTTACAAAGATCCACTTAGGCCTTATATCACCTTTTTCAAATACCACACCTGCTGCTATCTCAATATTTTCGTGCCTCATAGTATTCTCCGTATGGTCTTATCACCATCTTAAGTAGCCCCACCACCTCAAGTTTATCCTCTTCAGTGATGTATATAGGCTTGTACTTGCTATTCTCTGGTTTTAAGTATATCTGACCATCATCAGAGATCTTAAATGTCTTAAGGGTAAACTCTCCATTTATCATAAAGGCACCTATCTGACCATTTAATATATCTTTTTGTTTCCGTATTATCGCTATATCGCCATCCAATATCCCCTTTTCCTCCATACTATCACCCATCACCCTCAAACCAAAGCAATCATCCAAATTGCCCAAAAGTTTATCAATAGAAATATACCCTTCGATATTCTCCTCAGCCTCTATGGGGATACCAGCCGTAATCCTTCCCAAAATAGGCAAACCCCTTTGCTCCTCCAATAGCTCTATCCCCCTTGAAAGCAACCTATCCCTTCTGATATACCCCTTCTTTTCCAAGATATTTAGCATTTTAAACCCAGCATTTTTAGACTTGATCCCCAACCCATCGCAGATATTCTGAATGGTCGGTGGATAGCCGTACTCTTTGATATAGTTTCTGATAAATCTTAGGCAATCCTGCTGCCTCTTTGTAAGCTCCATAGACACCTCTACACTATAAGGTGAACTTATGTTTACCTATATCAAGAAAAATAAAGGATGTCAAGAGAAAGGTCATAATCTCCTCTTTGACAGATGGTGAAAATTAGACTATAATAAATTATGATAACATTTCAAAAAGCGATAGGCAACGCAAAGAGAATAAGAGATATTACAAAAACCTTCTTAAAATACGGCTTCGGACCTTTGATTCATGAACTAAACTTAGCTCCGATACTCAATGTCTTCATGCGATTTATCACCCCAAAACAGAACAAAGAGATCTTAGATCTACCACCACCGGTTAGATTTAGAAAACTTTTAGAGGAGTTGGGTACCACTTTTATCAAAGCAGGACAATTCTTAGCATCTCGCCCCGACATCCTAAGCGAAGATATGATAAATGAACTAAAGAAGCTACAGGATGACACCCCCTATTTCACCTTTGAAAGGATTAAACCTATCTTAGAAAAATCCTTGAAAAAACCTATCGACAAAGTTTTCTTGAAAATCGAAGAGATCCCAGTAGCATCGGCATCCATTGCTCAGGTTCACCGAGCAGTTCTCTTAGATGGAAGAGAGGTAGCAGTAAAGATAAAAAAACCAGGTATCAAAGAGATCATAGATCAGGATATAACCATTCTACACTTTATAGCAAATATAGCGGAAAAATATATACAGGAAGCAAAGCAGATCCAACTTAAAAAAATCGTTGACGAACTTTCTGAGCAGATCATCAAAGAGCTCAATTTCGAACTCGAAACATTTTATATAGAAAAATTCAAAGACTTCTTCAAAAATGAAAAATACCTACAATTCCCAGAGGTCTTAGAGGAGTATTCGTCGAATGAAATCATCGTGATGCATCTCATACACGGCACAAGGATCGACAACATTCAAGCACTAAAAGAGAAAAATCTCAACCTCAAAGAGATCGCCACAAACGGTGTCCATTTCTATATGAAGCAGGTCTTTGAGTTTGGGTTTTTCCATGCAGACCCCCACCCCGGTAACCTACTCATCACAGATGATGGGAAAATTGCCGTTTTGGATTTCGGCATCATCGGAAAAGTTGATTCCTTACTACTTGAGCATTTAAGCAGTATCTTTTTATACCTTATAAACTTAGATATAGACAATCTTGTAAACGAAATGGTAGACTTCGGTGTCATAAATGAAGACGCCGACATAAGAAAAATCAAACTTGACCTAATGGATGTTATCATGCCTGTTTACGGGAAAAATATAGGCGAGATAGACACAGTAAAGATGTTCCAACATATCATCACCATTGGTAGAAAGTATAGGTTCAACTTTCCAATAGATTACCTCTACATCATCAAAACATTTGCCTTCCTCGAGTCCATAGGCAAAAGGTTAGATCCCGAATTCAATGTCTTAAACTTTGCAAAACCCTACGCAAGAAAGATCCTGATGAAAAAATACTCATACAGAACCCTTACAAAAAGATTTATAAAGAATATAAGAGAGATAAACAGTGTAGTTGAATCATTGCCCACAGATTACAAAAAAATTGTAAATAAGGTAATAAACGATAAAATCACCTTCAATTTTGTCCACAAGGGATTGGAAAAGTTTTCAACACAGATCGATAAATCCACCAATAGATTATCTTTTAGCATCGTCATTGCCGGTATAATTCTCGGTTCTTCGATTATGGTTCATTCCAATATAGGACCAAAGGTATTCGGTATCCCATTTTTAGGTTTGGCTGGATTTGTGATCTCGGTGTTTTTCGGTATCGGTTTAGTAATAGGGATAATAAGATCTGGAAAATTATGGTAGCAAAACTCGGAGGAACTATTTGAAATTATCGATATCGTTTTTGGGTGGTGCAGGAGAGATAGGAGGGAACTGTTATCTCTACGAAACAGAGGAATCAGCAATCCTTATAGATTGTGGATTAAAGTTTTTCCAAGCCGATTTCATGGGGATAGATTTTACAATCCCCGATTTTCAATATCTGGAAACGATAAGGGAAAAGTTAAAAGGGGTAATCATCACCCACGGTCATGAGGATCATATCGGAGCACTACCATACTTTTTCAAATACTTCCCCGTTCCAGTCTTTTCAGGGAACTACTCCACAAGATTGATAAAACACAAGATAGCCAACTCTAAATACCGCCCAAAATCCTTTAATACCATATCGGATGGAGAAAAGATCACAATTGGAGATTTCAGCATAGAGTTTCTCGAGGTGAATCATTCGATACCCGACTCATTTTTTCTCATAATTGAGGTGGGAGACAAGAGATTTGTCCATTGCGGCGATTTTAGAATCGAGGAAAATCCACTTATAGGAAAACCATTTCCTTTCGAAAGATTAAAAAGTTTGAAAGATAAAGTCACAGGTCTATTAATAGACTGTACCAACATTTTTACTGAACAAAATGAAACAGATGAAAACCTGCTCAGAGATCAGCTTCTCGATATATTCACCAACTCAAAAGGGAGAATTTTCTTTACCACATTTTCCACAAATATTAGCAGACTAAAACTTGTAGTGGAAACCTGTATTTCTACAGGTAGAAAGCTGGTAATTGAGGGGAACGCCTTCTCAAAAAATATAAATATTTCAAGGGATCTCTCATATCTTCATATTCCGGATGATCTCATTGTTCCCCTTGAAAAGATCGATTACTATGAGCCGGAACATCTGTGCATCCTTGTAACCGGCTGCCAAGGTGAACCCAACAGCTCTATGTATAGAATCGCCATGATGGAACGAAAAAAACTTAAAATCACCCCATCAGACATATTCATCTTCTCATCCACCACCATCCCGGGCAACGAAAGAAATGTAAATAGAGTCATCAACGAGATCTATTTCCACAAAGGGGAGGTAATAAGGGGACTACACATATCAGGGCACGCCCCACAAAACGACATCTTAAAAGTAATTGAAACTCTCAATCCAGAATGGACGGTACCAATACACGGAGAATTTGCCCAGCAGAGACTTTTGGAAAAACTTTTGGAAGAAAAAGGTTTGTCCGCACCAATATTCGCCAAAAATGGTGATAAACTGACATTTTACAAAAATGAATATACAATATCCTCTATACCGTCCGGTGTTGTTTACATAGACCAAAGAGGTGGTTTTGAATACGACGAGGAGCTTTTCAAAGAGAAAAAGCATCTTTCAAGGGATGGCATAATTATCGTTTTATATTCAGAGAAAAAGTTATCGATCGATACGGTAGGTTTTAGACTAACCAACGAACTTGACACAAAGTTAAAAAGGTATATAAAAGATAATATGGATAAATTAAAAGAGATCACCACTGATGATTTTGACACAAAGAGCACACTAACTGCCCTTGTGAAAAAGTTTTTCAAAAAAAACTTTGAAAAAAGACCTGCTGTAAAAGTATACACCACGGAGGATATTGATGAATTTATTTGAGGCCATTTTTTTAGGACTACTTCAGGGGATCACAGAATTTCTTCCCGTTAGTAGTTCTGGACATCTTGTCATTGCCCAATCACTGATAAAAAATTTTAAAGAACCATCATTACTTTTTGATACAATACTCCATTTTGCAACATTCTGCTCGGTACTGATTTATTTCAGAACCAAGATCGCTACACTCATAAAGGCCTTCTTAGGTTTTTTTATCTACAAATACAGGGTAGTTTACTACGACAACAAGCGATTCTTATGGGCCATATTCGCAGCCTCAATACCAACCGCCATCATAGGACTCACACTGGAAAAGTTTTCAGAGACTCTTTTCAATGTCCCAGTTTATGCAGGGTATGGGCTTATAATAACCTCCATCCTTCTCGTTATTTCAGATAGAACAAAGGGGAGATTTCAAATCGACCCTACAAAAGGTTTTATAGTGGGGATTGTACAGGGGATTGCAGTTATTCCGGGGATCTCTCGTTCAGGATCCACCGTTGCCGCATCTCTAATGTTAGGGATAAAGAGGGAAGAGGCGGTGGAGTTCTCATTTCTCATGGCTCTACCAGCGGTCTTTGGTGCTACACTCCTACAGGCAAGACACATCACATCCATCGAGAATGAACAGATTATTAATTATATCGTTGCCGCTGTAGTCGCGTTTGTATCTGCGTTTTTTGCTATCCATTTCATGATTCAATTCATAAAAAGGGCAAAGCTAACATATTTTGCCCTATACTGCTTGATACTTGGAATAATCACCGTTGTATGGCTGTAAAAAAGAATTCTGAATACACCACCGAAAAGTTTAAATTCGATACACTAATCATAATTGCAATAGCCATATCTGCGATGTTTGGAATGGCTATCTTTTCCTACCATCCCGATGATCCATCCTTTAGCACTATAGTTTTAAAAAAAGATGGAGTAGAGGTTCACAATCTACTTGGTAAATTCGGTAGCTACTTAGCAGATTGGGTGATTACCTTGACAGGCATATCCGCTATTTTACTGCCGATAATGGTTTTTATGCTCTGTTTTCAATTTTATCAATTCAGAAACACCAAAGGCTTACGGGGATACAAACTAATACTAAACCTTTTCTTTATGATCCTCCTCATCATATCCGTATCCGGTATAGCCGGTGTTTACTTTGAAAACGATATCCTATACAAAATAAAGCCTTCTGGGGGTATCTTAGGGCTTTTTGTGAAAACTATCATCCTACCACTTTTTGGCAAAACGGGCACACTCGTAATACTCACATCAGCATTGATAATCAGTCTATCCTTTCTGCTAAAATTCTCATTTATAGATCTATTCATCAGTATTGCCTCTGCCGCTAAAAAAGTTGTGAAAAAGGATGATGAGGTTGAAGAAAGTTTACCAAAGGCAGATTTAAAAGAGAGCAATGAAGATGAAGAACTGATCATAAGACAACCAGCAACACTCGTGGAAAAGCAGCCAGAGCAGAAAAAAGAGGATAAAAAAGAACCCAAAGAACAGATACTACACATCACTCCCGATAAGAAGAAAACACAGAAAAACTATTTTGTTCCAGATAACTTATTAAATGAACCTGAGAAATCTGATTCTTCAGAGTCGATACAGGAATTAAAACTAAAAGGGAAGATCTTAGAAGAAAAGCTTCTCGATTTCGGTGTACAAGGTAAAGTAAAGGAGATCCAACCGGGACCAATTGTCACCCTATACGAATTTGAGCCAGCCCCAGGGGTAAAAATAAGTAAGATAGCTGGATTAGAAAGTGATCTTGCCCTTGCCATGAGTGCCTTGAGCGTAAGAATTATAGCACCGATACCGGGTAAGTCTGTGGTGGGGATCGAGTTGCCCAATAAAAAAAGAAGTACAGTGTATATAAAAGAACTTATCACATCCAAAGAATTCAAAGAATCAAACGCCAATTTGGCGATAATATTAGGTAAAGATATCGCAGGTAGACCCTACATCACAGACCTAACGAAAATGCCCCACCTTCTCATCGCAGGTACTACGGGAAGTGGTAAGTCTGTGGCAGTAAATACGATTATATGCTCCCTACTCTATAAATGCCCACCAGAATATGTAAAATTTGCCCTCATAGATCCCAAAATGGTGGAACTCAATGTATACGAAGGGATACCCCACCTTGCCGCTCCAGTGGTGGTTGATCCCCAGAAAGCATCGAAATTGCTTAAAAATGTGGTTACCGAAATGGAGAGTAGATACGCCACATTGGCGGAACACAAGGTGAGAAACATCGAATCGTACAATAAAATAGTTGAAAAGAATCCCGAACTCACAAAAATGCCATACCTTGTAGTGATCGTGGATGAATTTGCAGATCTGATGATCGTGGCAGGTAAAGAAGTAGAGCAATCCATCATAAGGATAGCCCAGATGGCAAGGGCTGTTGGGATACATCTCATCCTTGCCACCCAAAGACCCTCGGTAAATGTCATCACAGGTATAATCAAGGCTAATATGCCGGCAAGACTATCCTTCAGAGTATCATCAAAAACCGATTCGAGAACCGTTTTAGATCAAAATGGTGCCGAAATGCTTTTAGGTAAAGGTGACTCCCTCTTTATCCCCCCGGGTAGCAGCGATCCTGTGAGGATTCATGGATGCTTTGTGGATGAGTCGGAGGTAAATCGAATCGTGGAATACCTAAAACAGTTCGGCGAGCCACAGTTCAACGAAGAGCTCGTTTCCTTTGAAAGCCCAGAAAGTACAGATGACTTCAGCGAAGAAGAACTCGACGAAAAATACTACGAAGCCCTCGAATTGGTTAAATCAAAGGGTGTAGCATCTATTTCAATGATCCAACGATATCTAAAAATAGGTTATAATAGGGCCGCAAGAATAATGGAAATTATGGAGAAACAGGGGGTAGTTGGCCCCAGCGATGGTACTTCAAGACCGAGGGAAGTTCTGATAAAAGATTGATATGAAAGGGATCAATCTCGATGAAATACCTGATCAACCAGGCGTTTACACATTTTTAGACAAGAATGGTAAAATTCTTTATGTCGGCAAGGCCATAAGTCTCAAAAAAAGGGTGGCTTCATACTTCAACTCATCGGAAAAATCACCCAAAACCATTCAGATGGTATCCCTCGCCCACGAATTAAAATTCATCATCACCACAAATGAGGCGGAAGCCTTACTTTTAGAAAACAACATCATAAAAACCGAAAAACCTAAGTACAATGTGAGGTTAAAAGATGCCAAAAGTTACCCATACATAAAACTGACCAACGAAGAGTTCCCAAGGATAATGATCACAAGGGATACATCTGACAAACAGGCGTTATACTTTGGACCATTTGTGGATGTAAAAGGACTAAGAGGTGTTTTAAACGAGATACTAAAGATATTCCCAGTAAGAACCTGTTCTGATAGCCTATTCCAAAAACAGAGAAGGTGTCTTAATTATCAGATAAAGCAGTGCTCATGTCCTTGCGAGAATCTCATTTCAAAAGAGGATTATAAAAAGCTTGTTGATGAATTAAAAAAGCTATTCACAGGAAAAACAGCCGAACTAAAAGAAACCCTTAAGGAGAGGATGTCTTTCTATTCAAAAAACCTCCTTTTTGAAGAAGCAGCCAAGGTTAGAGATAGATTGTTTGCACTGGATTCACTATTCATAAAACAGGGTGTGGTAATCAACGACGATAAGTCCACAGATATATTTATTTTGGAAGAGGATGAAAATTTTAAAGTAATATGCTCCCTTTTTATAAGAAATGGGAAACTGATAAGTGTAAAGACAGACTTTGTTGAGGAAGATGACTTCGATATATCTCTTTATATACTGCAACTCTACTCGATAACCCAGCAACCCCCAGTGAATCTCAGTATCGTAATAAATGGTGAAATAGTAAAAGAATATGAACCACTCATCGAAGCCATCGATAAAATCACCAACCAGAAAATCTATATCAAAGAAACGATAGAAAAAAGAATTCTCGAGATCGGCAAAGAGAACATAGAAACTCAAAAATCCCTCTTCTTAAAGAAAAAAAGCAATATTAACATAGCATTAGAAAAACTACAGCAGTTCGTTAATACTCAAATAGAATCGATAGAATGTATCGATATCTCTCACCTTTACGGTACAAATGTGGTGGGTGCATCTATCTGTTGGTCCAACGGAGACTTCATCAAAAAAAGGTACAGAAAATATCGCATTACACAGCAAAGCAACGATGACTTTGCCTCTATATACGAACTTATGAAGCGAAAAGCCGATAATATCTTAGAGGGTAGTGAAGAGTCTGCTGATCTATACATAATTGATGGTGGCGTGGGGCAGTTAAATGCCGCAATAAAAGGGTTTAAAGAGAAAAAAATCGATGCAAACATAATTGCCATCTCAAAAGGTAGAAGCCAAAAGGATAAGAGATTTGAACAAGATGAATCGATAGCATCTATTCATATACCAAACAGAAAAAATCCTATCAATTTAAAACGGAACGACCCGCTACTACTTCTGATTGAAAAGATCAGGGATGAAGCCCACAGATTTGTTGTAACCTATATGAGAAGCAGTTACGAAAAGATGCTTATTAGATCAGGGATCCTAAATGTTGAAGGAGTTGGAGAAAAAAGGTTAAAAAAGATCCTCTCCGTATATCCCGATATTTTCAAAAGAGTTTCCCTTTCTGCAGAGGAACTATCCAAAAACTGCAACATTCCATTGAATATAGCACAGAATGTATTAGATTATATAAACAATATCAAAAATTGAGGTGACCTTATGACACTTAAAGGGATAAAAGTCGTAATCACAGGAGCAAGTAAAGGTATAGGTGAAGCATTGGCAAAGAATCTTGCCGAAAAAGGAGCAATACTGTTTCTGACATCTCGAACTATCAGTCAAAATAAAAACCTAATTGATTACCTAAACAAACAAAGCGTAGAATTTAACCTTTTTGACGCTGATCTCGGGAACTTAGAAGAGATAAAAAAGATGTACGATTTTTTTATGAGTAAAACAGATGGGATAGACTGCTTGATAAACAATGCAGGTAGAGGTATATACAAACCGATCACAGAAGAAACAGCAGAAACCATAAAAGAGATCATCGACCTAAATCTTTCGGGGCTTATCTACACAACAAGTCTATTTTCCTCTTCAATAATCAAAAATAAAGGCACCATTGTAAATATCGCATCTGTAGCAGGTAGAAAGGGTTTCATGGGGCTTTCGACCTATTGCGCTTCAAAGTGGGGTGTTGTTGGCTTTTCAGAGAGTTTAAGGGATGAACTATGCAGTAAAAATGTAAGAGTAATAACAGTAGAACCGGGTCTCGTGGATACAAATTGGGGAGAAGATCTCCCAGAAGGATTTATTCAATATAAAAAATCGGTGGATATGTTAAAACCAGAAGATATTGCAAGAACGATCGTCTTCGCTTTGGAACAACCTGAAAATGTTAGTTTAAACGAAATCCTTATTAGACCGACAAATCAACCAAGATAAAAGAAAAGGGGCGTTTAAGCCCCTATTTTTCTATTTTGTTCAACTTTGCTAATACATTAAACGAAACCTCAAGGGGGCATATTAACCCTTGATCTGCTTCATCACCTCTTCCACAAAGTTTTCCTGCTTTTTTTCGATACCCTCACCCACCTGATACCTTGTATAGCCAAGGATCTTGGCGTTCTTTTCTGCCAAAAGCTGCTCTACAGTGATATCTGGGTTCTTTACAAAAGGTTGGCTCATGAGGCATATCTCTTTGAGGTATTTTGCAATCTGCCCTTTTACGATATTAGGGATTATATTGTCTGGTTTACCAGCCTCTTTCTGCTTTGCAGTGAGAATCTCCTCCTCTTTTTTGATGAATTCTGGATCAACGCTGGAATTATCAAGGTAAAGAGGGTTAGAAGCTGCAATATGAAGGCAGATATCCTTTGCGAGGGCAGCATCTCCACCTTCCAACTTGACGATAACACCAATCTTTCCACCCAAGTGAATGTAGGTATTTACAAGTCCACCCTGGAACTTTGCAAATCTTCTGATATCGATCTTCTCACCAATCTTTGCAATCTTAGCATTTAAAGCTTCCTGCACTGTCTCACCTGTGGTAAAATTGGAAGCCATCAATTCTTCGATGGTATTTACATTATTTTTGATAACGGTTTTAGCTACATCCTTAGCAAAGTTTACAAACTCTTCGTTTCTTGCAACGATAACACCGGTATCACCTTCGATATGATCAACGATAATACCCTCAGCAGCGATTCTTCCAGCCTTTTTTGCCGCAGAAGAAAGCCCTTTCTTTCTAAGATACTCTATAGCCTGCTCTATATCTCCATTCGTCTCTGCCAGAGCCTTTTTGCAATCCATCATTCCGGCTCCGGTTCTTTCTCTAAGCTCTTTTACAAGCGCCGCACTGATCTCAGCCATTACTCTTCCTCCTCAAACTCTTCTAATTTTGCATCGATATTCTCAAAATTTATGATCTGATCCACAGGGATATCCTCTTCTTCAGCAGAAGCAGCTCTCACCTCTTCCACGAGGTCATCCTCTCTCATCTGTCTACCTTCATTGATACCATCAGCTATTCTATCTGCAATGAGCTGACAAGCTTTTATAGCATCATCATTACCTGGGATTGGGAAATCCACCTGCTCTGGATCGCAGTTTGTATCCACAATTGCTATTATAGGGATACCAAGCTTCTTGGCTTCAGCAATGGCATTCTGCTCCCTCTTAATGTCGATGATAAACATAACATCGGGGATATCGGTCATATCCTTGATACCAGCCAAGTTTTTGTTGAGTTTGTCGTACTCTTTTTTGATCATTGAGATCTCTTTCTTGTGGAATCTGTTGATATACCCAGAGGTAAACATCTCCTCAAGCTCTTTTAGTCTCTTGATCCTTGTTTTGATGGTTTCAAAGTTTGTAAGAGTACCACCCAACCATCTGTTGTGGATGTAGAAACTATTGCACCTTTCGGCTGCACCCTTTGTAGCTTCCTGAGCCTGCTTCTTGGTACCCACAAAAAGGAATTTTGCACCCTTTTTGCTCATATCTCTGGCAAATTCATAAGCCTGATTAAAGCACTGAACGGTTTTTTGAAGATCGATGATATAGATACCGTTTCTCTTTCCAAAGACATATTTGCTCATCTTTGGATTCCATCTCTTGGTCTGATGACCAAAATGTACACCGGCCTCCAAGAGGCTCTTCATAGAAATATGCGACATGATTCCTCCTATTTGTTTTTCCTCCGCTGACCACTTACAGCACCCGACTTACAAGTCAGGCACAAGCTGTAAACGGTACACTCAGCGTGCGAAATGGGCAAGATTTATATCAGAAATCACAACTTTTTGCAACAACTTTTTATGCAAACTTTTTTATGACTCGCATCACTCGCTCGAAACAACGAGTCACTGCGAGGCACCTTAATGGTGACATGGCAGTCCAAAATTATTTATTCTTCGTTTAAATATCAAAACACCGATTCAAAATTATACGGATACACCTTGAGCATCGTGCCATCTTCGATCTCGCCCACCATCTCCGATGGAATCATGCAAAATCCATTTGATTCTGAAATAGACCCTATAAGATGTGAGTCTTGGCTCTCAAATGGATAAGCAACAAACCGATTATCCTCAAACCTCAATACCACTCGATTGAAATGTACTCTGTTGTTCCTCTTTTTCATCTTACCTTTCAATGTAGCATCCACAGATTTTGGTAGTACAGACTCAGAACCCATCATTTTTTTCACAAATGGAATAAGGTAGAAAAAGAGACAAAATGCCGAACTCACAGGATTACCAGGTAGTGCAAAGAAAGGTATATCATTTACAAACCCGAATGAAAAAGGCTTACCGGGCTTCTGCTTTACACCTCTTACAACCCATTTCACCCCCAAATCATCAGCAACATTCCCCACCACATCGTAATCTCCGCTGGAAATACCTGCACTGGAAACGATAATATCGTATTTTTTATCGATATTTTTTAGAAATTCCTTCAAATCTTCATCGTCATCTTTGAATATCCCCAAATACTCTATATCCACACCGTAATTTTTCAAATACGCCCTTGCAAAAAAGGCATTGGAATCAACAGTTTTCTCCGGATAACTACTATCCGTAGGAAATATTAATTCTCCCCCCGTAGATAACATCCCAATCCTCAACCTTCTTGCCACTTTAATATATGTAACTCCGGCAGACAACAGCCTCGCCAAAATAAATGGTGTGATCTGCTTCCCCTTAATACCTATCTCATCACCTATCTTTATATCTTCCCCTGCTTTTCTTATATGGTTGCCATATTTCATCTTACCATCGATACGAACCCTGTAAGCACCCTCATCGGTGATTTCGATTTCCGCCACGCTATCTCCACCAGCAGGGATAAATCCCCCCGTCATGATCTTATAACATTCCCCTTCTCCAATACGATATTTCGACACATCATCCCCAGCCTTTATCACCCCATTTACCCTAAAAACTCTCATCCCCTTTTCATAGTCAGCCCATCTGATGACATAACCATCCATAGCAGAATTATCCATTGGAGGTAGCATCCTATTGGAAAAAACATTTTCATAGGCAACTCTTCCCAAAGATTCACTCACAGGGACTATTTCATAACCAACTTTATCGGCATACTTCAAAATCAACTCTTGAGCTTCCAAAGGAAAATGCATATTATCACCCCAAATATTTTTCTATTGCTTTTTATAACATATCTATTTAGATTAGTAAAGGAGGTGCATATTCTATACGGATACACTGAAAATGTAAAAGTTAGCTATTTAAGAAGTTTAGAAAAGCTTGTTAAGAAGAAAAATATATCTCAAAGCATCATATCCGCCGAATTATTAAAGAGGATCTCGTCCATATCCCATGAAATGGGGCGCCAGATAGGATTACTCATCGATAGAAATAATATCATTCAAATTGTATTGGTAGGTACAAACAAAGAGGTTTTGATCCCAAAATTAGAACGATTTGCCATAACACCGGGTAAATTAAGGGGATTAAGACTTATTCACACTCACCTATACGGTGAAGACCTTGATGAAGATGACATCACAGACCTGAAATTACTGAGACTTGATGCCGTATCGGTGGTCAAGTTAAATGATGCGGGAATACCTTACAAACTCCAAATGGCCTATCTTCACCCATCGAAAGAGAAAGATTACGATATCATCGAATACAAAGACCCATTTAACATCAAAGATAACTTTGTTGAATTTATCGAAGCGATAGAATCGGAATTTTCCAAAAATGTAAAAGAAAGATACCTTGTAAAAAAGGGGTTCTCCGCAGTCCTCGTGGGTGTTTACAAAGATAAAAAAGAGGCAGAAGAAAGCACGAGTGAGTTAAAAGAATTATGTAGAACAGCAGAAATAGTCCCTGAAGAGGTATTCGTACAGATAAAGTCTCAGATACATCCAAAATTTGTCGTAGGACCTGGAAAGTTAAGGGAAATCGTCCTTTTTGCAATGCAAAACAACATAGATTACTTAATATTCGATAATGTGTTAACCCCAGCCCAATCCCGCAGCATAGCAGAGCAAATAGAGATGAAAATCCTCGATAGGACCCAATTGATCCTCGATATCTTCGCAAGAAGGGCAAAATCCAACGAAGGGAAAATAAGGGTGGAACTTGCTCAATTAAAACATATACTACCAAGACTTACCGCAAGGGACGACTCATTATCAAGGCTCACAGGGGGTATCGGTGGCAGAGGGCCGGGGGAAACAAAATTGGAAATAGATAAACGAAGAATCAGGGAGAGAATCGCATTCCTCACGAAAAAATTAAAGGAGATAGAGTCCGTAAGACAAACCCAGCGAACGAGAAGAACCAAAAAGAACCTACCGATTGTTTCAATAGTGGGTTATACCAACGCTGGAAAATCTACCCTTTTAAACAGCCTTACTAATAGCGATATCTATGCAGACAACCTGATGTTTGCCACCCTCGACACCACATCAAAGAGGCTCAGATTCCCAGAAGAAAGGGAATGTATCCTAACCGATACTGTTGGTTTCATAAGAAACCTTCCCGAGAGTTTAAAAGGGGCATTTAAATCTACACTGGAAGAATTGGACGAATCTGATCTTTTGATACATCTCGTCGATATCTCAAACTCTCAGTTTAAGAAGCAGATCTCGGCAGTAAACCAGATCTTCGACGAATTGAAATTGACAGACAAGCCGAAACTCCTTGTGTTCAACAAAATCGATCTCGTAGATCCACAGACTATAGAAGATGTGAAAAAAGAGTTCCCAGAAGCGCTATTTATATCAGCATTAAACAGGCAATCATTCGAAACCCTCTTATCAGAGATAAACCATATCCTTTTCATGGGAGGTAAAAAAGTTGGAATCCCCGTCAGAGATTATTTTGAAAAGGTTTGATGCCTTTTTGCAGAATCTGCCAGAGGATATCTACGAATGCTATGCAAAAGATAGCGAATTCATCAAGTTCTTCCCCGAAAAGGAGCAGTACTGTCTATTTTTTGAAGAACTTAAAAAAGAGACTCTCCCTCTTAAAATCACCATTGTCAAAACTGAAACCAAGCAGTCTTTGGCTCGAGTATCATATATCGAAACCTTTATGACTATAAATGAAGGGCAGATAGACTATTTTTCAAAAACAACCCTTACTAAAACAGAACATGGGTGGAAAATACTGAAAGAAGAGAGAGATAGAATAATCCAACAAAGATAATCTCACTCAAATTTTAACCCATCTTTGGTGGGTTTTATTACTCTTTTGTCTTCTATTTTATCTGAAAATGTAATATAGGTGATGTTATCAATAAATTCCAATTTCCTATAGGTATTCTTACCACTTATCAACACAATCTTACAACCATTTCTATCGATGCAAACCCTATCAGTGAATACCCCAGCATTTTTAACCCTAACAAACTTAGTGTCATATCCAACATCAACTTCCCCAAAAGAAACCAACCTTTTCCCACCATTTTTTATAAATTCAGTGAGGAAGTTGTACCTAAACTCGTAAGGTGACCCTTTAAAATAAACTTCCGATTTCTCCCCTAAGATAAAATACCCTTTTGAATGCTCTAAATATGGGAAAAATATAAAATTACTCGTTTTATCAGGAAATAATAAAATCAAAAATCCAAATAGCAATAGATACTTATACCTAAATATCGAGATCAAAAAAAGAATGGCTAATACAAAAATGGCAGCATATTGCGGTATCATTTTGAAGATAAAAGCAAAATCTGTCCAATCTGCCAAAAATGCCACAAAGGAATAGGTAATTTTCTCTACCAAAATTCCAAAGGGGATAGCAAGCTTTACACTAAATATCGATATAACACCCAACAGTATCAAGACAAAGGCAAAGGGAGTAATTAATATAGAATTTAGAAAAGATAAGAGGTTCACCATTCCAAAGTTTGATAAAATATAAGGGGTAGTAAATATCATAGCAAACACCCCAACCAACAACGATGATAAAGCCTTATGCTCCCAAAAATATTCCCTACTTATCTGAGAAATACCATACACAGCCAAAAAAGATAGCACAAACGACGGGGACTTTATTACCTGTGGTTCAACAATGATGAACAATGCCGCTACCCACAAAACCAGCTTATTCATCCTGACCTTCATATCGAAAAGGTAAGCAATTGCAATTATAAAAACAAAGATACCAGCCCTCAAAACAGGTATCTTAAATCCTGCAAGGGGTAAAAACATCAAAACAAAGAAAGCACCGATAAGGATTTTTATCTTGAAAGGTAGTCTATACAAAAAAGTGAATATTATTATCATAATAATGCCAACATGCTGACCTGAGATCGCCAATATGTGGTTCAAACCTGCAATGGTAAAGTTTTCACTATCTTTCGCAGAAATAAACCTCTTATCTCCATAAAACATTGCAGGAATCAGGGTAATCTGTCTGTTTGATCCATAATAAAGCTGTTCTACAGTTTTATCTCTAAACTCCATCAATGATGAATAAAGAGGAATTTTGAATCTAAATAGCTCCCTTTTGACCCCAAAAATCGCCGTAAAATGTTCCCTTTTCTCTTCAAATAACCCCACAATTACCGTTCCTACATTGCCATCAACATTTTCAAGTTTACCACTTATCGAATAGTACTGATAACTACCATCTCTCTTCAAATTTTTATCAGCAATAAAAACAGTATAGTTTGACACTAAAAAGATCACTATCAAAATAGTAAAAATACTCCATCTAAAATCTTTGAAGTGGAAGATAGCAAAAATCATCAATAATACGACAAAGTTAATAATACTGCTTAATTTTAATAAAGAAATAGTCAAAACAACAGCAAAGAATATCTCCACCTTCCTCTGGCTAAAAAAATCTTTGAACTGAAACATAAACAATTATATCATATTTTTATGAGATATTAAATCTTTTCATCAAACCAACCACAAAAAAAACTTGCTTATTTTTAATTTTGTGTTATTATAGGAACCCTTTTTAAGATAATAAGAACCAGGAGGCTATAGATGGCAAGAAGATGTGATATATGTGGAAAAGGCCCCATGTTTGGGCACAATATAAGCCACGCACACAATGTAACTAAAAGGGTTTTCTACCCCAACCTTCATAAGGTAAAAGTGTTAAACCCAGATGGCACAGTTGCAAGAATAAAAATCTGCGCTAAATGTCTAAAGGCTGGAAAAGTTAAGAAAGCTTAAAAAATAAAAGGGGCTTTAAGCCCCTTTTTTGTTGATAGTTTATTTCTTATTCTTCGTCAATATCTCAAACACATCTATAGGAACCAAGCTCTTTTGCTCGGCGATCTCCTTCATCGTCATATCCTCTTTGGCATTAAACCCCTCTTTTTTAAGGATCGCCAACGCCTCTTTTATGTCTATCTTGTATTTCTTACAAACTTCAGATAACTTCATTTTACCCAGCCCTGATGGTGCCTGTATATTTTTGGGGGATTTTTCTCCCTTTTCAATAATCTTATTCTCCTCTTTAGTCCTATCTTCCTCTTTTTTGCTCAACTTCTCCTCATACTCATCATATTTAGATTCTATAAGATCATACAGGTTTGCTGGACTCGTCTTATTTCTTCTGGCTATATCAAGGAATTTTTCTTCATCTGAAGTAAAATTAACATTGTTGTCTTTGAGTATCTGAACTACAACATTTATATCAAGCCCCTCTTTTCTGGCCAAATCCCTCAACTTTGAAAGCTCAGCATGTGGATACGGGGGATTACCCACCTTCTCCCTCCAATGATCCTTCACATAATCGCTAAAGGTAAGCAGGTCCTTGAAAGGAGATACTTTGTAATAAGTACCAACCACAAATATGGCAAAAATTAGTGTAGAGATCGTAAAACTTGGCGTAAAAATAACCAATTTTTTAGCTTTCGATCTGAAATAGTTTACTATAGCACTCCAATTAAGATATGTGTGAAGTATCCCCGCTACCATAAAAAGTGCCGAAAGTGTGGTATGTAAATCACCCCACTTGTCCTTTGTAAGCCCTACAATGTGTAAATCAGCCCAATAGGCTACCCTACCTTCTGGAACGATAAACAATACGATACCAGTAAAAGTCATCCCTATGAATGACCACAAAGTTGTAAAAGAAATAATTTTCCTGAACATCAAAACCTCCTGATTTTTTGAAAAATCAAAACAAAAATAATGCCAATGAACTAAAACGATTCAATAAATAACCTTATATGTCTTGTGAATTTTTTTCACATAATGAGAAAAAAGCTGAGCATCAACATGCCCAGCCTTGAAGACTAATCTACCTTTACAAATTTATCAGCAGGTACACCACATATTGGGCATTTAGATGGAGCGGCATCAAACTCTATATACCCACACACAGGACAGAGATAGAAATCTGTAGACTCCAGATCCTTACCAGCCTCTACAGCCTCTAATGCCTTTTGATAGAGTTTTGCGTGTACCTCTTCCGCCTTCACAGCAAAGTTAAACATGATCTTAGCCTTATGCCCATCTGCTACTGCCTTCTCCAACATAGGAGGATACATCTCTTTGTATTCGTATGTTTCCCCCTCTATTGCTGCCTTTAAATTGTCAGCAGTTGATGAGACCATCTCAAGAGCATTGAGGTGCCCCTCAGCATGGATCCTTTCTGCCTCTGCTGTAGTTCTAAAAAGCTTGGCTACATTTTTAAATCCCTCTTTCTCAGCTTTCTTAGCAAATGCCACATACTTTTGATATGCTTGACTCTCTCCTGCAAATGCTTCTTTTAAGTTAGATTTTGTTTCAGACATACAGATTCCTCCTGTTTAAAATTTTATCATATTCGACCTTGTGAGCAATACCTTACCTCTCGTACCAGGTCCATTTAAAAGTGTATGAATAACTGCCTGCTCTGCAAAAAGATCCGCCGATATCCCATCTACGACAACCACCAACAGATAACCCCTCTGGGCAGCCTCTGTGGCTGTAAAAAGCACAGCACCATTGGCAGCTGTCCCTGTGATGATCAGTTTATTGATCCCCTTCTCTTTAAGTATCTTATCGAGATCTGTATTTAAAAATTTATTTACACTTGAATTTACTATCGGATCATTATCAAGTGGTTTTACCTCCGGTAAAATCGTCTCTTTTGTACCCCTTGGTGTCAAAGAATACGCCACAAAAACCCCTTTTTCACGGGCTTTTTTTAGTAAGTTTGATATAGGAGGAACAGTATCCAAGCATC
Source organism: uncultured Deferribacterales bacterium (assembly GCA_964519265.1). Taxonomy (GTDB): domain Bacteria; phylum Chrysiogenota; class Deferribacteres; order Deferribacterales; family Calditerrivibrionaceae; genus Calditerrivibrio. The sequence continues at coordinate 65,381 of CAZFHX010000006.1, forward strand.
TTGGCCTTCTCTCTTTGTTGCAAGTCAATTCCTCTATGTCGAGGATCAGAAGAGCAGTAGTATTATCAACCTCAAAACTATAAAGATCAGGTTTAACAGGTGGTACCACCCAGTCCCATTCCTCAATTATATCTGCGGCATTTACAATTGCTCCATAAATGACAATGAGAAATGTCAAAAAAATCTTCTTCATTTTAACTCCTCCTTAGTTTTATTGATCCCATCTGCCACAATCCTAAATTTCCTCTCCAATTCCATTATAACATATTTTTTATCGTTATGTTGTAAAAAATTACTGTTTAGAAACTTAGTAAGGGATAATAATCGATAATACTCCATAAATGGTGTACTCAAACTAAGCTGTTCACCTTCATGGGCAACCTTTATGATGGTTTTCACGGGTAGATATCCGATTTCAAAACGATGAGCGATCCGTAGCCACAGATCATAGTCCTCACAAACGGGGAGGTTTTCATCAAAATACCCCACCCTTTTAAAAACATCTTTATGTACCACCACTGAAGATGGACTTATCCTACAAAAATCCAATATCTTATGAAATATCATCCCTCCATATTTCTCATGTTTTCGACCCTGATTGACAAATTTGCCATGCTTAAACCAGAATTCATCTGTGTGGCAAAATAACAAATCGTGTTTCTCTATAAATCTCTTTTGTAATTCCAACTTATTTGGAAGCCAAATATCATCTGAATCTAAAAAAGCTACAAAATCGTACTCAGAAGCCTCTATACCGACATTTCTCGCGAAACTGACCCCTTTATTCTCTGGTATTTTGATATACTTGATTTTTGGTAGGTAGGGTCTGATCGCACTGAAAAGATCGACTTCTGACCCATCGTCCACAACAATCACTTCAAAACTTTTATAACTTTGCAAAAAAACAGATTCTAAGGCATTTTTTAAAAAATGAGTTCTGTTATAAACGGGAATTACAACAGAAAAAAACACTTTATACCGGCTTCTTCCTGTCCATTATTGTGGAGAACACAAGAATTGTATTCGTTTTCTGAACCCCTCTTATATTTCTAATTTTTTTGATCAGGTTGGACAATGTGTCGGTATTTTTAGTAATCACTTTGGCAATCATGGTAAAATCACCTGTTACATGGTGACATTCTATTAGATCTTCATCTATATTGGAAATATTCTTTTCAAAATCTGATATACTCTGGGCGCTATCAAGGGAGATACCTATAAATGCCAATATATCGTACCCCAAAGCCTTATAATTTACATTTGCGGTATAACTTTTTATGATACCATTGTTCTCGAGTTTCCTGATCCTTTCGATGACAGAAGGGGATGACAGATCCACCTCTTTTGCCATATCAGCATAAGAAGTCCTCGAATTAGAAATTAGAATATTGATCAGTTTTTTATCGATACTATCCACTAAGTCTGCCATATATCACCTCCATTTGGATACCCCCTTTTTAGCACAAATTCCTACAAGATTGCAAGAAGAACAAATAGGTGAAATAGGTTTACACACATTCTGACCATATGCCACCAAATACTCATTCCACTTGATCCAATACTTTTGGGGAAGTTTTTTTCTCAAAACCATCTCAGTTTCATCGGGATTTTTCGTTTTTACAAATCCCAACCTATTCATAATTCTATGGACATGGGTATCCACACAGATAGCAGGGATCCCAAACCCTTCCACGAGAACCAAATTTGCCGTCTTTCTACCAACACCCTTGATCTTTAGCAATTCATCCAAGTCTGATGGTACATCTCCATCGAAATTCTCTACAAGATACTTCGATATCTCGAGGATAAGAGCACTCTTTTTGCGATAAAACCCCGCAGGAAAGATCAACTTTTCAATCTCTTCGGGTTTCAGCTTGAGCATGTCGAATGGATTATTAGCCACAGAAAAGAGTTTTTCAGAAGCCTTCAATGTCACCTCATCTTTGGTCCTCAAAGATATGATGGTGCTTATTAAAACTGCAAAAGGGTTGTTTTTAATGAGATTTGCAACTTTGGTTACCGATGGGGTTTCAAATTTTTTGTATTCATTCTCGAGAATATGAAAGATCTTGTCTATATCGTATTTCATCAAAATTCTTCTAAGTATTCTCTGAGTTTCGGTTTTAGATGAATATTACTTAAATCGAAATTTTTTAGAGATTTTGCAATCACAGATGCCTTATAGTCATCCTTTGCCTTTTTGTCTATGATGATATAAAACTTATCCTCCACCTTACAAAGCCCCCCTCTTGCTGAAGTCTTTTCATATCTGAGGATTATCCCCAGTTGTACACAGAGTTCCTCGAGATCTTTCAATATATGTTTGATGCTCATTCAGATCGGTAATATCTACTTTTTGTATAAAGGGGACATCTCCCTTAACTTTTCTGCACTTGTCTTGAGTATATCCACCGCAAGGTCAACTTCCTCGATCGTATTAAATCTTCCGAAACTAAACCTTATTGCACCATGCAGATCCACTGGATCCACTTTAATAGCCTTTAAAACATGGGATGCATCTATATCGTCAGAAGAGCAAGCAGACCCTGTGGAACAACAAACCTCAGATGCATAAACCATCAATGCTTCTGCTTCTATATGCTTGAATGTAATATTCGATATGTTGCATACTCTATTTTCCGCATCACCATTTACATAGGTATCTGGGATCTCTTTTAAAATCTTCTCCTCAAATCTGTTTCTCAACTCAGTGATATGCTGGATATCTTGAACAAGCTCTTGCTGTATAATCCTGCAAGCTTCAGCAATACCGATTATGTATGGTACATTTTCAGTGCCAGCTCTAATCCCATCCTCCTGATGTCCACCATGAATGATAGGCTCTATGATGTTTTTAACCTCTTTATCGATATAGAGAACACCGATACCTTTGGGAGCGTAGATCTTATGTCCAGAGAAGCTCAAAAGATGTACCCCTAATTCACAAACATCCACATCCATCTTCCCCACAGCCTGCACAGCATCGGTATGAAGTATAAATCCATGCTTTCTCGCAAGCTGACCGATCTCTTTCACAGGTTGAATTGTACCTATTTCATTATTTGCAAGCATTACACTTACCAAAATTGTATCACCTCTAATGGCATTTTTAAAATCTTCGATATCTATTATACCATTCTCCCTAACGGGAAGATAGGTCACATCAAACCCAAACCTTTCCAAGCACTTACAGGATTCTAAAACTGCCTTGTGTTCTATGTTAGAGGTAATTATGTGTCTACCTTTGTTTTTCAGAGCAAAGGCAACACCTTTTATCGCGATATTATCAGATTCTGTGCCACTCCCACAAAAAATTATCTCCTCAGGCAACGCGGAAATAGTTTTGGCAACAATTTCTCGCGCCTTTTCCACATCTTCTCTAATAGCTCTACCTTCAACATGAATACTCGAAGGATTAGCAAATTTCTCCTTAAAATAAGGGATCATAGATTCAAAGACTCTGGGATCAACCTTGGTGGTAGCACTATTATCAAAGTAAATAGACATGTCTAAGCTCCAAAATGTATATCTTTCATTTTTTGTAATGTAACGCTTTCAAGGTAATTGTCAATATCTTTTTTAAGACCAAACCACACCCAATTAACGGCACAAACACTCGCTTTTCCACATCCATCAGAATCAATACAATCCACAGGTTTTATCGGCCCATCCATGGAATAGATTATATCTTTTACAGTTATCTCATTGATAGGTCTTGCAAACATATAACCACCCAGAGTACCTCTCACAGACTTTACTATCTTACTCTTTCTCAATTTGGTAAAAAGCTGTTCGAGATACTTTACAGAGATATCCTCAAACTCTGAAATCTTCTTTATCGATACAGGTTCTTTATCTCCACCCAGCGCCAACATCGCAAATACCGCTCTAATGGCATATCTACTCTTTGTTGTTATCTTCATTCTTACCCCCTTTTCGGAGTTCTTCGATCTCTTTTTCCAGCATAACTACCCTATCCACAATGCAAGAAATTGCTTTTGCAACGGGATCTGGCAGCTTGTCATGCTCAAAATCTTGAGGTTTGGCAGATTCTGTCACAACTCTGCCTGGTATACCTACCACTGTGGCATGTTCAGGCACCTCTTTTATAACCACAGAGTTTGATCCTATCTTGGCACCATCACCTACCTTGAAAGGTCCCAAAACCTTTGCACCTGAACCGATCACTACACCATTGCCGATAGTGGGATGCCTTTTCCCTTTATTTAGTGATACTCCACCAAGGGTTACTCCGTGATAAATGGTTACATCATCACCTATCTCTGCAGTCTCACCAATAACTACCCCCATCCCATGATCTATGAAAAATCTCCTACCGATCTTTGCTCCAGGGTGAATCTCGATCCCTGTCAAAAATCTCGATATATGAGAAACAAACCTTGCTAAAAAGTAAAGTCTCATGTTCCACAATTTATGAGCAAACCTGTGGAACAATCTTGCATGAAAACCAGGATAACAGAAAATTACCTCAAGAGTGCTTCTCGCCGCAGGATCCCTTTCAAAAATCGCCTGAATATCCTCTTTTATCTCTCTAAAAAGCCCCATATCATACCCGCACAGTAGTAAATTTACCTAAAATATAAGGGGCTTACGCCCCAACCATTAGGTAAAAAATAATTAGCGTGCTTCAATAGAATCCACTGGGCATACTTCTACACAAGCACCACAATCTGTGCAAGTGTCAGCATCGATAACTCTCTTACCATCAGCCTCACTGATAGCACCTACTGGGCACTCGTCTTCGCAAGCTCCGCAGTTTGTACAAGCATCTGTTATAAAATGTGCCATTTCGCACCTCCTGATTTTGTTATATACTCATAATCAGATGTCTTATCATTGTCAACAGGAAAATTTTACTATTTCAAACTATTCTTTATTTTACAGAATCTTAGTCTTTTACATTCAAAATATACAGATGTTCTCAAATCAGAAAAGATTTGCAATTTACCATTTCTCAAGGATTATCAATAAAAAACAACTTAAATGAAAAAAGGTGGGTAATCCCCACCTCATAATTAACTACAATGGGAATAACCGCAAGAATAGCAGACATCACAACCTTCTAAATATTGAATAGGTCCCCCACACTCTGGACAAGCTCCGTTTTTCACCACAACATCCTCCTTCTCTTCCACCTGCTCCAATAATTTGTCCACAGTAACCCCAGGAGAGATAATCCTAATCTCCACAGGATTATTTATCGCTTTTTCTATCGCTTTAGCCACAGCATCTGCACAACTTAAAACCTGATTAGGTCCAAAACCAAACTTCATGTGGCAAGAGATACCTTTCAACTGCTTTATGATCGTTTCAGGAGATCCACCGCTTCTAAATACTATGGATATCAATCTACCAATAGCTTCACACTGGCTCTGGGCACAGCCTCCAGCTTTCCCCATACTTGTGAAAACTTCAAAAGGTTCACCCTTTTCATCTGAGTTTATCGTAACATAGAGTTTACCACACCCCGTCATCATTTCGATAGTCTTTCCATACAGTATCTTAGGTCTTGGACGAGGTGTAAATACAGCCTTATACTCCATCTCAACCTGTTGCTTCAGAGTATCGGTTTTTGTTCCGATATTGATAACCTGATCCTCCCTACAGCCATCTCTGTATATTGTTATACCCTTGCACCCCAACTTATAAGCCAGAAGGTAAACATTTCTCACATCCTCCACCGTGGCATCATGGGAAAAGTTCACAGTCTTACTTACAGCGTTGTCAGTATATTTTTGAAAAGCTGCCTGCATCTTAACATGCCAAATAGGGCTTATCTCATGGGCAGTTACAAAAACTTTTTTGAGTCTTTCAGGTATCTCTGGAATATCCTTCAATATACCTTTTTCAGCTATCTTTTCCATCAACTCTTCGGAATATATACCATAATCTTTGATCGCTTTTTTAAAGTATGGATTTACCTCAACAAGTTTTGTATTATCCATCACATTTCTGTAAAAAGCTATGGCAAAATAAGGCTCTACACCGCTTGAGGCATTACCAATAATCGAGATTGTCCCTGTTGGGGCAATTGTTGTTGTTGTAGCATTTCTAAGATATTTGAAACCCATTTCAGGATAGATGCTATCGTTGAAATTTGGGAAATTCCCCCTTATTTCAGCTAATTTAGAGGAGGCTATCCTCGATTCATCCTGAAAGAATTTCATTAATTTTTCTGCCAACTTAATCGCCTCTTCACTATTGTAGGGGATCTCAAGCAGTGCAAGCATATCAGCCCACCCCATCAGTCCAAGACCGATCTTCCTATTCTTTTTTGTCATATGCTCGATCTCAGGGATGGGGTATTTATTCATATCGATTACATTATCGAGAAAGTGAATGCTTGTATGGATTACATACCTTAATTCTTCCCAGTCTATAGCACCATTCTTTACGAATTTTGCCACATTTATAGAGCCTAAATTACATGATTCATATGGCAAAAGAGGCTGTTCACCGCATGGATTTGTACTTTCGATCTCCCCCTCTTTTGGGGTTGGATTTGCCTTATTGATTCTATCTAAAAAGATGATCCCTGGGTCGCCACCCTCCCAGGCAAGCTGAACCATCTCATCAAACACTTTCTTAGCATTAAGTTTACCAACAACTTTCTTATCACGAGGGTTGATGAGCTCGAAATCCCTACCCTCTTCAACAGCCTTCATGAACTCTTCGGTAAGCCCAACGGATAGATTGAAGTTTGTAAGTTTGGTCTTATCCTTCTTTGCGTAGATAAAATCCATTATATCGGGGTGATCCACCCTCAAAATACCCATATTGGCACCACGACGGGTTCCACCCTGTTTTATCACTTCAGTTGCCGCATCAAAAACAGAGATAAAGGATATCGGACCGCTGGAAACCCCTTTTGTGGTTTTCACCACATCATCCTTTGGTCTAAGCCTTGAAAACGAAAAACCTGTACCACCACCAGATTTATGTATGAGAGCTGTATATTTTACTGCATCGAAGATCTTATCAAGGGAATCCTCCACAGGTAATACAAAGCAAGCAGATAGTTGTTGAAGTTCTTTCCCTGCATTCATAAGGGTTGGTGAATTTGGTAAAAACTTTAAATCTACCATGATATCGTAAAACTTTTTAGCAGTTTCAGCAATATTTGCATTTTTGTCATAGTTTAAGTCAGCCTGAGCTATATTGATTGCAACCCTTTGAAACATCCCCTGAGGTGTTTCCAGAAGATTACCATCGGCATCCCTTTTGAGATATCTCTTCTTTAAAACTGTAACAGCATTGCTGGATAATTCAGGTTCTTTCGTTAATAAAGCCTTTATCTTTTCCATAAAGCATAAGCCTCCAGATTTAACATTAACCAAAAGAGTATTTAAACTTTATAAAATAATCAACATCAAAATTATAACCTTTTATTCATGAAAAAGAAAAATTTTTTAAACAGTGTTTTATTAAATTGAAAGAAGATTTGTTATTTATCATCAATATGATATATCCACAATATCCAACACTTTGTATTTCTTCAAATCCTGCACAAGGTTACATCTTACCTGTTCGAGAATACTGTGGATCTTACACTGCCCATTTACTCGACAAACATTATCATCGACCAAACAATCATTTAATACGATATCCCCTTCAACTGCAGCGATTATATCATACAAAGTAATCTCTTCAGGGTCTTTATTCAACTTGAAGCCACCCTTTTTCCCCCGCTCAGAATCCAAGATATCTGCTTTTACAAGTAATTGCAGTATCTTCCCCAAAAAACTATCGGGGATATTGCACCTTTCAGACAACTCATTCCTCATGTAGTATCTATCCCTTTCAGAGGCAGCAAAAAAGCCAACTACCCTTAGAGCGTAGTCCGATGCTTTTGTGATCTTCATGAAAACCTCACTTTTTTCTTTAATATAATTTAATTCTAATCGTTGTCAACAATTTTAAGACAAAATAAGTCTTTTAAAAAATCGTTGACAAAAATATCTTCTCAAAATACTCTTGAGAAATGAGATATATATTCGGACCTGTACCATCGAGGAGATTGGGAAGTTCCCTCGGCATCGACATAGTACCACATAAAATCTGCAATTTAGACTGTATTTATTGTGAAGTGGGGAAAACAAACAAACTCACCACGAAGAGAGATCACTACATCAATTTAGATGAAATGCTCAAAGAATTTCAGAATACTTACGAACATTTCAAGGACCACATAGATGTGGTGACCATCACTGGAGCAGGAGAACCCACACTCAATTTGGACCTACCTCTGATAATCAAAGAGGTAAAAAAGCAGATCATACACCCTTTAGCCATCCTCACAAACTCAACAAACATCGATAAAGAGGATGTCCAATCGGCATTAATGGATCTGGACATAATCGTACCAAGTGTTGATGCGATATCAATAGATATATTCGAAAAGATCAATAGACCCCATAAAAAGCTTAATTGGAACCAGACATTAGATGCACTCAAAGCCTTTTCACACCAATACAAAGGAATGATGCTCGTAGAGATCCTATTCGTAAAAGGTGTGAATGATTCAAAGGATGAACTTACAAAATTAGCGAATTACATCAAAGAATTAAACTATACAAAGGTACAACTGAACACTGTTTTCAGACCACCCGCGTATCCGAACACCCACCCCTTAAACACCAAAGAGCTTCTCGATATTGCGATCTTTTTCAAAAAGATGGGGATCAAGGTAGAACCAGTGGGAAACTATATAAAAGATCTCCCACAAAACTCGAATATAAATATTAAGGATACAATATCTTCACTACTCAACTTAAGACCCTGCACAAAAGATGAACTTAAACTACTATTTTCTCTGTCCGATGAAGAACTGGATAAAGTTTTAAATAATATTGAAAACATTGAAAAATCGTTCTATAATGATCAAACTTACTACAACATAGCGAGGAATGGATGAGAGAGATTGAAAAAGTTGCAATAATCGGTGCTGGCGCTATGGGTATCCTGTATGCCCATCAGTTTCAAAAAGCTGGATTTAAAACATACCTCGCTGCATACGGAGATAGATTAAAGAAGATTACCGAACCTATTATATTTAATGACCAAACATACATCTTTAAAGGTTTAGACCTTGATGACCCAGCAGATACTGTGGATCTTATCATAATTGCAGTAAAACATGACAATTTAAACGAGATCATACCTAAACTTTCCAGTATCATCGATGAAAATAGCATCATCATCTCGGTATTAAATGGCCTCGATAGCGAATGGGAGATCGCCAAAGTATACGGCAACGATAAGGTACTATTTACCACAACAGTGGGAATGGATGCGGTTAGGGTAGACAATAAGATCAGATGTAAAAATTTTGGCAAACTTGTCATTGGAGAACTAAAAAATCACACCATTTCAAACAAACTACAGCGAGTTCATACTGCCCTACAAAAAGCTGGAATAGCCTATGAAACTCCTGTAGACATGGAAAAAGAGATGTGGTGGAAGTTTATGGTGAATGTGGGAATGAACCAAACCTCTGCAGTTCTTAGGGCGACCTATGGCGTATTTCAGCGGGAAGAGAGTGTAAGAGAGATAATGGAAAACCTGATGAAAGAGGTGATAGACCTTTCACAACTTGAAAATGTGAACTTAAACTATGAATCAGATCTAAAACAGAGATGGTATGAAGTATTATACAAATTAGATCCAAATGGCAAAACATCTATGCTTCAGGATGTGGAAGCCAAAAGGCCCACAGAGGTTGAGATATTTGCTGGTAAAGTTCTAAAACTTGCCCAAAAACATAATTACGATGCAAAATACAACGAGCTTTTTTATAAAATCATTAAGGGGATCGAAAAAAGTTATTCTATATGAGGTAAAAATGATAAAGACAACAGAAGGTAATCTTAAAAAAAGTATTTTCGAACTACTCCTCAACAATGGGTACAAATTTTATATGAATATCCACCCTACGGAACACCTCATCGTTGGCAAAAGAGGGGTAACACAAGAGGAAAAGGAAATGGGGTTGATACTCGTTTTCTCCAAGACATCTTATAGAAATTTAAAGATTGATGAACATTTTATATACTGCGATATGAAGTTCAAAGGGATTTGGGAAAACCTACAGATCCCATTTTATGCAATCAATTACATGGTGGATGATCTATACAATCCATCGTTCGTATTTAGATTTAGACTGGAAACACCACCAAAGAACATTTCAGATGTTACCAAGCAAACGGCTGTTAGAAAGCCAAACTTGAAAATTGTTAAATAAAAAAGGGGGCTTAGGCCCCCTTATTTTTGTTTTAATTAGGTTTAATTACTTAGTAGTGTTGTCAGCTGCTGGCTTAGCTGCATTGTCAGCTGGATTAGCTGCGTTGTCAGCTGGTGCTGCATTATCAGCTGGCTTAGCTGCATTATCTACAGCTGGAGCTGGAGTTTGAGCTGGTGCTGGTGCTTCTTCTTTTTTCTGGCAACCAGTAACAAATACTGTTGCTGCGATAACCATTACTGCCATAAGAGCTAAAAGCTTTTTCATATTAATTTCCTCCTTACCTGTAAAGGCGTTTTTGTTTGAACAAAGGTTGCTATATATCCAAAAAATTACTTTGTCAAATATTTTTTTCATATTTTTTGTATTTTTTTTTCTTTGCATTAAAATATATATTTATCAATATATTGCAATTCGTGCTTTTCGATCTTAGGATCCAACTTAGGATTTTAAATGATATTATAAAAATGTTTGATTACAACAAAAATTTAAACACTCATATCACCTTAAATATCTCCTCCCTAATCATCTGCAAAACCTCTTTATCCTCTATCTTATTACCAGATTCATCAGTTATATAGAAAGAATCCACCACTCTATTTACATCTGTGGAGATCTTAGCTTTTTGAACACTTATCCTAAGTTTCTCAAAAACAGACAAGATGTAATATAGAAGACCTATGTAATCCTCAGCATAGATATCTACAATAGTATATATTGGAGAAGTAATATTATCAAACTCTATCTTTCTGTTTACCTTAAAGATCTTCTTTTTGGTATAGATAGTGCCAGACGATTTAGAGAGAAGATCCTCCACAGAAAGTTTTCCAGACAATACATTCCTTATTCTACCCTCTATGTGAGGGAACTTTTCTGCGATATATTCGAGACTCTCGTTGTTCATATTTACCTGAATCTTATCTATTGCAATAGTTCGATTTAGAGTGTATATCTGAGCACCTAATATATTGATATTAAATGACGCCAATACCCCTGAAACCTTTTTTAACAGCCCAATCGAATCAAAGGTACATATAGTTATCTCGTAGCAATTTAGGTCATCCCTTATCTCACCATAGATGATCTTTCTATTATCTTCATTTAACCTTATAGCCATATCGAGATGTCTTATGATATGATTTATCTTATTGCTAAATATGTACTCATCATCCAAAGAATCGATCATATTGAGCATCAACACATTGCTACCAACTCTATCCTTCAACCTACCCCTCTTGCTTGCCACAATAGAGGCAAACTCTTTTAGCATATCCTCCGACTCCATGTATCTCAAAGCATTCTGATAAAGCTCAGTCAGTAAGCCTTTTTTCCACTCGTTGAAGTTATTTCCCCCTGTTGCCCTTGAATCAGCATAGGTGAGGATATACAGCATCTTGAGTTCTTCCACGCTATTGATAAAAGAAACAAAATGCTTTATGACATCGAAATCATGTATATCCCTTCTCTGGGAGATATGCGCCATCAAAAGGTGATGCTCTACCAAGTTTGCAATGGTATCTATATCATCCAACTTAAAACCCAATCTACCACAGATGATCCTTGCCATCTTAGCACCCACTTCCGAATGATTCTTCCCTTGACCTTTCCCTATATCGTGAAGTAGCACCGCCATGGCAAGAAGATCCTTTCTTTTGATCTCGGACAATACTTTTTGATAATCTGCATACTTATTTGTAAATATGTTGGATAATTCGTCGATATACTTCAGTGCCAGAAGGGTATGCTCATCCACTGTGTAATGGTGATAAGTATTAAACTGGGCCTTACAATAAATATCTGCAAATTCGGGTATAAACCTCGTAAGTACACCATCCTTCAGCATTAGATTAGCCACTTTAAAACTATTGGGAAAATCTGATATAGCTTTTAGGAATTGATAACCATACTTTTTTAAGTAATGTTCATCGATGAGATATATATTCTCTTTGATCAACTGAGAGGTACCATCAGATATTCTAAGACCATTTTTTGCTGCTATCGTAAAAATATTAACAAGTAATGATGGGTATTCTTCAAAAATATCATTTCTCTTCACTGTAAGTAGATTTTCATACTTTACAAGACCAAACCCCAAATCCTCCATGTGGATCTTTTTAAGATTATTATTTATAACATAGTTATTAAAAACCTTCTCAAATACCTTATGAGTAATATCTGAGATCACCCTTACAGCCCTGTAATAATCCCTCAAAAACAGTTCAACTCCCAATGAATATGAAGAGTCTAAGTATCCCAGCGATTCAGAGATATACTTTTGTGACTCCATATTTAATATATCATTCTTTCTGTTATGAAAATAATGGAGTCTTACCCTTATCTTGAAGATAAACTCCACACTTTTCATAAACATATCGTATTCATCATAACTTAATATCTTTTCGTGAACGAGGGTAACCAACTTATCGTTGTCATACAAAACCTTGTTTACCCAATAAACACCGTTGTAATCCCTTATCCCTCCTATGCCATCTTTTATATTTGGCTCTATCTTAAGCATTGAATCCCTATATTTTTTCATACGATTGCGTACATCGTTGATCTTTGTTATAAGAAAATTGTATTTACCTCTGTTGAGAATATAGTTTGCCACGATCTCTTCAAATCTTTCGAAAGCCTTTATACTACCTTCCAAAAATCGATAATCGATAAGAGAATTCTTCACGATCTCATCCAAATAGGAAGGCACGCACAACTCGCTAACACTCTTTATTTGCACCCCAGGCGCAAGACCGATATCCCACAACCTCGATATAAAAAGCTGTATAAAATCTTCATCCTTTCTATTTAGTTCATCTGTGTGAAATATCAGAATATCTATATCTGAATAAGGACACATCTCCTTCCTGGCATAACCCCCCAAAGCAATGATGGCAATCCCATCCCAATCTATTTCAAAACTGCTGAGTGCTGCCTTGATGGTATCATCAGATAGCTTTGATATCCTCTCCAATAGATCCCATGAAATAAAATCATTGTTGTTGTATTGCTCTTTTTTTATAGTATTCCAATTTTCCCAATAGAAATTTTTGAGATCCTTCAGTTCCATATACACCTTCAAACATTCCGATTTTTCAATCAATTATATCATTTTTTTCAAAAAATAAAACAAAAATCTTCACTTTTGAAATAAAATATAATATTATATAAGGATGAATATCACATTTCATACATTTGGATGCAAAGTAAACCTCGTTGAAACAGAAAACCTAAAAGAGAAAGCATCTTTAGAGGGATTTAACTACATAGATAACATTGAAGAGTCTGATGTAATAGTTGTCAACTCCTGTGCAGTTACCGATACTGCTGAAAAGAAATCATTAAATTATATCAAGAAGTTAAAACAGAAATACCCCACAAAAAAGATCTTGGTAACTGGTTGCCTGGCTGAATTAAAAAAAGATCTTTTACCCTACGCTGATATAGTAGTTACAAACATCGACAAGGATGAAATATTCAAGTATATCAGGGAAAACAGAAGCCAACTAACCCCCATTGATGAGTTGGATTACTACAAAGAATCTTTTCCCAACAGTATAGTAGATAAAACGAGAGGTTTTTTGAAGATTCAGGATGGTTGTGATGCTTTTTGCAGCTATTGTATCATACCAAATCTTAGAGGGAAACCAAGAAGTAAGGATGAAGAGCAGATAGTAAAAGAATTTTCTGAACTGGTATACAAAGGGTTCAAAGAGGTGGTGCTTGTAGGGATCCATATAGGTAAATACGGTACAGACAAAGGAACGGATCTTAAATCTCTCCTAAAAAAATTAGTCAAAATCGAAGGTGATTTTAGGATAAGACTTTCATCACTCGAAATAAATGAATTAGACGAAGAAATGTTTCAAATAATATTCAGTTCAAATAAGATCTGCAAACATCTACATATACCTCTACAAGCCTCAACAGATAAAATATTAAAAATAATGAACAGACATTACACATTAGAAGAGTTTTCATCAAAATTGGAAATCATAAAAAAGTATGACCCATTCTGTAGTATTGGGACCGATGTAATTACCGGTTTCCCCGGGGAAACGGATGATGACTTTATGAACGGATATAAGAATCTGTCGAATCTACCATTCAGCTATATGCATGTATTCCCTTTTTCAGACAGAAAGGGGACAAAGGCTGCCTCGATGCCAGACAAAGTACCTGAGCAGATAAAGAAAAAGAGATCTGAAATGTTAAGGGAGTTAAGCGAATCTATGAAATTTAATGCAGCAAAAAAGATGTTTGGAAAGGAAATGAGGGTATTGACGGAAAAAAATAACAAAGCCCTCACAGATAACTATTTTGAAGTCGATTTTACAGAGAATGTAGAACCGAATAGATTTATATTTACAAAAGTTATTGGCGTATCTTTTGATGGAACACTTCAAGGAAAAATTTTAAGGGGTATCTAAATGAGAAAAAAGATACTGGTAATTGGTGGAGTAGCAGCCGGTGCTACTGCAGCAGCAAAGGCAAGAAGAACAGATGAAACAGCAGAGATAACAATCCTTGAAAAAAATGGTTATATATCCTTTGCAAACTGCGGCATGCCGTATTATATCGGTCAAATAATTAAAAGCAGAAATTCTCTACTTTTCCACAATGCAAAATCCTTTAAAAAGAGATTTAATGTCGATGTTTACACAAATACAGAAGCCATCAGCATTGATCCCTATAAAAAGATCGTTTTTGCAAAAAACTCCAATAATGAAGAGATTACCTTCAACTATGACAAACTTATCCTATGCAATGGAGCTAAAACAGTCATCCCGCCCATCGAAGGGATAGGAGAGATAGAATTTTTCACCTTGAGATCCATCGAGGATATGGATGCTATCAAGTCCTTTATAGAAAAAAATAATCCAAACTCTGCTACAGTATTGGGTGCAGGATATATCGGTATAGAAACGGCAGAGGCGTTGATGCACTGTGGTCTAAAGGTAACAGTGGTGGAGGCTCTGCCACATATATTACCAACATTTTCACCAGAAGTATCACTGAAAATATACGATAAGATGTTAAGTTGTGGTATCGAAATAAAAACAAACACCAAGATTATTAAAACTTATAAAGAGGATGAGAAAATAGTTTTATTATCTGAAAAAGGCGAAAAAACAACGACTGATATGCTCATCATATCCACAGGAGTAAAACCTGATATATCCCTTGCCCAAACTGCTGGGATTGAGATCGGTAGTGCAGGTGGAGTAAAAGTAAACGAAAGGATGGAAACCTCTGTAAAAGATATATATGCCGCAGGTGATCTCGTGGAAAAGAAAAATATCGTAACAGGTAAGTTTGTATTAGCTCCCCTCGCAGGACCAGCAAACAGAGAAGGGAGAGTGGCTGGGTGCAACGCCGCTGGTGGCAACAAAGAATACAGAGGAACTCTGAGAACGGCAATAGTAAGTTTTGACACAGCCTGCTGCGCCCAGACAGGATTATCTTATGAAGAAGCATTGAAAGAGGGTTTCGATGCAGAATTCGTTTACACCGAAGACCCTCACCATGTAGAATACTATCCCGATCCTAAATATATATTTCTCAAACTTATCTACGACAAAAAGACAAGAAGGATCCTCGGTGCCCAAGCTTCGGGTGAAGTGGGTGTGGAAAGGCGAATAGACATGCTTGCAACAGCCATTTACGCTGGACTAACTGTATTCGACCTTGAAAACATAGATTACTGCTATTCTCCACCATTCGGAGCAGCAAAAGACCCTGTTAATATCTCTGGACTTGTATCATCTAACATTTTAAGAAATGAGATAGGGTATGCAACACCCCAAAAGTTTTTAGAAAAATTGAAAGATGAAATATTTATACTTGATGTTCGATCAAAGTTGGAATTTAAGTCTTACAGGGTAAAGAATGCAGTAAATATTTATATCAACGAATTGAGAGATTCTATCGGTGAACTCCCCAAGAATAAGCCGATCTATGTATATTGTGCAGTGGGATACAGGGGGTATATCGCCTCGAAGTTATTGCAGAATTTGGGGTTTGAAGCTTATAATATATTAGGTGGAATAGAGGCCATAAAAAGAATTGCCAAAATAAAA
Organism: uncultured Deferribacterales bacterium; assembly: GCA_964519265.1. GTDB lineage: Bacteria > Chrysiogenota > Deferribacteres > Deferribacterales > Calditerrivibrionaceae > Calditerrivibrio. Next base: position 81,716 of record CAZFHX010000006.1, read on the forward strand.
AACTTGGAGGTAATTGATGCAAGTAGTTCTTAATACTAATCTCGAAGGGTTGAAACTAATCGGAAGAGGAAAAGTAAGGGACATTTACGATCTTGGAGAATACCTACTCATAGTCACAACAGATAGAATATCCGCTTTCGATGTCATAATGCCAAATGGTATACCGATGAAAGGGTATGTACTTACTCAGCTTTCAAAGTTTTGGTTCAAACACACAGAAGACATTGTTGAAAATCATCTTATTACGACAGATATAGATCAGATGCCAGAAGAGGTTAGGAAACACAAAAATATCCTCGAAGGTAGAACAATGATGGTAAAAAAAGCAAAACCATATCCAATTGAATGTGTTGTAAGAGGGTATCTATCCGGTTCAGGTTGGAAGGATTACAAAGCAACAGGCTCTGTTTGTGGTATAAAACTAAAAGAAGGGATGGTGGAATCAGAAAAGTTTGAAACACCAATATTTACACCAGCCACAAAAGAGGAACTTGGAAAACATGACGAAAATATCAGCTTTGAAAGGATGTGTGAAATTGTTGGCAAAGAGACAGCTGAAAAACTAAGAGATCTCTCAATAAAAGTTTACCAAAGGGCTTCTGAGATCGCTGAAACAAAAGGGATCATAATAGCAGATACAAAGATGGAGTTTGGTAACTACAATGGGAAAATAATCCTCATAGATGAAGTTTTGACACCAGACTCTTCAAGATTCTGGTTCAAAAAACTATACCAACCTGGCAAGCCTCAGGAAAGTATGGACAAGCAGTTCTTAAGAAACTACTTAGAGACCCTCGATTGGAATAAAACGGCACCTGGTCCCGAGCTTCCTCCTCACATAATTGAGCAAACATCGAAGAGATACTTAGAAATAATGGACATTCTGACAAAGTAATAACTTCATGTCAGATAGGTATTTTATAGAATTACACAAAAACAATAAAACTACCTATTGACAAAATTTAAAAAAAGCATTAGAAGATTTGGCTCAAGGCGCCCGTAGCTCAGCTGGATAGAGCAACGGACTTCTAATCCGTAGGTCAGAGGTTCGAATCCTCTCGGGCGCGTTCTTCGATGGTGAATGTAGCTCAGCTGGTAGAGTCCCGGATTGTGGCTCCGGTTGTCGCGGGTTCGAGTCCCGTCATTCACCCTCTTTTTTTAGAGCGAGTGTGGCGGAACTGGTAGACGCGCTAGACTTAGGATCTAGTGCCACAAGCGTGGGGGTTCAAGTCCCTCCACTCGCACTTATCTTTGCTTTATCCTTCTTTCGAATTCTAACAATCTCCTCTTTAATTCCAAACCAGGGGTAAATCCTCCAATTCCATCTTTACCAACGACTCTGTGGCAAGGTATCAATATGGGGAACCTATTTCTCCTCATAGCATTACCCACTGCCCTTGCACCACCTTTACAACCAACCAATTCAGCCAGATCAGAATAGGTAATAACTTCTCCAACAGGTATTTTGAGAAGCATACTGTATACTTTCTCTTCAAAGTCTGTAAACACAATACCTTTGAAAAGTTCGGAAACACTAAAATTAGGAGCATCGTAATAGTTTTGTAGATAATTGTACAAAAGCTTTATTTTTTCCGGCAGATCATCCAAACAAAAAGCAGGTTCATCGGTAAATTCGATGGATAAAAGTTTATCATCACACCAAGACAACTTTAAATTGGAAATATTGTAAAAATTGAGTATCAAAAATCTTTCCATACCTTCTTCTTAGATGAATACTACAGAGAAAACAATAAAAAAGATTGACTATAACACCAAATATTGTAAAATATTTTTAAAAGGAGGTTCTAATGATATCTAAAACAATGCTTATTGCTGAAGTGATAAAAAAGTTTCCACAATCTAAAAAAGTGTTTGATGAATTTAATATGGGTTGCCTCAGTTGTATGGGGATTCAAAATGAAACCATAGAAAAGGGTTGTTTGATGCACGGCATAAACCCCGAAAAACTGATCGAAGCTATCGAAAAGGCAATAAAACAAAGCTAAGATGATTTCATACCTCACAGAAAGGGTATTCACAATCGATATCGGACCCAATCTCATTATGGGTTTAGATGAAGGTGATTCCACTATCATCTTCGACACAGGTATCGATGAATCTGTTGCACGAAAGATTGATAAAGCGATCGGTAAACCTACATCTACAATTATAAATAGCCATTCCCACGCGGATCACATTGGAGGAAACCACTATTTTCAAAAAAAATACAACACAAAGGTGTACGCCCCTTCGGGTGAAATCTCATTCATATCCAATCCAGAATTAGAACCATCACTTTTAAACGGTGGATTTTGGGATTACGCCGCAAAAGATAAATTTCTATGTGCAAAACCGAGTATAGCCGAACCATTAGACTACGATCTTCTAAGTAAAAAGGGTATAGAACCTATCGACCTTGCAGGACACTCACCATCGATGACGGGATTTAAGGTAGATGGTATTATCTACTTGGGTGATGCTGTTTTTTCCAGTGAAATCATAGAGAAATACAAAGTTTTATACCTTTACGATGTATCAAAGTTTGTCAATTCCCTTAAAAAGATAGAAGAGACCCATTTTGAAAAAGCTGTGATCTGCCATAAAGGAGTTTTTGATAAAGAGGAACTCAACAAAGTGATAGAATCCAACAAAATTCATTCAACTGAAATAAAGGCTCTCTTGATTGAAGCTGCTGATAACTCATCAGATTATGAAATCACAGAATACATTTTGGATAAATTAGGCATAAATCCTAATCTGACTATCTATCTTTTGATATTATCCACCATCAGAAGTTATTTATCCTCACTACAGAATGAAGGTGTTTTAGAACCTATTTTCGACAAAGGGGTACTATGGAAAAAGAGGTAATTAAGCTTTCACTCCCCTTTGAAGAGGATTTTTACATCTTCTCAGATCCCATCAAAGCACAGATTAAACCTCTTCACGACTATAAAATAGATGATATATTTCAAAATGAAAAACCGCTAAGTGTTGAGATAGGTTTCGGAAACGGCGAATTTATCTGCCATTTAGCAGAGCAAAACCCCGATGAGAATTTCTTGGGGTTTGAGGTTTTTAGGAAGATCTTTAGAAAAGCAATAGCAAGAGTGCAGAGAAAAAAATTAAGTAATGTCAAACTTATACAATACGATGCATCATTCTTTGTGCCTCTCTTAAAAGATAATTCCGTAAAAAATTTTTATGTGAATTTCCCAGACCCTTGGCCCAAGAAAAAACATAATAAACGCCGATTACTAAAACCAGAATTTATAAGGGTTATAAGAGATAAATTGATAAATGGTGGAAAACTTTTTATAGCAACAGATCACGACGATTATGCAGAAGAGATACTCATCAATCTAAAAGCTGTGCCTGAACTAAAGCCAGAGTTTGAAAACTATTTCGTAAATGAGTTGATAGATTACTATCCAACAAAATATTACAGAAAATTCGCCATTCAAAACAAACTGTATTTCTTCAAAATGGTGAAGGTATGAAAAAGATAGTTTTCCTACTAATTTTTACCATTTTCGCCTTACCACTTTTCTCTAAGGAAATATATCAAATCGAGATAAAAGGCATCATATCCGAATACACATATAAATTTGTAAAATCGAATATCGAAAAAGCAGAACAGTCAAATTCTATCCTTCTGGTAAAATTGGATACACCAGGAGGAATACTCGAATCTACAAGGAAGATTGTCCAACTTTTTTTAGAGTCTAAAGTTCCTGTGGTTGTGTTTGTTTCGCCTCAGGGTGCCAGAGCAACTTCCGCTGGTGCATTTATCGCCCTATCTTCAAACTATCTTGTGATGTCTGATGGCACTCATATCGGAGCAGCACACCCTGTAAACATTACAGGGGAGGATATAAAAGGTGATATGCGAAAAAAAGTGGAAAACGATACCACAGCCTTCATCAGATCCATTGCCCAAAAAAGAGGTAAAAATGAACAGATAGCCACAGAGATGGTGATAAATTCCATAAGTCTCACTGCAAAAGAAGCCTTAGAAAAAAAGATTGCCGATGATATTGCAAACAGTGAGGATGAACTGAAAGAGAAAATAAAAATAAAATTTGGACTTGCAGAGATAAAAGATTTAAAAAAATATGAACCTTCCATCACAGAAAAGATAGCGTTTTTCCTTTCCGATCCTAATGTAATTGTTTTACTTTTACTCATTGCTATCGCAGCGATATTCTTAGAATTTAAAATGCCGGGGACATTCATCTTTGCATCCATCGGCATTGCCGCTATAATACTATTTCTATTGGCTATAAATATCATACCTATCAATTACATCGGTTTGATCCTGATACTAACAGGGATTATACTTCTAATCGCAGAGATCTTTATCACAAGTTTTGGGCTTCTCTCTTTGGCGGGTGTCGTATCCCTTGCCGCTGGTCTTTATATCCTTTTCAGCAAAGGGGGGAATATGGGAATAAAAGTATCCACTCCACTAATATTAGCTCTGGTACTATTTTTCGGAGTCATTATTATACTTGTGGGAAGACTCGTAATAAAGGATTTTAAGAAAAAATCTGTTACAGGTATGGAAGGGATGGTGGGGAAAACAGGTGAAATTTTAGATTGGGATAATGAAACAAAAAAAGGTAAGGTATTGGTACACGGTGAAATATGGAGTGCCATATCAGAAACTCCTCTTACCAAAGGGGATAAGATTCAAGTATCAGAAATGAACGATCTGCTACTAAAGGTGAAAAAGATTGATCAATAATCATATTTTTGTTCTCGATAAGTTCAACAAGTTTTCGATTAGGGCTCTTTTAGTTGCTTTTGAAAAATGGTTCCCAGATATCAGATACAAAGTTTTGAGGGTTGAAGAATTGCAGCACCCTTTTGAAGAAGGGTTCTACTACCTATCTTTCAACAGCATAAACGCCCCTTTTTATACCAAACTCGCCCAAAAGATAAAACAGAATGGAAAAACTAAGATTGCTTGCGGTGGACCTCACCCCTCAGCAAAGCCCCATGAAATGGAGAAACATTTTGATAAAGTGTGCGTGGGAGAGGGTGAAATAATCATAAAAGATATAGTGGAAGACTTTTTAATGGAGAAATCGGATAAAAAGATATACAAAAGTACAAAAAAGGTTGATCTAAACGATTTTAGGGCATACCCTCAGAAAAAAACTCTTTTTGGTGCCATCGAAATCATGAGGGGATGTACCTTCTCATGCAGATATTGCCAGACACCTCAACTTTACAAAGGTAAATTGAGATTTAAAGAGATCGATAAAATTTTAGAGGATGTGGAATACGGTCTTTTTCACAACAAGACAGATCTAAGGTTCATCGCCCCAGATTCAGCATCCTACTTTTATGAGAATGGCATCAATATACCTAAGATAGAAGAACTGTTAGACAAATTACACAGACTTTTAAAAGACAGAGGGAGGATCTTCTACGGCTCATTCCCATCGGAAATAAATCCATATTTTGTAAATGAAGAGTTTGTAAGATTGATAAAACAGTACTGCCACAACAGACGAGTTGTTATCGGACTACAATCTGCATCAAAAAAATTATTAAAAAAGATGAACAGGCCTGAAGATATAGAAAAAGTTGAAGATACAATAAATCTCTTTTTGAAATATAAATTTACCGTTGATGTGGATTTCATCTTTGGTCTACCTTATGAAAATGAAGAAACATTAAACGATACAATGCAATGGATAGAAAAATGGTGCAACAAAGTTCGCATCCACTCTCACTATTTTATGCCCCTACCAGGCAGCAAATGGGAAAATCTCCACCCCACAGAGATGCCAGAATATTTTGAACGATTTGTAAAAAGTTTAGAAGGTAAAAGCAGACTATTTGGACAGTGGAATACCCAGCAAAATTTGGCATACTGTCTCACAGATTCTACAACGAAATAAAATTTTTCTAATTGATTTTAATTTCATACTAACTATATTAAGATTTAAATAGTCCTAAAAAGAGGTGTTCCATGCGAGAAGAGGTTTTAGAAATGAGGCAACGATTGATTCTTTTTGATGAAATGCAGGCAACCGATGAAGAAGTAAAGGCATCTGTCGGTATGCCATTGGATATCTATGAAGAAACCGCAGACAAGCACTACGAAGCACTATCGCCAGAAGATAAGAAATGGGTAGATACTCAGCTTTTTGAGTGGTTTAAAAACTACAAACAGATCTTTGGCAGTGGCGGCTGCTCCCTAAACTGTAGCAGTTGCGGGAAGCATCAATAAAAAATTGTTAAAATTGATTTTATATATTATAATAAAAAATGAGGGATTTTATGATGTCAAAAACTACCATACAATTAAAAGATCTCCAGAATCTTAACCTATCTGAATATGATATTATAAATATAAAGGACGATAAATCTGACGAATTGAAGGGCATTTTGGTTTCAGGTAAGTATTTACAACAAATCAACGAATTCTTAGACAAACTAAATAAAAAAAATACAGAAAAATTGGAAGAGGAGTTTGAATCAATCTGTGGTTTCGGTGAAATAGGAGAAATAAGCATAAAAGAGGCTTTGAAAGGAAAAGAATGAATAGCATTTTTATAGATGCAAATATTTTAATTGATTTGATCGATACCAATAGGACGAGGCATTATAAATCGAAGTATCTACTAAAAAAATTGTTATTGAATAACTTTAGACTCGGTATCTCAGAAGATATGATATCAAATATATATTACATATCAAAAAGATCTAAAGTTGATGAACAAAAACTACTCAATTATTTACAGTTTTGGACCAATAATGCTGAAGTCTTATTTTTTGGTAATATTGTTATACAGAAATCTTTGGAATATTGTAAAAAAAATCTTAATAGCGATTTAGAAGATGTCTTGCAATCTTTATGTGCAAAAGAAAATGGATTCGACTGCATATTGACTGAAGATAGTGCCTTTGTAAGAGGAATAATAGAAACAAAAAACATTAATGAACTCTGTATGGAATTAGGATGGAAAATTGAAAGTCCTTAATAAACTTATCCCCCTAAAAACATTAAACACTGAACCCAAGCACCTAAATAATTGTGTTTTGCTAATGATCCTTTGCCATATTCAGGTTTATTCGACTATTTTGATCCACAAAGCTTAGGTGCTCGGTAAACCTTGAACATTGCCCCCCTTTCAACCACATTCACCCACTTTAAAACAGTATTCGAAAATAATTTCTTGACCTTTTTATAACATTTATTTATTTAGAATGGCTGAAACATTATAAATTTAGCTTAAGACCATAAAAACTTTAAAGGTTGAAAGATGAAGATAAGCTTGGCTGCTGATCATGGTGGTTTTGAACTAAAAAATTCTATCCTTACCTACTTAAAATCGAAAAATTACGATGTAATAGATCTTGGGACCTTCTCCTCTGAGTCTGTTGATTACCCCGACTTTGCATTAAAAGCTGTCGAGTCTATTCTAAACAAAGTAGCAGACAGAGCAATCATAATGTGCGGTTCTGGTATTGGTATCTCAATATCTGCAAATCGTTTTCCCGGTATAAGAGCGGCACTCTGCTGGGACCCATTCACTGCAAAACTTAGCCGCCTACACAACGACTCCAACATTTTAGCCATGGGTGGAAGACTCATAGGGGTAGAATTGGCAAAAGAGATCGTGGATGTTTGGCTTTCAACTGAATTTGAAGGTGGAAGGCATGAAAGAAGGATTGCAAAAATAGATGAATATGCTAAACAATTTTGGAAAAAATATATGGAAGGTGAAAAATGAATCTTTATAATTCTGTAAAGCAGGTAGATCCAGAAATTTATGACGCATTGATGAAGGAGATCGAAAGACAGGAAACCCATATAGAACTCATCGCAAGTGAAAACTTCGTAAGTCCAGCCGTCCTTGAAGCTCAAGGGTCAATTATGACAAACAAATATGCAGAAGGTTATCCAGCAAAAAGATACTACGGCGGATGTGAATTTGTAGATATTGCTGAAGAGCTTGCGATAAAAAGGGCAAAGGAGCTTTTCGGTGCAGAACATGCAAATGTTCAGGCACACTCCGGTAGTCAGGCTAATATGGCAGTGTATTTTGCCGTATTAAAACCTGGTGATACCATAATGGGGATGAATCTATCCCATGGAGGACATCTAACCCACGGTAGCCCTGTAAATTTTTCGGGTAGATTTTACAATGTTGTTTCCTACGGTGTTAACAAAGAAACAGAAACCTTAGATTACGATGAAGCAGAAAGGTTAGCTATTGAGCACAAACCAAAGTTGATCATGGTGGGTGCAAGTGCTTACCCCCGTACTATAGACTTTAAAAGATTTAGAGAAATAGCAGATAAAGTTGGTGCTATATTGGTAGTGGATATGGCTCACATTGCTGGTCTTGTGGCAGCAGGGGCACATCCCTCACCTGTACCCTATGCAGATTTCGTTACAACAACCACCCACAAAACACTAAGGGGTCCAAGAGGTGGATTGATCCTTTGCAAAGAAGCTTACGCTAAGACTCTCAACTCCCAAATATTCCCCGGTATTCAGGGTGGACCATTGATGCATGTGATTGCGGCAAAAGCTGTGGCCCTCAAGGAAGCAATGTCGGAGGAATTCAAGGCATATCAACATCAGATAGTAAAAAATGCCAAGAGGTTATCAGAAAGACTCATTAAAAATGGATTTAAACTCGTATCTGGCGGTACAGACAACCATTTAATGCTGATCAATCTATCAAATTCTGAAATTACAGGTAAAGATGCCGAAGAGGCTCTTGGAAAAGCAAACATTACGGTAAACAAAAACACTGTCCCATTCGAAACGAGATCACCATTCGTGACAAGTGGTGTAAGGGTTGGTACACCTGCCGTTACCACAAGAGGGATGAAAGAGCCAGAGATGGATATAATTGCAGATCTCATCTCTCAGGTACTCTCCGACATAAAGAGTGAAACTAATATAAATGATGTGAAAAAGAAAGTTCTCGAACTTTGCAATCAATTTCCACTTTACAAAGGTAAACTCTATTGAGACCAAGCTGGGATCAATATTTTTTTAAAATAATCGATGTAGTAAAAGAGCGCTCCACCTGCATAAGAAGGCAGGTGGGTGCCGTTATTGTGAAAAACAATCATATCCTTGCCACTGGATACAATGGCGTACCATCTGGAATAAGTCATTGTTCTGAAGTTGGTTGTTTGCGTATTAAAATGAATGTTCCTTCGGGTCAAAGACATGAATTGTGCAGAGGACTACACGCAGAACAGAATGCCATAATTCAATCTGCAAAGTATGGAGTAACAATAGATGGTTCAACTATTTACACAAACACAAAACCCTGCTCCATCTGTACGAAGATGATCATAAACGCTGGTATTAAAGAAATAGTATATATGGAATATTATGATGATCCGCTTGCGGATGAGCTTTTATCAGAAACAGATATTATTGTAAGACAATTCAAAGATAGGGGATAACGATGCAAAGATACTCATTTCCTGGCGGTATCCATCCCAACTACAACAAGGATAAAACCGCTGGCAAAAAGATCGAGGTTTTGCCATACTCAGTTGATGAAATTCTAACAATTCCTATAACCCAACACCTAGGAGCACCATCAAAAGAACTCGTAAAAAAGAAAGATGTGGTAAAAGTAGGGCAAAAGATAGCCTCTGCAAACGGATTTATCAGTACAAATTTGCATTCACCTTTCACAGGAGAGGTGGAAGGGATCGTATTGGCACCTAATCCGATTGCAGGCAATGTTCCAGCCATAAAACTAAAGATCACAGAAATGGATGACGAATTTGTGAAAATCGAAAAAAAAGAGAAATTCCAAGAACTCATAGCAGAGGCAGGGATTGTGGGTTTGGGGGGAGCAACATTCCCATCCCATGTGAAACTAAGCCCCCCCAAAAAAGTTGACACCCTCATAGTAAATGGTGCGGAGTGTGAACCTTTTTTAACCTGCGATCATAGATTGATGCTGGAAAACACAGAAGAGATCGTATTAGGTGCTCTTCTGGTAAAAGAGAAATTAGAGATAGAAAAACTCATTATTGGGGTAGAAGACAATAAATTAGACGCCTACAAAGCTTTTGAAAAACTACAGAGCAAATACACATTTGAACTACAACTTTTACATACAAAGTACCCACAAGGTGGTGAAAAACAATTGATATATGCCACAACAGGTAGGGTAGTACCTGAAGGGAAACTTCCCCTTGATGTGGGAGTCATTGTCCACAATGTAGGGACATTTAAAGCGATATTCGATGCATGGACATTCGGAAAACCACTTTACGAAAGGGTTGTTACCGTCACAGGTGCCGTAAAAGAACCAAAAAATATATTAGTAAAGATAGGTACTCCAATATCGAAACTTATCGATTTTTGTGGTGGGTTTGTAGGTACACCCAAAAAGATCATCATTGGTGGTCCTATGATGGGGTTTGCCGCATCCTCTCTTGATACACCAACATCGAAAGGGACAAGTGGAATCATCGTCCTCAGAGAAGAAGATCTCCCCGACATGAAAAAATCTAACTGCATCCGTTGTGGAAGATGCATCGAAGCATGTCCGATGGGGCTTATCCCAGCCATAATGGAGCAGTTTAGTATCAACGAAATGTATGAAAAACTGATAGATTGGCATGTGGTAAACTGTATCGAATGCGGTTGCTGTAGTTATGTATGTCCATCAAGAAGACCACTTGTGGGCTATTTTAAAACTGCAAAGCGTCAGGTAATGAATATATTAAGACAGAGGGCACAAAAATGAACAACAAACTGTTAGTGACCTTTTCACCCCATATCAGAGATGATCTTACCACTTCAAAAGTGATGCTACATGTCGTTTATGCCTTACTTCCTGCTGTTGCAGTATCGATATACTTTTTTGGTATCTATGCCATAAAGACATACCTTCTCACAATCATTTTCACACTTTTCTTTGAGTATATCTTTCAAAAGCTAAGAAAAAGAGAGATTACACTGCATGACAACAGTGCCCTTGTAACGGCGATCCTTTTAGCAATGAATCTACCTCCTGATTCCCCCTGGTGGCTCATTGCGGTAGGGTCTTTCATAGCAATAGTTATCGGCAAACAGATCTATGGAGGTCTCGGACAAAACCCTTTTAACCCTGCCCTTGTGGCAAGGGTATTCCTCCTTATCTCATGGCCAGCACAGATGACAAACTGGATAAAACCGGTACCTATGCACCAATCCTTCATCTTTGATGCGGTAAGTACTGCAACACCATTGGGTCAAGCAAAAGCAGAGATCATTTCCCATGGGAAAATAGTAGGGCAGTACAACGATATTTTAAATTATGCCGGTGGCTACATGGCTGGATCATTAGGCGAGGTTGCTGCTATTGCTATTCTTGCTGGTGGGATATACCTTCTCATAAAAAGGATCATTTCGTATCACATACCATTTTCATATCTTTTGGGATTTTTGGTCATTGTAGTTCCTTATTGGCTTGTGTCCCCAGAAAAAACTTTAAACCCCATCGTACATCTAACAACTGGTGGACTTATGTTAGGGGTATTTTTCATGGCAACAGATATGGTGACAAGCCCCGTCACAAAGAAGGGTCAGATAATTTTTGGACTTGGTTGTGGGGTACTTACAGCGGTTATAAGACTCTTCGGTAGCTACCCAGAAGGAGTTTCCTTTGCAATACTCATCATGAACGCTTTTGTCCCACTTATCGATTATTACCTCAGACCAAAGAGCTTTGGGGAGGTACAGAATGAAAAATAATCTCAATCTCATATATATCCCAGCAATTATATCCGCTATTGCGGCATTTTTACTTGCATTTACATACGATGGTACCAAAGAAAAGATAGAAGAGGCTTACCGACAAGAGATGATAAAAGCTCTAAATATTGTTTTACCAAAACACGACAACAAACCTGATCAAGAGAAAGCAACGATAGAAAACAACGATATCTATATCGCCAAACAATCTGGTGAGGTAGTTGGGTTTGCGATGAAAAGCACCTCATCAAAAGGTTATAGTGGAAATATCGATATTTTGGTGGGGATCGACAAAAATGGGAAAGTTACAGGTATCGAGATATTAAAGCATGCAGAAACACCTGGACTTGGATCAAAAATAGAAAATGAAGATTTTAAAAATAGTTTTAAAGGGTTAAGTAAATCTGATAAGATCATGGTTAAAAAAGATGGTGGTATAATTGATCAGTTCAGCGGTGCAACGATAAGCCCCAGAGCAGTTTGTGAAGCTGTTACGAATGCGATTAAATTTGTAAACGAAAAAGTATTGACCAATCCATCCATAATTGGAGGTGGTAAATGAGATTATCAGCTTTTTTCGATGGGATATGGAAGAATAATGGAGTTTTCAAGCAAGTTTTAGGGATGTGTCCCACTCTTGCTGTGACAACATCTGTAAAAAATGGATTGGGAATGGGGCTTGCGACCACTTTTGTATTAATCTGTTCCAATGTAGTTATATCTCTGATAAAAAGTTTAGTTCCTTCAAAGGTAAGAATTCCTGTTTACATAGTTGTCATTGCAAGTTTTGTTACGATAGTAGATCTCGTAATGAACGCATATCTTCATGACCTGCACAAAGTTTTGGGATTATTTATCCCTTTGATAGTTGTAAACTGCATCATTTTGGGTAGAGCAGAGAGCTACGCTTCAAAAAATCCCGTATTTTCATCATTTTTGGATGGTTTGGGCACTGGGCTTGGATTTACCCTCGCTTTGGCAATTTTAGGTGGTTTGAGGGAGATATTGGGTAATGGTTCAATTTTGGGATTAAATCTATTTGGTGCATCTTATAGCCCTGCCATTGCCATGATAATGCCTCCCGGTGCATTTATCGGATTGGGGTTCATCATGTTTATGATCAACTACTTTGAAAAGAGAAAAAGGAATTGAGGTAAACTATGGAATATATCCTCCTATTCATATCGGCAAGTATTGTAAATAATTTCGTTTTATCAAGATTCTTGGGGATATGCCCATTTATTGGGGTATCAAAAAAATTGGATACCTCTATCGGTATGTCTTTGGCAGTTATATTTGTAATGGGTGTGGCAGGTATCGTAACATGGATTATTCAGTATGCAATACTAAATCCATTTAAGTTAGATTATTTACAAACAATAATCTTTATCCTTGTAATTGCCGCTCTTGTACAGTTTGTTGAGATGGTCATCGAAAAAACCTCTCCAGCCCTTTATAGCAGTTTGGGGATATTCCTACCACTCATTACAACAAACTGTGCAGTATTAGGATCTGCTATATTAAACATACAAAACGGGTTTGGGTTCGTCAAAATGCTGATCTTCACCATAGGTTCTGCCGCAGGTTTTGCTATATCTCTGATCATCTTTGCAGGGATCAGGGAAAGAATCGAACTATCCGATATCCCTTTTTACTTTAGAGGATTACCTATTACACTCATCACCGCTGGTATTCTATCCCTTGCCTTCATGGGATTTAGCGGTCTTGTAAAGTAAGGAGGGGATGATGATCGATGCGGTTTTGGTTTTAGGTGTAGCTGGAACGGTAGCAGGGGCTGGTCTTCTCATTGCTTCAAAGAAATTTTCCGTTGTGAAAGATGAAAGGGTAGAAAAGATTGTCGAGATACTTCCATCCGCCAATTGTGGTGGATGCGGTTATCCTGGATGCTCTGCCTTTGCAGATGCCCTTGTAAAAGGTAATGCGGGGATAACGGACTGTCCAGTAGGTGGTAACGAGGTTGCACAAAAGATCGCTGACATTTTAGGGGTAGAATTTTCATCCGCTGTTAGAAAGGTTGCAAGGGTTAGGTGCAATGGTGGACACTCCAACTGCTTAGAAAAATATGAATACGAAGGGCCTGGCGATTGTCATAGTATTGTAATGCTTGCAGGGGGTATAAAGCATTGTATATACGGTTGTGTGGGTGGTGGTAGCTGTGTCACTGCTTGTAAATTCGATGCTATTTATATCGGCGAAGAAGGGATACCTCTCGTAGATGCAGAAAAGTGTACTGCATGTGGGTTATGTGTGAAAGCATGTCCAAGGAAATTAATCGAAATCGTCCCTATAGACAAGCGATTTACCGTGACTTGTAGATCCATCGATAAAGGTGTGGATGCCAAAAATTTCTGCAAAGTCGCATGTATTGCCTGTAAACTATGTCAAAAGAACTGTCCATCGGACGCAATTACAGTGGAAAACAATATAGCATATATAGATCCAAACAAATGTACCAATTGTGGAAAGTGTAAAGAGGTATGCCCCACAAAAGCGATAAATGAGTTTTAATCTATTTACAAACTATCGATTTTGTGTATTATTTACGTTATGAAAAAATATGGCACAATCCTTTTAATACTACTTGCTGTCCTATTGATAAGCTATATATTCTATCCAAAAACCGTTAAAAAAGCTGTTATAGATAATACCTCTTTAAAAAATTTTAATGAAGAAACAAAAGTGATAGCACCTCTGATGGACAAAGAATCCGCCTCTCTAAATGCTCTAAATAAATTAAGCGAAGATACCTCAAAAGGTTTCACAGAGGTTCCAAAAGAGATCAAATTTTACAGGGTAACATACGATCCAAAAAATAAATTAGCAACTATTTATGCTCGTTTTGAAGGATCAAAGGAGCATATGGGGTCTTTTCAGGAATCAAAAATGTTATTACAGATTTTTCAAACTGTAAAAGCCAACATACCAGAATCTGAAAAATTTAAGATAACCTTCGACGGAGAATCCCCTTTTACTGAGTTAAAAGCAGATGGAATTTTCCAATTGGATGGAGAAAATATCATTTTAGCAGGAGAATAGATGAGAAACGATGGTAGAGCAAACGATCAACTCAGAGACATAAGAATAGTAAAAGACTACATTATCTATCCCGAAGGTTCGGTACTTATCGAATACGGCAATACAAAAGTTATATGCAACGCCACGATCTCTGATGGTGTACCCCCATTTTTGAAAGGGACCAACACAGGATGGATAACCGCAGAATACTCAATGCTACCAAGGGCAACACACACGAGAACCCAAAGGGAATCTCAAAAGGGGAAATTGAGCGGAAGAACTCAGGAGATCTCAAGACTGATCGGAAGATCCTTAAGAGCGGCGATCGATCTAAACCTAATCGGAGAAAGAACAATAACCCTCGATTGCGATGTAATTCAGGCTGATGGCGGCACAAGGACTGCATCTATAACAGGTAGCTTCATTGCACTCTATATCGCTTGTGAAAAACTTGTCAAAGAATTTGGAATCGAAAATCCGATAAAAAGTTTTGTTGCTGCAGTTAGCTTAGGTGTTGTAAATGGTGAGTTGTTATTGGATTTGAACTATGAAGAGGACTCCAATGCAGAAGTCGATATGAACCTTGTGGCCAACGATAAATTGGAGATTATAGAGATACAGGGCACATCGGAAAAGATCACATTCAATAGGGACACCTTCGATAAAATGCTCGATCTGGGTTTAAACGGCATAAGTCAACTCATAGAGATACAGAAAAGAGCTTTAAACTTAGTATGAAACTCCTAATATCAACCAAAAATAAACACAAACTTAAAGAGATCAATGAGATTTTATCTCCACTTGGTTATACCGTAGAATCCGCCTACAACTACTTAGATGACATCGATATAGAAGAATCAGGCACAACCTTTGAAGAGAATGCCGTGTTAAAAGCGGTAGAGATTTCAAAATTGGTCGATGAATATGTTATTGCAGATGATTCAGGCATATCTGTAGATGCCTTGAGTGGTGCTCCTGGGGTATATTCTGCAAGATTTGCTGGCGAAAATGCCACTGATGATGAAAACAACGAGTTGCTGTTGGAAAAACTAAAAGGTGTACCCTTTGAAAAGAGGACCGCAAAATATATCTGCGTAATCGCTTTGGCTAAACGGGGTAAGCTGATCACCACCACCTACGGGGAATGTTCAGGTTATGTTGGATTTGAATACAAAGGCAACAACGGCTTTGGATACGATCCGATATTCGTACTACCCGATGGGAGACACATGGCGGAACTACCTTCGGACGAAAAGAATAGGATTAGCCACAGATACCATGCCCTTATGAATCTCAAAGCATATCTGGAGAGTCATCCCCTTAAATGAGAAAGGTTTTCATCACCATATCAATATGTTTTATCATATCGATTATCCTCTCGACCTATTTTATAAGAAAACATTTCATAGATAAAGGTGCTCATCACTATCGAACCTTTTTAACATATACTCCCCCAGATGACAAAGAGATGACCTTTTTGGATAAAAATGGTGAAAGATTCTTCTCCCAAGCAGTGATACATGGTGGTGGACTAACCATGGATGAATTAGACAATATCTCAAAACTATTTTTGGATCGAAAGTGCAAATTTACCCCACAAAAAAATAGTTTTCTAATAGCAATATTTAATATCGATTTCGAGAAGTTGAATTCTCTGCATGTAGGCTGTTTGGACAATATTCAAGGAACCACCTTTGAAATATACGGCTTTTATTATTATATTCAAAACAATGCCAACCCCAAGGCCCTTGATAAAACGATCCTCGATAGGCTCAACTATAATGATAAAATATTTGGAGTTCAAGGATTGGCTAAATATCTTTACGGCAAAAGATACGGTGATCTAAATCCCAACGAAAAGATATATCTTTTTTACAGATTAGAAGAGAGGGACAACATCATTATCCGATTTGAAAACTACAAAACAGAAATCTATAAGATACATGACAACTCTCGAATCAATCTCATAAAAAACAGGAAATCGTTGGATAAATACCCCCATATCACTGAGGTTATAATAAAGGAACTTCAGGAGTATGGATTAGAAAAGATCAACCACAAAGCGATCATAGAAACATCTTTTGACCCTGAAACTTATGAAAAAGTTAAAAACATCGTATCATCCTATTTTGAAAAAAAGGTAAGATGCCCCCTTGTGTCAAGACTTTTTTTCATAAATTTTAATTTTTCTTCACT
>CAZFHX010000007.1:0-321 GCA_964519265.1 uncultured Deferribacterales bacterium
TACTTCACCTTTGTTAACTTTTTTCTGGTAAGTATGTCTATAGCAATCTACGAAAAGTTCCCAAAAGTCCTTGATTTAATTCCACAAATATATTAGAAATATCAAATCAAATTTTAGAGGTAAAGATGTTTGATCTTCATACTCACACAACATTCAGTGATGGTGTATTGATACCTGCAGAGTCTTGCAGAAGAGCCAAGGTATTGGGATATAAAGGGATAGCGATCACCGATCACGCCGATGAGTCAAACTTTCTGTTTCTATTAGAAAAACAGTTAAAATTCAAAGAAGAGTTCAACAGATCCTCCTCCGATTTCAAGG
>CAZFHX010000007.1:331-2673 GCA_964519265.1 uncultured Deferribacterales bacterium
GGTGATCGTAGGTCTCGAATTTACCCATGTCCTACCAGAGCATATAGGAAGGATGACCGAGATAGCCAGAAAAAACGGAGCAGATATAATCCTCGTTCATGGTGAAACAATAGTGGAACCGGTAGATCCAGGCACAAATAGGGCTGCTATCGAGGCAAAGGTGGATATTTTGGCACATCCGGGATTGATATCCGATGAAGATGCTGCACTTGCTGCAAAAAATGGTGTCTATTTAGAGATAACCACGAGAAAGGGGCACTCCCTCACAAACGCTTATGTTGCCATGATGGCTAAAAAACATGGTTGTAATCTCGTAATAGACAATGACTTTCATGCACCTGGAGATTATGTGAGCAAAGAGATGGCAGAGAAGATCCTCAAAGGAGCAGGTCTAAACGATAATGAAATAGCAACGGTTTTCTTGAATAATAAAACGATCTTTTTTAATAAAGGAGGATTTGGTGAGTAAAAAAGATGTTCATTTTGAAGAGGTAGCCTTAGATAAAGTCGAAAGTTATATCAACAAAAATTTCAAATCTATCATAGGTGTACTTGTGGGGATCGTTGTAATAGGGCTTGCTATATATGGTTTAAAACAGTACTACGACTCCCAAAAGGTATCTGAGATAAACAAAATAGGTGAATTTGAAGTGAAGATCAACAATGGAGAGATCTCCCCAGAATTAATCGATAAATATGTAAAAACATGTGAACCGATATCCAACTTGAAGGATTATTGTTATTACAGAGCCGGCATAGTTCTTGCTGGCATCGGGGACAACAAAGGCAAAGAATATCTAAAAAAAGTCTCTGGTAATTATAAAGAGCTTGCCGATAGCATCCTTTTCGATTTAGGTGAAAAGATTGATGTAGCAAAATATAAAGACAGTGGAATGTTATCATCCATCTGGAAATATAGAGCATTAATGCAAGATAAAAAGCAGTTGGCATCTCTTGATAATGCCACACTCAATAGTAGATTAATATCAAATACAAAAAATTGGGAGTAAATGATGAAGGAGATTTTAAGCGGTAATGAAGCCTTTGCGAGGGGGGCTTATGAAGCTGGGGTAAAGGTTGTAAGTTCATACCCTGGAACACCAAGCTCTGAAATAACAGATAATGTCAAAAAGTATAAAGAGATCTACTGTGAATGGGCTTCCAATGAAAAGGTTGCTTTAGAGGTTGTCATAGGTGCCTCTCAAGCAGGCGTAAGAGCTATGACCTGTATGAAACATGTTGGGCTTAATGTGGCGGCAGACCCACTGATGACTTTGAGTTATACTGGAGTAAATGGCGGTGTTGTGATATTAGTTGCCGATGACCCAAATATGTTTAGCTCACAAAATGAGCAGGATAGCAGACACTATGCTCGATTTGCAAAAGTTCCTATGTTAGAACCTGCCGACAGTCAGGAAGCCAAGGATTTCATAGGAATCGCAATGGAGATCTCTGAAAGATTTTGTACTCCCGTCCTTGTAAGATCCTGCACAAGGCTTTCGCATGGCGCTGGTGTTGTACAATTAGGTGAAAGAAAAGAGTTCCCCTCAAAAGGTCTCGAAATAGATATCCCAAAATGGGTCATGGTACCAGCAAATGGCAGAGGTAGACATCAATTCGTTGAAAAGAGATTGATCGAACTTTATAAATTCAACAATGAATCGAATCTCTGTGTAGAGGAGATCGCTTCTGATAAACTTGGTGTGGTTTGCTCTGGGATCGCTTATCAGTATGTAAAAGAAGCTTTACCTGAAGCATCTGTTTTAAAGTTAGGAATGGTTTGGCCACTGCCTCTTGAGAGGATAGCATCTTTTGCCAAAAAAGTTAAAAAACTCTATGTGGTAGAAGAACTTGATAGCTTTATAGAGACCGAACTAAAAGCAGCAGGTATAAAGATTCAATCTCTAAACCGTTCACCCTTAGGGGAATTATCCGCTGATGAGGTTAGAAAACTTTTCAATAAGAAACTCCCAAAAACAAATAAAGTTGAGAATCTACCAGGTAGACCACCATCAATGTGTGCTGGGTGCTCCCACAGGGGTATATTCTACGCCTTAAACAGATTAAAACTGTATGTCTCAGGGGATATAGGTTGTTATACTTTGGGGTTATTACCGCCTCTCTCTGCCATTCACTCAACTGTTTGCATGGGAGCCAGCGTATCTATGGCACACGGTATCGATAAAGGTTCCGATGGGGAATTTGCCAAAAGATCTGTTGCCGTCATTGGTGATTCAACTTTCTTACATACAGGGATCAACGGTTTGATAAATTCCTATTACAACAAAGGCAAAAGTACCGTTATAATCCTCGATAATACAACAACAGGTATGACGGGTCAT
>CAZFHX010000007.1:2708-11650 GCA_964519265.1 uncultured Deferribacterales bacterium
CCCGCCACAGGCTTTAGCATTAGATATGAACCAGCCCCCAAAGTAGACATTGTAGAGCTTTGTAAAGGTATCGGAATAAAAAGGGTCAAACGACTTGATCCTTTCGATGTTGAGGAATGTCTAAAGGTCATAAAAGAAGAGGTCGAAGCGGACGAATTAAGCGTAATTGTAACCAACAGACCATGTATCTTTGCCGATAGAACAGTTATAGATTCCCCATATTTCATAGATAAAGATAGATGTACAGGTTGCAAGGCATGCACAAAGATCGGCTGTCCAGCCATCTCTTGGCTAAAAAATGAAAGAAAAGCATTCATCGATGAATCTATCTGTACTGGATGCGGATTATGTATCAAAGTCTGCAGATTCACTGCAATAAATCAGAGAGGTAAGTAAATGGTAAAGTGTGATATATTAGTTGTAGGAGTTGGTGGTCAGGGTTCCGTACTTGCAAGTGATATCATCTGTCAGGTGGCCCTTTATGAGGGGTTGGATGTAAAGAAGAGTGAAATACATGGGATGGCTCAAAGGGGAGGTAGCGTTGTCAGCCATGTTCGCATAGGGGAAAAGGTATATGCTCCAACAATATCTCAAGGGGAAGCAGATATAGTTGTCTCATTAGAAAAGATGGAATTTTTAAGATACTTAGAATTCGTAACAAAGAAAACGATTCTGATAAACAATTCCCAAAGAATCATCCCCACAAGTATCATAAATGATGCAGAACTCTATCCCGATGATAAAATAGATGTCAATTATAAGATTTTTAAGAAAGTTTACGAGTTTGACGCTTTTAAAATTGCAAAAGATAGTGGCAATCCAAAAGGTGTAAGCGTCGTGTGTCTCGGTTATCTATCAAACTTTCTTCCATTCTCCGCAGATAATTGGGAAAAAGCCGTTAGATGCAAAGTGCCACCAAAGACAGTGGATGTAAATATAAAAGCTTTTTACGGTGGAAGAGCCGCTCTGAAAAAGTAAGATGTATTACTATAAAAAGATCTTCGACCTGCTACCCGATTATGTTTTCATCCATGACAACGATGGAAATATAAAAAAAATGAATGCATCTGCCCTTGTTTTCTTTAAAGGGTATGATAACATTTATAAAATTATCAAAGAGGAGCGGATAGTAAATAAGATCTTCAATCTCACAGGAGAAGTTCCATTAAAAGCTGGTGAAACAACTCTACTGCTACCAAACCAAGAAAAGATAGTTGTAGAGATCACCTCGAGGGTATTTGAAAGTAGTTTTGGAAAAAGTTTGAGGCTCACCATCTTCAAAAACATTACCCATGTCAAAGAGGTGGAAAAACAGTTCTGCTTGGCTCAAAAACAGGAAGCAATTGGAGCAATGGCGGCAGGATTTGCCCATGATTTCAAAAATATTCTAAACAACATAAAGATCTATCTGAAATTGATAAAACAGTCCACCTCTTTCGAACAGATATCGAATTATGTCGATATAATCGATGACATGGTAAAAGACTCAAACAATTTTATAAAACATGTCTTGAATGTCACAAGGGACAACTCTTCTAATTTCGAAGATGTGGTAATTGCAGATCTAATAAGGGACGATCTCGATATCATAGAGAGGGTTTTACCCAAAAATATCACTATAGACTTTGTAGATATGGCAAAAAACGCCATAGTCAGAATCATAAAAAGCCGATTTACCCATGCTATATTCAATCTTGTATTAAACTCAATGGAGGCCATAGGACCTAATCCGGGGAATATCCTAATAAGCATCGAAAGAACAATGATAAACCAGCAACCTTTTGTCAAAATATCGGTCACCGATAATGGACCTGGAATACCAGCAAATATCATCGATAGGATCTTTGAAAATTTCTTTACCACAAAAAGCTACGGATCTGGGCTTGGATTATCAATGGTTAGGCTTGCAGTAAACGATTTTGGTGGGTATATCAATGTTGAAAGTCAGGAGGGTAGTTTTACCACCTTTAAAATATTCTTACCGGAAGTGACCTATGGAGATACAAAATGATTTTAAAAAATTTTTCACCGAAGAACAGCTTTCATTGCTCGATCCCATTTTCAAGCATTCAATTTTCCTAAGAAACAGGATCTTCTCAAACCCTAACATAGCCCTTTTCGCTCTTAATAAACTAAACCGACCCAGAGATAAACAAACTATACTTAATGAACTACTCCACAACGATATCTCAGGTGAATCCACAAACCCACTTCAGTCAATAATTTTCAAAGAAAGTCCATTAGCAGAAATGACAGAACAAACCTTTGTTGATTTTCTCAGAGATTTCAAATTCGTAGAGTATATAATAATAGCAATTGAAGAACTTACATTTAAAAAGGATATTTCTATTATCACTGATCACCTTTCTTCCTTTGCCTCCGCAACCCTCGAAATTGCATACCTCTATGCCACTAATCAGTTAGAAGAAAAATACGGAATACCGCAGGATGAATCTGGCAGTAGAGTAGGATTTGCCGTGATAGGGCTTGGCAAATTGGGGGGATGGGAATTAAACTTTAGCTCAGATATAGATATCATGTATGTTTACGGCACAGAAAAGGGGAAAACAAGTGGTGGTAGTAAAGGTAAGATCACCAATCATGAATTTTTTGTAAAACTCGGAGAGAGGATAAAATACTATATAAATGAACGCACAGAAAAAGGGTTTGTCTATAGAGTTGATCTAAGACTCAGACCCGACGGTGATAAAGGACCCCTTGCTTTACCCATTAGAAGTTATGAAACCTATTATGAGCTTTACGGTCAAAGCTGGGAAAGGATGATGCTTCTCAAAGGTCGAGTGGTAGCCGGAGATGTTGAGGTAGGTGAGAAACTATTGAGTCATCTGAAACCGTTTATCTTCCGTAGAAGCATCGATCATCGGTTGATAAACGATCTTTTGGATGTAAAATCCAAAATCGCTGGTCGAGTTAAACTCAAAGGGGGTAAAAAGGATGTAAAATTGGGCTATGGTGGTATTAGAGAAATAGAGTTCTCTATTCAAGCCCTCCAGATATTAAATTACCCCAAAAATCCCAATGTATATCACAAAAATACCCTTGAATCGATAAAGATCCTTCATCACTACAACCTCCTCACTGATGAAGAGGCATCTATCCTCGAAGAATCTTACAAATTTCTAAGAAGGCTCGAACACATGGCTCAGATAGAGATGGAGCAGCAAACCTACCTAATTCCAGAAGATTCAGAGAGATTCCCTCTCTATGTCGAACGATGCGGTTTCGACTCGATAGAAAAATTTTATGAAAAATACCATCAGACAACATCTAATGTAAATAAGATCTTTACATCCATTATCTCAGAAGAAAAACCCAGTCTGGCTAAGATCATTTCAGATGAAGAGCTCGACAAAGAGGATCTCATCAGTTTCTTAAGGGGTGAAGGGTATCTCCAACCAGAAACCATAGCAGAAATAGTAAAAAAGATGCTCACCAAAAAAGGTGGTAAATTAAGAGGTTCAACAGAAACAAAACTCTTCCTAAGCCTACTCGAAATCATCCTAACTGAGATCAAAAAGCTGGATGATGCACCAAAAATACTAAACTTTTTTGAGCGATTCTTCTCCCGTGCTGATGCTATATATCTATTCTACGATATCTTTTCCAATTCCCCTATAATACTTAAGAAATTGATAAATATCATAAGATATAGTAACTATCTACCCAATATAATCCTTCAAAATAGAAACCTCCTCGATTACATTTACGATCCAAAATTGGTAGATTACAATGCTGAGGATATTTACAATATCTTCATCGATACCATCTCCATCACCGACGATGAGGAATTTGAATACAACCTCTCTCGCAAAAAATTTCAAGAGCTTTTTTTTAATATTGCATACGCATATCTAAATGGAGGGATCAATGTAGTAATGTGTGGTAAAAGCCTCACTCAGCTCGCCCACGGAGTGATTAATTTCGCTTTCCACAGAGAGTATGATCGTATAGTCAAACGATACGGTTTACCTTTGAAAAACAATGGTGAAGTTTGCGATTACCTCGTACTTGGTATGGGTAAACTTGGCAGTGGTGAGATGAGTTTTGGATCGGATCTGGATATAATTGTCCTTTATGAAGAGGAGGGTTTTACAGAGTCTGGTAAGACAAATCAAGAATTTTTCTCACGATTAGTGCAAAAGGTGATCTCCTACTTGTCAACCCCAACTGTTTATGGTTATCTATACGAGATAGATATGAGGCTACGCCCCAGCGGTTCTAAAGGTGCCCTTGTGACAACTTTTAGATCTTTCAAAGAATACCAATACAATAAAGCGATGCTATGGGAAAAACAGGCTTTACTAAGGGCAGATGTAGTAAACAACGAAAGTAAACTAAAACCATATTTTTACGAATTAATCGATGATGTCCTTTTCAATAACACATTGGGCAAAAACGGCATTCAAGAGATATACGATATGAGGATGAGAATACAAAAAGAAAAAGGCGATCCTTATGAAATAAACGATTTAAAAGCTGGATATGGTGGTATAATAGATGTGGAGTTTACCGTTCAGATGTTTCAACTCAAATATGGTAAAGATCATGCATCACTCCGTCAAAAAAACACCCATGACCTTCTTCATATAATAAGGGAACTCGATTTAATAAAGGGTAGAGATTTCTACTCCTACCATAACAATTTTATTTTCTTTAGAAACATAGAAAACTTCATACGAATAATGGACAATAAATCC
The DNA here is from genome assembly GCA_964519265.1 of uncultured Deferribacterales bacterium. GTDB lineage: Bacteria > Chrysiogenota > Deferribacteres > Deferribacterales > Calditerrivibrionaceae > Calditerrivibrio. Next base: position 7,427 of record CAZFHX010000007.1, read on the forward strand.
ACATCAAGGATCCCTAATAGCAACGAACATCTAAAAAAACTGATAGACTTCTTAAATTTCAAAGATGTAGAAAAATTCAAATCTCAGTTAGATGATGCAAGAAAATCTGTGAGAAATACCTTCAACAGAATTTTTGAGCAATACTTAGAAAAATGAAGATCCTTTTCATACTCGATTACAACACATACAAAGACAATCTCGTTGATATAGCACACAAAGCCTCATTTTACTCAGATAAAATATGGTTTAGAATCAAAAATATCGATGCAATAACGGTACTGCATTTATCAAAAAAATTAAGGGATACCCTACCCAATTCTACACTCATTCTTTCTGATCGTGCAGATATAGCACATTTAGCAAGATTCAACGGTGTACATCTTGGAGCATCATCCATCCCTCCTGAAATCATAAAAAATACCTTTCCCAACCTCACAGTCGGATACTCAGCACACTCTTTAAAAGAATTAGAACTTGTAAATGCAGACTACTACACCTTAAGCCCTATTTTTTTTACTAAAAAGGATTATCCAGTAGTTCCCATCGGACCTATCGATGTGAGAAATTACAACAAGAAGATTTACGCTTTAGGCGGTATAAATAAAGAAAATGTATCTAAACTATTGAATCTCGGTTTTCATGGTATTGCAGGTATATCTTTTTTGGATGATCTCCCAGACATCAAATCACTACTGAATAAATAAAACAAAAAAGGTGGGTTGCCCCACCTTGTATCAACTATTTGCTTGCACCGCCCAAGAGCTTAAACTCGTAGTCGGGATCCTCGATCTTATGAATATCGAAATTTTTAAATATCCAACCTTCGTACTTGTTTTGGTCTTTGGATATTCTTACCTTTACAGCAGGATTCTTCTCCTCTGCAGAGGCTGATGTGATGTTTTCTGTTCCCATCGTAAAATCTGGAAGATAAGCCTCTACATATATAGTGATAGGTGTATTTTGAACCTTGGTTTCCTGACCAATAATAGCTTTTACAGGTATTGTTTTATTATCTTTTAGAGATATAACACTTAAATTAACAGCTTTAAACTTCTTCGCTACCTCATCTGGTACCACAATCGGCTTAGGCTGCTTGGACTGCATAGCACCATCTCCATGAGGGTTAGCAGGCACATTCTCTTTTTGCTGTGGTTGAGGCTGAGGAGCAGCAGATGTTTCAGTTTTCTTACTGGTGGCATCTTCTTTTACCACATTTTGCGAACAGCCAAAGAAAATGACAGATAATACAGCTAAAGTTAGGATGTAAATAAACTTCTTCATTTTGCCCCCAATCGGTATTATAAAACGGAGAGAAAGGGATTTGAACCCTTGGTACCCCTTTTGAGGGTACACTCGATTAGCAATCGAGCGCCTTCGACCCGACTCGGCCATCTCTCCAATTCAGATGAATTTTATATAGTAATATCCAATGGATGTCAAGAATTTTCGGTTCTCAATAAAAAAAGGAGTGGAGATAACCCCACTCCATATTTAATCTTTTTTACTTACTCTGTGCCACAGGAAATGGTCCCCTTACATTGCCAAATGGATTTACATGCACTTGGAATGTGTTTTTGCCATCGCTCACTGTGTAGAAGTAAGCAGTCCCTCTTGGTACCTGTACCTTTTGAGTTTCTTTGATGCTAAAACCTTTCAGATTTGTAGCAATATAGCTTTCTACTGCTTTTTTTGCATCAGCTTCAGATACTGTTTGCACTGCTGTACCTGATGCAAATCCTTTGCCACCTCTCATCATCCCAGGTCCCATACCTGTTCCCATACCCTGTCCCATCTGACATGGTCTCTGAAAACCTGCACCTTTTCCATAACCAGGTCCATAACCATAAGGACCATAAGCAAATGCTGCTCCTGCTAAGAGTGTCAAAATTGCTGTTGCTGCTAAAAACTTTTTCATACAAGCCTCCTTGTTTTGTTATTGTACTAATAGTATCGCAATCAAAATGCCAAACCATACCAAACTCTTAAGTCATTCATAAATATGAATTTATTTGTTTGATGGTATTTTTCTGTGAAATTTTTGCACAAATCGAGAAATTCTAATGACTCTAAAAAATAGAATACAAATAAAAAAAGCGGGGTTTCCCCCGCCAAAGAGTAACTTATCTATTTTTTGGTATTAGCACAATGCCTTTTGCAATGTTAGTATTGATACTACAGCTACCATTGAAACAAGCGTCTGGACCAGAGATAATTTGCATATTTGGCTCGAAGTAATAATCCCTCTTACAATACTCATCTTCACACTTCACCGCTGCAAATGTCGTCAGAATGCCGTTGTGATATTTTGCATTCACATAGACTTCTTTTGTCCCTTTTGCAGCTTCAAGATATGAAAAGTTTGTAGGATCAAATTTAAACTCTGAACTTATCCTAACACACCCATCAATCTCAGCAAACTTTATGGCAGGGATGCCATTTTTCCCAGAGATAAATCCATCAAAAAATTCTCCACTTTTGGAAGGTATCTTGATACCAATCTTCTCTCCCAATAGAGAGACTACCTCTACATCTGTCAGAGATGAACCTCTTCTTTCGAGTACAGGAGTTGTCTTTATCAATCTACCATCAAGGGTAATATAGCTGCCTTCCGATTCAAGGGTTGTTGTAACGGGAATGAAGAATTTCGCATTCTTAGTAAACTCATTCTCATAAATATCAATTGCAACGATTTCAGCTTTGTTCATCGACTTTATAAATCTTTTGTAATTACCCACTGTATTATATGGGTAAAATCCGGCTGTAATAATCTGCTTTACCTTACCATCTTCTAAATCAGTCAAAAACTTCGACACTTCATTCCTATTCAAGCCAAGTCCCGCTTTGAAAATTGACGTTATATTTGTTTTATCACTTACATTGATAAAGCAATTCAACTTATCTTTACCTACAAAATCAGCAAAAGCGAGCACTGAATTCAATTGAGATTCGGAAGATATATACTCATTGCCTACGATGAACGATACCCTTTTAGCCTTTTTGATATATTCTGCAATATCTTTTGATAATTCATCTTTCTCATGCTTTATTCTTTCGAATACCCCTGCAAAATCACCGTAGTCAGCTAATATAGATGCATCTGTAAAGAAGTCGTATTCATACTTCTTAAGCCCTATGGTTACAAGCCTCGAATTATTTTGAATTACAGCGTTCATCACTCTCCACTTTATTCCAAGCGCCTCAGAGGAGAGATCCGATCCAATTACAAATATAAGATCAGATTTCTTTACATCATCAATGCTACCAATAGTATCAAGCGTACCAAATTTATTTTTGTAAGATTCATAGTAATCGTTTGCTTCAAAATCTACATCTGAAAAGACCCTAATCCCAAGTTTATCCGCTAAGTTTTTATATGCAAAGATCGATTCAGTTGATAATCTGCTCCCCAATAGAATAGCAACAGATCCAACTCCATTATTAGAGATATTATTTTTTATAGTAGTCGATACCTTTTCAACCAAGTCATTTAAAGATACCTCTTTAAACCCACCCTCATTTACAGCGGGATATGTTATACGAGAAGGGTGATCGGGATGTTTGTAAGAGTATCTTCCCAGAGCACAGATAAAGGAATCCTTTGTGGATCTTGCTCTGTATACCTCATCATCTTTTAAGTCATACTCCACATTGCAGCCAAGAGGACACATTGTGCAGACACTTTCTTTCTTTTGAAGATCCCAGCTTCTTACGCTGTGTTTGTATGGCTTATCCAAAAGGGCACCCACTGGGCAGTAGTCCACACAAAGCCCACAGAAATCGCAGTTTAATGTATCACCTTTTGGCACTATCAGATTATTAAAACCTCTATCCTCTATCTTTAAAGCACTATTACCTGTAATCTCATGACAGATCTTCACACATCTCTCACATAAAACGCACAAATTCGCGTCATGTATGATCATATTCCAATCAAATACAGGTTTGTTAGGCTTCTGAGATTTCACAGACTCCTCTTTTATTCCAAAACTGTAGGCAGTATCCTGCAGCATACACTCCCCAGCCTTATCACACACAGGACAATCCAATGGGTGCTTTATGAGTATAAATTCCATCATCCTATTTCGTTGCTTTTTTACCTCTTCCGTATCAGTGTACACCTTCATCCCATCCACAGCATAGGTTACACAAGCAGCCATAGGCTTAGGATAACCTTCAACCTCCACAAGACAAAGTCTGCATGCACCTGTGGGTGTAATATGTTCA
>CAZFHX010000007.1:11660-86020 GCA_964519265.1 uncultured Deferribacterales bacterium
TCTGAATGTTGTTTCTCTTTGCTATATCAAGTATCGTATCGCCTTCTTCAAAATTATAACTGTTTCCGTTAATGATTATCTCTGGCATAGCGACCTCTTAACTTTTTTATTCACCTAATGAAACCATTGCCATTCTCATACATCTAAGGCATCTGGTAGCCTCTAAGTATGCCTGTTTTTCTGTATAAGGTTTTTCTATCTCTTCAAAGTTTTTTATTCTGTATTGTACATCGAGCTTATCCTGATGAACCCTGTGTATAGTTGGGGTCTCACATACCTTCTCGGTTTTATCAAACACTTTGTTCTTATATAAAGTTAGTTGCAATTTCTCTTCATCGGTGAGATATACATTACCCTCCATGAGGTATCTATCCATCATAATTGCAGCCCATCTTCCAGCACCTATCGCCTTTACAACTGTGTTTGGTCCCCACTCGCAGTCACCTGCAGAGAAAATGCCAGGTACATCAGTGATATATAAGTCTTCTTTAACACTTATCGTATTCCACTTTGTTACCTTTATCCCATCAGACTCTTTCAAGAAACTCAAATCTGGATACTGACCTATTGCAGGGATAATGGTATCACATTCTATTACAAAGTTTGATCCTGGTACAGGCTCAGGCTTTCTTCTACCCGATTCATCAGGCTCACCAAGCTGCATTCTAACACACTCCATCCCCACCACTTTCCCATTTTCAGCAATGATTTTCACGGGATTTATGAGGAAATGGAATTTTACTCCTTCCTCTTCTGCATCTGCCACTTCGTAATCTTCAGCTGGCATTTCGGATCTCGATCTTCTGTACACGAGATTTACATCGGTACAACCCAATCTCAGAGCAGTCCTTACACAGTCGATAGCCGTATTACCACCACCTACCACTACTACTCTATTACCGATCTTAACAGGCTTTTTCAAAGAAAAGTCCTGAAGAAAGTCTATACCACTCGTCATTACACCATCATATCCAGCATCCTCACCTTCTACGCCCATCTCTCTACTCTTGAAGGCCCCAATAGCTATCAAAATTGCATCATACTCTTTTTTTAGATCATCCAAGAATATATCTCTACCTAACTTTGTATTGTATTGAATTTCAACTCCTAATGATTGGATTATCTCAACCTCTCTCCTCAGCAACTCCCTTGGCTGTCTATAGTCGGGAATACCCACTGCCACCATACCACCTGGTTCTGGTAGCATATCAAAAATCTTTACAGTATGCCCCAATTGTGCAAGGTAGTAAGCCGCAGTAAGACCTGCAGGACCTGCACCTACAATACACACTTTCTTATCTGTCTTTTCTCTATAGATCGGTATTTGCGGTGTCTTATGGTGATAGTATTCGTAGTCCCATGGGGTCCTTTTGAGAACCATTATATTAACCGGTGCATCCACAAGACCTCTTCTACAGTTCTTTTCACATGGATGGGGGCATACCCTACCACAAACTCCTGGTAGAGGCATCGTCTCTCTTATTATAGCTAATGCTTCATCGAATCTGTAATCCTTTATCGCTTCTATAAATTCCGGTATTTTTACATTGGCAGGACAACCTGCAGTACAAGGAGCCGTAAGGTGTCTAACATATCTATACTGTTTATTGATATTAGTCCCAATTTCATCACTAAAAAACTCAATAAATTTGATAACTGGAATAACTGCGGTTGGCGCCACCGTACACTTGGCAGATTTATTTATGGAAACACAGAGATCCTTGATAAGGTCAAGAGGTGCAGCATTCGTTTTATCCTCTCTAAGCTTCATCAGCTCTTCTGCGATGATCCTCGTACCAGTTCTACCCGGGAAGCATCTACCACAGCACCCATAACTGCTTATCTCAAACATATAATCAGCAAGAGTCTTTAAAATATCAGCTTCCTTGTCGAAAACTAAAAAACCGTCCCAATTTACAAAGGCTTTGAGAGGCTTTCCGTTGAAATTGTCATCGATCTTGATTGGAGCTTCAGTCCACTCTTCTGGGGCTTTCCCTCTGTTATCTATTACTTTGTCTTTCCAAACGCCAAAGTATACTTTTGCCATAGCTTATAACTCCATAGTAGTTTTTCCCAACTCTTCGGTATACTGTATACAATTTTTTATTAGCATAAAAATATAACATTGTCTACATATTTGTTTAAGAAAAGTCGTATTATTAGAAAATTATAACTAATCCAAATTGAAGGTATCTTCCTTTACAAAATTTACACAAAATTTGCAATTTTTATGACACTATTACATTCTTTCCATTATTATCTAATTACCAACAAATGGAGGTGTGTATGAAATTTGGTAAGTACTTTTTATTATTACTGGTGGTATTGCTCATTGCAACCCCCGTTTTAAGTAAAACAGTCAAGGCACCCGCAAAAAAAAGTTCTCACCCTGTCCCAATGGAGAGTGGTACCTGTGAAAGCTGTCATGAGGGGTCAAAACAGTACGAACAATGGCAAAAAAGTGCCCACGGTCTTGTTTTGGTAAAATGTGAAATCTGTCATGGAGAACAAAGCAACTTTAAAAAGATACCCCCCGACACCGTCTGCAGAGGTTGTCATGCAGATCAGGCTGCTACAATGCCAGCAGGTAAAAATTGTGTAACCTGCCACCCAGCCCACACATTCAATGTTCATAAAAAAACAGACTATAATAAGTAATTTTGGAGGTTTTAGATGTTGACGAGAAGAGATTTTATAAAATTAAGTGCCGCAGCAGCAACAGCTGCCGCAGCTGGTATCAGCTTTACACCAAAATCTGAGGCAAAAGATGCAGATGTGGATAGATGGGTAAAAGGAACATGTAGATTCTGTGGTACGGGATGTGGTGTGTATGTTGGAGTTAAAGGTGATAAGGTCGTTGCAATAAAAGGTAATCCTGAGGCTAAAACAAACTTCGGTTTTCTCTGTGTCAAAGGGTTTTTAGCATATAAGGTTATGTATCACCCCGATAGACTGAAATACCCAATGATAAGGCAATCCGATGGCAAATTTAAGAGAGTTAGCTGGGACGAAGCGCTAAACTATGTTGCAGATAAGTTCAAATATTTCCATCAAAAGTATGGAAAAGACTCCGTTGCATATTACGGTTCTGGTCAGGCACTCACTGAAGAAACTTACACTTTCAATAAATTATGGAAAGCAGGTTTTAGAAGCAATATGGTGGAAGGCAACCCAAGACTCTGCATGGCAAGTGCCGTAGCCGGTTATATCACTACCTTTGGTTCTGATGAACCTGTGGGCAGTTATGAAGATATTGAACATGCCAAATGCTTCTTTATAGTAGGTTCAAACACAAGTGAGGCCCATCCCATCCTTTTTAGAAGAGTTATGAGAAGAAAGATGTCTAATCCCGATGTCAAGGTTATTGTATGTGAACCGAGAAAAACGAACACATCTAAAATAGCCGATCTCTGGCTACCTGTGGATCCCGGTACAGACTTGGCCGTATTTCATTGTATCGCCCGCGAGATTATAAAAAATGGCTGGCACAACAAGCAGTTCATAGATGAGCACACAAGGATCACAGATGGAGAAAATGTGTTTGATTTTAACCACTATGTTCAGTTTCTTGAGCAATTCACCCCAGAAGCTGTGGAAAAGATCACAAGATGCCCTGCTGAGAATATAAAAAAGGCCGCAGAATGGTTTGCCAAGCATGGACCTACAATGAGTTTGTGGTGTATGGGCCTCAACCAAAGAACAAGAGGTGTCTGGGCAAACAATCTCATTCATAACCTCCATCTCATAACCGGACAAATTGGTTTCCCCGGTGCAGACTCCTTCTCCCTCACAGGTCAGCCAAACGCCTGCGGTGGGGTAAGAGAAACCGGTGCATTGTGTCATTTATTGCCAGGCACAAAACCGGTGGCTGATCCAAAATGGAGAGCCCATTGCGAAAAGGAATGGGGTGTGCCTGAGGGAACCATCGATCCAAAACCTGGATTTCACACTATAAAAATGTTTGAGAGTATGGGTGCGGAAAGCGACAGCACAAAGCCTATCAAAGCAATGCTCGTATGTACCACCAATCCTGCTCAATCGTTACCAAATGCAAACAAGTATCTAAAAAACATGAAGGATGCTTTCCTCGTAGTACTTGACATATTTCCCACTCGCACAACTCAACTTGCAGATGTTATTCTCCCCGCTGCTTTCATATATGAAAAAGGTGGTGTATATGGCTGTTCCGAAAGAAGAAGTCAGCATACTGATAAAGCAGTTAATCCACCAGGAGAGGCAAAACCAGATATATGGATCGCCGCTCAAATTGCCAAAAGGATGGGACTCGAAAAACTGATCCCATGGAATATAGACGATCCACAAAAAGCCAATGCTATGGCATGGGCAGATTACACAAGAGTAACAAAAGATACAGATCACACCTTTGCTGGTGTAAGCTACGAAAGACTTAAAGCTTCAAAAGAGGGGATTCAATGGCCGTGTCCTTATCCAAACCATCCAGGAACAGTTAGAAGATATGTAAGAGGCTCCGACCCCATGTTTGAACACAAAGGTTTCCTCGAAAAATTCGGCAAAACTATCCCAGCCGATAAAAAGATCTATTTCTATATGGATGCAAAAAATGAAGGTCGTGCAAACATATTCTTAAGACCATACAAGCCTGCAGCAGAAAACCCCGATAATGAATACCCATTCTTCTTGACTACCGGTAGAGTAATAGAACACTGGCATACAAGTACTATGACAATGAGAATCCCTGAGATAGCGAGGGCTCAGCCATACTCCTTTGTTGAGATTCATCCAGATGATGCCAAAAAGTTCAGTATTACCAGCGGTGATATGGTAGAAGTCATAAGCAGGAGAGGAAAAGTTGTTCTTCCTGCAGTAGTCACCCAAAAATCGTTGCCTGGTATTCTTTTTATCCCAATGCACGATCAGCACAAAGACAGAATGGTAAATTTTGTATGTAACGACGCCATAGACCCCGGTTCTTTCGAACCAGAATATAAAGTAGCTGCTGTCAAAATAAGAAAGGTATCAGGTCCAGTCAAGTTGAAGGATAAGTACTTCATTTCAGATGTCAATGAGCCATTCCTATAAATATTCAAAAGATCAGGGGTATTTTAATACCCCTGATCTACCAATAAAAGGGGGATTTATGATTCTTACTGGCAGTGTAATTACCTGTATAAAGGGTTCCCTTCTGGAAGTAGTAGATTTTTTGAAATCTTTTGAACAAATCGATGTCCATACATTCGACGAAGAAAAAAGTGTAGTTGTAGTTACGATAGAAGAGGAATCTGATTCTACATTGGATGAACTTTGTAAAAAATTACAAGAACACCCTTCAATTATCCAAGTTTCTCACCATTACTTCAATTTTGAAGATGAAATCGATAAAATCAACAAAGGATTACCCGTAGATTTCACCCTCAAAGGTTTCTCTAAAAGCGAACAAAGAAGGGAGAGGAGTAAACTAAGTGAGTATTAGAAAATTTCTGCAAGACTTGTTAAACAATAACCCATTCAAGGGGTTTTATCAAGTCGATAGACTTCGTCCACCCGGTGCAGTGGATGAAAAGAGATTTATGGAGCTTTGTATCAGATGTGCAAGGTGTATTGAGGTCTGTCCTTATGATTCCATTAAAAGAGCAGATTTTTTCGAAAAGATGCAAATAGGTACCCCCTATATCTTTGCAAAAGATAGAGCATGCTATCTATGTATGAAATGCCCTTCTGTATGCCCCACAGGTGCCCTTGATAACTCCCTTGTGGATGCAGAAAAGGTAAAGATGGGTATCGCCCATATCGATCAAAATAAGTGTTTGAACTACCTCTATGTAAAAGAAGAAGAAGGGATCATCAGTACCGGCAAAGCCCAAATCTGCTCCACATGTTATAATGTGTGCCCTTTGCATGATAAAGCTATCGTAATGGAAAAGTATATTTTACCCGTGATTACAGAAAAATGCGTCGGTTGCGGTATCTGTGTTGAAAAATGCCCCACCGAACCCAAATCTGTGCACATCATTCCATCAGGCATGGGTAATAAGGACACTGCAGGATTTTACTACCAAAGATCAAAGATGAGCTTCAAAAAGTCAGAAGAGGTCTCTTCAGATTACTTAAAAGGTGATAACTTATTACAGAAAAAGCAAAATATACAGGGTGAGGATAAACCGCAATTCAAAAACAATTTCAAGGTACAGGAGAAGATTGAAGGGTGGTAAGATGATCAGAAGATATAGAAAATTTGTACAAACAATCGTTTTTATTGGTATGTTTATTGTTCCTATTTTGAATATCTTAGAGATATATTTCATAAAAGGAACCTTCTATTCCATAGACTTCGGCGATATTGCTATGGCTGACCCTTTAGCTATCCTTCAGGCCATCGTTTCATCAAAGCATATCAATACAACTATGATTATTTCAGTTGTCATTCCTTTACTTCTTGTACTTCTTTTAGGTAGAGTGTGGTGTAGTTGGGGTTGCCCTTATTACTACACAATAGAATTTCTCGATTGGATAAAGAAAAAATTCAAAATAAAGAATCTAAAACCTTTTTACCATGAGAAACTCCCCCACAAAACTAACACTATTAGGTTTGTTTTTTTAATTCTCGGTCTCTTTGTTATGGGTATTTCCGGTATCCCTCTTTTAAATCTTATATCTGCACCCGGTATCATCTCATCTCAGGCTCTTGTGTTAGTAAAATTTCACTACCTCACTTTTGAAGCGATCTTCATACTTTTACTGATATTCTTCGAACTTTTCTACTTCCGTTTCTGGTGTAGATACTTCTGTCCCCAGGGATCATTCCTCTCTCTGTTTAGGTGGAGTAAGGGATTGAAGGTTGTCAAAGTAAAGGATAGTTGCAGTAACTGCCTAAGCTGTGTAAAATCTTGCCCTATGCTTTTAAATCCTATGAAAGAAGGAGATAACCTTCTCTGTCATAACTGTGGTGACTGTATAGATGCCTGTCCCGATAACAAAAAATCTGAAACCTTAAAATTCCGATTTTAATCGCAATATAAAAAAGGGGCTTAACGCCCCTATTTAATTTTAAATCTTATTTCCCTTTGCCACCACCGCCATGACCACCACCAGATCCACCACCTGAACCACCAGCACCTCCACCGGATCCACCACCGGAACCGCCTGAGCCACCTGAGCCGCCACTGCCTCCACCACTTGAACCACTACCAGCACCAGATACACCTTTTCCTGCTCCCGATGCCATACTGCCACTCATCTCAGCACCTTTGTACCCTTGCTGAAAACCATATCTCATATTCTGTGCCAACTGAGTAGCATTCATTGTCTTAACATTATTTTTAAACATATTTTTTATCTCTGCAATCTCTTTGGCATTGTAACCCTTGTCCACAGCAGTCATCATAGTCCTCACTGCTTCTTGGGAATTGATCTTAGCTCTTACCATATCCCTTACCATCTCAGTCACTTCCAATGCCAATTCTTTATCTTGTCTGATCCTTTCCCTCGTCATAAGAGCATCGATATCCTTCTCCTGCAACCCTGCTGCCAAACCTTCAGCTATGTTGTTTGTAATCCTTGCCCTTACATTCTCCTCTTTTGTGACTCTTTCTGCAAGCTGTTTTGCGTATGCATACCTATTTGCCACATTATTCAATGCCTTTTCCATCTGTTCTGCAGATACATTTTTTGCTAAACCTTCACCAACTTTGTTAGCAATCGCCTCGGCAGTTGCCCCTTTTTGGTATGCTTCCCTCATTGTTGCAATGACCTTTGCCTGCTCCTGGTAGCTGTATCTACTCTGTACAACCATGTTGTAGGCATTCATCGCCTCTTGGCTCTTGAGCCCTAAGTTCAGATTCTGTCTTATCTGCTCTCTCACTGTAGCCTGCGCTTTGTTTAACAGATCTGTTTCTGTGACTTCAGCAAAAGCCACCATAGCAAATAACATCAAACTGATTACCAAATATATCTTTTTCATAATTCACCTCCGTCTAACAATATAACTCATCTCATCAAATAAGGTTACATACTAAGGATACAATTATAATTTCCAAAATCATCATACTCTATAAGTGGACAATCTACCTTGATTACACCCCTATCATCTGTGTAAAAGAATTTGAATTCATTACTTTTATTCACCATTATCTTTCTAAAACCACCATCCTTCTCCATCTTGTGTGGTACAAAATTATCCACACTGTAGTGAAAGTATGTATCCCTATCATTTTTCAAGCTAAAGATGATCTTGTCACTTTTAAACTCAATTTCATGTGCTGCACACCCTAAAAGCATCATACCAATCAATATCGACACAAATCTCATACTACACCTCCAAAATAGAATTTATATTACCAAAATCATCTCTTTCTACATAAAGTGCAGTTGGATCAGCCATAGTCTTCCCATCAGCAATAAGAGAATACCTGTGCTCCCCTTTAGGTAGCTCTATAACTGCCTCCCAATAATTTGTCCCTTCTATCTTTTTCATCGGTACCCTCTGCCAATTAGTGAATGTCCCTGTGAGCTCTACACTGTTTGCTTTCTCATCGTAGATGACAAACCTATACTCCTTTTTCAACTCATTAGCAGTCTGATATTTCTGTTCTTTATCCTGACTCATATTGATCAAGTTTATCGTAAACAGTAGTCCCAAAATCAGCACAGCAGCCATCATCATCCATCTATAATTCACCCTCTTAGAGGGGATCTTTATCTCTCTCATCTGTGAACTTTTTCTCTCGAGTTGCTCTCTAATTATAATTTCATTATCTATTAATTCAATAGTATCTCTATAAAATTCATCATCCGATTTCACATTTTCAACAAACTCTCTCTTTTCCCTAAGATCCAATTCATCATCGATAAATTGACTAATTAATATCTCTTTCATGACTTACCCCCTTTTAATATTTCTTGAATCTTCTTTCTTGCCCTAAAGATCTTAACTTTTATATTTGACACAGACAACCCTGTGATTTTTCCTATCTCTTCGTATTTCAAACCATCAACCACGCTCATAATGAAAAGCTGTTTTTCATCCTCCTCCAACATTTCTAATATCTTATCTACTTCAAATTGTGCCGTCTTATCTTCTATATAAGGGATCTCTATCTCTGTAGCATCCACATGATTTTTGGATCGATTGTATTCATCAATGATGAGATTTCTCCCTATGGTGTAAAGTAGCTGTGCATTGAATCTGCCGTTGTAATAACTGTAAAGTTTTAGATAACTTTCTTGCATTATATCATTGGCGGTATCTGAATCTTGAACTTTTGATAGGATATACTGAAAAAAACCTTTTTTAGTGGACTCGTAAAATTCTTGAAAACTATCCATTTTAATATTTTTAAGAGGGGGTATCCCCCTCTTTCAACTATTTTGCTTTTGCACCAAAACCTGTACCATCTTTTGGCTGTGGCTTTGTGCCATCACCATAACCTTTTCCTGATCCATCCAGAGCTCTGTCACCTGTTTTGAACCCATTCTGCGTGCTTGCTCCGCTATAGCTCTTTGCAGAACCATTCTTCATACCAGCACCATTACCTTTTGCAAAAGCATTTACCCCTGCTACAAGTATCATTGTTGCTACCACTAATGACATTACTTTTTTCATCTTGTCCTCCTTGTTTTTTATTGCTTACACCCATATAACTTGGGGGAAATAAAAAGGTTACAATTCTTCTATTTTACAGAATTTATGTAGAACTGATAAAAAGATATAGCTGCTGACTGAGATGCATTTAGAGAATCTATCTCTCCCAACATTGGAATCCTAAATACAACATCAGATTTCTTTAGGATATTCTTTCTAATCCCGTATCTTTCGGACCCAATGATCACTGCAAATGGTTTGTTTGGTAAAACTTTCTGTATCTCATCTTTGCCATTCATATCCGCTGCATATATCCAGTACCCATTTTCTTTTAATTGCTCAATAGCCCTTGATATATTCACCACCTGATAAAATCTGCTGTATATCGCAGCTCCTGCACTACTCTTAACTACAACAGGCGTTATAGGTGATTGGTTGTCCTTCGCAATTATATAATCATTTATTCCAAAGCAGTGTCCTGCTCTGACAATTGCACCAAAGTTGTGGGGATCTTGGATATGATCCAATATACATACATTCTTCTTTAATCCTACCAATTCTTCTATATCTAAATATTGAAATTCGAATTCAAATGCGTATCCTTGGGACTCTTTGCCAAATTTTTCCTTGTGTTTTTCCGGTGTTAATTCTTCAAATGGGATATTATTCTTTATCAGAAGATCTTTTACCCTTTCACCTGCCCTAATGTATGCTTTGATAATACGATTTTTATTTAAAGCCTCATAAAACGGATTCTTTCCATAAAAGATCATCTTTTGCATTCAGATTCCCTTATGAACTTTGCTTCACCTTTTATCCATCCAGTTTTCCCTTTGTACTTCACTTTTATCCAATCACCCTTTTTCTCAATTTCTTCCATTAATGTTCCTCTGGGTATCACCATTAAATATTCAGCATTCATATCGGCATTACTTCGTAACTTTAGATTTGCTTTTAAAACGAAGCATCGGGATTTTTTATTACTCTGTTCTGCAGTCTTTGTTTCTATTTTCTTTTCTATTTCATTCTCTTCTTTCTTTTTGATCTCTACATGTTGAGTTGCGTTATCCATAATCGGTCTTGCTGAATTATCCTGAACACTTTTATTTTCGGCTACCACTTTTATCTCTTCCACCTTTTTTGCCTCTCTACCCGAGAGGTATACAACCACAGCACCAAGTAGAAGAAATAGAATTAGCACTCCTATCACAGATGGATTTACTTTGATCTTCTTGCTCTTTTGCTCTCTGATAATATTAGTAGATTTCACAATTGAATGCACATCTTTGACACTTATCTTCCCCTTTATTCCAAATGACTTCAACAGTTCTGCTATCTTTGAGATTCTATCCGGTATCCCTTCAGTGTATTTGTAGACCGTTAAGAAATCCTCATCATTAAACTCCGAGAGGTCAAGATCGTTTTTTTCACATATATATCTAAAATACTGTATCGTTTCATTTTTTGTAAATGGGTTGAGATATGCAATCGCCTGATTTATAAATTTAAAATATGTCGTAGCCCAATCCCTATATATCGAATAATCTTGATTATTCGTAATTATCATAAGGGTAAGGACCTTTTTACCATCATATTCATAATCAAATAAGCGTGGGAGTTCAGAAGCTATATCCTCGGTAATTCCTGATATATCATCCAATACTATCAATAGCTTTTTACCATCTGCTAAAAGATCTGCACCATATTGAGCTATGCTCTGCAGCATCTCTTTCTTGTTCATTACCTCATTATTGCCCAATTTTTTTAAAATGATTCTCAAAAGATGTTCGGTATTTTCACAAAATTGATCTACAATCAATACTTCAGCATCTGAAACAAATCTATCTATGTATTTAACAAAATTCGATTTCCCTACCCCAGATTCCCCAGTAAGTGCGATAATCGACACAGAATCATCGAGATACTTCTTTATTAGCTCAAAACACTCCTTTCTGCTCTGGGATATAAAAAACTCGTTCATCTTTTCCATAGAATAACCTTACATTATAAAATGGTATAAATCAATAAAAAGTAGTGTCTATCTCAGCTCATTTTGATCTCGTTGAGTTGTTCTTTCAGTTCTTTCAATATCCTTTTTAATTCAGCTTCATGCCCCTTTTCTTGCTGTGCCAAGCTTAAAAAGAGGTTTTTTGCTTCATCTGTAGTAGATTTTTCCGCAGCCTTCGTATAGAAGTGCATAGCCTCAATCTCTTTTGGTATCCTTAGCAAAACTATCTGAATCATCTCTTCTATCGCTTTGATCTTCTCCTGTTTTGTCATATTCTCTAATCCGGCCATGTGATCCTCCCACCATTATAGGCTATAAATGTCATAACAGGTATCGCTAAGAAGTATAAAATAACATAAATATAACACCAAAAGTAGCATGCGTAGTTTTCTCCAATTGAAACCCTAATAATAACTGCAACACTTACGATCAATATTAGTATCATTGAAAAAATAATCTTATTTTTAAATATCTCGGTAAGAGTCTTATCATAGTTTATATACCAGCTAAACAAACCACTTAGTACAGCAGGTATCACCGAGATACCACCTACTATCAGCGCATAAAAAGCGGTCAACTCGAAACTATTATTCCTAAAGATCAAATACAAAAACTGCATGAATGCTCCAAAATAAAGGATCCCCATCGGATAATGTATCAAAATCGGATGCGGATGATATTTTCTATAGATCTCCCTCAGTTTTTCCTTCTTATCAACCTCTACAACATCTTCTTCCAAATCACATACATACTTTACTTTCTCAAGCACCTTTTCGTTATGTGGAGCCATACTAATGAATGCTGTGAGATCCTCCCCTGCTTTGTGTCGCCCCATATGTTTGCCATTTTTCCACAATCTACTCTCGGTTACATCGTAAACTTTGCCATCGTAGATTATGTATGCTGGATTCCCATTTTCACCATTAAATCTCTTTACATCTTCTCTCTTCATCTCTCCCTCTACTTCAACTCGATCTGCTTAACAAGGTTTATAGGTATAAGACCATTTCCTGATACCCTGTACCCCTTCAGTTCGTACTGATAATTCCCCTGTATCTGATAATTACTAAAGATATTCCACTCATTAACATCCTTTCCAAAAGCCTCTCTGAGAATCAGATTCTTTATCTCCAATGATATTATAGCAGAATAGATATCTCCTTCAAGTTTTTCTCTTAAAACGGTAGCCTCCTCACCAACATTCACGCAACTCACAAAACTGTAAATTTCTGTATTCCTCAGTCCTGATAAATAGTCCACATTAACCAGTTCGTTGCATATACTCTTGGTAATGGCAAAAATATTTAGCTTATCGAAATCCCTCATCAGCCCAATCGGTACTATTAATTGATTAAGCAGTTCTTTCCCCTCTCCTACTGCAATATACGCATAAAAACCATTCCTCTTATCCCTCCTTGCCATATCCAATTGTCTCCTCAGTTCTTTGTCATCACCCACAATAATGTACCTGTATTTCCCCTCTTTAAGTACATCTTCTATATTTTCTTTACCTTTATTCTTAGCATCAATAATGAAAAGTACCCTACTCCAGTCCTCTTTTCTCTCCTTGAGTAGTTCCCTTAACACATCTGCATACCCAAAGTTTATACTAATACTTTTATCATTTATTCTTACTATTCCCCCATCAATATCCACAAACACTTGTCTCCCAGCATCATCCCCCACCACTTCATACCTATATCCACTCTGCTCCAACAGTATAATTAGACCCCTCGTTTTATAATTGAAAAGGTCCCCCTTAATAGATACTACGCCACTATCACCCCAACTAAACCCAACGCTTAATAAAACAATAAGTCCGATAAAAAGGGTTTTCAATCCGTACATTCGACACCTCCAATCGATATTTTTTTATGAACCTGTCTGCATCCACAAGCTCATCCTTTAAGTTTTCCCCCTTATAAAGTAACCAAGAAGATGTTTCATGTGAAACATTCCAACTTTTCTTAAGGATATCAATCACTTTAGACACACCTCTTGCCGTGAAAAGATCAAACTTATACCCTTTAAGATTCTCTATCCTCTCATTTAGTACTGTAATATTATCAAGATTTAATTCCCGAGAAGCAAAGATTAAAAAATCACACTTCTTTTTGATACTCTCACATAGGAAAATAGGTTTATCGGGGTAGAATATGGCGATAACAACCCCGGGGAAACCACCCCCAGAGCCGATATCACATAGATTATTAAAAGAGACAGGAAAATGTTTGAAATAATAGATACTGTCTAAATAATGTTTTATATAAAACTCTTCTTTATTTTTGATGGCGGTGAGATTTAATGTTGCTTTTTGATGAAGTTCATAAAAAAACTCCAGCTTTTCCAATTGTTCTTGGGAAGCATCCAAATAATTAGTTATCATCCCTTTTCATACCTTTTATATATACATGGAGAAGCGAAACAGCGGCAGGTGTCATCCCTTTGATCCTCAAAGCCTGCCCTAATGTTTTCGGATTAAACTTGTTTAATTTTTCGATGTATTCCCTTCTTAAACCTACGACCTTAGAATAATCGATATCAGCAGGTATCTTTATATTGTCTATCTTCTGAAGTCTCTGAGCCTCTTCTTTCTGCTTTTTAATATACCCTTCATATTTAACGGCAACCTCAGCCTGAAACAACACCCTCTGAGAAAACTCTTTTGGAAGATACTGGGTAAGATGAGACATCTCCACCTCTGGTCTCCTGAGAAGTTCTAAAAGAGAGATAGATCCTTCAAGATTTACACCCAACACAGCAAACTTTTCTTTATTTTCTGGATTATATTGAACTTTACTCGTAGACAATAGATTCAAACACTCTTCAAAGGATTCTTTTTCTGCTAAAAATCTTTCATACCTCGATTTTGAAACTATACCAAGAGAGAAACCCTTTTCTATCAAACGGTATTCAGCATTATCCTCTCTTAAGAGCAAACGGTATTCGGCACGGGAATGAAACATTCTATACGGCTCATCGACACCTTTTGTCACAAGATCATCGATCATCACTCCTATAAAACTTTCATCCCTTCCCAAGACAAACTGTTTATGATCGATGGACAAAACAGCATTGATACCGGCAATCATCCCTTGAGCGGCAGCTTCTTCATAACCGGTCGTTCCATTGATCTGGCCAGCAAAAAATAGCCCTTTTATCTTTTTCGTCTCTAATGTATGGTAAAGTTCGTATGGTTGAACGAAGTCGTATTCTATCGCGTAGGCAGGTCTGATAAACTCTACCTTTTCAAGACCCTCGAGAGATCTGTACATCGCAATCTGAACATCTATAGGCAACGAAGAGGAGAAACCATTTGCATAGATCTCTTTTGTATCAAGACCTTCTGGCTCTAAGAAGATCTGGTGCCTATTCTTATCGGGGAATTTCTTTACCTTATCCTCGATAGACGGACAGTATCGGGGACCTATCCCCTGAATCACGCCGGAATAGAGAGGAGATCGATGCATGTTGTCGCGGATGATCTGATGTGTTTTTTCATTTGTATAGGCAATAAAACATGAAACTTGTGGTTGCAAAACAGATGTGGACTCGAATGAAAATGGCTCAGGAGGGTTATCCCCTTTCTGTTCCTCTAAAATACTAAAATTGATCGTATCGGCATGTAATCTCGCTGGAGTACCGGTTTTTAATCTCTGCACATCAAAACCCAAAGATTTTAGAGATTCTGCTAAATGCGTGGAAGCAAATTCATTGGCTCTGCCGGCAGGATACCTCTTATCACCAATATGTATAAGTCCATTTAAAAAAGTTCCTGTAGTAAGTACAAGAGAGCGACATTTGAAAAAATACCCAGTATCACATTCGATACCAACTACTGCACGATTTTCTACAACAATATTTGTGGCAACAGCCTGCTTTACATCTAAATTATCCTGAGTCATTAGCTTGTCTATCATATACTGTCGATATAGCTTCTTATCAGCTTGCGCTCGGGAACTTCTTACTGCGGGACCTTTCTTTCTATTTAAAATTCTAAACTGTATCCCTGTGGCATCGATAGCCTTTGCCATCTCACCACCCAAAGCATCGATATCCTTTACGAGACAACCCTTGGCCAAACCACCGATAGCGGGATTGCAACTCATCTGGGCGATCGTATCTATATATATTGTAAGAAGTAATGTTTTAGCGCCCATACGGGCTGAAGCAAGCGCAGCCTCTATTCCAGCATGTCCTGCACCCACAACAATGACATCGTAACTATTTTCATATTGGATCATATCATCTCCAAAAATCTATTTTCCTATGCAGAATTTTTCAAAGATATTATTTATGATATCTTCGGTGTATCTTTCCCCTGTGATCTCATAGAGTAAATCGAGTGCTTCTCTTATCTCAAAGGCTGAAATGTCGAAATCTTCCTTAACAAGCGCATCTTTAAAAAGATTAAGATGTTCAAGAAATCTCTGAAAAAGAGTGTAATGCCTCTCGTTTATCATAATATTCATCGAAGAAGATTCGGCATCGACAGATGAAAGCTTGGAAACAATGGCAGGTATGATCGATTCTGTATTTTTAGAATACTTTATTGAAAAAGCTAAATCATAAGGAAAAGAAATCTCCGATTTGAGATCCACCTTATTTACACATATAAGTCTATTTTTCCCATCTGTAAGATTTAGAATATATTGATCCTCTTCATCAAACGATGTGGCATCGAGTAAAACGAGTATAAGATCTGCTTTTTCAATAAGATCGATGGATCGATCGATCCCTAATTTCTCTATAGTATCATCAGATTTTCTTACTCCCGCAGTGTCAATCAACTTTATAGGGATACCGCCTAAGTTTGCATATTCGAGGATGTAATCCCTCGTGGTACCCGGAATATCGGAAACGATTGATCTCTCCTGTGCAAGAAGAAAATTTAAAAGTGTGGATTTACCTACATTGGGTTTACCTGCTATTACAACAGAAAAACCGTTTCTATAGTGCTGTATTCTTTTGTAAGATGCTAATAGGTCATTTACTTTTTTAGAAATAGCGTCAACCTTAAGATTGATACTATCAAGTGCCGCAGTATCGAGATCCTCTTCTGGAAACTCTATGAAAGCCTCAAGTACCGAACCTACATCGATAAGATCTTCAATGATTCTGTCGATCTCTTTTTTTAAGCCACCACTTAAAGTATTATAGGAGAACTGCACAGAATATTTAGACTTTGCATTGATCAACTCGAGGACCGATTCAGCCTGAGAAAGATCCATCTTACCATTTAAAAATCGCCTCTTAGTAAACTCTCCTGGCTCTGCATACCTGAAACCCAACTTGTAGCAATCTGTGATAAATGATGAAACGAGTATCGGATTACCATGAAAAGAAATCTCTAATACATCCTCACCCGTATAGGAATTGGGTGCTTTGTAATAGGTAAGCAATACATCATCAGATAATTCAGAACCGATGAACCTACAAAAATATACCCTTCGTGGCTCACAATGATCTAATTTAAAAAGAGAGAGCCCCTTTAACGTATCATCACCAGAAATCCTCACTACAATGACAGCAGAATTGATTAAAGGCGTGATTGGGGCAACTATGGTGTCCATTATGTATTTAAAGTTTTTTCGAAAGCCTTCATCGTGTTGTACATCAGCATAGTGATCGTCATAGGACCCACACCACCGGGAACAGGAGTTATATAGGATGCAACCTTTTCAACCTCATCATACTTCACATCTCCCACGAGTTTACCATCTACCCTATTTATCCCTACATCGATGACAACGGCACCATCTTTTACAAACTCTTTTGTGACAAAATTTGCCTTACCTATTGCAGCGATAAGTATATCGGCAGACTTGCATACATTAGGTAAATCTTTGGTTTTTGAATGGCAAATCGTAACTGTTGCATTGGCTTTGAGAAGTAGAGAAGCCATAGGCTTACCCACAATATTACTTCTACCAAGCACAACAGCATTTTTCCCTGTGAGATCTATATTATACTCTTCAAACATCTTCATAACGCCGTATGGAGTACAGGGGTATAAGGTATCTTCACCAATATGCATAAGCCCTACATTGAATGGGTGAAAACCATCCACATCCTTTGCAGGGTTTATTGAAAAAAGAATTCTTTTTTCATCGATATGCTTTGGCAGTGGAAGCTGAACAAGAATACCGTGTATCGTTTCATCGTTGTTGTATTTATTCACCAAGTTTAAAAGATCGTCTGTTGTGGAAGTTTCAGGGATTCTCTCCACCACAGATTTATAACCAGCCTCAAGGCAAGATTTCTCTTTCATATTTACATAAACGGTACTTGCTGGATCATTACCCACAAGTATAACGGCAATCCCCGGAACCTTGCCATACTTCTCTTTGTAAACGGAAACCTTCTCTTTTAAACCACCTCTGATCTTTTCAGAAAGCTTTTTGCCATCAATCACTACAGCCATACTATTCCTCCTTTACTATAGCAAAAGAAACTATCTCATCATCTGCAACATTCATCAGTCTTACCCCTTGCGTATCCCTACCTAAAACGGGGATATCGGATACAGCAATCCTTATGATCTTTCCTGATTTACTCATAAGCATTACATCATCCTCTAATTTCACCTGCTTTGCACCAACAATCGGTCCTGTCTTTGGGGTAACTTTGGACAATTTAAGCCCTTTACCACCCCTCGATTGAATCCTGTAATCGGAAACGAGGGAACACTTACCATAGCCGTTTGATGTAACTGTCAAAATAAACGGTGCCCCCGTTAGAACCTCCATAGAAACAACATAATCGTCTTCATCAAGGGAGATCCCCCGCACACCTGTAGCATTTCTACCCATGTCTCTTATCTCTTTTGACTCGAATTGTATGGTTTTGCCGTTCCTTGTGGCAATGGTTATATTATCGTTGTCTGTTGTTATCACAGTTGATACAAGTTCGTCGTTTTCCCTCAGTTTGATGGCTACTATACCACTTCTTCCACTTTTAAAATCCTCTATGGCGGTCTTTTTCACGACACCCAACTTTGTACACATGAAGATATACTTATCGTGGTCGTTATCCGCTAAGGTGACAACAGATGAAATATTTTCCCCTTGAGAGAGGGATAAAAAGTTGGAGATATGCCTACCCCTTGTACCAGGAGCCGATTCGGGTAGTTCGTATACCTTTAAGAAATGTATCTTACCGGTATTTGTAAAGAAAAGTAGTTTCGAATGATTTGTTGACACGAGAAGAGTATCTATGAAATCTTCCCCTTTACTCAGTGTGGCAGATTTACCTTTACCACCCCTTTTCTGGGAAGAAAAGAAACTTAAAGGTGTTCGCTTTATATAACCCTGATTTGTAATGGTTACGACCACCTCTGTATCGGGTATAAGGTCCTCGATACTTAGTTCGTTGTGATCGTATACTATCTCTGTTCTTCTCTTATCTGCATACTTGGTCTTTACCTCTATTAATTCATCCTTGATGATATTCATAAGAATCTGATGATTGCTGAGGATAGATCTGTAGTATTCGATATTTTTTAGAGTCTCCTTGTATTCCTCCACCAATTTTTCGATCTCAAGGCCGGTGAGTTTCTGAAGTCTCATATCCAGAATTGCTGTAACCTGAAGATCAGAAAATCCAAATCGATCTATCAACCTTACCTTTGCATCTTTCACATCTGCAGATGCTTTGATAATGGCTATTACCTCATCAATATTTTCAACGGCTAATTTCAAGCCTTCCAATATATGTAAACGCTCTTCTGCTTTTCGTAAAAGGTATTTTGTCCTACGGGTAACTACGGTGATCCTATGCCCTATAAACTCATCTAAAATCTTAAGCAAAGGCAATGTCTGGGGTCTACCATTTACAAGGGCAACGGTATTGATACCGTAAGAAACCTCCATCTGTGTGAATTTGTAAAGCTGGTTGAGTATAACATCGGGTAGTTCACCCTTTTTGATCTCGATTACCACCCTTATCCCATCTCTATCTGATTCATCCCTGAGCTCCGTGATACCGACAATCACTTTGTCCCTTACAAGTTCTGCAATCTTCTCTATCATGGCAGATTTATTTACCTGATAGGGGATCTCGGTGATCACTATCTGCTCTTTGCCCGACTTTAATTGCTGAATCTCAGCCCTTGCACGGATCTTTATGGTTCCTCTACCTGTGAGGTAAGCAGTTTTTAGATCGGAAACACCCATAAGGATACCGGCAGTGGGGAAATCTGGTCCTTTGATGAACCTTAATATATCATCCAAAGTGGATTCGGGATTGTCTATACGGTGGATAAGGGCATCCACCACCTCACCCAAATTGTGGGGTGGTATATTTGTAGCCATACCCACAGCGATACCACTTGATCCATTTATGAGAAGATTAGGGATTCTGGTGGGCAAAACGAGAGGCTCATCGATGGAACCATCGTAGTTTGGAGCAAAGTCAACGGTATCTTTATCGATATCGAGAAGTAATTCATCTGTGATCTTAGCCATACGAACTTCGGTGTACCTCATCGCAGCTGCAGAATCACCATCCACAGATCCGAAGTTACCTTGACCATCAACGAGGGGATAGCGCATCGAGAAATCTTGAGCTAATCTTACAAGGGTATCGTAAACAGCCGTATCACCGTGTGGATGAAATTTACCGATGACATCCCCCACTACCCTTGCAGATTTCTTGTATGGCTTATTGTGGGCAAGTCCCATTTCATACATTGCATACAATACCCTTCGATGAACAGGTTTCAAACCGTCCCTCACATCCGGCAAAGCTCTACCCACAATGACGCTCATGGCATAATCTAAGTAGCTCGATTTTATCGAATCCTCTATACTTATATCTATAATACCTTTCTCTTTATGACTCATCAAAACTCCTTATTCTTAATTATATATCAATATTCTTGGCATATAACGCATTTTCTTCTATAAACTCCCTTCTCGGTGACACCACATCTCCCATCAGAAGTGAGAAAAGACCATCTGCCTCTTCGGCATCCTCGATAGTTACTCTGTAGAGCACCCTTCTCTCGGGATCCACAGTGGTTTCCCATAATTGCTCTGGATTCATCTCACCCAAACCTTTGTATCTCTGAATTGTAAGACCCTTTTTACCTCTCGATTCCACGAAAGATACCAATTCTGAAACCTTTTCAAAGATATAATCTTCTCCATCTGCAGATAGTTTGACAGGTAAGCCACCCATCTCGTTGAGAAACCTTGCGAGTCTTTTTACCTCTTTAAACTCTGGTGTGGTGAGAAAATCTGTATTGATAGCATAAACAGATCCTGTATTGGTGGAGAAAAAGATATTGTATCTATTATACTCCTCGTTGAAATCGATGAATACCGACTGATACCCTTCAAAAACACCCTTTTCTTGTAGTTCTTTTTGGAGGTTTTCCACAAAACCTTTATCAGATAACTGCTCTGGTTCCAAAGATTGATACATCGCCAAATTAAGTATCAATTTTTCCGTATAACCCTTTTTTTCATACTTCCCTATCAATTTATTCATATAGAGGAGATTTCTGAATATCTCCTTGTATCTTATCTCGGGAACATTTGGAATAGATACACCATCAAGCCCCATATCGAGGATGAAATCCTCAAATTCCTCTTCGTTGTGAACATACTTTTCGACTTTATTCTTCTTTATCTTGTAAAGAGGTGGCCTTGCAATATATAAAAATCCTCTTTCAATCACAGGTCTCATGTATCTAAAGAAGAATGTTAGAAGTAGAGTGGAGATGTGAGCACCATCCACATCGGCATCGGTCATGATGATGATTTTATGATACCTAAGCTTATTCAGATCGAAATCATCCTTACCTATACCACAGCCCAAAGCAGTGATGATCGTTTTTATCTCATTATTGGAAAGAAGCTTGTCATATCTTGCCTTTTCAACATTTAGGATCTTACCCTTCAATGGTAAAATAGCCTGAAATCTTCTATCCCTACACTGCTTTGCAGAACCACCAGCAGAGTCCCCCTCAACGATGAATATCTCGGATAATGCTGGATCCTTCTCCTGACAATCTGCTAATTTTCCGGGTAGCGTTGATATATCAAGGGCGTTCTTCCTTCTTGTGAGCTCTTTAGCTTTGCGGGCCGCTTCTCTTGCACGGTAAGCCTGAACAGCCTTATCCAGGATCTTTTTTACAACAGCAGAATTCTCCTCAAAAAAATCGGGTAAAAATGAACCTAAAACAGACTCAACAGCTACCTTACCGATTGAAGAACCCAATTTCGATTTTGTTTGCCCCTCAAACATCGGCTCATTTAATTTGATGGAAACAATGGCAGACATCCCCTCCCTCACATCATCGCCTTCGAGGGAGATCTTCTCTTTTAATAGATTATATTTATTTACAAAGTTGTTAAACGCTTTGGTAAATGCTGACTTAAACCCAGCCTCGTGGGTACCACCCTCTTCTGTATGGATGTTATTTACGAATGAGATGATTCTTTCATCGAAGGAGGTGTTGTATAAAATTGCGCACTCCACAAGTACATTTTCATATTTTCCAGACACATAGATCGGCTCTTCAAAGAGCAATTCCTTACCCTTGTTTAGGAATTTTATATAACTGATAATCCCACCATCAAAGAGGAAGTCGTGTACCTTATCGTTTGCCTCATCTACGGCTTTTATTCTGATTCCACTATTTAAAAAGGCGAGCTCTCTAAACCTTTTCGATAAAACATCGAAATGAAACTCAGTGGTCTCAAATATCTCGGGATCAGGTTTAAATCTAACCTTTGTCCCTGTTTTATCGGTTTTTCCTATCTCTTTGAATTCTGTAACAGGAACACCCCTCTCGTACCTCTGAAAATATACCTTTCCATCCCTCTTTACAGTAACCTCTAAGTATTCAGACAAAGCATTTACAACAGAAACACCAACACCGTGTAAACCACCCGAAGCAAAATAGGCACCAGAATTGAATTTACCACCTGCATGTAGAGTGGTCATTACGACTTCTACAGTGGGTCTCTTTGCCGTTGGGTGGATCCCTACAGGGATACCCCTACCATCATCTTCAACGGTAACAGAGCCATCCACATGAAAAGTCACAAAAATATTTTTGCAATACCCTGCCGTTGCTTCATCTATAGAGTTGTCCACAACCTCGTAAACAAGATGATGCAAGCCCTTTACATCTATAGAACCGATATACATCCCGGGGCGTTGTCTTACTGCTTCAAGCCCCTCTAAAACCTTTATCGATTCTTCACTGTAATTGTTTTCTAAACTGTTAATCTCCTCAGACATACTACCTCACGAAAGTTTTATTATATTGACATCTTTTAATATATGCGATTGACCTGTAACAAAATATTGATAACCATCAAATAGTTCCATAAAAAAAAGTACCCTCTCGGTATCCAAACCACTTTCAAGCTCATCCAAAAGAAGAATTATACCTTTTTTTGAAAAATCTTCAACCACTTTTATAAAACAGTAAATACAGCATAGAGATAAACTTTTTCTCTGCCCATACGAAGCAATATGATCGAAAGATTCGTCATTTAGTCTGAATAATATTTTATCGCGGTGGGGACCAGATAGTATCATTTTTAAGGTTTGTTCCTTACTAAGCAATTCTGGGTTAAGAGGATTTGGTTGGTAAATCAAACTGAAATGTTCAGAAGTAAGAGAAGGTATTACCCTTAAATATCTGTCTAAGTATTCATTGAATTTTTCTACTAACTTACCTCTTTTATGTATGATTTTTCGAGAAAAATGAGACATCTTTTCATGCAAAGAATCATATAGTAGAGTATCTTTTACACCTTTTTCTAAATACTTTTTTTTTAATTCTAACAGTTTGTTGTAGTTTTTTAAGTCTATCAAATGTTCCAAGTCTGTGTAAAATATCATCCTATCCAAAAAATTTCTTCTATCCTCCTGACTTTTCGATAGAAAACCCTCATTGTCAGGTGAATAGAATATCAATGGGTGATCAAAATAAAAATTTACAATATTATCAATGATTTTATTGTTCAATGAAACCTTTTTTTTCTGATCGTAATAAACGATTAAACTGTTTGAGACCTCATCATCGTAAAAGTTTGACTTTATAACAAAATGATCGGTTTTTGTGTTGATGAGTGGTTTAAGTTTGTTGACCTTAAAGCTTTTTCCAGAAAAAAGAACGGATATACTCTCCAATATAGAGGTTTTACCAGAGCCATTCTTCCCTGCTATGTAGTTTTTATCACTAAATATGAAATGACTGTTTAAATGATTTCTGAAATTTTTTAGTTTTAACTCATTTAAAATCATCTCTAAAAGGTGATCAACCTCTTTCCATAGCAAGGGGAACTAACAGATACTTATAGTTTCCAATCTCGGGATAGATAAACATCGGATTTCTTCTACCACTAAGTTTGATTATGATATTGTTGCAATCTATGTGTGTAAGGATTTCAAGGAGTAGTCGTCCATTTACGGCAACATCTAAACTGTCCCCTTTATATCTCAACGGCTCAATTCTATCGCTACCCTGACCATACTCGGTTTCTAAACTATATACGGTAACAGATTCTTGTGAAAAAGATAGAACAATTGCATGGGTGATCTCGCTTGCTATTGCCATCACCTTTCTTATATTCTCAAGTAAGCTATTCTTATCAACAACTGCTTCAATTGGGGTTTCTGAATTGAATAATGAATTGATGGATCTTACTGCCTTTTCAATAAGCCTTGCATAAATCTTTATATTGCCTGCTACCACCATTAGTTGCCTAAGATCTGTGTAGATCTCTGCAGTTGTTGTATGTTCTAAAACTTTTAGTATGTCCGAAGCTGTCTTTTTTGGGATATTTATGATAAATTCATCTGATTGTTCATCAGGTAGATTGATAGTTGCAGATGATATTCTTTGAAAATCTGAGGAGTGAAATTCTAATCTATTACCATAAACTTTGAGATGTAAACCGGTAAACTCTATCTTCGTAGATGTATTTGCTACACAGAATAATGTCTTATTTATAGCATCGGCAAGTATCTTTGAGTCTATTTTTAGACTATATTCTGGTGTTATGTCAGACATTGCTGGAAATAGTTCCGGTGACATCGTCGCAAGGGTAAAATTTGCTTGGCCGGATGTAATCTTTAGCCTTGAGCCATCAAAATAGAAATCTATGACAGACGAATCTGGAAACTCCTTTACAATGTCGAGGAGCTTTTTACAGATAACAGTGGTGGTTCCTTCCACTTCGACATTTAGATCCAATTCTGCACAAAAACCTGATAAGATATTGTTGGTTTTGAAAGTTACCTTATTGTTTTCGGCTGATATATATATATTTTGTAATATTGTATTTGTGTTTTTTACGCTTATGAAATTTACGGCGTTTTGAAGTATGAAGAATATTTCCTGTTTGACAATCTGAAATTTCATAGATACCCCACTGTTATTATTAATATCGTTTTTAAAAGATAATAGTAATAATAACCGAATATTTTTTTGTTTACAAGTGGAAAATGAAAATATCTATTAAAATTTTATTCGGTTTTTTGGATGTTTAAATGTTGTGTAAAGATGTTGAAAAAATGTTAAAAAGTTTTATAGTTGAATGTTTATATCGTAAAATTTAGTGGATAATTGACATATATTCGAATCTATTTGTAGATATTTCTAGTCAATGTGTTGATTATGCTTTTAAGTTCGGTATCTGATTGTAGTTTATTTTGAATTTCTTTTATAGAATGTAAAACTGTGGAATGATTTCTACCACCAAAAATATTTGCTATATCCTGTAGAGAAAGATTAAGCTTCTCCCTCAAAAGATACATTGCAACCTGTCTTGGGTAAGAGATGATTCTACTTCTATTTTTTGATTTTAGTTCCTGTTGCTTTACATTGAAATAACTGCATACTGCATTTATAATGGAATCAGGTGTAACTATTATATCCTTTTTTATAATAAACTTTTCCAAAGACCTCTTTGCTAAGTCGATGGTGATAGGTTCATTATGAAATGTGGAAAACGCATTTAATCTAATCAAAGCACCAATGAGGTCCCTGATATTATCACCTTTTAGATTCTCAGCTAAAAAGTGTGCAACCTCATTTGATATATGAATATTCATAATCTCTGATCTTTTCAGTATTATGGCAACCTTTTCATCTATTGAAGGTGGTTGAATATCAGCCACAAGCCCCCAAGAAAACCTGCTTCTCAATCTCTCTTCCAAATCTGGTATCTCGTTGGGTTCTTTATCGCTTGTTAGCACTATCTGCTTTTGGAGATCGTAAAGGGAATTAAATGTGTAGAAAAACTCCTCAGTACTCCTCGTTTTTCCTGCCAAAAACTGAACATCATCAAAGAGTAAAAGATCTATATTTCTATATTTTTCCCTAAAAAGATCCATTGTTTTAGATTTTAGAGCGTAAATCATTTCATTAGTAAAGGCTTCACTTGATATATAAAGTATTTTTAATTTGGGAAATTTTTCTAAGATCTTGTTACCTATAGCGTGCATTAGGTGGGTTTTTCCAAGTCCGACACCACCGTAAATGAAAAGTGGATTGTATGTTTGGAAATACCCTTCTGCCACTGCAAGGGCTGCAGCGTGAGGGAATTGATTAGATGCACCAACGACGAAGTTTTCAAAGGTGTATTGCTTATTTAGATTCGTTGAGTTGTTTAATATAGAATGTTGAGGTTTTACAGCGACTTCTTGAGATTGCTCATGTTTTACAGCCTGAGCTGTACCTAAGATTATTTGAACATCGGATTGTATGTTGTACTCTTCGAGAAAGATCTTTTTTATGACATCAAGGTATTTATCTTCCACCCAATTTTTGTAAAACCTATTCGGTGCTTCTATAGTTATAATATCTCCCCTCATGTCTGCTATTCTTAATGGTCTAAGCCATGTTTGAACTATCTGAGGAGACAATCTATGTTCGGCTAATTTTAATACCTCTTCCCAGAGATTGTTATCCATATATGCTTATATCGTACCCTTTTTCAGTTAATTCGTTTACTATCTCTTCAATATGAGAACTACCTTTGGTTTCGAGATGGAAGATTACCTTCGTAGTACCAACAGGTAGATTTATATCGTATCTAAAATGCCTAATGTCGAGTACATTGGCACCTAAATCTGCCACCTCTTTTGTAATAGAGGCAAGGGAACCTGGCACATCTTTTAGAATTACGCTGAGTTCTAAAAATCTCCCTGTGGTTGCAAGACCTTTATAGAAAACCCTTGTGAGAAGATTTACATCTATATTTCCACCGGATAGTATCAATACAACATTTTGCCCTTCTACTGTCAATTTATTAGATAAGATCGTGGCAAGGGGCGCAGCACCGGCTCCCTCTACAACGAGTTTAGATTTTTCAATGTATTGTAAGATGGCGTAAGCTATGTCATTTTCGGAAACGAGCAAAATATCATCAACATACTTTTTACAGTATTCAAAGGTGATATCCCCAGCCTCTTTTACAGCAATACCTTCTGCTATTGTATTAGAGTTGGTAAGTTTTACTATTGTGCCTTTTTTAATTGCGTTGTACATTGATGCGGCATTTTCAGCCTGTACACCTATAATCTTTATGTTGCTGTTTACAGCCTTTACAAACTTTGCAATACCAGAGATAAGCCCTCCACCGCCGATGGGGACTACAATCGTATCTATATCATCCTTTTCTTTGAGAATCTCATAGGCAATTGTTGCCTGACCATCGATTACATCCTCATCATTGAAGGGGTGCACAAAAAATAGATCCCTCTGTTTTGCAAGAGAAAGGGCTTTCATATAGGCATCATCGTAGGATTTGCCGTATAAAATAACCTCTGCACCATACTTTTTGGTATTTTCCACCTTTACAAGGGGAGTAATAACAGGCATAACGATAACAGATGGTATAGATAATAGATTACAGCCAAAGGCCACACCTTGAGCATGATTACCTGCAGAAGCGGTGATTACTCCATTTTTACACTTATCCTGATTTTTCAAGATGGCATTTAAGGCGCCACGAAGTTTGAATGATCCTGTCCTTTGGAGGTTTTCCATCTTAAAATAGATATTCGCTTTATAAGGCTCTGAAAAATTGTTGGAGTAATAAAGCGGCAAATATTTAATGTATGGTTTTATCCGCTCGTAAGCTTCTTTAATCTTTGCTATACCCATGCAGGGATATTACACATTTATATCTACGAGGTCAAGGGGAAGTTAGAAAACCTATTTCTATTGAAATAAAATTGAAGTGCTATATAATAAAACTATTAAACACAAGGAGGCACTATGCACAAAAAGAGTATCGAGCTTTTAAACAAGGCTATAGCTGAAGAGATGACTGCTTTACAGCAGTATATGTATTTCCATTTTCACTGTGATGATAAAGGATTGGACCTACTTTCAACAATGTTTAGGCAAAACGCAATTCAAGAAATGATACATGTAGAGAGGTTTGCAGAGAGGATCCTTTTTTTGAAGGGTGAAGTGGAGCTTAAAGCATCCCAAGAGGTGCAAAAGATCACCGATCCAGAAGAGATGCTCAAGATGGCCACAAAATTGGAAGAGGAAGCGATCCTGTTGTACAACAAGTTTGCCAATGAATGTGCCCAGCATGGTGATGCAATGACCAAGCAGCTTTTTGAATCTGTGATTGCCGATGAAGAGAGACACTACGACGATTTCGATAAGGAAGCGGAAAATGTTCAGATCTATGGAAAGGAGTATTTAGCACTTCAATCTATGGAAAGGGCTAAAAAGAGAAATATACCAAGACCAACACTAAACGAATAATCGGGGGGACTACCCCCTTTTTCTCTTATCGATATGGATAGAAAAAGTATAAAGGTTTACTGTACTGCTAAAGAATTCGATGCCCAGAAGCTTTTTGCCTATCTGAATAATAGGTACAAATCCTTTGTTATAAAAGATGCCATAATAATAAACCTCTCCGATGATTCCACTGTAATAGTGTTTAGTTATGGGGTATCGGTGTTCTGGAATGTAGATTACGATTTGCAAAAAGGGTTGTTAAGTGAGATAGAGGGTTACGAATCTGATAGATTTGATAAGCCTATTATAGAAGACTTCTATTTTGTTATATCCCCAAACGAACAGACCACCAAGATAACGAAAGATGTATTTATTTTAAACGATAATTCGCCTTTACTTAAGTTGGCAATTTCATAC
Source organism: uncultured Deferribacterales bacterium (assembly GCA_964519265.1). GTDB lineage: Bacteria > Chrysiogenota > Deferribacteres > Deferribacterales > Calditerrivibrionaceae > Calditerrivibrio. Next base: position 40,377 of record CAZFHX010000007.1, read on the forward strand.
GCTCTTTCACAATCTACAGAACTATACTCTTTTGAGGAATCTGTATTAACGATTATTAGGAGAAACGATTTTATCACTAAAGAGCTGATAACCCACGGTAAGATAAGATTGTCCCAGAGGGAGTTGTCCAAAGAAAGGGGTAAGATCTTTAGGGAGATATCCCAGATCTATCTTAGCTATGGCTTTTTGGATGTGCCAGAATTTTTTTGGGAATACCCTGAACTCGAAGCAGTGTATCAGACAACGGCAAACTATTTAGATATTAAGCCAAGAATTGAGGTGTTGAATAAAAAACTTGCCATTATTCAAGACCTTCTCGACATGCTTGCCGATGAGCAGAAGCACAACCACTCAGCCTTTCTCGAGACGGTAATTATCATATTGATAGCCATAGAGATCGTCATAAGCATTATAAAGTGGTAATATGGTACTCAGAATTTCTGTGTTTATTTCGGTACTTGTCTGTTTTATTCTCATCATATCCACAGGGATCTATTTCTATCAATCGAGAAAGATCATAGAAAAGGAGCTTTTTGTCCAATCGAGCTCTTATGTAAAAAATTCAAAAGAAAACATAGAAGATTTCCTCAAACATATCAAAGATATGGCATACATTATATATAAAAATCCTGAGATTGTCAGTTATTTAACTAATTTTTCTGCTGAGAAAAAGAGTAAACTTGAACATATCTTTTACGACTATTCCATAAAGACCGATATAATCCAAGCAATAAGGGTGCTGGATAGCAAAGGGAATATAAAGGTATTTGTTAAAGAGAGAAAGATCATTTCCAATAGCGATGATTATAAGGAGCTTAATATAAGTAATCGAGATTTTATAAAAAAGGCAAGTAAGCAGAAAGATGAAATACCACTACTATCGAATTTTGAGAGGGGTAAACTACCAGATACTTCCGATTTCTGCCCTGCAATGATCAGGGCTGTAGTTCCATATAAGGAGAAAGACGAGATTCTGGGGTATCTCGTGGTAAATTTTTGGGGGATTCGGATGGGGGATATACTAAAAAAGTATATCAACGATGGTATGATCCCATTTCTCGTGGAAATAAATCACGAGAATGAACACAGAAATGGGATTTTTCTTTTCCATCCAAACGAAACTTACGAGTTTGCCAATCAATTTGGGAAGCAGATTACCGTTGGATCTGTGTACGGCAAGCACCTATACGAATATATGCTAAACAATGAAACAGGTATGTTTAAGATGGATGATTCCAACAACTATGTCTCTTTTGCCACCGTTTATCCATACAACAACAATAAGCAGATCTGGAAGGTGGGTGCCGTATTAAAAGGTGATTACTATTTTAGATCCGTGGATGCTTTGAGAAACAATTTCCTTGCAATTATGCTTTTTGGGATTTTTTTGAGTGTCATCACAGCTGCATACCTTACGGGGAAACTTTTATCACCTTTAAAGGATATTACCTCAGCAATCGTTCGTATAGGCGATGGTGATTTCTCCTATAAAATTACAGGAAAGTATGATAAGGAGTTGATGGTCATCGCTGATAAGGTCAATAAAATGGCTGAATCAATAAAACGGTATATCTCTGAGATAGAGGACTACCATACAAGGATTGAAATTTTAAATAGATTAAGTGCCATCGGATTCTTGTCTGCAGGAATTGCCCATGAATTAAATACACCACTTAACTCTATCATCATACTTTGCGATTTGATGTCTGAAAATGTGGGGGAAGAATCCAAAAAAGATCTTCTTACGATCAAAGAAGAAGCCCGCAAGTGTGTGATGATTATAAATAACTTAAAAGCTCTTATACCGGAGAATTTCTCAGAAGAGAGATCCCTTGAATATTGTGGTGTGAAAGGGGATTTGGTGGATATCAAAAATATCATTGAAAATGCTGTTAAATTTATGAATGTTGGAGGAAATATTACAATAAAAACTGAACTCGAAGACTTAAAAATTTACGGTAATAAGAATCTTTTGCAGATCGCTATTTTAAACCTCATCATGAACGCTGTGGAGGCTACCTATCCTGAGGGTATAATAAATGTGAGGGCATATAGTAAAAATGGAACTGTTTTTATCGAAGTGATTGACAATGGCAGAGGTATGGAGAAGGAAACTATGAACAATATATTCAATCCATTCTTCACTACAAAAAGAAATGGGTTGGGGATGGGTCTTCCTCTCGTACATAAGATAGTGAGTAGTCATGGTGGTACGATACACCTTGAGTCGGAAAAAGGTAAGGGAACCAAGTTTACATTGGAGTTTAGTAAATATGGTGAGAATACTGATTGTTGAGGATAATTCTACATTAAACACTCTTTTGGTTAGAAGTCTTTCTAATTCTTACGAGGTAAAGAGTGTTTTTTCTGTTGGTGAGGCGATAGATTATTTGAAGGAAAATCAAGTAGATATTGTAGTATCTGATGTCAGGCTTCCCGATAAATCCGGTTTGGAGTTGCTTGAGGTCATAAAATCAGATTTTTCTACACCTTACATAATTTTTATCACTGGATATGGTACAGTGGAAGAGGCAGTTACCGCAATTAAGAAGGGGGCATCAGATTACATATTAAAACCTGTGGAAGTTGAGACCCTGAGGGCTAAGATAGATCTTTTAGCAGAGAATATAAATTTGAAAAAGATCATGGCATCTGCTGAAAATGATATAGTTTACTGTTCTAAACAGATGGCAGAAGTTTTAGAATTGGCCAAAAGGGTGGCAAAGATAGATAGTACCATTATGATCACAGGTGAAACAGGGGTTGGCAAGGGGTTGATAGCAAAGTATATTCACAACAATAGTTTACGAAAAAATCGGAAATTTTTTGAGATAAACTGTGCCAATTTCATTGAGAATATATTTGAGTCGGAGCTTTTTGGATATAAAAAAGGTGCCTTCACGGGTGCAACATCGAATAAGACTGGGATTGTAAAGGTATGTGATGGTGGGACACTCTTTTTAGATGAGATTGCCGAGATCCCTTTAAACTTTCAAGCCAAACTTCTTAAGTTTATAGAGGAAAAGAGATATCTGCCCGTTGGTGGGGTGGATTATGAGAAGACAGATGTAAGGCTCATCGTTGCCACCAATAGGTCTTTGGAATCGATGGTAAAGGATGATAAATTTAGAAAGGACCTGTTCTTTCGGTTGAATGTTGTATCGATTCATATACCTCCTCTGAGGGAGAGAAGGGATGATATCCCATGTCTTACAGAGTATTTTTTAAAGAAATACAAACATATCAACCCCGAAATAGATGGTATCGAACAATCTGCGATGGAATATCTTTTAAATTACAATTTTCCGGGAAATGTAAGGGAACTATCCAATATCATAGAGAGGGGTATGATTCTGGAAAAGGGTAATAAACTGAAGTTAAAGACGATCTGTGGAAGTTGTCTTGATGGATACGAAGAGAAGTTTAATTTAGAAGAGGTGATAAAGGATAAAATTTTAAAGGCCCTTGAAATCTGCAAAGGGGATAAATCTCAAGCGGCATCATTACTCTGTATCGACAGATCAACCCTCTATAGAAAACTGAAGGAGTACAACATCTCACTGTAGCAATTTGCGAATCGCTGTTTCAATTTTCAACATCTTAGTTTCGTTTGTAATTTGTAAGTTATTGGTAAAAAAATTTTTAAAATTTATTAACGATTGGTATACAGTTTGTTTATTGTATAAAATAAAAGCAAGGAGGTAAAGATGCGTGCTTTATTGTTATTATGTTTTTTTGTCTTTGTAGGAGCGTTTTATTCGCATGGCTACGATGACAAATCGAGTTGTGTGAAGTGTCATTCCGACAAGGAGATGCTCACAAAGCTTGGCTATCCTCAGATGTACCTTGACCCTAAAAAGGTGGAAGAGGAAACTCGGATGCCTGGTGTGGAATGTGTGGATTGCCATTTGGGTAATCCCAACAGTATGGACAAGAATGAGGCTCACAAAGGGATGCCGAGACCATTTTTCGCTGCCATTGGAAAGAATCACAAGTATGAAGCAGTTGGAAGAGAAGTGACAAACTTTGCCCCAATAGTGCCTAAAGGTGACAAAAGGATCAATTACCTTGTGCAGCAGCCTACAGAGGAGATGAAGCAGAAATTGGGGATCAATCGTCTCCAGCAGTTATTCTACCATGATCACGATAATAAAACGATGGCATATTCACCAAAAATAGCCCAAGAAACATGCGGTAAATGCCATCCCAAAGAGCAGCAGGATTACGATAAGTCGAGCATGGGTTTGAATAAGTATCAGAGATCCTACAAAAAGTGGAATGAGAAAATACCCGGTAATCAGAACTGCGGTGTGTGGTGGGAAGACAACTATGACGAGATAAAGGTGCAGTCAACAAAAGAATTTACCAAGAAGATGAGTGAAGGTTTGAATCGTGGTTGTAATAAATGCCATGCGAGCTGTTTAGATTGCCATTATCAGGGGCATCAGAAATCTGAGGCAAGACATGTCTTTGCCAAAAAACCTGATAAATTAAGTTGTTATGGTAGTGGAAAAGGGGAGATCTGCCACTCTGGACCGATGGATAGAAGAAGGGGTGCAGGGTATTTGAGGGAAGAATTTGCTTTCCCTTATGGTGTACTCAAAACGGATATTCACGCTCAGAAAGGTATAGAGTGTACCCAGTGTCATAAGATGAAGGACCACAGTTATGGGCATTTGGCGTCTAAGGATGCAAAAGATAGTTGTCAAAATTGTCATAAAGAGATTGTTTTAGCTGTTCAAAAGAGCAACCACAAGAATGTGGATTGTACATCATGCCATATAAAAGAGGTTGGTGCGTATCAGTTTACATTCTGGGGACCCGGTATTTCAGAAGGGCAGTACAACATCTATACAAAACATAAGGAATATTATGGGGTTAGAACTCTACCAACCATCATCAAACACCCTGCTACGAATATCTGGATCCCAGTAAAACCATACCCGATGGGGGTGTTGAATATGAAGGTGGATGCACCAAAAACTGGGCTTACTCCAAGAATTATCCCAAAATCCACTATCAAAGGGGTTACCGAAATCGGTCAGCCTGAGTCGTTTATAGTGGAAAGAAGAGCTGACCAAGTCAACGATTTTTATATAAGTTTGGGTAATTTCAGTGGATTTGAAGATAATGACAACCTTTCTGCATGGATACAGATGGATAAGATGTCCCATGGTATTGGGAAAGCAAGAGATTGTCAATCATGCCATTCAAGCCATGACCAAGTTGCTTACAGTGATTTCAAATTTGAAGTGTCTAATGTTGTGAAAAAACCATTTACAGGATCATACACCATCAAGGCTGGCAAGGATGGTATTACATTTAGTGATCTCAAATATTCTGAGATAGTTCCTGTGGATGGAAGAAAGATCACAGATTTTGCACCATTCACAAAAGGTATAGAGTTGTGGAATGTAAAAGGTATAGATTTCTCAATGCCTTTCAATGAGAAGAGGTATGGGAAAGAGAAGGGCACTTACGATGAACTTCTTGCGAAATTAGATCAGCTTAGTCAAAAGTATGTTGACAAGAAAGATATAGTAGATAAACTGAAAAGTATAAGGGTAATAGCACACCACAATGTTAAAATGGCAGAGGAGCAGTTGAAGAAGTTGAGGTTGAAATAATTATCTAGTTCGAGGGAGGGATAACCTCCCTTTTTTATTTGGAAGTTATAAAGTTGGCAGGTAGAAACCTTTTGAATAATCCTTGATTCCTTTTAACAATTCCGAATATCCTCTATCTTTATGGAGTATTTTGTATAAAATTATAGGAGAATGTGCTGGATGACCATGGGCGTTTTTTAATTCCAATAATTCCTCTAAAAAACTTCATCGAACGAAGAGTTGACGATAGATTTCTTTATAAAATCTTCACCTATTTTTTATAGGTTAACTACGATATAAAATATATTAATAATCGATAATAAAATATTTAACTTATTGAAGATATTTTTTTACTATAACCATGAAGAAATATTATTTATAATAATTATAATTTAACCTTGATTATTTTTATTTTTATGTTATAATCTTATTGTAAAGGAGGTGATAACAATGTCAGAAAAAAAGAATGTTGGTTGTGCAAGACCGACTGGCGGTCCAGTTGGAGAGGATCAGTCTTTAAAGGATGAGCCATCAGTAGAAAAAAAGGAGGTTAAGTCTATGATCAAAGTTGGTAAAAAAGCTCCAGACTTTGTTGCTCCCGCATATTACAAAGGGGAGTTTACAAGTGTTAAGTTGTCAGATTATTTAGGAAAATGGGTATTGCTTTGCTTTTACCCCGGCGATTTTACCTTTGTTTGAGCGACAGAAATTTCTGCAGTTGCAGAAAAATACAATGAATTACAGAAGTTAGGTGTTGAGGTTTTATCTGTAAGTATCGATAGTATGTTTGTCCACAAGATGTGGAACGATAATGAATTATCAAAAATGGTAAAAGGTGGTGTTCCTTTCCCAATGCTTTCAGATGCAGGTGGGAAGGTGGGCACTGTTTATGGTGTTTACGATGAGGATGCAGGTGTTGAAACAAGGGGAAGGTTTATCATAGATCCCGATGGAGTAATTCAGGGTTATGAGGTACTTACTCCACCAGTAGGTAGAAATGTAAACGAAACTATTCGCCAGATTCAGGCTTTCCAGCATGTGAGAAATAGTAAAGGCACAGAGGCAACACCTTCTGGATGGAAGCCTGGTAAGCAAGTATTAAAGCCAGGACCAGATCTTGTTGGTAAGGTTTGGGAGGTATGGAAAACTGAACAGGCGTTTGACTAATAGAATAAATTCTTTCAATTTTCGGGGTGGGTATTTCCCACCCTTTTTATTTTAGACTAAATGACTCTTTTAATTATTATTCTTAGGTAATTTGGAACAGTTTAAAAAATCAAGAATTAGAAAGATATTTTTTATCAGATTATTATCAAAAAAAATAGGAAAATGTTTAAATTTTACTTGACATTATAAACCGTAATTTTATAATTTGGTATGGATTAATCTTACGGAGGCAATCTATGTCCAGAGTAACTGATTTTTTGAAAGAGTATGGTATTAGCAGAAGAGATTTTCTAAAGTATTGTACTGCCTTGAGTGGTATGTTGGCTTTATCTCCAGCTTTGGCTCCAAGGGTTGCAGAAGCTATCGAATCTGACAACAGACCCCCTGTTATCTGGCTTGAATTTCAAGATTGTGCTGGTGATACAGAGTCTTTATTAAGGGCAGATAGACCTACTGTAGCTGAGCTTGTCCTTGATCATCTCTCAATAGATTACCATGAGACTATAATGGCAGCTGCCGGTTTCCAGGCCGAAGATGCTAAAAAAGGGACTCTTGAAAAATACAAAGGGAAGTATATCGTTGTGGTTGAAGGGTCTATCCCTGTAAATGATGGTGGTGTATACTGTACCATAGGTGGTAAGAGTGCCCTTGACATTATGAAAGAGGTTGGTGAAGGTGCGGCATTTATAATTGCCGTTGGAACATGTGCAGCTTATGGTGGATTGCCTGCGGCATATCCAAACCCAACAGGGGCAAAGAGTGTTAAAGAGATCATGCCTCATAAAACCGTTATAAATCTTCCAGGATGTCCAATGAATGTGGATAACCTTACCGGTACAATAGTTCACTACTTGCTCTTTGGTGCAGCTCCTGTGTTGGATAAATATTTGAGACCAAAATTTGCATACGGCAAAAGGATACATGACAATTGTGAGAGAAGAGCCCATTTCGATGCAGGTCAATTCGTTGAGATCTGGGGTGATGAAGCCCATAGAAAGGGGTGGTGTCTTTATAAAATGGGTTGCAAGGGGCCTGAGACATTCCACAACTGCCCAACAGTTCGTTGGAACGATGGATTAAGTTGGCCTGTAATGGCAGGGCATGGTTGTGTTGGTTGTAGTGAGCCAGGATTTTGGGATACAATGACACCATTTTACAATAGATTGCCTCATGTTCCAGGGTTTGGTGTAGAAGCTACAGCCACTAAGATAGGCACAGCCATTGTTGGTGCTTCTGCGGTGATTTTTGGTGTACATGGAATAGTAAGCCTCATCAGGAACAGAGGGCTTGTAAAGAAAGTAGAAAATAACGAAGCTGAAATAGAAGAGAATAAATAAGGGGGTTTTGTATGGCGCAGAAGATAGTTGTTGACCCAATTACAAGGATTGAGGGTCATTTAAGAATAGAGGCTGTGGTTGAAAACGGCAAAATCACAGATGCATGGTCAAGTTCCACAATGTTTAGAGGTGTGGAGAAGATTTTACAGGGAAGAGATCCAAGAGATGCTTGGTATTTCACCCAAAGGTTCTGCGGAGTGTGTACCACTGTTCACTCCATTGCATCCATTAGGGCAGTTGAAAATGCATTGAATATAAAGATCCCATTCAATGCGGAAATGATAAGGAATCTAATAATCGGTATTCAGCTTGTTCAAGACCATGTTATACATTTCTATCATCTTCATGCCCTTGACTGGGTGGATATAGTTTCCGCACTTAAGGCTGATCCGAAGAAAACAGCAGCCCTCCAGCAGTCCATATCTCCTTGGAAATATTCGAGTGAGACATATTTCAAGGGTGTGCAGGACAAGGTTGCTTCTTTCGCAAAAACAGGAAGGCTTGGGCCTTTTGGAAACGCTTATTGGGGACACCCAGCATACAAACTCCCACCAGAGGCAAATCTGATGGCTGTTGCCCACTATCTTGAGGCTCTTCATCTTCAGAAGGAGATAATCAAGGTGCATGCAATTTTAGGATCTAAAAACCCACATCCACAGACATTCCTTGTGGGTGGTATGTCTATCCCTGTAGATCCAACAAGTCAGAATGCTCTCAATGCTGATAAGATCGCCCTTATAAATAAATATTTTGCAATGGCTAAAGAATTTGTGGAGCAGGTTTACATCCCTGATGTTTTAGCTGTTGCACCTTTCTATCTGGAGTGGGCGAAGATTGGTACTGGTCATAAGAACTACCTATCATATGGTGAATTTCCAGAAGGGCAGAACGGATTTCCAAACGATTTATGGTTCCCTGCTGGTGTTATTCTCAATGGTGATCTTTCCAAGGTGCTTCCTGTTCAACAGGAGAAAGTTACAGAATATGTAACACATTCATGGTATGAATACACTGGCGGCGATGATAAGGCAAAACACCCATACGATGGTGAGCAGAATTGGAAATATACAGGACCTAAACCTCCTTATGAGTACCTTGAAACAGACAAGAAATACTCATGGGTAAAAGCCCCAAGATACGATGATAAGGCTATGGAAGTAGGTCCGCTTTCGAGAATGCTTATAGGGTATGCAAAGGGTCATAAAGAGATCAAGTCTACTGTAGATGCTGTATTGAAGAAGCTTGGCGTAGGTCCAGAGGTCCTTTTCTCGACACTTGGAAGAACAGCCGCAAGGGCAATCGAAACCTTGATAGTGGTGAATAGATTACCAAAATGGGTGGATATGCTTGTGGCAAACATTAAAACTGGGGATCTCGCTATTCACAATGGAGAGAAGTGGGATCCAGAACAGTGGCCAAAATCTGCCAAAGGTTATGGTTGGCATGAGGCTCCAAGAGGTGCTTTGGGGCACTGGATAGTAATCGAAGATAAGAAGATAAAGAACTATCAGGCTGTAGTACCATCCACATGGAATGCTTCTCCAAGGGATGCAAAGGGTGTAAGAGGTCAGTATGAAGAATCTCTTATTGGAACGCCTATAGCTGATCCTAAAAAACCTCTTGAGATTTTGAGAACGATTCACTCTTTTGACCCATGTCTTGCATGTGCAGTCCATGTATACGATGAAAAGGGTGAGCTTCAGTCAAAAGTAAAAGTGTTATAGGGGGTAGCATATGGCTGATAATAATTACTGTGCTGCCAAACGATTTATATATGTGTGGGAAGGTCCAGTAAGGATCACCCACTGGGTAAATGTTTTTTCCATAATAATTTTGAGTATTACGGGATATTACATACATAACCCGTTTATAGATGTTCACGATATGTATTACCCACCATACATTATGGGGGTTATGCGCTATATCCACTACCTTACAGGTATTATCTTTTCTGTGAGTGTAATAATTAGGCTATACTGGCTATTTGTGGGTAATAGGTTTGCAAGCTGGACATCATTTGCAAATCCATTCAACAAAAAGGACAGAAAGGTACTTATGAGCTATTTCAAGTACTACATCTTCCTTGAAAAAATCCACCCCACACTTTAGGACACAACCCTGTTGCACTAATGGCGTATATTGTACTTTTCAATCTGTTTATCTTTCAGATCATTTCCGGATTTGCGTTGTGGGCTCAGGCTAATCCAGATAGCACTTTGTATGCTCTTACCGGTTGGATCTTCTCAATTGCCAGCAATCAATGGATAAGATTTTTCCATTACCTTGTGATGTTCCTTATCGGTGGGTTTGTTATAAATCACCTTTACAGTGCTGTACTATTCGACTTCAAAACTCAATCAGGTGAGATCAGTTCTATCTTTTCCGGATGGAAGCCACAGAGGGATTAGTATAAAAGCAGGCGTATTGCCTGCTTTTTTATTATAAAGTTTTTTGAAAACTTTACGATATGAATATTGATTGTAAGTTGTTTTAAACCTTTGGAGGTTTATTTATGAGTGTCAAAATGAGGCTTGCTTTATCATTTATTGTAATGTTTATGATCATCTTATCAACCTCTATCTATTCATATTTTCAGATCAAGAAAAATTACTCCTTTGTAGAAAATATTTACAAAGATAAGATGAAATCTGTAGAAAACATGTTCCGATTTTATCGAAATACCACTAATGCATTCGACAAGATGCTATTGATTCAAAGGGATATCAACCAAAAAGATAATGAGAAATTATTGGAAAATGGTAGAAGAGCCTATGTGTCAGTTGAAGAAGCTTACATATCTTTAGGAGTAATAAAAACTAAGGTGAAATCTGATTCATTGCCAGAACTCGAAGCATCGATGAAAAAGATTCTAAGTATGATTGAGAATACAAATAAGTTTCTATCTAACAATGACAAAGATAAAGCTGTTGAAGAGATAGATAATCTTGCTGATGAGGTAGAAAATGCAAAGGAATTGTTACTCACCGTTGTTGATGATATACAGTTTGGCGCAAGACAATTTTATCAAGAATCTGTAGCAAGTTATAAAAAGTCGATATTTATCCTAATTTCAGCGATCGTGATAGGTATAATACTCTTTATATTGATAAGTATTTTCCTCGAAAAATCCCTGATAAAGCCTATAAATTCTACCACAGCGATGCTGAAAGATATATCGGAAGGTGAAGGGGATTTAACAAGGGAGATTATTACAAGACAATGTGATAAAGATGAGATCTGTCAATTAGCAACTTATTTCAATAATTTTGTTGCTAAGTTGGCTAATATAATAAAAGATCTAAGGAACTATGCGAATCTAAATAGTACTGAAACAAAGGCTATTTCTGCAATGATGGAAGAATTAGACAAAACTGCCAATTCTTTAAATGACATAGTATCATCGTTATCTTCTGCGATTGAGGAGATGAATGCAAATGTAAGAGTGATAGCTGAAAACTCGAATAATTTAGCGGAGATGTCTGAAGATGTGAATCAATCAGTTTATCAAGGTAGCAAGAATGTAGAAGACAGTATCAAGAGGATCAACAAAATAGGGGTGGAGACCAATCAACTCTTTGAAGTTTTCATGGCCTTTAGCGATAGTGTGAAGAAAATAGAGGAAGTTGTCACAGTTATCAACGACATTGCTGATCAGACCAATCTCCTTGCTCTAAATGCAGCAATTGAGGCGGCAAGGGCTGGAGAGCATGGAAGAGGTTTTGCAGTTGTGGCGGATGAGGTGAGAAAATTGGCGGGGAAAACTTCCGATTCTACCAAAGAGATAGAGAATATTGCAAGAAATATAAATAAGCAATCCAATATTGTCAAAGATAAGATTGAGAATGTGACAGGTGAGGTATCAGAAGGTGTAAACAAGATTGCCGAAGTACAAGATATCTTTGGTAGGATAACTGATAATATATCAAGACTTAAGGATAAGATCAATACTATCAATATATCGATAAATGAACAATCCACAGCCATGAGCGAATTGGCGATGCAAACAAATCAGGTTACCATAAGTGCACAGGAGATCAAGACCGCCATCGACAGCGGAGTTCAATCGATAAACAACTTGGAGCATGTTGTGGAGAATATGAATAAACTTGTGAGGATGTTTAAGGTGAAGGATTAAAAATGGTGCGAGGTTATTTTCGAATAACCTCGTATTCATTGACGATTTTATTTTCTCTTTGTTTTTTTCCTTTTTTGATTTATAATATAGCTGATTAAATATTCGGAGGAAGTATGGACAACGATAAATTAAAAGCTCTTGAAGCTGCGTTAAGTAAAATAGAGAAGGATTTTGGAAAAGGGGCAGTGATGAAGTTGGGGGACAAGGCTATCGAGAAGCCGCCTGTAATCCCCACAGGTATCCTTACATTGGACGCGGCATTGGGAGTGGGTGGGATCCCAAGAGGTAGAATTATCGAGATCTTTGGTAGCGAATCCAGTGGTAAGACAACCGTTGCTTTTCACATGATAGCTGAAGCCCAAAAATTGGGAGGAATTGCGGCATTCATCGATGCTGAGCATGCTATGGATCCCGTGTATGCTAAAGCTATTGGCGTAGATGTGGACAACCTCTTTGTGAGCCAGCCTGATAATGGTGAGGCGGCTCTTGAGATTGCTGAAACCCTTGTGAGAAGTGGTGCTGTGGATATCATCGTTATAGACTCTGTGGCGGCTCTTACACCGAAAGCGGAGATCGAAGGGGATATGGGAGATTCCTTTATGGGGCTTCAGGCAAGACTGATGAGCCAGGCTTTGAGAAAGCTCACTGCCATAGTAAATAAATCGAAAACAGCCCTTGTATTCATAAACCAGACAAGACAGAAAATAGGTGTCACCTACGGTAATCCAGAAACAACAACCGGTGGTAATGCCCTTAAATTCTATGCCACTATCAGAATAGAAGTGAAGAGATCTGGTCATCTCAAGGACAAAGAGGAGAATGTGGGTAGTGAGACAGTTGCTAAGGTTGTGAAAAATAAGGTGGCTCCACCTTTCAAGCAAGCAAAATTTGATATACTCTATGGAACCGGTGTATCAAAAGAGGGGATACTCATAGATCTGGGAGTTGAAGAGGGGTTGATCGGTAAGTCTGGTGCGTGGTTTAGCTACAAGGATACTAAAATCGGTCAAGGAAAAGAAAATGCCAGGCAGTTTTTAAAAGATAATCCAGAGATAATGAAAGAGATCGAGTTGGAGATAAGAAAGAAATTGGGTTTACCTACAATAGAAAATTAAGATTTTTAATTGTAAAAAGGGTGGGAGTACCCACCTTTTGACTTATCTTGAAAAGATTGGAGGATGATGTGATCGATGATATCTTACGGGCAGCATTTGGAAAGAAGGCATCAGATATACACATAAAGGCTGGAAAAAATCCTATCTTTAGGATAAATGGTCAACTAATCCCATCCATCGATTTTCCTAAACTGACCCCTGAGGATACATTAAAGATTGCTGGTACCATAATGAGCAACCATGTGAAAGCAAAGTTTAAAGAGCAATTCGAGGCAGATTTTTCCTACAGCGTATCTGGGGTGGGTAGATTTAGGGTAAATGCATATATTCAAAGAGGGACAGTTGCATTAGTTTTTAGAACTATACCGCAGGAGATACCTTCTCTTGATAGCTTGGGTTTGCCACCTGTCATATCGAAGATTGCAGAGGAACAGAGGGGAATGATACTTGTGACAGGAACTACAGGTAGCGGTAAGTCAACCACTTTGGCAGGGATGATCGACTATATCAATACCCACGATGATGTAAATATAATCACCATAGAGGACCCGATAGAATTTTTGCACAGGGATAAGAAATCGATTATATCTCAAAGGGAGATAGGTACAGATACCCTCTCCTTTTCTGAGGCTCTAAAAAGATCATTAAGGCAGGACCCTGATGTAATTCTGGTGGGAGAGATGAGGGATTTAGAAACAATCGAAACAGCTCTTCACGCAGCGGAAACAGGACATTTGGTAATGAGTACGCTACATACCCTCGATGCACCGGAAACGGTAAACAGAATAATCTCAATGTTTCCACCCTACCACCAAAAGCAGGTGAGAATACAATTAGCATCTGTATTAAAGGCTATCATCTCCATGAGGCTTGTTCAGAAAAAGGATGGTACAGGTAGAGTTCCCGCTGTAGAGGTTATGATCAATACCGCCACTATAAAAGAATGTATCATCGATAAAGATAAGACCCAGATGATAAACGATTATATTGAGCAGGGCAAGTCTGTTTATGGTAGTCAGAGCTTTGATCAATCCCTTTACGATCTATACAAAGCAGACCTCGTTACCCTTGAAGAGGCTCTAAAATACGTTAAACGACCTGATGATTTCAAACTCAAGATCAAGGGGATCAGCAGTTCATCCGACACCTGGGGAGTGGATGACAAGTGATATTTTTAAATATGCTTTGAGATTGCTGAGTAGAAAAGACTATTTTGAAAATGAGTTAAGGGAGAAACTTTTAGGAAGGTTTGGCAATACCGAAACAGTAGAAGAAGTTTTAAAACGATTGAAAGAATTAAGATACATTGACGATGATCGGGTTATCCAACAATTTATAAGCTCTCAAGCTAAGAAGGGTGTTGGTCAGTATTTAATCAGGAAAAAACTTTTGGATAAGGGGATCGATGCCCCAATTTCAACTATAGAGTCTTATGTCGATGAACAAGATGACTTGAAAGAACTTGTGGTGAAAAAATTACAGAAATATAAAGGGGATTACCAAAAGACAGTTGCTTATTTTTACAGAAAAGGTTATCCTTATAATCTTATCAAAAGGGTGATATCGGAGGTTATGGACGATGAAGGTGATTTTTCTTAAAGATGTGAAAAATGTGGCAAAAGCTGGAGAGATAAAAGAGGTAAAAGAGGGTTATGCGAGAAACTTTTTGTTTAAAAATGGGTTAGCAATAGAGGCTACAGAAGCTAACCTCAACAATCTAAAAAGGAAGAAAGAGCAAGAGGCTTTAGCAGAGAAAAACAAGATCGAAGAGGCTAAATCCCTATCAGAAAAGCTTTCAAAAGTTGTGTTGACCCTCAAGAGAAAAGCAGGTGAAAAAGGTAGGCTATTTGGAGCGATCACGAATACTGAGATCGCAGAAGAATTGGAGAAGATCGGGTTAAATATCGATAAGAAGTTGATAGAACTCAAAAATCCCATTAAAGAGATCGGTGAATATAAGATAAAAGTAAACCTATACAGAGAGATCAAAGGGGAGTTTACCTTAAAAGTCGATGAGCAACAGTAAAATTAAGACATTACCACATAGCACAGAGGCTGAACAAGCCGTAATAGCTTCGATACTAATCGATAATAGAGCTCTTGATAGAATTATACACTTGATCAACACTGAAGACTTTCATGTGCCATATAATAAACTGATAATGCAGAAGATTATGGAGCTCCATGAGGAAGGTAGATTGATCGATCTTGTAACAGTCGCTGATAGATTAGTGTCTGAAGATCTTTTGGAAAAGGCTGGAGGGATAGAGTACATTTCAAATCTTGTAAATATAATACCTAATTCTGCTAATGTAGTTCATTATGCCAATATAATAAGAGAAAAAAGTCTTCAGAGAAGATTGATAGAAAAGTCAATAGAGATCTCCGAAATGGCGTATGAACATACAGGGGACATCAATGAACTGCTTGACAATGCAGAAAGAACGATCTTTGCTGTGGCGGAATCGAGGATCAGGGGGGATATAAAACAGATAGGTAGTATCATAACCCATACCTTTGAGGTAATAGAATCCCTCTATCATAGACAGGGGCAGATTACAGGAACACCGACAGGTTTCATAGATTTGGATAGGATTACCAATGGATTGCAAAAGTCTGATCTTATCATTGTTGCTGGAAGACCTGCAATGGGGAAGACAGCATTTGCACTCAATATCGCCTTAAATGCCTGTATGAAGTACAATAAAGTGGTTGCAATGTTTTCCCTTGAGATGTCTGCTGGACAGCTTGTGCAGAGGCTTTTGTCTGCTGAGGCAAATATCGAATCACAAAAGTTGAGGAATGGTAGATTATCTGTGGATGAGTGGACGAAATTGGCTTCGGTTGCTGGAGCATTAAATGATATAAATTTTTATATAGATGATACTCCAGCGATATCGGTAACAGAGGTGAGGGCAAAATCGAGGAGAATAAAAAGGGAAAAGGGTTTGGATCTAATTGTTGTGGATTATTTGCAACTTATGAGTAGCAACAAAGGGGAAAGCAGAGAGCAACAGATCTCTGAAATATCGAGATCGCTAAAAGCATTGGCAAAAGAGCTTGATGTACCTGTGATGGCTCTTTCTCAGCTTAATAGAAGTGTGGAGAATCGTCAGGATAAGAGACCTGTTCCTTCAGATCTCAGAGAGTCGGGGGCTATAGAGCAGGACGCAGATATAATAATATTCCTCTACAGAGATGAGGTGTATGTAAAAGATACCAAAAAACCGGGTGTGGCAGAAATAATCATTGCTAAACATAGAAATGGTCCCACAGGAACGGTCGAACTTGCATTTCTTAAGGAGTTTACGAAATTTGCAAACCTTGAACATTCATCTGTATAAAAAAAGAGACAGTCATTTTCAAAAAAATGTAAAATTTTTATTACATCAAAGTAGCATCCCATCACTGAGCAATAATCGTAATAATGGCATACAAATTGCAAGAGCTTTGTTATGAAAAATTATGGCGTATACCAAACGACAATCAGTTCTGAGATTAAGTTTTCTGGCATAGGTCTACATTCCGGTAAAGAGATTACTGTAAGAATGTTGCCTGCTCCAGCAGATCATGGAGTAAGATTCAAAAGGGGCGATATCCAGAATTCCGATGCAGTAAAACTTTCTCCATTTACTGTATCTTCTACACAGCTTGCCACATCTATCAAGTGTGGAGAGCTTCCCATTAGTACGATCGAGCATTTGGCTGCTGCCCTCTATGGTATGGCTGTGGATAATGTGTTAATCGAGGTATTTGGTGCTGAGGTGCCTATATTAGATGGTAGTGCCTTACCTTTTGTAAAGATGATAAATGAGGTAGGTATAAAAACCCTTCCTAAAAAGAGAAAGTATCTGAAACTTTCCCGTAAGATCGTTATAGAAAAGGATGGTAAGCTGATTGAGATGCTTCCATCAAGATTTATGAAGATTACTACCCATATAGATTTCGATAACCCATTTATAGGGTACCAAAAGGTATTCGTAAATGTGACTCCAGAGAGTTTTGAGAAGGAGCTTGCACCTGCAAGAACCTTTGGGTTTAAAAAGGATGTGGATCAACTTTGGTCTTTGGGGCTTGCAAAGGGTGGTTCCCTTGAAAACGCAGTAGTCATTGACAACGACAAGGTGCTTAATCCAGGTGGGCTTAGGATGCCGGATGAGCTTGTAAGGCATAAAGCATTGGATCTTTTAGGGGATCTATCGCTTATTGGCTACAGATTTTTTGGGCATGTAAGGGCCTATAAATCTGGGCATCTCATAAATAATATCTTTGCAAGGTCGCTACTCGTTTCCACCGACTTATACAGCATTATAGAATTAGACGAAGATGTTGTACTTAAAGATTTCGAAGTTCCAGCTATCGAACCAGCATTTGCCACAGCTTAGTTTATCTTTTTATCATTGAAAAATAGCTTCTGCAAAGCGATTATCACACCGATTGCCATTATAAATCTTATCCCAAAGAGAATAAATCCATTTGCTCCAACGGCAACGAATATCAGTGTGTCTTCTATGACTGCATGACAAATCGATAAAAATATGGCTGAGAGGATTGTGTCCTGCCTACTCATCTTATTTTCCATAGCATTTTTTATGAGGATACCTGCACCATAAGTGATCCCTAAGATAAATCCTACTATCATTGTTATCGATGCGTTTGTGGATATGCCAAGAGCTTCGATGGGTGTTTTTGCGTATTTTTGTGTGAGGGTAAAAAGCTTTGACCGTTCGTAGAATTCATAAATGATCATGAGAATTACAATTACGAAAAATAGTTTTACACTCAGCATGAAAGCTGAAGATATGGAGGATAAGATATCTATATCCATAGCAGGTTTAATACCCCCGCAGCGATAAATGCTCCAGTTATTCTTACAAAAAGTATCAGTAATCCGTTTGCTCCTGCTCTTGAAAGGACGGCAGTTTCGATAAAGAGGTTGTGGGCAAGCCCCAAAAATAGTCCTGCAATGGTCATCTCTTTTGTATTTAGATTAAGGGGTACAAGGGCAGCGATGGCGGCATACATATTCAAAGCCATCCCTGATATAATCCCAATAGCAGCCTCACCAGGTAGACCGATGAGCTTCATCACAGGGGCGGAGAAGTTTCCTATCTTGGCAAGGATGCCACTTTGCTTGAATATATCCACTATTATATATAGTGG
Source organism: uncultured Deferribacterales bacterium (assembly GCA_964519265.1). GTDB lineage: Bacteria > Chrysiogenota > Deferribacteres > Deferribacterales > Calditerrivibrionaceae > Calditerrivibrio. The sequence continues at coordinate 58,900 of CAZFHX010000007.1, forward strand.
AAAGGTGTATATGATCATTTTGTAGCTTACTTTTAAGCCATTTTTAAATCCCGCAGAAACAGTATCTAAAAACATTTTAAAACAAAAAGAAATGCTTCAAAGGTCCATGCCCCCGACCGATATTGAGATCTGCTCCATGAAGAATGGCATTGTACACATACCCTTTGGCGAGCAACACCGATGTGAAGAAATCGTAACCTTTTGCTAAGTTTGCTGTGATAGTAGAAGCCATTGTACAACCAGTGCCGTGGGTATTTTTTGTATCGATCCGCTGCATTGAATAAACCTCTATTTTGTTGCCATCATAAGCCACATCGTAGGTGTATTCACCGTCTAAATGACCACCTTTTAGAAGGAGATTTTTGCAACCCAATTTTTTTAATTCTACTGCGGCATCCTTCATATCTTCGAGATTATTAATAGCATTGCAACCCAATAATACCTTCGCCTCTTCGATGTTTGGAGTTATGGCATAAGATATGGGGATTAATTCATTTTTGAGTTTTTCGATGGCGGAATCCTGTAGAAGTTTGCTTCCACCCTTTGCCACCATTACGGGGTCCACTACAAGCTTTTCCACATTGTATTTTTTCATCCTATCAACCACAACCTCGATGATCTCGGAAGAGGAGAGCATACCTGTCTTGACGGCTGATACTTCAAAATCGTTGAAGATCGAGTCGATTTGGCTGTATATAATAGATAAGGGTAGATCGAATATATCTGTGACCCCTAAGGTATTTTGAGCAGTTATGGAAGTGATTACCGTGAGTCCATAGACCCCATTGGCAGACATCGCTTTTAGATCTGCCTGAATACCTGCCCCTGCCCCACTGTCTGAACCAGCAATAGTTAAAACCTGTATCATATCCACCTCCGAAAGAAATATTAACAGAACACCTAATTTTTTACAAGGGGTTTGTTGAGTAAGAAGATTGAGTATATTTTAAAGTTGTTTTATACGGTAGTAGACTGAGTAGAGTTTTTCCTCTTTGATGCCTAAAAAATATAATAGTAGAAGGAGTTGATTCTTAAAAATTGTCTTAAAAATGCCATTGGTTAGCCATCTTCTATCAGAAGTGGTGGAGTTGAAAGTAGATAGGTAAAATTTAAGCCTATTTCTTTTACACCTCAGCATTAACTCAACATCTTCAAATAAAGGTATCTTCTTTACTCCTCCAATGGCTTTGAGAATATCTCTTTTTATGAAAATGGTTTGATCCCCATACGGTAGTTTGAAGATTTTTGTTCTCAGATTTACAAAGGACTCTATGATCCTGAAAATGATCCTGCTATTGTTTATCCTCAGTTTGAATGCGCCATAATCGTAATTTTCTGATCTTTCGATGATTTCTAATATTTGGTTGCGAGTAAGAATAGTATCGGCATGTAGAAAGATAATAATATCTCCGGTGGCAGATTCTACAGCATTTTGTAGTTGTATCCCTCTTCCTTTTGGGGATAATAGACATCTTATTTCCGGTAAACTTGGAATGTTGGAATATCTTTTGGAATTAAGATCGGTATCATCCTGAGCTATGGATAAGATTATTTCAAAATCTAATCCGTACATTTCTGCCAAAATTTGCGAGATTTTGAGATCTAAATCTGACTCCTTATAAATAGGAATTATTATCGAAACTTTCATAATGTTATCTTTTAATGAATCTTTTTAAAATGTTGGGTAGTTGAGATAAGATTCCGAGTAGAATTAGAGAGATAAAGACCTCTTTAGACATTACATCATCCACAGACTTGATCTTTTCGATGGTTGTACCTGCGTAGGTGAAAACTATAGAAGCAGGGAAAATCCCCACTGCAGTTGTCCACACATAGGTGAATAGTCTGATATTCGTCAAACCTGATAGAATATTTACAAGGAAAAACGGAAATAATGGAATAAGCCTCAATGTGAGAAGATATAGGTGACCATTTTTCGATAACTCTTCGTTTAAGAATTTAAGTTTTTCACAATATCGTTGCTGGATAATCTCACCTAACAGGTATCGAGCTACTAAAAACGCAATTGTAGCCCCTAAAACAGCAGACAAGTTTATATAAAAAAGTCCCGGAAACATCCCGAAAAAATATCCTCCGGCTAAGGTCATTACTGTTGCACCTGGTATGGATAAAGCAACAACTACGATATATGCAAAAATGTAGAACAATGATGACAAGATAAAATTGTTTTTTACATAGTTTTCAGCAATTATCCTGTACTTATGAAGATTTTCGAGGGTAAGACTATCAGATAGACCTGTAATTCTTATGATAAATATCAATAGTAAGAGTATGACAATAAGAAAAACCCTTTTTTTCATATCGGCAGTGATGACCCTAAATTGTTTGTTGTATCGATATCTAATAGATTCCTATCTATGGCGTATTTTAGATCTTCGATATGATCTATGTCAAGCATCGTTTCTGTTTCTGAGAAGCTGTATCGTTTATTCTTTAAATTTGTTTTGAGTTGATTTAAAACCGTTGAACTGCTCCAGTAGATACAATCAAAAACTTCTTTATCGAAATGATCTTTTGTACCGATCAAATAAAAACCCCCATCAAATGAAGGTCCAATTACATATTCAGCGATATCAAGCATCTCAAAAGCACTTAAAATGTTTTTGTTTAAATGGCCCACAATATCACTACCAACTATAACAACCTTCTTGTACCCTTTACCAAAGAGGCAATCGAATGCGTTTGCCATCCTCTCTCCGATATCTCTACCTATTTGACTTATGATGGAACTTTTTTGAACAGGGTTTTTTGATATGCTGAATAAATAATCGTGGAACGGTTCTATCTTGTTATCATGTATAAAAAAATAGAGATCTGTTTGGGTAGATTCGCTAAAGGGAATAAGCTGATGCACTATATTTTGTAGTAAGAGATCGTAAAGTTTTGTGGCAAACTCTTCATTTGTTTCTGAGGCTAATCTTGTTTTTACCTCCCCTCTTTTGGGTAATTTACAGAATAGAGCTATGGCAGAATCTTTCATCACTTAGTTCAGGCTAAAATACCTTGATCTACCTGATAAAACATTCCATTCCATCTCTTCGAGCATATTAGCACACTTGGAAACGGAGAAACCTCTGCTTTCTTCTGTTTTCTCTTTTACATCTCGAGGATTTGCACCACTTTCTGCCCAGATCAGATTGGCTCCAGCAAAAATACCGAGTGGATTAGGCTCGTGTGTACAATTGCCGATGACACTGTGTGGTGTAGCAAGTCTTGTAATAGCCACTATTTGGGCCATTTTAAGTTCAGACACCATCGGGTGTTTACTCATTTCTGTGCCTGGTATGTTTATCCTTCTCATTGCACCACTAAAAACCGGATTTATGTCTGCAGCAATTAAGATCTTTTCTGCTATCTCTTCTTCACTATGCTCAGAACCTATCGGCTCAACACAGGTACCGACTAACAAACCTGCAGATTTGAAGTTATCTATGGTTTTTAGCCTCATCTCTTTACTTAATTTGTTGTCTGTACCTTCACCCATCCTTACTGCGTGATATACCCCTGTAAATCCTGCTTCTTTCATCTTTATAGCATTTTTTAAAGGTTGATCCCCAACATTTGCGATGAGGAATGTTTCTGGTTTTAGATTTCTTTTAATCTCTTGGGTGTATTCAATAAACTTTCCAAAGTCGTAATTGGCGGTTGTCATTATATAAATAGAAGCACACTCGTAATTCCTTTCGAACTCTTTTGCATAGGTTATAGCTTCCTCTATACTTATCTCTTTTGAATCTTTAAAAATGCCGTTGATTGATGCGAAAGAGCAGAATTTGCAATCGGCAGGGCAAGGAGCTAAGTTTAAGGCAAATTGTCCATGTATCTCTGCAATATTATTTGATATCTTTCTGGAAAGTAATCCTCCAGCCTTTATAATCTCATAACTCTCATAACTATTTGCTGGGAACTTTAGCAAATACACTATTTCGTCGAAGGTTAACCTTTCATTGTTGAAACCTTTTTTTATTAGATCATCTAATTTGTACAATTTGGTCCTCCTTAATCCAACCTTCTTCAACAGCTAATCTATAAATTATTTCTGCGCAAAATGATGTTATCTCAGGACAGTGTCTATACTGGCCTATCCCAAAAATTATTTCACTCTTCTTTTTGAGAGATTTGCAACAGGTTGTTTGGTATTTCGATTTGAATTGCTCTATTATCCTCTTGCCTATCTTTTGAGAATAATCTTTTTTGGCATCTATTTCAATTCTTCCGCTGAAACTTCCAGCGATCAATACTACGGCTGATACTGCACCACAGATACAGCCAGTATCACCAATACCTTCACCCAAGATTGTCGTGGATCGCTTTATATCTTGGGAAAATGTATGCCCTGTCACTTCTTCAAAAGCTTTAAGCACTGCTTCGGAGCAGTACAATCCGTTCTTAAAATAATCTACAGAAAGCTGCTTTATTTTACTTAGGTTCTGAGAATTCATTGTGGGTCCAGCTTCCCATACCACCTTTCAAGATATAAAGCCTTTTTTCATCGATACCTTTGCTCTTGATGTACTTGTATGTGTTTTCTGCTCCAGATTTACCAGCAGGACAAACAATTATTACGGGGAGATTATTCTGTTTGATCTTTTCAATGACGGGATCTAATTTCTTTTTGTCCTCATCAGTCTTTGCTGGGAAGGCATAGGTGGGTATTGCACCGACAATATGTTCATCATCAAAGGCTTTTTTGGGTTGAATATCTACGATGAAGATCTGTTTTTTTGATTTAATCCAATTTGCGAGTTCATCTCCTGTGATATAATTGTAACTGGAGAAAAGTCCAGCGTATGACAATGTTGTAATAGTTAATAGTAAAAAAGCAAATATTAATTTTTTCATTAAACCTCCTTGCAGAATAGTTTTATTATTAATATAGGGTTATCATTTGATAGTCAAATAGGAAAATAGGATTTATTGTGATTTAGTTATAGGTTAAACCTATATGTTATAAAATATCACTCATAAGAATCTAATTCTAAGTTTTTGCAGATATTTATGAAATTGATATATTCATCCGTTAGTTTGATATTTTTTCTATAAACTGCGTATATCCCCCTTTTTATCGACATATTTTGTAAGTAGTGGGCAGATAAACCTGAGTTTTTTGCCACCATTTTTGACATGAAGCCGATATAATTATTTTCTTTTAGCAAAGTTACCATGAGTTTCTGGTCGTTTGTTATAATCTTAGGTTTGATAGTTTTTAAACTTATATTCTGTTCTTTAAAAAATTTTTCCAACTCTTTTCTTGTGCCGGAACCCTCTTCTCTAAGTATTAATGGGTATTTTTTGATATCTTCAATTTTCAAAGTATTAGAATAGAATAGATTGTGTTTGGCTGCAATTACAAGTTCATCTTCGTAAATCTTTTCATACACTAAGTTTTCATTGTTGATTTTAGTACCCACGAGACCCAACATAATCTCGTAGGAGATGATCTTTTGTATTATGTTGAAAGAGTCGTTTGTTATTATTTCTATAACTACATCTGGAAATTCCCTCAGATAGGTTTTCAATGAAATGGGGATGAATATTTCTGCTGGTACAGAACTACAACCTATCGTGAGCTTTTCTAAAGTTTTTTTCTTGAGATTTAAAGAACTCATCAAATCTAAATAGTCGTTGAAAAATTTGTTCATCTTTGGATATATAATTAGGGCATATTCTGTAGGCTTTAGATTTTTTCCAGCTCTTATGAAAAGGGGGTTCCCTAATTCATCTTCTAAAATTTTTAGATGCTCTGTGACCGTTGGTTGGCTTATAAAGAGTTTTTCTGCAGCCTTTGTTATACTTTTTTCCTTAAATACCGTAAGGAATATCTTAATCTTATGAAGATCCATGCCTTATACCCTTAGATTTTGACATTACCTTTCTAATTTCTTGTTTTAATACTTGCCTATTTTGTTCATCAATATCTGTGAATTTTACATAGCTGTTATTTAAAGGGGTATTTAAAAATATCGTCAAATTATTACATATTACAATTGCCTCATCGATATCGTGGGTGATGTAGATGAATGAGGAATTTATGCTATTTATGAAATGCTTCAAACTTGATACGAGGTTTATTTTTGTTAGGAAATCTAAATTCCCAAAGGGTTCATCCATTATGATGAGGTCGGGTGATATGCTGATTGCCCTTGCTATTTCAACCCTTTTTTTCATCCCCTTACTTAAAAATTTTGCTTTTTGCTGGGCATACTCTTTTAACCCTACTAAGTTTAAAGCGTTTAGGGCATTTTCTTTGGATCCGCAGACATATTCTACATTTTTTAAAGCGGATATTTCACCGATTAGTGAATCTGACTGAAATACTACACCAACCTTACTGAAATTTCTTGATATTGTTCCATTTTGTGGAGTTAATCTATCGAGGATTAGGTTTATCAATGTTGTCTTGCCGCATCCACTTTCACCCAAGATCCCCTCAAATTTACTTTTTTCGAAACTGAGGGTTAGATCTTTGATAATATCTCTTTTTGTATCATAGGCGAAAGTGATGTTATTAAGAGCAACTATATCCATCTTTTAATCCTCATTACTAAAAGTTCGAGTATCTTTTGAAATAATACCCCAGAGATTACTATTACTATGATATATGCGAGTACTTCATCCATGTTGAAGCTCGCCTTTTTTTCTACGAGTTTATACCCTAATCCGTTCATACCTGCTATAAATTCTGCCATTATCATCACCTTGAAGGCCAAGGAGAAGGTAAGATTGAATATAGATGGTAGACTTGTGATGATTGTTGGAGTGTAGAAATAGATAACCCTTCTGTAGAAAGGTACTTTGAATATGTCAGAGATTTCAATGATATTTTTATCTGACTGCTTGAGGGTGGCCAAAATGGCGAGGGTGGCTGTGGGGATCACAGAAAAAGATATGGTGAAAAAGATAGTAGGGGTTCCTATCCCTACGAAGAGCATAAAGAATGTAAGATAGGCGATATTAGGTACTTTGAGCATAGAGGAAGAAATTATCTCAATAGCTTCATGAAATAGTTTCCATTTTTGGGATAAAAAACCTAAAATGAATGATAATAGCATTGAAAAGAGATAAGCCACGAAGAGTCTTAAAAAAGACTGCGTTACTGTTATGATCAATTGTTGATCTGCTAATCTAAGAAGTGTGTTGAGGGTTTTAATTGGAGATGGAAGCAGATAGCTCTCAACAAATAGAGAAGCTACCTGCCATATTATCAAAAAAATTATTATTAGAGAGAGCCTTAGTTTCATTCATCAAATTCGAATTTAAGTCTCTTAGATTTTATTGCCTCTTCAATTGCTGCGTAAGGAAAATCGATATTGAAATATTTTTTAAAGTTAGCATTGAAAATTTTGACCGTTTCATCGGGGTGCTCATTGATGAATGCAACTGCTTTTTTCAAGGCATCTTTCAAAATTCTATTAGTATGCTCATCTTTGCTTATATAGGCATTGGTGGGGTATTTATAATTTTTATCAAAAAGATCTATTACATCATAAACAAAATACTGTTTATCCATACTCTTCATTTTGAGTGCTACATTGCTAATGTGTGGTTCTGGTAGAAGAATTACATTGAAATCTCCCTTCAAAAATAGTTGAACTGCTATCTGTAGATCTGTGAAAGTTGGTTCAGTTTTAAGATTTAGTTTCTTAAAAAGTATATCGGGGGATCCACCTCTAAAAGATGCTACTATTTTTCGGGATTCTAAATCGTTTTTATTGTTAATTGGGGTTGTTGTTATGATGTGAACAGCTCTACTTATTGTAGAACCGCTGTAAAACCAGCCTGTATCCTTTGTTATCTTCTGAGATGCCTCATAGTTTACGGCTATGGCGTCAGCTTTTCCTGCTCTTACCACACCTATCAAAGCTGATACATCCCCTGTTAGAGGTATAAATTCACCTTGTACAAAGTTTTTTTCCAGCATTACAAAGATGGGTATGATATTTGGGTTAGGAAGAGAGGCAATCTTGATATTACAAAAGCCGAAGGTTGAAAAAATGAGCATAAAAATGGTTGTTAATAATAACTTTTTCATAGCTACCTCCTATTTTAAACCAGGTATCACCTCTTTCATTATCTCTTTTATTTCATTTTTTGTCAAATTAGATGATGTTAAAAGTTTATTTATAACCCCAAGTATTTTGTCGTTGCTTAAATCGATCTGTTTTGCCACCCAGATCTTTTCATGGGAGGTTTTTGTTGCTCCCTCCTCTTCCAGCAAAAGCTCTTCGTAGAGCTTTTCACCTGGTCTTAGTCCGGTAAAAACGATCTGGATATCTTTGTAAGGCTCCAAGTTTGATAATCTGATCATCTCTTCTGCCAATTTTACTATCTTTACAGGTTCCCCCATATCGAGTAAAAAGATCTCACCACCTTTTCCCAATCCACCAGCCTGTAAAACGAGTTGAACGGCCTCTGGGATCGTCATAAAAAATCTCGTCACTTCGGGGTGAGTAACTGTCACAGGTCCACCATTTTTTATTTGTTCTCTAAAAATAGGGATTACAGAACCGTTGCTTCCCAAGACATTCCCAAATCTTACTGTAATGAACTGTGTCGTGGGGTTGTCTCTCAATGTTTGGATATAAAGTTCTGCAAGTCTTTTGGTTGCTCCCATGATATTAGTAGGGTTTACTGCCTTGTCTGTGGAGATCAGAATGAATTTTTTTACTTTGTATTTTAACGATAGATTTGCCACCACCTTTGTTCCGTAGATATTATTCCATATAGCTTCATCGACATTTTCCTCCATCATTGGTACATGCTTGTATGCTGCGGCGTGGATGACTATATCGGGGTTGTTTTCTTTAAAGATCTTTTCCATTTTGTCTTTATGTTTGATGTCGCAGATGATGGAGAGTAGATTTAGATCGGTTGCAGTCTGTTCAAGTTGATTTTTTATGAAAAAAAGTGGTGTTTCGGCATTGTCGATTATGATGAGTTTCAAGGGGAGATACTTTGAAACCTGCCTTGCTATCTCACTACCGATGCTTCCACCTGCTCCTGTGATCAATACAGATTTACCTTTTATATACTCTTCAATTTCAGTAAGTCTTAATCTGATCGGTGCTCTGCCTAAAAGATCTTCTATCTGCACCTCTCTTATTCTGCTTATGGAGACCTTGCCTTCTATCAATTCTCCAAAACCGGGTATTATCTTGTATTCAGCATTCGACTCCCTACATTTTTCTATAATCTTCTGCATCTGCTGACTTGAGGCTGAAGGGATGGCGATAATGATCTCGTCGATCTCATCATCTTTTACGATGATCGGTATATCATCGATCTTGCCGATTACAGGGGATCCTTGAATATATGTTTTATGTTTGGTGGGGTCATCATCTACAAATCCCACCACTTCGGCATTGAGCCGTTCATTTTCCCTTATTTCTCGGGCTATCATCTGCCCTGCACTACCGGCACCGACTATCAGTACCCTCTTTTTATCGATCTTTTTGGATAAAAGCTTACCGTAGCTTTCTTTGAGGATTCTTGGGGAGATCCTTAGTAGGAAGATGAGAAATGTGAAGAGTAAAAAGTCGATGATGAAAGCCGTTCGGGGCATCTTGTAGAAATTATACATAAAATATAAGTAAGAAGCGATAATTGCGGATGAAACGGTACTTGCTTTAATGATATTTAGTGCATCGTAGATGGAGACATACCTCCACCAACCCCTAAAAAAGTTGAAATACCAAAATACAATGAGCTTTGTCAGTATTATTAGAGGTAGATGTTTGATGAATTCCTGATAAAAATCTACAGGTATATTAAACTCAAATCTGAGTAGGTATGAAAAATATATCGATATGAATGCAAATAGAGAAAAAAGTATTACTGCAACTATTTTTTTTATGTTCATATCTTAGTTGTTTACTTTTACCCTAAAAGCCCTTGCGTGGGGGAAGTTGTTGTAAATCTCCTCAAAAAGCTCCTTGTCGTAGTTGCCTAATAGATACATCTGGTTGAAGTTTGATTTAAACACTTTTTCAGAAAGTAGATATACGCCAATAATATTGTTGTTTAGTGCGATCATTTGAATATTGATATCGGAGGAATGAGGGTATTCGTTGTTTTGAACTGTTTGACCGTTTTGAGCTATCACAAATCTCTTGATGGGTATCTGTTTATTTATGAGACCGGTTTCTAAATCGATAAGGGCATTTTCGCACTGCAAGAGTTTTCCATTGAAATTATTGCAGTTTAGACCTTGATACCCTTCTGGTTTGGTTGCTTTTTTATCGAAATCCCAATTACCAAAAAATGCTAAAGCACCGAATTTACCTATCATATCTGATGTGTATAGCACAAAGATATTCTTATTTTTAGGTTTTCCATCGTACTGCATGATCTTTTCCACCACAGCGTTGGCAGATTTATTATCGTCGAGCATCTTGTTTATACCTTTGAACTGGAAATTATCTATTGCGCTTATTATTGCATACATCTTTTTCTGATCGGTTTCCACAAATGCTTTTGCAGAAAAATAGCTTCTATCAGCTCCGTGTGCTCCACCATCATGATAAACCGAAAATTCACCTATATCCATAAGTGCATATCCGAAGTCCCACCATGTAAACACAGGGGCACCTTTGGGCAATTTCTCTTTGATGTCTAAGAAACTGTTTTGTATAGGTGTCGGAATAGATGGTGGTAATACGATGTTGTAGGCTGTCAGAGAATTTGCTGACAAAAAGAATATAATGTAAATGATTGCGGGTAGTGAGAAATCTACAATCTTTTCGTTACCTTTTAAGTATTTCACAAGGTAGTATATTGCTAAAAATATCAGATAGCCCAATCCTGCGCCAGCCAAAGGTGCAAAAAACATCGAAAACCTATTTCCAGAAAAAAATGCTAAAGAACCGAGAGCAAATAATGGCCATAGTGGTATCATCTGCTTAAACTTGTGGATAAATGCCACTACGATACCAACGATGGCTACAGCGGCAACTTTTGGATTACCCAAGATCATACCCAATACTTCAGAGTAGCTTCTCTTGTTAGACTCTGAGATGGTCTCCATAATATTTGGCCATGAAATATTGGCTAAGGTAAATTCAGTTTTGTGAAAGTATCCTGTTTTAAACACGAAATCGAAAAGGTTGCCTATACCTAACACGAAATAGTATGGGTTTGAAAAAAGTATATACAATCCTGTCATAATTGCGATATCTTTTATTTTAAAGCGGTAAATGGCTAAAAAGACTACAAGTATAGCACCATACACCACAGCGAAACCGTAATGCTGATACCACCAGTTCATAAGAAGCATGAAAAATCCTGATAATCCTGCATAGATGTACTGTTTTTTCTTATCTTCAGTTTGGGTAATCATCAGAAAAAATAGACCGATGACGATGGGGAAGAATAGAAGTAAACTATCGGTATCCACCCTTCCATTGCAGGACCTTACATAGTAGGCATAGCTGAATGTACCGAAAATACCCCCAGCGATCCCTGTAAGTCCCAATCCCACTCTATAAAAATATATCGCAAGAGGAATTACGAAAAGACTTGCAAAGATAGGTATCATGTAGATCCCAGCCATATATATATTGCCACCCAAAAACCATTTAGAGACCTTTTCAAGAAGAAAAACAAGCATATTTGGAGAAGATGGATAGGGTTCGTTATCAGGATAAGATTTAAGAGGATCAGTAACATTATCACCAAGCTTACCATTTCTATACTCTTTGGCAAGTCTTGTCCAATAGTAGGCATCCAATGTGGTCATGGAGATTCTGCCATCTTTGGCATAGGTTGCTTCCTTTTGCTGATTCCAGATGGACAACTGCCAGTATCTCTTGTAAGTGGAAATACCGAAGGTGATTGCAGTAAAAACAATTAGTAATACTAAGGATATAGATATATTTCTCATCAAAAACCCCCTATTTTACCCTGTAAACTCTCATAATCGGAAAGTTATCATACACTTTTTCAAAGATTTTGTCATCATATTTTCCAAAAAAGTATAGTTGATTAAAGTTGGAGTTGAAGATTGAACTGTCGAGGATATAGGAGATAAAAACGCTACCACTCTTCAAAACAACCTGTATAATTCTACCTTCGGTTTTAAAGTCGTAGATCTTTATACTGCTCGACTCATCAAAGATATAGACTTTAGATAGCTGCTCTTCCCCCCATACCCCTTCGATTAGGTTTACCTCTTCATCGTTACATTTTAGATAATTTTCTTTGTAGTAGCAAGAGACCCTTTCGTAGTCGCTGTAGTTACTCGTTTTTTTATCAAAGTTCCACTTGCCAAAAAAATCTATTCCATCGTATTTGTAAACCATATCGTAGGAAACAGCTATTAAGATATTGGTGTTTTTTATAGGTTGATTGAATCTTATAGCCTCTTCGATCACTTTTTTTACATCGATCTCACCTTTTTCTATCTGTTTGAAACCGTGGTGATCGAAATAACTTATGATATTTCTAAGTTTTACTTGTTCATTTGATGTTAAACCCAATCCAACAAAATAGGTTCTTTCTTTGCCTTGTATCCCACCATCATGTACAGTACTGAAACCAGCTAAGTCTTGGTAAGCGTATCCGTAATCCCACCAAGTCCATACTGCTGGTGTTTTTCCAAATTTACCATTTAGTTCGAGCATCGTTTGTTGAATGTCAAGGGGTATAGATGGGGTAACCTTGTAGTGTATTCCACTGAAAAGATTAAGGGTGATAACTATGAATATGATGGCAACTACTGTTGATAAAACCTCACTGAATATGTTCACATAATCTTTGAAAAGTTTTAGGATATTTTTACTAAGATATTCACAAAGAAAGTAGATGAGATAGCCGATTCCAGCATACAAGAATGGAGATAGATACATAGTAAAACGGTTTCCTGATTTGAATGAGATAAGCCCCAATAAAAGGATAGGTAATGAAGGGATAATATCGATTTTAGCACGATATATCAATAAAAGAAGCCCTATGAATCCTATGATACCTAAATATTTGTGTCCTGCAGCGTACAAAAGGATCGTTTCCCAACTCTGTTTTTGGGTTTCAGATATAAATTCTGCAATATTTGGCCAAGCCACCTGATTTACCTTCAAAGATTCCCCTGCAAAATATTTGGATCCAAAGATGAAATATTTTATATTATCAAAGCCGTAGATAAAATATTTAGGATTGGCAAAGATTATAAAAAGAATAGAAACGAATAGTATACTTGAAAACTTCTCCCGTTTTATCAAAAGGTAGAAAATTAGCACCCCTAAATAAGCAATGAGAAATCCTGGATAGTAATACCACCACATAAATAGATAGGCTGTAATACCGAGCAAGATTGCGAAAAGGTATTTTTTAAATCCATCGAGTTTTGGGATGAGATAAATGATGTATGTCATCATAAATGGGAAGAATAGGTTCATGCAATCGGTATCCACTCTGCCGACAAAGGTTCTATATAGGTATGAATATCCGAAGGTGGTGAGAATTGCTGACACAATGGCTGTGGAGAAAGATCCAATCTGATTTAAGTATAAAAAAAGCGGTATCATGAAAAGACTGGATAAGATAATAACGAGATAAGCACCTGCATAGTAGTAATTACCAACAAATTTTGCCATTTTATTTATTAAGAAAACGAGGAGATTGTGAGACTCCATCCCATACGAGTATGGGTGATCTGGATAGCCTCTATATATATCTGGGGTATTTTTGTCGGTGATATTGTCATAACTTTTTGCTAATCTTATCCAATAGTATCCATCAAGGGTTGTCAGAGATACTGTGTCTTTAACGAAATATGATGGATGCTTTTGCTCCCATTCATAGAGTTGATAGTATCTAAATCCAGAAGATATAAAGATTATCAAGATTATTATGAAAAATATCAATATCCTGTTTTGTGTGAGCCATCTCTTCATAAAGCTATATTCTCAATATTTTTAAAAAAGTCAAACACAATAATTTGATGTCGGTAAATAGTGAGATTTCGTTTATATATCTTTTATACAATTCGATCTTTTTAGGTAAGACAACCTCTATATACCCTTTTTCCACATTATCAAATCCAGCGATAATCTCCTCTTCATCTCGGAAAAGGATCGTGGCGTAATCGGTAATGCCGGGTTTCACACTTAGTACAGTTTTGTAATCCTCTTTGAAAAGCTCCACATATCTTTCCACCTCTGGCCTTGGTCCCACTAAGCTCATATCACCTTTTAACACATTGAAAAATTGCGGCAATTCATCCAACTTCCACTTTCTCAAATAGTAACCCACTCTTGTAATTCGGGGGTCTTTATCCTTTGTTACGAGGGGACCTATTTTATCAGCATTTACAACCATTGTGCGAAATTTGAATAGACCAAATTTTTTAAAATCTTTTCCCACCCTTTGCTGAATATAAAATATGGGGCCTTTGGAATCAAACTTTACGAAGATTGCAATTAATAAAAAAAGGGGTAGTAATAATGTTATTGCTACAAGAGAGAGTGTTAGATCAAAAAGCCTTTTGCCAAAAGATCTATACATGATTTACCTTTCAATGATTTTTACCTCCTCTTCCAACATCACCCCTGTTTTTTCGTAAACAACTTTTTTTACATGCGAAATCAATTCTTTGATATCTCTACTTGTGGCATTATTAAAATTTATAATGAAATTGCTATGTTTTTCAGATACCTTTGCTCCGCCGATTGTGAACCCTTTTAAACCACACTCTTCGATAAGTTTCCCTGCGAATGTTCCAGGTGGTCTTTTGAAGACAGACCCGCATGATGGGTATTCGAGGGGCTGTTTCTCCTCTCTACGGCTTAAAATATCGTTTCTTGTTTTGAAAAGATCATCTTTTGAGTATGTGAGTTTTAGTGTTACTGATGTTACTATCTCATCCGTTATTGAGGATTTTCTGTATGAAAAGGTAATTTCACCTTTTGATAGATGTGTAAACTTACCATCCTTAAAAACCTCAACCGATTCCACGACATCTTTAATTTCTGAGTCGAATGCTCCTGCATTCATGTATATAGCACCACCGATGGTGCCGGGTATGCCTGAAAGTCTTTCCAATCCACTCAATCGGTTTGTGATGGTAAAAAGTATTAGATCATCCAGCAATACGCCAGCACCTGTATATACTTTTTCACCATCCAAGATGATGTATCTATTAAGTTTTTTCAGTGAGATTACAAGTCCATTAAACCCCTCATCGTCAAACAGGATATTTGTCCCGTTTCCTATGATGATATACTTTATACCTTTTTCTTTTAAAAAATCCCAAACATACTCTAATTCTGCATTGCTTTTTGGTTCTGCAAAGTATTTTGCTGGTCCACCGGTTTTATAACTGCAGTGCAAAGATAGAGGTTCGTCGTATCTAATGATATTATTTAAATCGGGCATTTTTGATCGCCTCTTTGCAACTACACTCTTCTTTTTTCGCTAAAGATGCTATTTCTCTTATGATATGTTTGATGGTTTTTTCAGATTTTTTGACATTTTCCACCACTTCATCGGTGGTGAGGATAGACTTGCTAATCCCTGCAGCAAAGTTTGAAACGATATTCACAGCGGCATAGCATATACCAAGTTCCCTTGCCAATGCAGTTTCAGGCATCAGTGTCATACCCACCACATCGAAACCGAGAGTGGAAAAATATCTTATTTCGGCGGCAGACTCGAGTCTTGGACCATTGGTGCACACATACACACCTTTTTCATGGAACCGCGTGTTTGCATTTTTTAAGATCTCGAGCAGCTCTTTTCTGATTGCAGGGCAAAAAGGATATGTAAAATCTATATGATATGTGTCCCCTATTTCTGAATAGGTTGAATTTCTACCGTAGGTTAAATCTACAATATTATCGGGGATGAGGAAATCTCCGGGTAAGAGTACGCTATTTATACCACCCACAGCACCAAAGGCAACAATAAAATCAACTCCCAACTCATAAAAACCGTATATATTTGCCCTATAATTTATGAGATGAGGTGGGAATTCATGCTTATCACCATGTCTTGCTAAGGAGAATACCTCATTTTTGTCTAATGTATATTTTTTGTAGGTAGATGATGGATCACCATACTTAGTGTGAATTTTTATCTCTTCGACAAATTTAAACCCTTCTTCCACCAAAAAACCTGATCCACTTATTATACCTATCTTCATACTACCCTCTAAAGAGTTATTTAGGTTTAGGAAGACTCCAATTTCTCCAAATGGCTATCATCCTCAAGGTAAACACCACCAAGATACTTACCAAAACAGTTATAAAATGGTACCCTAAAGCTTTGTAAAGAATTAAATAAACCACTCCACCCAGTAAACATGCTGAGGCATACACCTCTTTTCTCAAAACAAGTGGTATCTCCCCTTGAAGGATATCTCTGATCATCCCTCCTACAGTTCCTGTCATTACACCCATAAAAATTGCACCGATAAACCCGATATTGTAATCTATCCCCACCTTTACACCGATTACAGTAAATACCCCCAATCCCAATGCATCCATTATGAGAAGGGTATTGTACCCTTTTTCCACCTTTCTATAAAAAAAGAATACAAGTAAAGCTGACAAGAGAGATAACACGATATAGTTGTAATCTCTAAATATGAAAGGCGGGATTCTTCCAACCAGGAGATCTCTTATGGTGCCACCACCAACGGCAGTGACGAGACTTAAGACAGAGATGCCGTATAGATCCATATTCTTGCGGACACCAGCCAAAGCACCACTTATTGCAAATGCCACTGTCCCCATAAGATCCAATAGGTATAGTACGGTCATAACTTTTCTAATACAACCTTTCTATCAAAATTATGGGTGAGTTTTTCATCATGGGTCACCATTATGATCGTGACACCTTCGGATTTCAGTTTATCAAAAATCTTCATAATCTCCATCGTATTTGCACCGTCCAAATTCCCTGTGGGTTCATCTGCCAAGAGAAGTTCCGGTTCATTCATCAATGCTCTTGCCACAGCCACCCTCTGCTGTTCGCCCCCTGAAAGTTCGTTTGGATGATGGTGGTAGCGATCGGATAAACCCACTTTGTCCAGCAAGAATTCTGCATGCTTTATTGCTTTATTTATCGGGGTGCCTGCGATCATCGACGGCATTGCTACATTTTCGAGAGCAGTGAAATCGTTTAGAAGGTAATGAAATTGAAAAACAAACCCAACTTTCTTATTTCTGTACTGATCAAGGGGATACCCAGGTTTAAAGATATCTTCACCGTTGAAGATTACAGCACCGGCGTCAGGTCTATCCAAGCCACCTATGATATGCATCAATGTGGATTTTCCAGAGCCTGATGGACCAACGATCACTACAGATTCCCCTTTCTCTAAAGAGAGGTTGAAATTGCTTAAAACCTGAATCACATTATTCGATTTTCTATAACTTTTTGAAATATTTAAGATCTCGAGAAAACTCATTATTCATTCCTCAATGCTGCAATGGGGTCCATCTTTGCACCTTGTTTTGCGGGGTATAATGAGGATAGATATGTAATAAGGATTGCAGCAAATGTTACGATGAAAAATACCTCTGGAACGATCTCCACAGGGATTCTATCCATGAAATAGACATCTTTGGGTAGCGAGATGATCTTGTAGTTCTTTATTATCAAACAGATAATTAGAGCCAAAATATTACCCAAAACGGTCCCTACGATACCGATCATAAGACCCTGTTTGATAAAGATTTTCTGGATCATCTTCTCAGATGCCCCCATCGCCCTTAATATGGCAATATCTCTTTTCTTATCTTTTACAGTCATGGTTATCAGACTTACGATGTTGAAAGACGCTACTACCACAATTAGTGTCAATACCACAAACATCGCTGCCTTTTCAAGCTCAAGGGCAGAGAAAAGGTTTTTGTTCATGCTGAGCCAATCCCTTGCCCAGAATGGGAAATCAAGCTTTGTGGCGATCTCTTTGGCAATCTTGGATGCCTTATCTATATTGTCCACCTTGACACTAAAGCCTGTGATGGTATCACCTAAATCGAAAAATTTTTGTGCAGCAGCTATATCCACAAAGGCAAGACCATTATTGTAATCGTACATACCGGAATCGAAGATAGCCACCACATAGAATTTCTGCATCTTAGGGGTAAATCCGAATGGACCCTTTTTCCCAAATGGTGCCACCATAACAACCTCATCGTGCAATCTTACCCCCAATGTCAAGGCTAAATCTTTCCCCAAAACGATGCCGCTTTTATTATCATATTCATACTTTAGTTTGAAAAAATCTCCTGCTGTGATAAACTGCTTTATGTTTATCGCTTCAGCCTCTTTTTCTGGGATGATCCCCCTTAGCATTACACCACTTACATTTGCAGGTCCGGTAAGCAATACCTGACTAAATACAAATGGTGAAACACCCACAACCCCTTTGACCTGCCTGATCTTCTCTTCAACTTTTTCCCAGTTGTTTACCGTACCTACATCCACCCTATTTACGATGATGTGGGAGTTTGCTCCTAAGATCTTTTCTTTTAAGTTATTTTCAAACCCGGTGAAAACATTTGTTACTACTATCAAAGTGGCAACACCCAGTAGTATCCCTATCACCGCAATGACGGATATAAAAGAAATAGCCCTTGTCTCTTTTTTCGACTTAATATATCGAAGGGCAATGAAATTCTCTATCTTCATCCATTATTCCCATTCAATAGTGGCGGGTGGTTTTGAACTGATATCGTAAACCACTCTGTTGATCCCTCTTACCTCATTTATTATGCGATTTGAGATTTTGCCTAATACATCATACGGGATCTTTGCCCAGTCAGCCGTCATGCCATCCACACTTGTGACGGCTCTTAGGGCCAATACATTTTCGTATGTTCTCTCATCCCCCATTACACCCACAGATTTTACAGGTAAAAGAACAGAAAATGCCTGCCAAATTTCCCTATATAATCCTGCTTTTTTGATCTCCTCAATGAAGATGTGATCTGCGATTCTCAACAGATCCAACCTATCCTTTGTGATACTTCCCAATACCCTTATGGCAAGGCCAGGTCCTGGGAATGGATGTCTGTAAACGATATCTTCGGATAACCCCAATTCGATACCTACCCTTCTTACTTCATCCTTGAATAGCTCTCTTAAAGGCTCGATGAGTTTAAACTGCATATCCTCGGGGAGTCCACCAACATTGTGATGGGTTTTAATTGTGGCAGATGGTCCTTTGAAGGAGACAGATTCTATAACATCGGGGTATAATGTCCCCTGTACGAGGTATTCGAAATCCCCCAATTTTTTTGCTTCCTCTTCAAAGATGCGGATGAAGAGATTCCCTATGATTTTCCTCTTCTTTTCAGGCTCCTCTACACCCTTTAATGCCTCTAAAAACCTCTCCTCAGCATCAACATAAACGAGGTTTATCTTAAAATTATCCCTAAAAGTTTTCTGTACCTGTTCGGCTTCTTTGTATCTCAAAAGTCCATTGTTTACAAAGACGCAGGTGAGGTTATCTCCGATTGCTTCATGCACGAGGACTGCCGCTACAGAGGAATCGACACCTCCGCTTAATGCGCAAAGTACCTTTTTATCCCCAACCTCTTTTCTGATCTTCTCTATTTCTGAGTGGATGAAGTTTCCCGGTGTCCATATCTGTTTGCAACCGCATATATCTACTACAAAATTTTTTAGCAGCAGATCCCCCTGATCTGTATGGGCCACCTCGGGGTGAAACTGGATTGCATATATCGGTTTTGTCTTATGCTTCATTGCAGCAATGGGAGCATTATTAGTCCAGCCGATAATGTCGAAATTTTCTGGTATCTTCTCCAATCTGTCCCCATGGCTCATCCAAACGGTGAGTTTGCTATCATGAAGTTTTATATCATCAAAAAATGGATCATCTTTCACGATAAGTTCGCTTCTGCCATACTCTCTATGCTGGGCAGGAGCCACTATTCCGCCGTAAAATTGACATATAAGCTGCATCCCATAGCAGATCCCCAAAATGGGCAGATCCATTTCAAATACCCTTTTATCGCAGGTAGGAGCATCTTTGTCGTACACCGATGAAGGTCCACCGGATAGAATGATCCCCTTCGGGTTAAAAGCTTTTATCTTTTCAAAGGGGGCATTACAGGGGAATATCTCGCAGTATACCCTCTGCTCCCTTACCCTTCTTGCGATAAGCTGTGTGTACTGTGAACCGAAATCTAAGATCAGTATCTTTTCTGAATGTATATCCATAGTTTCACCTTAAGTTGTTATCCAATAGTTTGGTGCTTCTTTGGTGATGATTACATCGTGGACATGGCTCTCTCTGAGTCCAGCATTGGTGATCCTAACAAATTTTGCATTCTTCATAAGCTCTTCGATGGTAGCACACCCTGTATACCCCATACCTGACTTGAGACCACCAACGAGCTGATAAATCGTATGACTCAAATCACCTTTGTAGTGTACCCTACCTTCGATCCCTTCGGGAACGAATTTACTTTCCATCTCCACTTCACCTTGAAAATATCTATCCTTGCTACCTTTTTTCATGGCGCCAACAGAACCCATACCTCTGTAAACTTTATAACTTCTACCCTGATAAAGTTCTATCTCTCCGGGCGATTCTGTTGTCCCTGCAAGGAGGGAACCTATCATAACGGCATTTGCACCCGCCGCAATTGCCTTTACAATATCTCCTGAGTATTTGATACCACCATCTGCTATGATGGTAACGCCAGCCTTAGCCGCTGCCTCAGCACAATCCATAATGGCTGTAATCTGAGGCACACCAACTCCAGCCACAACCCTTGTGGTACAGATAGATCCAGGTCCGATCCCCACTTTTACGCAGTCGGCACCAGCCTTTGCCAAATCGAGAACAGCTTCACCTGTAGCCACATTTCCAGCTACAAGCTGAAGATCGGGGTATTGTGCTTTGATCTTTTCCACTGTTTCGATAACCTTTTTGGAATGGCCGTGGGCAGTATCCACCACAATGATATCCACACCCTTTTCCACGAGGGCAGCCACTCTATCCATCGTATCGATACCGGTACCAACAGCAGCACCCACCATTAGTCTACCCAACTTATCTTTGGTGGCATAGGGGTATTTTAACTTTTTATTTATATCCTTTATTGTGATTAGCCCTTTTAGATTATAGTTATCATCTACTACGAGTAGTTTCTCTATCCTGTGCTCCTGTAGATGTTTTTTTGCCTCTTCAAGGCAGGTACCCACAGGTACTGTGACAAGATTTTCCTTTGTCATATAGTTATCGATGGGATCGTTGTATTTATCTACAAACCTGAGGTCTCTGTTTGTAAGGATCCCCACAAGTTTATTATTCTTAATGACGGGGATACCTGAGATTTTGTATTTAGCCATTAGTCTCAATGCATCTTCCACAGTGCTTCCAGATTCTATAGTAATGGGGTCAACGATCATCCCGCTTTCGGATCTCTTTACCTTGTCCACCTCTTCTGCCTGCTCTTCGATACTCAAGTTTTTGTGTATAAAACCGATTCCACCCTCCTGAGCTATGGCGATAGCCATCTTAGCTTCTGTAACGGTATCCATGGCGGCACTTACTATCGGGATATTAAGGGAGATCTTTTTGGTAAGCATCGTTTTCGTACTGACCTCGTGGGGGAGGACTTCACTTTTAGCCGGAATGAGTAGCACATCATCGAATGTTAGTGCTTCTTTGATAATTTTATTCATCTGTTGCTCCTAAAAATGGTTTTTATATTAAAAAAATTAGTAGCCCCAATCTCTGCTGTATCTAAAATCTCTATCTATAGTTCTGTTGCTCACTTTTGCTATGATCGGTAGTTGTCTTTTGAATTGATTTTTTCTTATTCTTTCTGCAACATTCAATATAAAATCCTCTTTGAAACCGAGGGAGATGAGTTCAGCCTTTGACATCCGCTCATCGATCATGTGATACAGCAATCTATCCACTTCTTTGTATGAAAATCCCAATTCATCTTCATCTGTTTGACCCACCCATAGATCCGCTGTGGGTTTTTTTTCAATGAGTCTATATGGTATCCCAAGATATTTAGACAATTCCCAAACTTGGGTTTTGTAAAGATCACCGATGGGGTTTATTGCTGAGGCAAGATCTCCATACCATGTACCATATCCGAGAAGTAATTCTGTTTTGTTGCTCGTTCCGAGTACCAGAGCTCTGTATTTTGACGACATATCAAAGAGTGTTACCATTCGCATCCTTGCCATTACATTACCCATCCGAAGTTTGCTATCTACATCTATCGTATTGAAGAAGGCATCTGCGTAAGGTGTTATATCAATGATTTGTAAATTGATACCGAAGGTATCTGCCACCAGTTTGGCATCGTCGAGGCTCTCATGGCTACTTGTTTTATAAGGTAAAGCAAAAGCAAAAAGCTTGTCAGGTCCCAATGCTTTTACAGCAAGCACCGCAGAAAGAGCGGAATCGATCCCTCCACTTAGTCCCACCACAAGATTTGAAAAACCTGTTTTTTCTGTTTCTTCCTTGATAAAATTTATCAGTATATCTGCTACCATTTTATAGTCGAGATTCATCTATTTGTCCCCATCTTTTTTATAAACTCTAAAACGATCTCGGGGTCTTCATCCCTGTAGAATGGGCTGGTGATTCTACTTCTACGGACGATCTCATCACTTATGGATACAACTAAACTATCTTCCTTTATCAACTTACCTCTACCGATTTCGTCACCTATTGCATTTACCACTAAAGAACCACCCCAGAAGGTTACTCCATCCTCTACACCAACTCTATTGACGAAAATTGTATTAACGGTAAGGTTGTTTGCTATAAATTTGATGGTATTGTACCAGAGATCCTGAGAGTAAAATTTATTTTCATAAAACCCCCTTGCAGGTGAGTTGGAGATAATAACGATATTTTTTACACCCTGCAGGGAATAAAGATACAGGGAACTTAAGTGAAGAGCATCCTCGCATATCAAGATACCTGTACTGCTTCCCAACATGTCGAAGGCAGAAAAGTTTCTACCTGCTGCGAAGTATCTTGACTCTTCAAACATTGTATAGTTTGGAAGGTAAACCTTTTTATGGATATGCTTTAGTTTTCCATTTTCGAAGTATCCGGCGGCATTGAAAAACTGATGATTCTCATCTTCGTAAACAAACCCTGCGATTATTGCTATGTCGTGAGATAGGTTTTCTAAAAGTTTGATCGTTTCTGAGTTTATTTTCAGAGAGATATCTGATACGAGGTCTCTCAAATAGTATCCCGTAAGGGAAAGTTCTGGGAAAATAATCAGTTCTGCACTTGATTTTATCGCTTTTTCGATCTCTTGTTTGTGTATTGTGAGATTTTTTTTGATATCACCCAAAGCAGGTTTTATCTGGGCAAGATAGATCTTCACTGATTACCCCTTTTAAACTCGCCGCTTTTACCGCCAGTTTTAGATAAGAGCATTATATCCGATATTGTCATCTCTTTGTCAATAGCTTTGCACATGTCATAAATGGTAAGGGCTGCTATGGATACACCTGTGAGGGCTTCCATCTCAACACCTGTTTTACCTGTCAATTTAACAGATACCTTGATTTCTACATAAGATTTGTCGATATCGGGTTCGAAATATACATCTGCCCCAGTGATATTCAGTGGATGACACATAGGTATAAGGTCGGATGTTCTCTTAAGACCCATTATGGCAGCAACCCTTGCCACACCAAACACATCCCCTTTTTCGATCTCTTTATCTAAGATCCTTTTAAGGGTTTCAGGTTTCATAAAAACCTTTCCCGATGCTACAGCAACACGAAATGTATCATTCTTTTCTGTGACATCCACCATTCTGCTTCGACCATCTTCATCGAAATGTGTCAACCTCATGATCCACCTACTTAGACATTGAATCTAAAATATATGATATCTCCATCTTTTACAATATAATCTTTACCTTCTAACCTTGTTTTACCAAGTTCTTTGGCCTTTTGAAGAGATTTTAACTCAACAAATGTTTCGTAATCTGTAACCTCAGCCCTTATAAAGCCCCTTTCTATGTCTGAATGGATCTTTCCGGCTGCCCTTTGGGCGTTTGTTCCATTTTCTATCGTCCAGGCTCTCACCTCTTTTTCCCCTGCGGTGAAGAAGGTGATTAAATTTAGGAGCTTATACCCCTCCTGGATCATCATCTCGAGCCCCGATTTTTTTAGACCCAATGCTTCCAAAAATTCCTTCGCCTCATCTTTTTCAAGTTCTGCAATCTCTGCCTCTATCTTGGCAGATATCTTTATATATACAGACCCCTCTTTTTGGGCGTATTCTATCACCTTTTTTACATATTCATTGTCGTTGTGCAATCCATCTTCATCCACATTCATTACAAACATAACGGGCTTTGCTGTGATGAAGCTGTACTCCTTTAAGAGTTCCTTTTCCTCTTCCGTCATCAGATTGCGGAGCATTACCCCTTCAGAGCCTTTATCGAAGAGTTTTTGCAAAATGTCGACCTTCTCCTTTATTGCCTTATCACCGCTTTTAGCTGCCTTGCTATACTTGTTCAGTGCTTTTTCTAAAATCTCTAAATCTGATAAAAGAAGTTCGCTATTTATTATCTCTATGTCCCTGATGGGATCTATCTTACCCTCAACATGGGTTACATCATCGTTTTCAAAGCATCTAACGATGTGGGCGATGGCATCAACCTGCCTAATATGTGTCAGAAATTGATTACCCAGCCCCTCACCCTTGCTGGCACCTTTTACAAGTCCTGCAATATCGACAAACTCTATAGTTGTTGGAGTTATTTTTTTAGGGTTTATCACAGATGCGATGAAATCGAGCCTTTCATCGGGTACATTTACGATACCTACATTTGGATCTATTGTACAAAAAGGGTAATTGGCACTTTCCACATGAGCTTTTGTAAGTGCGTTAAATAGAGTGGATTTACCTACATTGGGTAACCCCACTATGCCACAGTTAAATCCCATATTTCCTCCTGAGATACTTTAGATACTACAAAAAAAGGTAATGGTCAACTTTAAACCCTATTTTTTCGACCTCATATTGTGTCTATCCTGAGCAGATAATACCTCTTTTCTAAGTCTAATACTTTTTGGTGTTATCTCTACAAGTTCATCTTCGGCGATGAAATTTATTGCTTGCTCCAAAGTCAAAGGAACAACGGGTCTTAGGATAATGTTTTCATCTTTTCCGGCAGCCCTCATATTTGTGAGTTTCTTCTCTTTGCAGGGGTTTACATCGAGGTCCCCCATCTTGTTGTATTCACCTATTATCATCCCTTCATAAACATCATCACCAGGTACGATAAAGAGCCTTCCTCTCGGTTCTAAGTGAAAAAGTGCGTAAGCCACTGCCTTTCCCTGCCTATCAGACACAAGGGAGCCAGAATACCTCACGGGGAAATCTCCTCTGTATTCTTCATAACCTTTTAGATATGAACTAATTAGCCCTGTTCCTTTTGTATCGGATAGGAATTCATCTCTATACCCGATGAGACCCCTTGATGGTATGGTAAATTCGACTCTGATCCTACCGCTACCTTTATTGATCAGATTTATCATTTTCCCCTTTCTTAGGGATAGCTTTTCTGTGATTACCCCCAAGAATGGTTCATCGCAATCTATGTAAAGGTGTTCGATCGGTTCAAGGAGTTTATCACCTTTTTTCTTCATTATTACTTCTGGTCTACCTACGCAGAGTTCGTACCCTTCCCTTCTCATCGTTTCAAGTAGTATTGCAAGCTGAAACTCCCCTCTACCTTTCACGATGAGGCAATCGGCATTGTCGGTTTCTTCTACTTTTATAGATACATTTCGCATTGCTTCTTTGTAGAGTCGTTCCTTTATCTTGCTTGATTGGACGAATTTCCCTTCTCTGCCGGCAAAAGGGGATGTGTTTGCCATAAATTTCATGGAAACGGTGGGTTCATCTACAGTAATTCTTTTTAGCGGCTTAGGGTAATCCTTTTTACATATCGTATCCCCGATCATAACATTATCTATGCCAGAGATCACAATAATATCACCTTCTTCTGATACTTCAGCCTCCTTGAGATTTAGCCCTTCGTAGGATTGTATTTTAGATACTTTAAGGGGGATGTTTTCACCATTTTCGTTGATACATACGAGAGTGTCATTTTGCCTTACGGAGCCGTTAAATACTTTACCGATTGCAAGCCTGCCCAGATAGTCTGAATAACCTAAATCGGACACAAGCATCTGAAAAGGCTCATTTTCGATATATGAAGGTCCGGGGAACTCTTCAAGAATGGTATCAAGCAAGATCGACATATCACCATTTTCGTCCTCTAAGGATCTTTTTGCCACCCCTTCCCTACCTATAGTGTATAGAACTGGGAACTCTATCTGTTCATCATTGGCATCTAAATCGAAGAAGAGCTCATAAATCTCATCCAATACCTCGAGGGGTCTTGCATCCTTTCTATCGATCTTATTTATGGCAACTATGATCTTTAGTCCAGCGTGAAAAGCCTTGCTCAACACAAACCTCGTCTGGGGTAGTGGACCCTCTGAAGCATCCACGAGGAGGATTGCCCCATCCACCATAGATAGAGCCCTTTCTACTTCACCACCGAAATCGGCGTGCCCGGGAGTATCTATTATATTTATCTTTACACCTTTATAGTATAAAGAGCAGTTTTTTGCTGCGATCGTGATCCCTCTTTCCCTTTCCAGATCCATACTATCCATAATTCTATCATCCACCTGCTGATCCTCTCTGAAAAAACCGCTAAATTTAAAAAGGCTATCCACAAGTGATGTTTTTCCATGATCAACATGGGCGATAATTGCGATGTTTCTGATCTTGTCGTTTCTTAAAACTTTCTTCATTTTGACTCCATCTAATTTTAAATTGTTGATTTTTAAAAGGTGTTTCATACATTATAAAAAGTCAAATTGCAACAAATATCTATTTCTGAATTATAATGTTTTGAAACTATAAGTGGTAGTTTTGTGTGAATTGTTAGGGAGTGATTCAAGTAAAAATCTGTTCATGATTTTAGGTGATTTTTAAACCTCTTCCCACTCCACATTTTTCACATTTCTGTCTTTACTATCAAATTCAATCCCAACAAGATATATCGGTTTGCCATATGATAAGTATTTCTCGAAATATCTCTTCTCCTTC
>CAZFHX010000008.1:0-62300 GCA_964519265.1 uncultured Deferribacterales bacterium
AACAGATTATGAGTTGTAATTTTCTTGTTTTAGAGTTTTTCAGGGTTGACTAAATATATTTTATAGACTAATATATCTTTTATGTTATATAATTCCACAGAGTAGTTGGTTTAGAGATAAGAGATGTTATTTTAAGGATATGGCATGATTAATAATAAGATGTTCGAATTGTTAGATAGATATAATATTGTAAATTATCTTGTTTTTATTGGATTGGTAGGGTTTATTAATATAAAAAAAGTATCAATGACAGTAGTGGCTATATTGGCTTTAATAGGAATATCTTTATATTTAGGTAAAAAGTTGTTATTTAGTAAAGAAGAAAAGAAATTTATTATTTTAATGGTCATATTACCTGCATTATATTTGATCAATATGATAATGTTTGGATTTGATACCCATTATTTAGACAGACCTTTCAGAATGTTATTGGGTGTGCTTGTATTTATTGCCATCAGAGAATTGGGGATTAGTGTAAAATTTGTATTTTTGGGATTATTAATTGGATTATTATATGCTTCTATTTTATCTTATTATGAACTGTTTGTTTTAGAATATGAAAGAGCTCATGGTTTTATGGCGGCAATCCCTTTTGGCAATTTTGCATTACTGATGGGGTGTATCGGTATTGGATATCTATTAATAAATAAAGAGTTTGAATTAAAATTTAAAATTATACTTGGTGTTTTGATTTTTTCTTTTAGTTTATGGGTATCGATAGCATCTGGTACAAGGGGTGGTTGGGTAGCTATACCTTTTATATTATTTTTAGTTAGCTATGTATATCCTTTTATTAAATTTTATCACAGGTTGTTAGTAGTGGTTACTATTGTAATATTGTTAATTACAGCATATTTCAAAGTGAGCTTTATTAAAGAAAAAGTTGATCTTGCAGTATCTGAGGCTAAATTTTATTTTCAAACTAAAAATACTTCAAAAGATATTTTTCTTGGTAGTGTAGGAACAAGACTTGAGATGTGGAGGTATGGGATTGAGCAATTTAGTAAATACCCTATTTTGGGGAAAGGTTTTGTCAGGTTTGACAAAGAACTTGAGATAGATATAAATAATAAAATGGTAAATTATGAGTTAAAAAATCATGGGCATTTACATAACGATATAATAAATATTTTAGCAAAAACTGGGATAGTGGGTAATATTTTATATTTTATATAAATCTATTTTTATTCTTTTTTAGGAGAATGAAGGAATATTTATTAGATGACAAAATAAGATTTTTTGCATCCGTAGGAGCAATAACTATATTGGGGATGTTTATTTTTTCATTAACTGATTCTATGTTTGGTACGGCTGCTGGTATAACAAATTATGTATTTTTGATATCTTTGGCAGCTGGTGGAATGAGTCATTATGTTAATAAATATAATTCCGGAGTAAAAAATGGATAATAGACCTTATACGGTGGTATTGCAGCATGATCTGGGTATAGGCGATCTTATTTTCAGGTTACCATATATAGAAGCAGTTGCTAGAAATAGTAAAAATGGTAAAGTGGTATTAGTTGCCCGCCCAACAGCAAGACCTTATGATATTTTAAGAAATGCTGAATTTATTGAGGATATAATTATTTATGATAGATGGAGAAAAGAAGATAATAAGGGTGAACATAGAGGGTTATTTGGATTTTTTAAAATATTAAATGTGATAAAAAGATATAAATTTGAAAGAATAGTGATTTTTTCTGATAGGATTAGGTATGGTATACTGGCATTTTTAGCAGGTATACCTATTAGAATAGGTTATGGTGGTTTTAGTTATAACTATCTCCAAAGGATTTTTTTAAATCGAAAACCTTTTATAAATGAGTATAAGGGACCTTGTATATCAAACTACCAATGGGCAACGGAGTTGTGTATTAAGCATGGTTTTGCGGATAAGCCTCTTGTTCCTCGTTTAAAAATACCTGAGGAGCTGATGGGTAAACATAAAAATACTTTAGATGGTCTACCTGAGGAGACAATTGTATTGGCAGTGGGGGCTTCAGTAAAACATAAAGATTGGGGTGAGAAAAACTTTACCGATCTTACAATTAGACTTCTTGAAAATGGGAAAGGGGTGGTTTGTATTGGTGGAAAAGCGGAAGAAACTATTTTAAAAAATATTGTGACTAATATACCAGACCAATTTAGAAATAATTTTAGATGGTTTTTACCAGAATCGGTAATGGATAGCGCTGCAATAATAAAATATTCTAAAGGGTGTGTTGGTAATGATACTGGAATAATATATGTGGCTGCTGCTACTGAATCTCCTACTTTAGTATTTATAGGTAATAGGCCATTACCATGTCATGATCCTGATATAAGATACATTACTGCTCCGTCTATTGCAGATATTACTGTGGATGAAGTTTATAACAGAATCAATACCGAATTTTTTAAGAGATAGAATTTTATATTTAAAAAGGGTGATATTTTGGAAAATGCTATAGAGTCAAAAAAGATATTGCTTGTAAGGCTTTCTGCTATTGGTGATATAGTTTTTGCATCTACAATACTTAAACCGTTTAAATCAGCTTCGGAAAGTTATAAAATTTATTGGCTTGTTAAATCTATCTATTCTCCACTTCTAAAAGGAAATAAATTTATTGATGAGGTAATAGAGCTACCTATTAATGAATGGCTATTGTTGGTTAAAAAAGGTAGGTTCTTAAAACTGATCGGCTCTATTTTCAATTTTATTAAATTATTGCGTTCCTATAATTTTGATATTGCTATAGATTTACATGGTCTTTTAAAATCTACTTTATGGGTTTTTTTATCAGGAGCCAAAAATAAAATCGGTTTGGGTAAAAAGGAAGGGAATTGGATCTTATTGGATGAAATTTATAATAGAGATGGCGAGAAAAGTTTATTTGGTTCTGAATATTTGTATCTTGCTCAGAGGCTAAATTTACCTATTGATAGAGGAGAACCTAATATATTTATAAAAGATGAGATTTTAAATGATGCAAAATCCTTACTAGAAAGCAAAGGAGTGGGTATAAAATTTTTAGTTGTAGCCCCATTTACCACAAGACCACAAAAACATTGGTTTGATGAATATTGGGTAGAATTATTTAAAAAGTTAACTGGAAGTTTTGATGATTTGTATGTGGTAATTTTAGGGGGGGGAAATGATAAAATCAAAGCTGAAAAATTTCTTTTGAATGCTAGGATTAAAAATTTTGCAGGGATTACTGACCTACATAAATCTGCAGCATTGATTTCTTTATCCTGTGGTATTATTGGTGTGGATACAGGTATGACACATTTAGGAACAGCTTTTGATAAAGATACCATTGCAATTTTTGGTTCCACAGTACCATATTTAAAAACCCACTCCGATAACACAATTGTTTTATATCATAAACTGCCATGTTCACCGTGTAAGCGTCATCCTACATGTGATGGTAGGTATGATTGTATGAAAGCCATAACCCCGGGAACTGTTTTTAATACAGTAGTAAATAAATTTAGTTTTATTGGGGCAAAGAAATGAGAATATTGCATATTGAGGCTGGTAAGAATTTATATGGTGGAGCAAAACAGGTTTTATATCTTATTGAGGGGCTCAATAAAAAAGGGGTTGAAAATATTCTTCTTACTCCAAAAGGTAGCGAGATCGCGAAATATTCGAAAGATATTGCAAAGGTTGTTGAGATAGATTTTCTAGGTGATATTGATATTACATTTCCTTTTAGATTAATAAAGATAATAGATCAGTTTAGACCAGACATTATAAATATTCATAGTAGAAAGGGTGTGGATTTTTGGGGAGGGATTGTTGGAAAACTTAAAAATATTCCAACGATATGCACTAGGCGTGTAGATAACCCAGAAAATAAGATATTGGTAAAGTTTAAATATTCTTTTTATGATAAGGTTGTGGCTATATCTGACGGGATAAAAGAGGTATTATTAACTGAAGGGTTAAAAAATGATAAAGTATTGACAATAAGAAGTGCAATTGATCCAACACCTTTTAGACAAATTGCTAAAAGAGAGGAATTTTTAAAAGAATTTAATCTGGCTGATAATAATATAGTAATTGGTGTTATTGCACAATTAATTGAGAGAAAAGGGCACAGATATCTTATTGAGATAATACCTGATATATTAAGAGATTTTCCAGATTTAAGGGTATTATTTTTTGGGAAAGGTGATTATAAGGGGTATTTGGAAAAGTTGATAAAAGAGAAGGGTATTGAAGAATATTTCATATTTGCTGGTTTTCGTGGTGACCTTCATAAGTGGTTAGGTAATTTGGATATTGTAGTTCATCCAGCTGAGATGGAGGGTTTAGGTGTTTCCCTTATTCAAGCGGCTGCAGCCGGGGTTCCAATAGTTGCAACCCGGGTAGGAGGAATACCGGAAATTGTATTTGACGGTGTAAACGGTTTTTTAATTGAAAAAGGTGATACTAAGATGCTTTTTGAAAAAGTAAGTATTTTATTAAAGAGTAATAAGTTAAGGAAGGAGATGGGTGAAGCAGGTAAGAGGATTGTGGATGAGTATTTTTCTGTTGATGAAATGGTAAATCGGTATTATAAATTATATCATGATATAAAATAGGTGTATATATGAGAATTGTATTAGTATTACATAGTCATACATTGGGAGGCGCTGAGAATCAATTATTTAGATTAGCTAAAAGATTGAAAAATGATGGGCATGAGATAGCTTATGCTGGACCAAGAGATTCCTGGTTGGCTGATAAATTAATGAGTGAGGGTATTAAAACAGTTCATATTCCTATGCATGGTTTTTATGATATATATTCATTAATTAAGTTGGTTTATTTTTTAAAGAAATTTAAACCAGATATTGTTAGAGGTTATTTAACAAGGGGTGCATTTTATGCTGGGTTGGCAGCAAAGTTTGTTGATATCCCTTCAGTGGGTAGTGCTCATTCAACCAATACATGGAAGCATTTTAAATGGGTTGATAAGATTATAACTGTTTCAGATGCTGTTAATAATTTTTTAAAATCAAAAGGTTATCAGGAAGAGAGATTGATAAGGATATATAATGGAGTTGACATAAAACCTAAAAATATTGAGGATAGAATTAAAATAAGACAGGAGTTGGGCATAGCTGAAAATGAAGTAGTTTTTGGAATGATTTCAAGAATTATCCATGACAAAGGTCATGATATTGCATTAGAGGCATTTGTTAAGGCTGGTAGACCTGGAAAATTGGTTATAGTAGGTGATTATAATACCGATTTTGGAGATTTTTTAATGCAAAAGGTTGAAGAATTAAATTTGAATGGTTATGTGATTTGGACAGGTCAAAAAGATGATGTTTTTCCGTATTTAACATCATTTGATGTTTTTCTTGCACCTTCAAGGAGAGAGGCGATGTCTTTATCAATAATAGAAGCCATGGGAATGGGGTTACCTATTATCGGTTCCAAAGTTGGTGGAAATCCAGAACAGATTGAACATGGGAAAAATGGGTTTTTATTTACCTCTGAAAATGCAGAAGAGATGGGGCAATACATGAAGATTCTGGAAAATGATAAAGATATGAGAATGAGATTTGGTGAATATTCTAAGGAAAAATATCTCTCTACTTTTAGCGGTGATATCTTTTACAGAAATGTATTGAATGTTTTTGAAGATCTTATAAAAGAGAAGAAATATGGTAAAAATTGATGTTATAATGTATCATCAGGTTGGAATGTTTGAATATAATATAAAAACACATAGAGCAAACTATTGTCATGTTCAAAGATTTAAACAGCAGATATATTTATTAAAGAAAGCTGGGTATAAAACAATATCTCTTGATATATTATATAAATATCTCATTGGTGAAAAGGTTGAGCTACCTAAAAAGTCGGTTATTCTTACATTTGATGATGGGTATGAAAATTTTTACCAATACGCTTTCCCTGTACTACAGGATAGTGGATTTTCGGCAATAGTATATCTAATTGCCAATAAGATAGGTGGTGTAACTGATTGGTTTGAAGTTGAAAATAGAGAAACTGCAACTTTAATGAGTTTAGAAAAGATAAGGGAGTTAATGAAGTATGGTGTCGAATTTGGCTCTCATGGAACTGATCATTTAAAACTTACCAATGTTGATAAGAAGGTTGCTAGAAAAGATATTTTCGAGAGTAAGAAGATACTCGAGGATATGCTCGGGAAAGAGATTAGACATTTTTGTTATCCTTATGGAGATCATAACATTGATATTATGAATTTTGTAAAGGAGGCTGGTTTTAAAACTGGGGTTACCTGTGAAAGGGGGGCTGTATCTAAGAATGTAGATCCTTATGCAATTCCACGTAAAGCTGTTAGTTTGGGGGATAGTATTCTGGGATTTGCTTGGAAGTTATTTTTTAAGAATAATCCTAAACGGGAGCTTTTAAAATTAGAATGATATGGTTTTTGTTAATATATAATTTAATTATGTTAATATTTCTCCCATTTTATATATTGTCTATCTTTATTAAGGGGATAAGAAATAGGGATTATTATCACAAATTTTTTGAGAGATTTGCTCTTATTAAGGTTGTTAGTGCTAAAAAGAATATCTGGATTCATGCGTTATCAGTTGGTGAGGTTAATGCCTCTGCACCACTTATCAGGAAATTATTAGTTCAATTTTCTGAGTATAAAATTATAGTGACCACTACTACCCCAACAGGTATGAAACAGGTTATTAAATTGTTTGGAAATACTGTTGAGCATCATTATATCCCTTATGATCTATCAATATTTGTAAAAATCTTTTTTAGAAAAATTAAGCCGGTTATCGGAATAATTGTTGAAACAGAGATCTGGCCAAACATCATCTGTAGTGCTAAAAAGTTTGGTATACCTATAATACTTGTAAATGGTAGAATGTCGGAGAAATCTAAAAATCGTTATAAATTATTAAATGGTATAATTAAAAACATATTAAATAATTTTAAAATGATAATTGTTAGGGATGAGGAGGATGCCAAGAGATTTAAAGAGCTTGGGGTGGAGGAGGAACGATTAAGGATAGCTGGTAATATAAAATTTGATATCGATATAGATAATAAGGTGTTGGAAAAAGGGAACTATTTTAAAAGTATAATAGGTGAACGGAAGATTTTTACAGCTGGCAGTACCCATGAAGGTGAAGAAGAGATTCTTTTAGAGGTTTATACAAAATTAGTAAAAGAATACAATGACTTAGTCCTCATAATAGCGCCCCGAGATCCGAAAAGAGGAAAAGATATTTTAAAAATAGTTGAAAAGTATAATCTCAAAGGAGTGTTGAGAACAGATTTAAAAATGGATGAAAGTTTTGTCCATGATGTTTTAATTGTTAATACGCTGGGTGAACTCTTAATGTTTTATGCAATTAGCTATATTGCGTTTGTAGGGGGCAGTATCGTACCAAAGGGGGGGCATAATCCCCTTGAACCATTGGCATTGGGAGTACCAACCATTGCCGGAAATTTTACCTATAATTTTTCTGATTTATATAAGATATTAGCAGATGAAAAGATTGTTTATGTTGTAAATGGGGTTGACGACATATATTCTGTGGTTAGATGTTTGTTGGTTGATAACGATTTGAGAAAAGAAATCATCAATAAAGGGGTTAATTTTATACAAAAAAACAGAGGTTCTATAGATAGAGTTATCAATATGTTAAGGGAACTAAGCTTATAGATTGTTTATGAGAAATAAAATATTTTTCACAGTTTCTTTTTCAATCGAGATTTTATTTAAAAAAGTATTTGAAATTTTTTTTAAATGTATTATAAGCATAGTATCTTAATACGCTCAGGAGGTATAATGTGAACAAAAAAGATTTGATTGAAAAAATTGCAACAAAAGCTGGTCTTAAGAAAGTAGAAGCAGAAAAAGCTCTCGAGGCGTTTGAAGAAGCAGTAGTTGAGGCTCTTAAGGGTGGAGACAAAGTTACTCTCGTAGGTTTTGGCACATTTTCTGTTTATGAAAGAAAAGCCAGGACTGGTAGAAACCCACAAACAGGAAAAGAAATTAAGATTCCTGCTAAAAAAGCACCAAAATTTACACCAGGAAAACTATTTAAAGAGTCAGTAAAGTAATTCTCTATAAGGGCTTTCTTACGAAAGCCCTTATCTTTTGGCAACAGTGAATAGATCGTATATTGCCCAAAAAATCAAAAATCTGAGAAAGTCTCAAGGTATAACTTTGGAACAATTGGCAAAATCTATCGGTAAAACAAAGAGTTATGTATCCATGCTCGAAAATGAGAAAGCAATACCTTCTTTGTATACTCTAAAAGAGATTGCTACTTTTTTTAATTTGACTATTGCTGATTTTTTTGATGAGGACATAGAGAGATCCGACTTTAATAAAGAGGTGTTTGATTTTGATACCGATGCGGATCTAATATATTCGAAAAAGGGTGAGTTTAATCTTTATCTGTTGCACAAAAACAAAAGTTTTAAAATGAAAACATATATTGTAGAACTTTTTCCTGGTGGAGGATATGCTCAATCACTAAAACATGAAGGTGAAGAGCAGGGGTATATTTTGGAAGGAGAAGTTGAATTGAACCTTGACGGTGTAAGTTATGAGTTAGAAAAAGGGCAGTATTTCTACTTCGACTCCTCTAAAACCCATAAAGTAAAAAATCTAAGCAAAGGTATATCAAAGATCTTTTGGGTATATTTACCAAAATAGTTTAACTTTTTCCGATAACTCTCTGTAGATTGATAGTAAATCGCCACTTAGTTTATTTATGTTTTTCATATGTCTGAACCATGTTATTTGTCTTTTGGCAAATTGGCGGGTTTTGGTTTGAATCTCTTTGATTAGTTCATCTTTTGTCAGCCTCTTATCAAACAAAAATGAGGCAATTTCACTGTATCCGATTGCTTTAAATGAATGATTTTCAGGAGAGTATCCTTTATCCAATAAATCTTTAACCTCATCAATCCACCCCATTTCAAACATTTTAATTACCCTTTTGTTGATATCATCGTATAATTTATCCCTATCTTTTTCGATTATAAATATTTCGTAAGAGTATTTTGGGTTTCTGTGATAGATTTTATGGGCTTCTGTGACGGTAGTTCCGGTGGATTCCATTATCTCAAAAGCTCTAATTATCTTATTTTTATCACCTTTGGTTATCCGAGATGCATATTCGGGGTCTTTTTCCATCAATAAGTTATAAAAATATTCTGTACCTTTTATTTCAATATCTTTTAAAAACTGCTTGCGAAATTCGATATTTACTTCAGGAGATTTGAATATCCCTTTTGTAAGTATCTCTACATAAAGTCCGGTTCCCCCTACTATTAATGGGATTTTGTTTTTCTTGATAATTTCATCAATAGCTGACTCGGCTTTTTCAAAAAAAATTCCGGCAGAATATATCTCATTGGGGTATAAAAAATCGATCAAATGGTGTTTTACTTTTAGAAGTTCATCTTTGGATGGCTTGCCGGTACCTATATCCATAAACTTGTATACTTGAAAAGCATCGGCACTGATAATTTCAACATCGAATTTTTCAGCCAATCTTAAGGATAATTCAGTTTTCCCAGAAGCAGTGTAACCTGTGATAATCGGTATCTTCATCGTTGAAACTTTTTGAAAATGGCGTCTTTGTTCATCTTGAAAATTATTGGTCTGCCGTGTGGACAAGTGTATGGGTTTGAGGTTTGAAAAAGGTTTCTCACAAGTTCTTCCATCTCAAAATTGGTGAGATAATCGCCAGCTTTTATAGCATTTTTGCATGACATCACAAGGGGTATTTTATCATCTTCTGGTATCTTTAGCTCAGATAACTCGTGAAATATATTTTTAATCTCCTCAACAGGGTCTTTTTTTAAAA
The DNA here is from genome assembly GCA_964519265.1 of uncultured Deferribacterales bacterium. Classification (GTDB taxonomy): domain Bacteria; phylum Chrysiogenota; class Deferribacteres; order Deferribacterales; family Calditerrivibrionaceae; genus Calditerrivibrio. Next base: position 9,822 of record CAZFHX010000008.1, read on the forward strand.
TCGATGATGGGATTGCAGAGATTTTTAATCTGTTTAAACCGAATGGTTCTATATCAAACCCGTAGTTTTTGAAAGAATTGATGTTTTTTTCGAAAATCTCAAGTTCATCTTTGGAAACTTCCATCAAAATAGGTTCGTAGAGCCCTATGGATGGGATAGAGTTCTTAAAATTTTTGTATCTTTCGTAAAGTACTCGTTCATGGGCGATGTGTTGATCAATAAAGATAAGTTCGTCATCTTTTTCACATAAAATGACTGTTTTAAATAGTTGTCCGATGATTCGAAATTCCTTAGATGTGGTTGGCTCGTTATTTTGTTCGATTTGAGAATTGGGTGTTATCTGCTCTGATGATAGTATATTTGTTAGATCTATTTCATAAATAGCATCTGGTTCTTTTATTTTTTCGATATTTTTATGCTTTTCTTCATAGTAGTGATTTAGTGCGGCAACTGTGGACAACGAAACACTATTCAATGCATTTTTTATACTATCGAATACAAAAGAAAAAATATCGTTGTTATTGCGAAACTTTACTGCCATTTTTGTTGGATGAACATTTACATCCACCTCTTCACCAGAGATTTTTAAATTGATAAAGGCGAAAGGGTATCTATTGTCAGGAATGAGTCTACTATAGGCATTGATGATGGATTGTGTGATACCAAAGTCTCGGATAATTCTATTATTAACTGCTACTACTATGTAATCCTTCCTATACTTCTGATTGTCAGGGGTACCGATTACACCTTCGATTTCAAAAGGGTCATAACTATTTTTTATTTCAAAAATCGATGGTTCGCTAAAAATTTTATTAACCCTTGAAATCATTGATGAATCTTTTATCAGATCAAAAACAGTTTCGCCATCCTTTGTTAACTTTAATGATACCTTGTAATTTATAGCTGCGAAATATTTTATGAATTTTAGAATCTCTTTGTATTCTGTTGAACTATTTTTTAAAAACTTTTTCCTTACAGGTATCTTTTGGAATAGGTTTGCCACCTCAACAATAGTACCTTTATGTATTGGAGATGGCTTGATTATCGGTTCTTCCCCAAAATTTTTTATTAGAACGAAACCATCAAATCCATCTCTTCTCGAATGTATTTTAAAATCTGAAACAGAACTAATAGCTGCTAAAGCTTCCCCTCTAAAACCATAAGTATTTAGGGTATAAATATCTTCAAAATTTTTTATTTTACTTGTGGCGTATCTCTCTATGGTATTTGGTAGGTCTTCAGGAAGGATTCCTTTACCATTATCGATTACTTTTATCAATGAAAATCCATCTTCATTGATCTCTATTTCGATTCTGTCTGCTCCAGCATCGATGGAATTTTCAAGTAGTTCCTTAACAACATTAAAAGGGCGCTCGACAACCTCACCAGCGGCTATTTTGTTGGAGATATCCGACGGTAATTTTATTATTTCAGAATGCAACACCTACTCCGAAAATACACCTATGTTCCTAAATTTTTGATACCTCATTTCAAACAGTTCATCAGGTGAACACTGTTTGAGTTCTTTGTAATGCTTTTTTAGCGCCTTTTTTACATTATTAAATGTACCTTCGTGATCCCTATGAGCTCCACCTACAGGTTCTTTGATGATTTCATCTATGACATTAAGGGATTTTAGGTCCTGAGCTGTGAGTTTAAGTGCTTCTGCTGCTTTTTTGGCATAAGAAGCATCTTTCCAAAGTATCGAAGCACACCCTTCGGGGCTGATTACAGCATAAATCGAATGCTCCAACATCAAAACTCTGTTTCCCATGGCGATTGCCAAAGCTCCACCGCTACCACCTTCACCTGTAATCACGGTGATTATAGGCACTTTTAATCCTGCCATCTCAAAGAGATTTCTTGCAATTGCTTCTGCCTGCCCCCTTTCTTCCGCACCAATACCTGGATATGCTCCAGGTGTATCTACGAATGTGAAAATAGGTCTCTTAAATTTATCCGCCAACTTGAAAAGTCTTTGAGCTTTTCTATAACCCTCTGGATTGGGCATACCAAAGTTCCTCATTATGTTTTCTTTTGTATTTCTCCCTTTTTGATGCCCTATGACTACGCATGGATCTCCTTCAAATTTCGCAACCCCAGCCACTATAGCAGCATCATCCATATATAGTCTATCCCCATGAAGTTCAACAAAATCTTCAAACAGCGCCGCGATATAGTCCATAGTGTAAGGTCTATTGGGATGACGAGCTACGAGCACCTTTTGAGAGGGGGTAAGGTTTCTATAGATGTTTGCTTTTACCTTCTGTATTCTCTCTTCTAATTTTGAGATCTTATCTTCAATATCTTTATCAACAACTTCTGAAATACCCTTTAATTCTTCAAGCTTTTTCTCCAATTCATAAATAGGGACTTCAAACTCAAGGGGTTGTATTGCCATGCTACACCTCTTAAAAATTATTTAAGTAAAGAAAAACCTTTATCTATGAGTTGAGTATTGTAGCCTTCTACTTTCCTACCATTTATAAAAATTATTGGTGTAGAATTGATACCTAATTTCTCGGCATACTCCATTTGGGATTTTATCCTATCTGCTATCTCTTTAGAGTTCACTAATTTTTCAAATTCAGCTTTTTTTCCACTTAGGTTTGCAAAGGTTTCTATAATTTTTTGATCTTCCATATTATCGTATTTACCAGAGTAGAGTTCATCAAGGAAATTCTTGTTGAGTCTTAATCCTGACTCAAATATCTTTGCGTATAACATTGCTTTTTTGTGGATTGACAGCGGATAGTTGAGCATATAAACCGCTACATCTTTTTTGTTAGAATTTAGCTTGGATTCCAAATATTCATTGGCTTTTCTGCAAAATGGGCATTCAAAGTCAGAGATTTTTACGATAACATTTTTAGCATTCTTATTGCCATAATATAGAGTCAATTTGGATGTATCAATGTTTGTAATGTCGTATGAGAAGATCATTTCTTTTAATATACTACTACCCTTTGTTATGTCTATCATATCAGGTAGCAGGATGTTGCCATTAGTTAGAAGGTATTGATCAACCTTTTTGTTATTTTTTTTATCGGTAATGACAGCTTTTACAAGGTAATACCCTTTTAACTCATCGACCTCTTTGATAATGGATACATCAATACTGACATCTTTTATCCCTCTTTTCTCAAAATTTTGGGTAAGATTCTTTTCTAAAACTTTTTCAATGTTAGATGCATATGAACTAATAGAAAACATCAAAAATAGGATTGAAACAAAAAATCTCATCATTATCTCCTTAACCATTTATTAATATTCACCTTTTTCTGGTACGATACATATCAACTGAAGATCAGAGCCTTTATCTGCTCTAAATTGATGCTCTGTATTGTTTGGTATGTAGGCTATAGATCCCGATTTTATATGATGAAGTTCACCATTTAAAAAGAGTGTCCCTTCTCCGTTTAAAATGTAATTTATATGTGGCCAATCATGTTTGTGTTGGGGTGTAAAACCACCATTTTTTACAGTAAAAACCCTTAATACATAGTCATCCCAGCCCTCTCTTTTACCAATAGCTACCTGTTTGATGACATTTTTTACATTATCACCATCGTAATAAATCTGCTCAACATCAGAAATATGCCCTACAAACATATATTCACCTCACCTGTATTGTCGAAGATACATTATAAGTTATATTGCAAAAAAAAGCAAATATTTAGTTTACAAAGTTATGCTGATGTATTAAAATGAATAATAATTGTTAAAAAAGTTCAGTGGGGGTTTTTATGGACAAAGAGAGATATTTAAGTTCTCTTGAATTTGAAGAAAGAGAATACCATTACTACGATATAAATAAGCTAAGTAAAGATGGCTTTGACATAAAAAGACTGCCTTATTCCATAAAAATCCTTGTGGAAAATATTTTAAGAAATTGCGGCGACGGATTGGTTCAGGAGAAAGATCTGAAAAATATTGCTGGCTGGAGTAAGAAGCAAACAACACCTGTGGAGATACCTTACAAACCTGTAAGAGTTCTAATGCAGGATTTTACAGGAGTGCCTGCAGTAGTTGATTTAGCAGCTATGCGAGATGCAATGGTGGAGCTTGGCAAAAACCCAGAAAAGATAAACCCTTTGGTTCCTGTAGATCTTGTGGTGGATCATTCCGTTCAGATAGATTATTATGGCACAGAGGACAGTATTGTCAAAAATGTTTCTTTAGAATACAAGAGAAATGAAGAGAGATACAAACTGCTTAAATGGGCTCAGAAATCTTTTCATAATTTCAGAGTAGTGCCTCCCAATTCTGGTATATGTCATCAGGTAAATTTGGAATATTTAGCAAAAGTTGTTTGTGTTGAGGATAAGAGGGAGAAAAAGTTATTGTATCCCGATACCTGCATAGGTACAGATTCACACACTCCGATGGTAAATGGAATAGGTGTTTTAGGGTGGGGTGTGGGCGGTATTGAGGCTGAAGCTGTTATGTTGGGTCAACCATACTATATGGCGATACCTGAGGTGATAGGAGTTAAGTTGATTGGTGAATTGAAAAAAGGGGTTACTGCAACTGATCTGATTTTGACTATTACAGAAATTTTAAGAAAGTACGGAGTTGTAGACAAATTTGTGGAGTATTTTGGTCCCGGAATAAAGACACTTACCATTCCAGATAGGGCTACAATATCGAATATGACCCCAGAATTCGGAGCAACTTTGGGTATTTTCCCCATAGATAGAAAAACGATTGAATATCTTAGGATGACAAACCGTGAAAAGTATGCTGATATTCTTGAAATTTATGCAAAGAGGGTGGGGCTATACTACACAGGCCAGGAGAAAGTGGATTATACCGATGTAATAGAGATCGACCTTTCCACAATAGAGCCATCAATTGCAGGGCCTTCACGACCCCAGGATAGGATACCCCTTAAAATGGTAAAAAGTAGTCTAAAAAATATAAACAAAGAGAATTATGCTATTGTAGAAATTGATCAAAATCCTGTGAAATTGAAAGATGGAGATGTTGTGATAGCAGCTATTACATCCTGCACAAATACATCAAACCCTTTTGTAATTTTGGGTGCAGGACTTTTGGCAAGAAATGCTGTTAAAAAAGGGCTTAAAGTAAAGCCTTATGTAAAAACATCCTTTGCACCAGGATCTAAGGTGGTGGAATCTTACCTCAAAAAATCGGGGCTTCTTCCATATTTAGAAGCTTTGGGGTTTCATATAACGGCTTATGGTTGTACAACTTGCATAGGAAATAGTGGACCACTTCTACCTCAAATTGAAGAAGCTATTGTGAAAAATAATCTAAATGTGGCAGCAGTATTGTCGGGAAATAGAAACTTTGAGGCAAGGATACATCAGCTTGTCAAATCTAACTATTTAGCAAATCCGATATTAGTGGTTTCTTTTGCTTTGGCTGGCACTATGAATATTAATTTTGAAACAGATCCAATAGGGTACACACCTTATGGAGAAAAGGTGATGCTGAAGGAGATCTGGCCATCCAATGATGAGATTGAGGAGCTTATACACAACACCTTTACAAAATCTGATTTTAAGAGAGATTATGGTAAGATCTTTGAAGGGGATGATTTTTGGAAGAAATTGAATGTAAAGGTCGATAAGACATTTAATTGGCAGGAAAAGTCTACTTACATAAAAAAACCACCATTCTTCGAAAATTTCAGTTTAACAATTGATGGGAAGAAAGATATTTTAAATGCACGAATATTACTCCTTTTGGGTGATTCAATAACTACTGACCATATATCTCCAGCTGGAGAGATAGACCCAGAATACCCTGCTGGCAAATACCTTATTTCTAAAGGTATTGCTGAAAATGAGTTTAATTCTTATGGATCCCGCAGAGGAAACCACGAAATAATGATGAGAGGAACATTTGGCAACATTAGAATAAAAAATAAGATGCTAAATAGAGAGGGTTCTTGGACAATTAAGTACCCAGAAAATATTGAGATGCACATCTTTGATGCCAGTATGAAGTATCAATCTGAAGGAACTCCCTTGGTCATTTTTGCTGGAAAAGAGTATGGTACAGGTTCTTCAAGAGACTGGGCTGCTAAAGGCACTGCTTTGTTGGGTGTAAAAGCTGTAATTGCTGAGTCTTTTGAACGAATTCACAAGAGTAATTTAGTTGGAATGGGTGTTTTACCACTGCAGTTTAAATCTGGTGATAGCTGGCAGGCATTGGGGTTAAAAGGGGATGAAGTGGTCAATATCAAAGGCATAGAAGATTTAACTCCGAGAAAAGATATTACTATAGAGTTAGTTGGTTCAGATGGAGCTAAAAAAGAATTTGTTGTTATGTTGAGATTAGATACTGCGGTAGAAGTAGAATATTACAAAAATGGTGGCATATTGCCTTATGTGTTGAGGAAGTTTTTATGATATATATACATCTACAAATTTAAAACTATTTACCCTTGACAATTTAGTTAATAGATGTTAATAACATATTGAAGAGATTGATGAATTTTTAGAGCGCCCTTAGCTCAACTGGATAGAGCATCTGACTACGGATCAGAAGGTTGTGGGTTCGACTCCTGCAGGGCGCGTTTTTTTCTACATCGGGGGATCTTATGAAAAAGATTGCTTTCTCTCTTGCTTTTCTTTTCATCGTTAAATTGGCTTTTGCTGCTCCATCTGTGATTACAGAATCTTTTGGTTATGCCTGTCTTTCGGAAGATAGGACAAAAAGACAGACTGAAGAGATGGCCGTAAATGATGCCAAGAGAAATGCCGCTGAAAAGGTTTCCACAAAGATAAAAACCCAGACAACTGTAGAAAACTTACAACTAAAAAACGACCTCGTTGAGGCATTTTCATCGTCTAAGGTGGTTGTGATAGAACAGGAAGGGAAATGGGATAAAGAACCTCCTGCAATTGGAGATTGTTTTAAAGTAAAGATAAAAGCTGAGGTTTTTCCTTCGATTGATGAAAAAAAATCCCTTGAACATCAATTGTTGAATGATCCCTCTGGTCCACTTGTGGTAAACCTATTCACCAACAAAAAGACATACAAAAATAATGACACTGTAAAAATATATCTTCAGGGGAATAAACCCTTTTATGCAAAGATATTTTACAAAGATTCAACGGGGCAAATTCTTCAAATATTACCAAATCCCTACAGAAATGAGAACTATTTTCAAGGTGGTGTGATCTATGAGATCCCATCTGCTAAAGACCGTTTTGAACTGAAAATTGAGCCACCATTTGGCGATGAAGAGATCATTTTGTATTCAAGTACCACAGAAATTGGAAAAGTTGATTCCGAGAGTTTAGGTGCAGTATATAAGGTAAAAACGAAGGATAAACAAGAGCTATCTATTTCTACCAGGGGCATAAGTCTAAAACCTAAAACCGATAATTCGCAACCCACAGAAGAGTTTTATGAAAAAAGTTTGAAGATAAAAGTGGAGTAGTATTTATATAGCCACCTGAATAACTAAAATTTAAAAATTTCTTGATAAAAGTGGTAATTTAATCTATTTATTTGTGGGGGTATGTATGTTTGAAAAGTTTTTTAAAAAGATCCGTATAGACCATCATAGCGATCCCATTGTGAAATATGTCGTAAAAATATGCGATACCTACAATAAAACCAATTTTCTCAATAGGACAGTATTCGATACAGAATTTTGTGTGGTGGATACCGAAACTACGGGGTTGGATATCAATACAGCTAAAATAATAAATTTGGCTGCGGTAAAGATAAAAAATTTTAAGATAGTTGATTACTATAATGTTTTTATCAATCCTGGAAAAAATATAGATCCAGAATCTGTAAAATGGCATGGGATAACTGATGATATGGTAAAGGGTAAACCCTTTGTTGTGGAGGTATTGCCAGAATTTTTGAAGTTTATACGGAAATCTGTGATCGTTGGGCATCATATAAAGTTTGACATGGATATGATTTCAAAGGAGCTTATGGAGACTTTTGGTTGTGCTCTTAAACAGAAATATTTAGATACGATGTTTATATATACAAGGGGGATTGCCAAGAAAAATGACCATGTGGGGCTTGATTTTCTTCTCGATCTTTACAAGGTGAAATGTAATGGACGGCATACTGCTTTGGGGGATGCCATGGCTACAGCGGAAGTTTTTAATAAGATGGTTATGCAGATATCTGATACCTATAAAATGGTGGGGGATCTTTATGAACTTCACAAGGAGCAGGTTCAGTGACAAAAATCAATTTTTTAGATATTCTTTGCAAAAATATCGAAGAGCAGATAGATTCTGGCGAGCTTGAAAAAGCTGATAAAGGGATCACAAAGATTTTCATGCAGTATGGGGACAATCCAGAGTTCTTAAAAAAGATTTTTAGAATATTGGGGAAATATCATTATGTAAGAGGGGATAGACTAAGATCCCTTGAATATTTTCAGCAGTATCAGAAGGATGTGTCTGATGATGTTGAGTCGAGTTCTTTCATTGCCGAGGTATTGATTGATTTAGGACGCCACGAAACTGCCTTAAACTACATAATAAAATTGATGAACGATGAAAAATACAGTACAAAGGGGAAGATTTTTTATCTATTTTATAAAATTCTTATGGCTGATTATGACAATGCGGACTCTCTCTATAGAGAATTACACTCATCACATTCTTTAAATATAAATGACTACATAAAAATCGCATACTACTTTCTCATAAAGAAGAGATTTTCTCAGGCAAAGGATGTCATTTTGAATGGGTTATCGAATTTTCAAGGGAATACTGCTCTTCAAGATGAGTATGAGTATATCATAGATATCGAAAATTATCATAGAAATAACATAAAAAAGTACTATTTTAGCAATATCGGAAGGTTGGAATTCAAACCAAAAGTTTACTCAAGTGCGCTACGCTATTTGGTAGAGGTTTTGTCCATAAGAAATTATGCGGAGATGGAGATCGAACTAATGGTGGAGATGCTTATCGGTATGAATAAGATCAAATATTCTGCTACCGATAAGATGCTTGCCGCAATCTGCGATTGCTATATTCTTGATGCATTGTTGGAAGACTGGGAGATATCAGTGATCATAGAAAGATTTTATGGTGTAAAGTTGGAAAATGTGAGGAAACATATCTATAACCTTGATTCTAAGAGGTTTTTCGAACAGTTTTCAGATAAGGTTGACGAGATTTTAAAAATCAGTTTTGGTGAGGACTTTGACTATGAGTAGAAATTTGGGATTTATTTTGAAAGAGATGGGACTAATCAGTGAAGCAGATCTTCAAGAGGGGCTTGAGTTTCAAAAGAAAGAGAGGATTAGACTTGGTGAAGCCCTTGTGAGGCTTGGAAAAATCAATAAATCTCAGCTTGATTATGTAATAAGTAGACAGATAGACCTACCTTTTGTCATCATTAGTAGAGAACAGATCGATTTGGATCTAATCAAGAGATTTTCTTTAGATTTTATGAAAAGACATAAAGCATTGCCCATATATATTGATGAGCATAGTATTTCTGTTGTTACTGATGACCCTTTTGATAACGAGATTGTTGAATATTTTGAAAAAGTTTCTGGTAGAAAGGTTGTTTTATCGGTGGCAAGTGAAGAGAATATTTTAGACATATTAAGTATCATCGGTCAGAAGGTTGTAAGTGATGCTGATATGCTTGCTCAACTGAATTTCCAATACAATTTAAGGTACGATTTTATACTGATTGATAACAGATTGACTATAAAAAGTGTAGGTTCTAATATCGAAACCATTTATGACAGAGAATTTTATTTTAAAATGTCTCAAGTGAGAGAGGTATTGAAAGCTCGATATAGTTTTTTTTATGAAGAGATTATCAGTAAAAGTGGAGTATTTATGCAGGTATTTTTTGTAACTCTCGATGATGGAATATATTTCTCAAATTTGGATTATGAGGGTGATGCAAAAGTCTTCAAAAGAAATCAACCTGTGCTTGGATACCCTTTTGTGAGTGATGTAAAGATAAATTATGATAAGCTGATCCTGCTTGGCAAGGGGGAATGATGGCTAAGATTGATGCTTTTTTCAAATATATGATGGAAAATAACTGTAGCGACCTTCATCTCAGCAGCGGGTGCAAGCCCCTTGTGAGAAAACATGGTGAATTAGAAGAGATAAAGTATCAAGAACTTACAAATGATATATTGCAGATGCTCCTATTTGAAATTATTACCGAAGAGCAAAAGCAAATATTTTTAAAGAAAAAGGATCTCGACTTCGCCTATGAGATTCCAGGGATGGCAAGGTTTAGGGCAAACTATTTTTATCAGAAAAGAGGTATTGCGGCTGTTTTTAGACTTATCCCTTCGAAGATCTTGACAGCTGAGGAACTCGGACTACCACCACAAGTATTAAAATTTGCAAATCTTTCGAGGGGGCTTGTTTTAGTAACAGGACCTACGGGAAGTGGTAAATCAACAACACTTGCTGCAATTATCGATTATATAAATAGAAATAGAAAAGATCATATTCTAACCATCGAAGACCCTGTTGAGTTTGTCCATGAGAGCAAAGGGTGTCTTGTAAATCACAGAGAAGTTGGTTCTATGACGGAGTCTTTTAGCTCTGCATTGCGGGCTGCTTTGAGGGAGGATCCCGATGTGATCCTCGTGGGTGAGATGAGGGATTTAGAAACGATAGAACTTGCTATCACAGCGGCAGAGACAGGGCATTTGGTATTCGGTACACTGCATACCAATTCTGCTCCGAAAACTGTAGATAGGATTATAGATGCTTTTCCTGCTGGGCAGCAGGCTCAAATCAGAACGATGCTTTCTGAGTCTTTAAAGGGTGTTATTTCACAGCAACTATTGAAGAGGTGTGATAAGCCTGGAAGGATTGCAGCATTAGAGATAATGGTGGTAAACAGTGCAATTTCGAATTTGATTAGGGAAGGGAAGATCTTTCAGATCCCATCAATCATGCAAACAGGTAAAGCCGATGGGATGCAGATGATGGATCAGGTGATCCTCGATTATCTTATGAACAAGATCATTTCCCCCGAAGAGGCGTATCTAAAAGCCAACGATAAAAAGATGTTTGAAAAGTTCCTACCACAGAAATAGTAGATGGATGGTCTATTACTTTTCAAGTTTGTAAGGTATTTGGAGAGGTATAAGGGCTCCACCTTAAACAAGTTGATTTCCAACGGAAAGCAGTTATGTTTAAATATACACTACGGTGGAAAGAATGATTTTGTAGTATTTGATCTGTTGGATGGTGGTGTTTGTTTCCCTGATGGTTTTGAAGGTAAGGATATCTTTACAAAACTGAATGGTTCCCAGATAGCCTCGATGAAGCAGAGAGGTTATGATAGGGTGTTTTATATTCAAGTTGCAAAGATAAAACTTTCTGGTGTTTTTGAATATTTTAAATTGGTGTTTGAACTTGTGGGGGGGAATTCAAACTTTTTCATTCTTGATGAGAAAAATACAATAATTTACACCTTTTCGGACAAAAATATAGACCCGGATCGCAGTATAAAAATTGGCACTAAATATCAAGTGTTTAAAACTAATAAGAAATATTCTTTGGATAATTTTGATGATGTAAAAGATTTCAACCAACTCGAAGGTTTTTATAAAAAGACAGGGGATTTTGCAAACAGGTTTATAGTTGAATGTGGTGATTTTGTGAAAACGGCAGCAAAGATAAAAGAGATGCTGTTGGATGGAAAGATTTTCATCGATGAAAATGGAAAGATCTATCCTTTTAAATTAAGTGAAAATATGCTCGAAATGGAGGTAGGAGATTTTAAATTCATTAAAAAAAAAGAGAAAAAAATCTCTTTTGATAGTATTATTAGGCAATTGAAAGAGAAGATATCCAAAAAAACACAGTTATTGGAAAACCTTAATAAAGATCTGTTGTTGGCAGAGAATTACAGGGAATTTTTTGAAAAAGCCGAACTAATAAAAAACAATCTTTACCGTTTGGATGAGGCGTTGAAAACAGGTGAATTTTTAAAATTTAGCGACAAGGGTGAGGAAAAGGTCTATTTGTCAATAAGAGATATTAAAGATCCCGACACCTATCTCGATGAACTTTACAGTAAAGGTAAAAAGTTAGAAAGGTCTGTTCCCCTTGTTAGAAAAAGGATATCAGAAGTTGAAAAGGAGGTTGAGTTTTATAAAGAACTACTTTACTATGTGGAGCAGGGTAGTATCGATTTTGAAGAGGTAGGGGAGATTTTAAAGCCTGAGCAGAAAGTAAAGTTAGCAAAGAAAGGCAAGCAGAAAAGGTTTTTCAAGTATTATAAAAGCGGTTTTTCGATACTTGTGGGTAAAAATAGTTTTGGTAATGATGAAATTTTGAATATGGCAGATAGGGATGATCTTTGGTTTCATGTGCAAGGTTCCCCTTCATCTCATGTTATTTTAAAAAAAAATGGCAAGCTGCCCCCTTATGAGTTGATAGTAGATGTGTGTAGGATAACAGCATTTTTTAGTTCATTAAGGTTTGAAAACAAGGTTCCTGTAGATTGGACGGAGCGAAAATATGTGAGGAAGGTGAAGGGTGCTGCAAAAGGATTTGTGATATATGATAATTTTAAAACATTGCTTGTAAATCCTGCATCGCCGGAGGAGGTGGGGTTTGACGAAGGGTAAAGGGGTAGATGGGATTGATGGGGTAGAGGGGATAAAGGAATGAAGGAATGAAGGGGTGGTATGGCTAATTATGTATAGTGTGAAGGAGAGTTTGTGAAGAATAGAGGTTTTTTGCATTATTTTATAAAATCGAGCTCTGGAATAATGACAAGTAGACTATTGGGGCTTGTGCGGGATTTGACTGTGGCAGCCATTTTTGGGGCAAACAAGATCACCGATGCTTTTTTTGTGGCTTTTGCAATTCCAAATCTTTTCAGGGCTCTTTTTGCCGAAGGTGCTTTAAGTTCGGCTTATGTACCTATTTTGGCGGATAAGTATAAAAAAGATAAAGAGTTGGCGATCAGATACACCAATCAGTTGATAATAACTGTTTGTGGAATAATAATTCTCTTGATCGCCTTAATATATATATTTCCGGAAAAGATACTTTTGATTTTTATGCCGGGAAATAAAGATGACCACGATTTGATGCAGTTAGCCTCAAAGATGCTTATAATTGTAATGCCTTATCTACTTTTTGTCACTTTTGTGGCGATTTTGACGGGGTATTTGAACCTTTTGGGGAGCTATTATATACCTTATTCTTCCACTGCAATGCTTAATATTTTTATGATATTGGGATCGTTTGTAGGATACTATTATGGTAGAGATATCATTTACTTAGCTTGGGGGGTATTTTGGGGTGGTGTAGCACAGTTTTTGTATGTATTTTTATATTCTTTTAGAAAAGGTTTTAAATTGACACGGTTTGGAGAAAAAGATCCAGACCTCAAAAGGACATTTTTGCTTATTGTTCCCTCAATTGCTGGACTGGGGATAAGTCAGATCAACTTTGTGGTGGATAGGGTGTTTGCCTCTTTTCTATCTGCCGGTAGTATATCGTATCTGTATTATGCCAATAGACTTTTTCAGTTCCCGCTGGGTGTTTTTTCAGTGGCATTAAACTCTGTCTCCCTTACAGAGATGAGCAAAGCTTTGGCCAATGATGACAGAGAAAAAGCGCACAAAATAATAGATAAATCTATCATATCATTGTGTTTTATTGTGATTCCTGCGACGGTGGGGCTTTTTTTTCTGTCGGAAGAGATCACTTCATTAATTTATAAAAGAAAATCGTTTGGTGACAACGAAGCATTCCTTACTGCACAGGCACTAAAGATGTACTCTGTGGGGCTTATATTTTATTCATTGGTTGGGCTATTTACAAGGGTTTTTTATGCAAAAAAAGACACTATTACACCAGTAAAAATAGCATTTTTCATGGCAATATTAAATGCGTTGTTTAACTATCTATTTATGATCAAGTTTGGTCATGCTGGGATTGCACTGTCGTCATCCGCCGTTGCTTTGATAAACTCTGTATTACTTTACAGGATGATAAAAGATTATAAATTTTCCATTAGAGAGAATTTTATGGTGATTTTTAAGATATTTCTGTCATCTTTCTTGATGTTGTGTGTCATTTTTGCGTTCAAGTATTTCAATGTTCACATTTTACTTAATGTAGTTATTTCAGGTTTGTCTTATTTCCTATTCGTAAAATTGTTGGGGCTTAGAATTAAAGAGGTGTTGAGATGATTGCTGTGGTGCAAAGAGTTTTGGAAAGTTCCGTAAGTATAGATGGAGAGGTTTACTCAAAGATTGGGAAGGGATTAAACATTTTGATAGGAATAGAAAAAGGTGATCTTGAAGAGAATTTATCTAAATTGGCAAAAAAATGCTGTGAGTTGCGAATCTTTGAGGATGAAAATGGAAAAATGTCGAAGTCTGTCCTTGATATAAATGGAGATGTTCTCGTTGTTAGTCAATTTACATTAGCAGGGGATGTATCGAAGGGTAGAAGACCCGATTTTACAAACGCTATGAACCCTGAAATAGCAAAACTTTACTACGAAAAATTTGTAGAAGAATGTGGTAAAATTATCGGTAGTAATAAAGTAAAGACAGGTGTATTCGCTGCAGATATGAAGGTATCTATTCTAAATGATGGACCTGTAACGATTATTGTAAAGATTTAGGAGGAAATATGTTGAAATATGCAATTATCCCTTCGGGACCTTTGGAGGTAAATTGTGTAATAGTTTACAATGAAGAAAAGGGTTTAATTTTTGATCCGGGTGGAAGTGTGGAAAGGATTGCTAATTTTTTGGATAACAACAGAATCTCTCCAGAACTGATATTAAATACTCACGGACACTTTGATCATATCGGAGCAGTTTCAGAATTGAAAAGAAGATACGGTATACCATTTGCAATGAGTAAAAAGGATGAATTCCTTGTACGGCAGGCATCGGTACATGCCTCATTTTTCGGTTTACCTTCTGTGATATCTCCTGAAATAGATAATGATATTCACGAAGGTATTAAGATAGAAAACAGTGTGGCAGATATCAGAATAATTGATACCCCTGGGCATACACCGGGAGGGTTGTCATTTTATATTGAAGAGTTAAATATCCTTATCACAGGTGATACGCTGTTTAATGGGTCTGTGGGTAGGACAGATTTTCCTTATAGCGATTTTGATGAGTTGAAAAGATCTATAAAAAAGTTGTATAATTTAAATGATGACACTATCGTAATACCCGGTCATGGTGAGTTGACAAAGATAGGACTGGAAAAGAGAGGTAATCCCTTTGTGAGGTTTTGATTGAAGATTTTGATAGTGGAAGATGACAGGCTACTTGCCGAATCTTTGAAGGATTATTTATCGATAAATGGATATGATATCGAAGTATTGTCTGATGTGGAGGACATTAGAATCATTGAACATTTTGATATAATTCTCCTCGATCTAATGCTTAAGCAGAGTAAAGGGGAATATGTTTTGAAAGAGTTAAGGAGGAGAGGTTCGAATATTCCTGTAATAGTTATCACAGCAAAGAGCGATATTGATAGTAAGGAGATCTGTTTTCAATATGGGGCAGATGATTACCTGGTAAAGCCTTTTGAACCGAAAGAGCTTTTGATGCGTATCAAGGCCCTTGCAAAAAGGGTTTACTGTTGCGATAGGATTGAAATTGATAATGTGCTGATAGATTTTTCTTCAAAATCGCTTTATGTGGATGGTGTGGAGGTGCCTTTATCCAAGATCGAATGGGATCTTTTGTGCCTGCTTGCCCAGAATCGTGGTAAAATGGTTTCTTTGGATAAAATACTCTCCTATGTATGGGGGGATAAAACTGTTGGCACTGAATCTATAAGGGCGTATATAAAAAATCTTCGTAAGGTGTTGCCAGAGGATTTTATTATCACATACAAAGGTAGGGGATACAAATTGAAATGAGAAATCTCACTTTTGAAACAAAGGTGTTCATCTTGATTTTAGCTGTATTGATGTTGGGTCTTTCTATGATCAATCTGATATTTATAAAAAGTATCAGGATGCTAATAGAGGATAGTCTAAGGCAGGAGATAATCAACTATCAGATACTTATTCGAAACAATATACCATTCAACTATCCCGAATATCTAAAAATTACAAAAAATGAGGTAAATAACAAGTCTTATATACTCTTTGAGGTGGACAAACCGAACTATTTTTATGTGAATAGCAAGTATTTTACGGATAAATTGAAAGATAAAATATTTTTGATGATTTATTGGGATTTTATAATTTTGCTCGTGATATCACTACTTTACTATTTTACAGTGCATAAGATGATTTCGAGGGAGAGAAGACTAAAAAACAGTTTTGAAACTATTTTGCTCATTTTTTCCCATAAATTGAGGAATTATCTATCGACGCAAAAGATAAATTTGGAGCTATTACGAGATGTAAATAGTACTGCTGTGGCAAGACTTGAAAATAGCTATCAAAGCCTCAATAGTGATATTACAGCAATGGAGAATTATATAAGAAATATCAATATCACTTCTGAAAAGTATGAGGAGGTCAGTTTCAAAGATTTTTTGATGGAAAAACTGAAATTTCAAGATGAGCTTAGATTAGTTTTACGGGGTAACAATTTCAAAGTCAGGTTAAATATCTACGATTTTGAATTTATTATCTTTCTTTTGCTGGATAATGTTTCAAAATATGCAAAGAACAGTATGTATGTAAGGTGTGGTGTTTTTAAAGACAAAAAATATTTCTGTTTTATAAACGATGTGAAGGATAATGGAAAGCATGGGTTGGGTGTGGGTCTAACATTGGCCGAGATGCTCTGCAGAAAGAATGGATTTAAGATGAGATGGAAAAAGATGGGGGGGTATTTTGGAGTGTTGATAGTGCTGGGGAAATGAGAGGTTGACAAAATCTCTTCTAATAGATATGAATATTAAATGAACTACGACTTTGATATATTCTTTGAAAATTTTGTGATGGAACCTTCTGAGTATTCTGCTAATAAGCTTTTTTTTAGCAATGCAGAATATGGTGTTTGGTTGTATCAGGCAAACTGTATTGAATTCATGGATGCTCTCATCAAAAAATTCCCCAATGGTAAATTTGACATGATCTTTGCCGATCCTCCATATTTTTTGTCTAATGGTGGGATCACCTGCCATGCTGGTAAAATGGTAAAAGTTGACAAGGGAAAGTGGGATAAATCACAAGGGGCAGAATTAAACCATGAATTTAATCTATCATGGTTATCGAGATGTCAAAAATTATTGAAACCTAATGGCACAATATGGGTATCTGGAACACACCATGTAATACATTCCGTTGGGTATGCCATGCAGCAATTGGGCATGAAGATCTTAAACGATATTACCTGGGAAAAGCCGAATCCACCCCCTAATTTATCTTGTAGATATTTTACTCACTCTACCGAAACGATAATATGGGCTGCCAAGAATGAAAAGTCTAAGCATATATTTAACTATGATGAGATGAAGCGAATAAATGGCGGTAAGCAGATGAAGTCTGTATGGACTATCCCTGCCCCTGCAAATGCTGAGAAGATTTATGGAAAACATCCTACCCAAAAACCTGTACAACTTTTAGAAAGGATTATTTTAGCGAGTACAAAAAAAGATGATCTTGTTTTCGATCCTTTCTCTGGAAGTTCAACTACAGGTGTGGCTTGTGTAAATCTTGATAGAAGGTTCGTAGGTTGTGAGCTTGAGGAAAACTTTTTAGAACTTTCCAAAAAAAGATTGGATGATGCTATAAGGCATAAATCCCTGTTTAACAATTGTATTGAGGAAGGTAAATGATACAAGGGGGCAAAGGTGGTGGGAATACAAAAACAGGATTGTTTTTTGAAAAACGAGTTGACATAGTTGAACTTTTGAAAAGGATCGATGGATACGAGATAAAAAAATATAAAAACAAAGCTGGAAATTTTATATATTTCAATGGAGAGTTGGTTGCAAGAAGCTTTAAAAAATACGATATTTATCGTTTTCTCGAAGAAAATGGTGTTGAATATCAGAAAATTATTTCAAAAAAACTGCTTCCTGATGACTCTTTACTTGTGATAGTTCGTGATACTTTGTTTATAATTGAGATAAAGTTTCAAAATGTGGCAGGTTCCACAGATGAAAAGTTGCAGACCTGTGATTTCAAAAGAAAGCAGTATCAGAAACTTGTGAAACCTTTGGGATTAAAGTTGGAATATATTTATGTTTTAAATGAATGGTTTAAAAAGCCTGAATACAAAGATACATTAGATTACATAGAATCTGTGAACTGTCATTATGTCTTTAATGAAATACCTTTGACTTGGTTGGGATTACCTTGTAGGGAGTAAATGGACATGTCTATCGGTGTGTTTGATTCTGGTGTTGGTGGTTTGACGGTATTTAAATCTATTTCGGATAGGTTTAAGTCTGCGGATATGTATTACATCGGTGATACTGCTCGCGTTCCTTATGGGAATAAATCGATGGATACGGTGATTAAGTATAGTTGCGAGCTGACGGAGTTTCTCATCAAAAGTTTCTCGGTGGATGTTATCGTTGTTGCTTGCAACACTGCGTCTTCTTATGCTTTGGATTTTTTAAAAAATAGGTATAGCATCCCGATAATAGGTGTTGTGGAGCCTGGTTGTATTGCTGCACTTGGTGTTACGAAAAACAAAAAAATTGGTGTTATTGGGACTCAGGCAACTGTGCGGAGTAATTCTTATGCCAATACCTTGAGGGCACTTTCTGGTGGTAGTGTAAATGTGTATCAAAAGGCGTGTCCACTGCTTGTTCCTCTTGTAGAGGAGGGGAAGATAGAACACAAGGTTACCGAGATAATTCTTCAGGAGTATTTAGATGAGATTGTCTCTCAAGGGATTGATACTCTCATTTTGGGATGCACCCATTACCCTGTGCTAAAAAATCTCATAGGCAAACTTTATCCAGATGTAAATCTTGTGGATTCATCAGAGGCTATTATTGCCTATCTAAATAGTTTGGGGCTTGATATGAATGAGAAGGGGATCAGAAATGTGTTTGTAACTGATGAATCTGTCTCTTTTGAAAATCTGAAGAAACTAATAATCGGTGATATCCCGACATTTAAGATAAATTTAGATAGTTTGGAGCTAAAATAGGTTTATTACCCCTTCGGCATAGATATCTTCATCTCTGTTGAAATAAAAGAAATACCTTTTCGGATCCGCTTGTAGAATAGAGACATTTATCGATACGAGATCATAAGTTACCTCTTTTTTGAAAGATATATAGTATTCCTTTATCTTGTCAGTAATACCGTGTCCTTTTAATGTATCTTCGAGCATATTAAGATAGATAACATTGTTGAGATGTCCGTTGCTATCTATGTCGCTATATCTTATGATCTGCTGTTTTTCGAGGAAAAAGTCTTCGATACTCTGTGGCTCGGAATCATCTATACTGACACCTGTAGCGATATCGTGGTATCCATACATCTTTTGCACTTCTTCAGGTACTTTTATCACCCTCTTTTTGACTGTATCCACAAAAAACCAATAAGATGTGGCATGGGCTATCATCTTTCCATCTTTGAATACCTCAAAATCTCTGAAAGCCCTAAAGGATTTTAGTCCCCTTGACCATGTTTTGATGGTGATCCGATCCCTCAAAAATGGGTACTCGTAGATCACAATTGCAAATTTATTCAGCACCCAAGCAACATTGTATTTGTGCATATAATCCACATCAAACCCTATTAATTCAGAGTGTAAAATGGCTGATTCCTGTAGGAGAGAGACGAGGGAATCGAGTCTTAAATACCTTGAGAAATCGACATCGCGATAGTTTACAGAGTAGTTAAACTCGTAGATCATATAAACCTCTCTATCTCAAGATGATCATAGATTACTGGTGCATCTTCCAATTTTACTCCAAATGAAACAAAGTCTGTGTTGGTTGCTTTAGCTGGGAGGTAGTCGTTCATTGAATCTCCAATGTATATGGCATCGGTGTTTTCAAGTTCAAAATGATTGAGTATTTTTAAAAGCCCTTCTGGGTGTGGCTTTGGGTTTACAACATCAAAGGAATTAACTGTAAAATCGAAATATTTTTTCATATCGAAATGCTCTAAGAGATATGCAAGGGATGTACCTCTGTTTGTGAGAACGGCGAGTTTTTTACCTTTCGACTTTAGAAGTTCGAGGGTCTCGTATATATTTTTCGATGGCTTCATTAAACTTAAGAATCTCATAAAATTATGTTTTTTAGCAAATTCTAAAATTTGTGAAACGATATTTTTGTCATCGGTCAACAAATTTATAATCTCTTCATTTGTTTTAATCATCGCGGCTTCCACCATCTTTTTGTCTGCTCTGTCGATCTTTTTTAAACCAAACTGTTCACAGACAAAGTCGTAGTAGGCCATCACGGCATCGTAACTATCAAACAGAACACCGTCGCAATCGTAAATAACCAATTTTTTCATCATTCGTATAATTTAGACAAAAAAAATTAAATAGCAAGTTTTTTCTAAAGTTATTCTCTTTTGTGTCGATGAGAATATTAACTAACAGGGAGGTTAGTTATGGATGCATTGAGGATTGGTGGCGTTATATCAGGGATGGATACAAATGCACTGGTGGAAAAGCTTGTTTCCCAGGCAAGAATCCCATTGGACAATTTGGAAGCAAAATACAACCTGAAAACTCTTGAAAAATCTATATATACAGAAATATCTGATAAACTTACTACTCTTAGAAACGATCTCTTCAACTTAAAATTGGAATCGACTTTTAAGAATAAAACTATCAATTCGTCTAATTCAGGTGTTGTTTCTGCTACTGTTACCCCTTCGGCAAAAGTTGGAAGTCATACGGTTCAGGTTCTTCAAACTGCCAAAAATTCCTATTCCTACAGCCAATATACAAGGGCAAAATTGCAACTGAATAATGTAGGGGTATCATCGATTTCTGGAAAGCCTTCCGATTTCAACGAAGGTGTACACAATATAACTATCTCAGATGATGGTACATATTTTAAATCAGAAGATAGCTTTAAATTCAACGAATTAGGGCAGTTAAAGAAATTTACAGGCAATGGAAATGTATCAAATGTTGATGCTTTTGGTAATTTTACTACAAGTGCATCTGGAACACTTGTGGTAACTGTAGATTCAGCAGCGTATACTATAAACCTTAACATCAACAGCGGCGATGACATAAATAGTATTACAAATCAATTAGAAACATCTTTGAATAATCAACTGAATACTGAGTATGAAACATCTAATATTCAATACTTTTCCGTGAGATCAGATTACGATGCCAACACTCAAACATGGAGATTGGCTTTTTATAGTACATCTGCAGAACAGCTTTCTTTATCAATAACAGGTGGTAGTTTGCAATCAGATCTGGGGCTTTCATCTACAACATCCTCTACCGTTTCAGAAATGAAAAAATTCCATGTGGCGAGTTTTTATGCAAACTTATTGACTAAGTTGAATAATTCCACTGGTGGACTAATACCAGGTGTCACTTTAAATGCCACCTCTCTTACTTCTGGAATTATGACTATCCCTCAAGATGCATCTCTAAATGTATCTGCTGCAACTTATACTACAGTTTATGGTGCTCAGGTGACCACAGGGACATTGAATACATCTGTAGTAGGTTTACAAAATGCTGGATTCTCTACTGCCCCATCCTCAGCAACAAACGGTACATTTACAATAAACGGTAAAAAGATCACTATAACAGATTATACTCAAATCTCAGTAAATACACTTTTAGCGCAGATTAACTCTTCAGGTGCCGGAGTAATTGCCTCCTACAATGCTACAACTAAGAGTTTTGAACTAAGATCTACATCAACAGGACCAACGAATATCTCTCTGGGTGATTTCTCCGATACGAGCAATATTTTATCTGTTATGAAACTCAGTGTAGTTTCTGGTGCTCAGGTGGTACCAGGTAAAACAGCTGGAACAATAGACCCAACAGCGATTTTAAATCAATCTGGCATGACAGCAACAGTCACAAAAGGGATATTCACTATCAACGGTGTATCTATCTATGTGGATCCTTCTGTCGACTCACTTAATAGCGTTATTTCCAAAATCAACAATTCCGGTGCAGGTGTTACCGTTAGTTATGAGCAATCGAGAGATAAAATAAACATTGTATCAAAGAATGGTATTGATAAGATTAAATTCGGTTCATCATCCGATACAAGTAATTTTTTAGAGGCTTTAAATCTCACAAACAACACACTTATTGAACAATCTATCGGTTATGCTGGTCAGAATGCTATAATCAATGTGAATGGAGTCAATTATGTGAGAAATAAGAATACAGTTGACGATATTATCGAAGGGGTGACTCTTAATCTCAAAAGTGCATCTGAGCAGCCTGTTACCCTTGATGTTTCTGTGGATACCACAAAAGCTGTAGAGTACATGGCCTTATTTATTAAGCATTACAACGAATTGGTAGAAAGGTTAAACCCACCAAAAATAAATAAAGAGGATCAGAAGTACCTCAATGCATTGTCTGCAACAGATAAAAGTAAAATGTCAGAAGCGGAGGTGAAAGACTACGAAGAGAAATGGAAAAAATTTAATGGTTACGAAATCATTAGAAAAAGTGCAGAATTTAGAAATTTAAAAAACTCCCTGAGAAGCAATCTATTTTCAGAGTTGACCGGAATAACCGGCAAATACACCAATCTCTCCCAAATTGGTTTAAAGATAGCAGGTGATGGTGACCTTGAATTGCTTAAAAAAGGTTACCTTGTTAAAGACACCACTGACTTAGACGCCATCAAGTCAGAATTACAAAACAATTATACATTCATCAATGCAATCACTAACAATCCCGACGATGTATTTAAACTTTTTTCAGAAAACAGTTCTACCGTCCAGGGTTGGGCAAGAAAGATTGAAACAACCATCAAGGGTTACAACTCTGTGGGTGGTATATTGTACGACAAAATCAAGACTTATGGTACAATTGATAGGCAGATATTGACAATTGCAGAGGCAATGGACAGGACTCAGAGAACTGTGGATGCCTATTATGAGAGACTTTGGAAACAATTCAGCAATATGGAATCCACAATTGCAAGACTCCAGGAGAGAGGAAATGCTCTTGCAGGAATAATCTCCTCGATAACAGGAGCTAAACAGTAACAAGGAGGTTAGGTATGTATCAACAAGCACAGAAAACCTATCTCAAAAATGAGATAGAAGGGGCAACAAAGGGTAAATTGGTGTTGCTTCTATATGATGGCGCGATAAAGTTTGTAAATATGGCCATAAAAGCTATTGAAGAGAAGAATATAGTTGCTGCTCACGAGAATATAATCAAGGCCGAGAATATACTTTACGAGCTTTTGAGCACATTGAATATGGAAGCTGGTGAGATAGCTGAAAATCTTTTCAAACTGTATGACTTTACCATTTGGCAACTCGTGGAGGCAAACAAAACGAAGGATGCGGAGAAACTCACACCCGTATTAGGTATTTTGAAAACCCTCAGAGATGCCTGGAAAGAGGTTGTTACAAAAGAGGAACAGGAAAAACAGAACAATAATCAGAAGGTGGAAAATATAAAACTTAATGTGGCAGGTTAAATTATGGTAATTGGTGACGGTAATTCCATAATTAATCTGAAGGATAGGCTTTTGAAGCTGGAAAGAAAGACTTCTCCACCTAAACAGTCCTCTTCTGTTGAGTCATCTAAGGATGGTGGTGTTCAACAGAAAAAAGCGGATAACACCTTGATAAACTTTTTAAAGGTGAGGGAAGAGAATATCTTGGCTTCAAAAAGTGGTTTTATCAGGGATCAGGATGAGGCGATGAGGCATATCGATGAACTCAAGTCCCTTTTTAAAAGAGACTTATCTACTGTGCTTGATGCCCATAAGAAGGCTGATCCCAATAAAGTGCTGAGGTTCTATCCTTTTGAATAGTATGGAGCAAATTTATGAACATTGAGCAACTCAGCAACCTTAAGATGGCGCAGTATCAGTATGCCTACGGTGTAAAGGTGGCAAAAACTGCTCTGGATCTTCAAAAGCAGCAGGGGGCAGAAGTAATGAAACTTATACAGTCTGCTCCAAAGGTTACTAACTCTAAAAATATTATTGACCTTTACGCCTGATAGCAGTATTACTGAGGCATGAGAAAAGAGGCTGAAATCTTATTAAATCAATTCAGTGAAGTTGCGTCTAAAATCCAAGCAGTATCAGACTACTCCGAAATAGAAAAACTGATCCCGATTTACTTGAATTTTTTTGATCAAATAACTCTGATTCTAAAAGAAGATTACCTTGATGATGTTGCATCAAAATTGCAGGAGATAAATTTAAAAGTCCAAGAACATCTAACCACCCTCAAACTACAGATCAAGCAGGAGATTTCCAAAGAGAATATTAAGCAAGATATGAGCAATAAGTTTAATTTAAAGATAGTGGAACGGGTCATAGATAAAAAGGTTTGATGATCTTTTGTAAAAATTTTATAATTTCAATTTTCGAATCAATTTTTATTGTGCTTATTTAATTTTTTTGTTAAAATTTACTAACAATCTCATGTGAAAGGGGGTTATTTTGAAAAAGTTGTTCCCTATCTATGTCAATAAATTTAGTCCATGTTACACAAAAGACCATTTAGGAAACGGTGGGTGCCCTGCTAAAAACGATATTCCTCGATTTCTGTATCTCGTATCCCAGCGAAGATTTGACGAGGCTTTTTATGTTTTAAAGGAGACAAACCCTTTCTCTGGTGGATGTGGGCGATTTTGTGATCATCCATGTGAAACAGCCTGCAATAGGGCAAAGTTTGACTATCCTGTGGATATAAAATCTCTGGAACGATTCGTGGCGGATTGGGGTTATAATAGAAATTTAGAACCGATAAACTTAAAATCAAAAAATGGTAAACAGATAGCCATTATCGGATCTGGACCTGCTGGACTGAGTTGCGGCTATTTTTTAGCAAGGGATGGTTTTAAAGTGGATATTTTTGAAAGGCATTCTCAACCTGGAGGGCTTTTGACGGAAGGGATCCCATCTTATAGGTACCCAAGGGGTGTATTCCAAAAAGAGTTGGATTACATAAAGAAAACTGGGGTAAACATATATACCAATACAAATGTGGATAGGGATAAGTTTTTAAGTTTGGTGGAGGAGTATGATGCAATTATCGTTGCCACAGGGGCTCAGAAAGGATCAAAAATGAATATTGAAGGTGAGGATGATGAGTACATTTTCAATGGTATAGATTATCTTAGAGCTATAAATTCTGGGGATCTGAGTTCATTGAAGATAAAAGATGGCGAATCGGTTGGGGTTATAGGTGGGGGATACACTGCTTTTGATGTTGCAAGATGTTCGGTGAGGGTTGGTTTGAAAAGTACGATTATTTACAGAAGAACCGTAAATGAGATGACAGCTCATCCAGGTGAGGTGAAGGAGTGTGAGGAAGAGGGGATCGATTTCAGATTTTTGAGACAACCTGTTAAAATCGAGAGAGTTGGGAATAAGTTAAAATTGATATGTCAGGTCATGAAGTTGGGACCTGTGGATGAGTCTGGAAGATCAAGACCTGTGCCGATCAAAAATAGGTTTGAGGAGTTTTTATTCGATATGATTGTGGTTGCAATTGGTGATAAGCCAGATCTATCCTATGTTGGGGATCGTTTTTGCAATGAATTTCCAAAACTAAACTGCTTGGATCTCCCAGAGAAACACAAAGATAAAATTTTCATTGCCGGTGATGCCGCAATGGGTGGTTCAGATCTTGTGGGGATGGTGGTGAGGGCTGTTGGTTCCGCACAGATAACTTCCAAAGCGGTGAAAGAGTTTCTAACAGGCGAAAGTATGAAAAGTATCGAAAGAGATATTGCCTATTTTAATACCCTTAATACAAAGTATTTCCAAAAAAGGTATAGATACGAAGAGGAAAAGTTAAGTGCAGAGGAGAGGAGAAATAATTTTAACGAAATTGTACCGACGATGGATGAGGAGATGGCTGTCTTTATGTCATCGAGATGCTTTTACTGCGGTATATGTATTCAGTGCGATTGGTGTTATTTCTACAGTGATGGCACTATTGCTAAGAAACTGGTAAATTGGGATAAATCGATGGATGCAGTATTTTATAAGTTTGATAAAGGGGCAATATCAAGTGCGACCTTTAAAAGTGTTGAAGCATGTCCAAGATCAGCGCTTTCCATAGTTCAAGATGATATCCGGTATAGAGAAAAAATATCAGAGCAGTATCAAGATATAAAAAAGGAGCTTTTATGAGCATTCCAGTTGAAATTTCAGTGAGGGATTTCTGTGGTGCCGAAGAGGGGCTTCCTTACGGTGCCTGTGGACTTTTGGCTGCCGCGGGGGATTTTAGTTTGGCTGCCCTTTTAAAGAGTGCAAGATGCCTCCAATATAGAGGAAGAACCGGTGCAGGTATCACGATAAAGGGTTTGTATAAGGGTAATAAATTTTATGTATTTCATATAATGTATAGAAGTCATGCAAAGGTGAAGGAACTCGAGTCTGTCATAGAGAGCTGGGGAGTTCATATAATCGAAGAGCATGATATGATCCCGAAAAGGTATTACTACGAATACGATTTACCGATTATAAAAAGGTATTTTGTGACGCCTCCATCAGTGGAAGAGATGATGTATAGGGAGAGGATAAAGGATGACTATGAGTTTATCCTGAGAAATGTGTCGAGGTTTAATAAAAAGTTTATGGAGGATGCGAGGATATTCTCCAGCTCCAAAGAGAATGGGACATTCCTTACTGCCTTTGAACTACACGATACCATAAAAATATACGATATTTTGCAATATGAGGAACATTACTATGAAGCATGCTTGATCCATCTTAGATGGCCCACTAGCTCTGGAAGGGGTCTCTGGTGGGGTCCACAGCCTATTTCTTTGGGTGAGATTGCAGGGATACACAATGGGCATCTATCCAGCGATAAGTCCAACGCCATAGCATTGGAGCAGCTTGGTATTCATTTGCATGTGGGAACCGATTCTGAGGCTATTTTTAGAGAGGTGGATTACCTTTTGAGAAATGGATTCTCTATGAAGGACATAGAGCTTGTGATTGCAAGAAAATTCCCTCAAGAAGTGGATAGTATGGATGAAGAGGAAAAAGCCAGATACAATTCGATTATGCAGAATCCTATCTTAAGAAGAATGAACATAAGCGGACCTGCCACTGCAATAGTGCTTGTGGGGGATTACCTCATAGGGTTTACCGATAGGGATCATTTGAGATCTTTTAGTGTGGGTTACAACGATAAAGTGGTTTTTATGGGTAGTGAGCAAAGAGCTATTGTGTCAGCAGCATACTTCATGGAAGAGGAGCTTGATAAGGTTTACGATCCCGATGCCGGTAAGGTATTAGGATTTAAGATCGATGATAAATCTATAAAAATGCTCAATTAAGAGGAAGTTATGGATGCTAAATTAGAGATTACTATAAAGAGAAGTATCAAATATGTGGAACCAAAGAGTACAGGTATATATGCCATAGGTGCTAAGTATTGGGTGAAGGTCACAGATGAGTCTGAAGAACCTGGCAGGGGCTGCGTTCATTGTGCCACCTGTGTGGAAGCATGCACTCACAACCTTTCAAAACCTGATTCACCCACAGGTGTATTCAATATGGAGGTGGTCTATTACGATGCTGAGGGGAATAGGGTAGCAAAAGATGAAGAGGATAAGGTTCATCTCATTGAAAAGATTCTCTGGATAAATCCCGATGAGTGCTGTAATTGTAAGAGATGTGTTAAGATGTGTCCTCAGAGGGCTATAAAAGTGTATAAAAATCCTGATTATCACGACATAGGCGTAAAACTTACCAATGCTGAGGTGATAAATAATTGTCTTCTTAGGGCAAATAATGTGTCAACACTCAGCAGTGCCCATTTGGGTAGCTCACCTTCCAAACTCAGTGAAGATTGGCTCATCGATGCAGCAGAGATCCTATCCCCCCAGCGGGATCACCTTCACGAGTTTGCAGGAAACTTGGATAATATATTTCTTGGCAAAAAGAGAGCAAGGTATCTGTGCCATTCACCTATTTTTGATTGTCACATGAGCTACGGTTCAAATAGCCATGAGGCTTTTTTGGCACGACTGATGGCTTCGATAAAGTTGGGAAGACCATTCTTCACCGGTGAAGGGTACATTCATCCCGATATGATGGCCGCTGCTAAGCATTGTATCATTCAGTTTGGCTCTGGTGGGTATGGTCCGTGGGTGGAGCTTGATAAGTTTGCCGGTATTTCGATGAAGTATGGTCAGGATGCGAAAAAAGGGAAGGGTGGCAGACTGCAGGCTAAGAAAAACGATCTTGAGATAGCACTTCTAAGATGTGTGGAAGCCTTAAGAAATCTTACTGCACCTAATCCTCAGCATTTACAGTATTCCATCGAAGAATTACCCATGAGGGTTGAATCTTTGAGGGCGCTGTTGGGGGATGAGAAACTTATTGGTGCCGATGTGTATGGTACAGCGTGGAACTTCCCTGAGATCGTTGTAGCCCTTGCAAAGGCAGGATTTGACTATATAACCATAAAAGCTGGCGACGGGTCCACTGGTGCGGCTCACCTTGTGGATCTACAAAATAGAGGTTTAAATGTGGTTTATCTTACCCACAAGGCTGATTTGGCTCTCAGAAAAGAGGGGTTGAGGGAATATGTGTCTTTGATAGCTGAAGGTGGGGTTTTGGATAGTTTTCAGGCGTTTCTTGTGCTTATGGCGGGTGCTGATTTTGTAGGAATGGGAATGCGGACGCTTCATCCTTTGGGTTGTACCCTTTGTCAAAGATGCCATACCGGCCAATGTGCTTGGGGGATAACTTCAAGGAGGTATGGTGAAAGGATCGATCCAGAAGTGGGTAGTGAACATATTGTAAATATGGTGAAAAGTTTTATAAAAGATATGGAAGGGTTTGCGGCTGGTTTGGGTATGAGTACCCATTCAGATGTTGTAGGGTCCAGGAGATTCAGATATCACGGAAGTGATCCTCTACTATTTGAAACCTTTGGTAGAGAAGAAATCGAAAAACAGGTGCCTCAGGTAAAATTGGGTGAGGCAAATCACAAGCTTTTTAAATCCCTCGAGCAGATAAGAGAAGACAATATCGAGTTTTTCAATAAGACATTATCCAAAATAGATGGTGATACACTAACCATTGATGTTGGTGTGGATCAGATAGATAGTATCGGGTTAAATACTTTGATGAAAGAGGCTGCGTCAAAGGGTGTTAGACGCTTTATACTTGATAATGTTGTGGGGCAGAGGATCATTGGCACTGGCGTAAAATGTGATGAAATAATTGTAAAAGGGCTTGTGGGTAATCATTCTTTTGCTTTTGTGAGGGATGTAAAGATAACTGTCTTGCCAAACCATGATCTTAAAACCACCATCCCTGCAAATGTTCAGGCTGGTGTGGCAAATACCTCTAATCCTTCAGAGATAAATATCTCAGGATCCGTGGGGGATCTTTTTGCTGCCTATGCCATAAGCGGAAAGTTTAGAGTTGCAAAGGGGGGTGGAGTAAGAAACTTGCTTCTCATAAAAGCTGGATTACCTGATGAGTGGAGAAATATGGATCTTTCGAAGTATGAAACGATGTCTGATGAGGATATCTTGAGAGATTTAAGGATAAAGTATCAGAAAAGGATCTCAAAACTCAAAAGTGTAGGCTGGAATCAGTTTATAAAAACTTTTGAGGAGAAGATCAAAAGAAGGACACCACCAGTTGCCATTTTTGGACTCTGTGCAGAAAAGGGTATGGGGGATTATTTTATGGAGTATGCCCAAGGGGGTATCGGAGTCATTCTCAATATTCCAAACTTGAAGAACCCTATCGGGTATTATATCTGTAGCGGAATGACTGCTGGAGCGGCATTCATTAGGGGTGATATAAGTCCAAAACAGTTGGGTGTAGGTGTAAAGATGTTGGATTATATAACAGAAGATGATGAAAAGTTTCTTGACAGGGAGATAAAAGATTTTATATCTGTGTTTGAGAATATTGATACAGACAAAGAGTACAATGAAATGTTAAAGGAGTTTAAAAATCAGTATCAAAAAAACAAAGACACAATTTTCGAGGGATTTAAAAAGATAATCCCAATGACTAATGTTTAGGAGAAAAGATGAAAAACCTAAGTCCCAACGCACTAATTTTGAAAGAACTCATCAAACCAGATAAGATAATTGAAACTCATATCTCTTATGTTTTTATCAAGGATGATCTCGTTTATAAGATGAAAAAGGATGTAAATTACGGATTTCTCGACTTTACATTATCTCAATACAGGAGAAGCTACTGCTATCTTGAGAAAGAGCTCAATGAAAGGTTTTCCAAAGGGGTTTATTTAGATCTGCTAAAGGTTGTCAGGAAAAATAAGAGTTTCGACATAGTCCCAATAGACAACACACTGCCCACTGTGGAATATGTGATAAAGATGAGAAAGATCGATGACAAAGATTTCTTTTCCACCCGACTGAAAAATGGTGAGATATCAAAAGAGAAAGCGTTTAATATCGGCAAGCAGATAGCCCAGCTTTTTAAAAATATCAAGACCGACTACGAAACAGCAAAGGAGAACGGCTCATACGATGTCATAAAGATAAACTGTGTGGAAAACTTTGATCAGACGGAAAAGTATGTTGGTAAATTCATATCGGAATCCGACTATAATTTCATAAAAAACGCTACACTGAATTTTTTGGAAAATAATCGAGATCTTTTTGATAGGAGACTTGATAAAGGGTTTATAATCGATGGTCATGGGGATTTGAGAGCAGAGCATGTATATTTTGATGGAGATGAGATAGGTTTGATTGATTGTATCGAATTTAACAAACGATTTAGGTACAACGATGCGGTGTCAGACTTTGTTTTTCTCTGTATGGAGACAGATTATTATGATTATGTTGATATATCCGACCAGCTCCTATCGGGATTTTTGAGTGTATATGATGACGAGGATAGTAAAAGATTAGTAAATTTTTATAAGTGTTATAGAGCGTATGTGAGGTTTAAAGTGGGATGTTTTATGCTCGATGGCAAAGATGAGAGCTGGGAATTGTATAAAGAGAAGTATGATGAAGTAAAGAGAATGGCAGATTTATCGTTATCCTATGCCTTAAATATAAAACGTACTAAGTCTATTATTTTCTATGGTACCATCGCCTCAGGAAAAAGTAAGAATGGTAGATATTTTTCCCATAAATATGCCGCAAGGTATCTAAACAGTGATGTGGTGAGGAAAGAGCTTGCTGGAATAAACCCAACGGACAGAGTGTTGGATGGGTATAACGAAGGGTTATATTCAGAAGATATGACGAAAAAGGTTTATGAGAGCCTTGCCGAAATATCAAACTTGTCAATGGAAAACAGAAGAATGGTTGTTGTGGATGCAAGTTTTTCAAAGAGGAGTTATCTCAAAATCTTCCTTTCTAAATTCAAAGGTAAGCCATACAAAGTGAGATGTTTTGCCCCAGATAATGTTGTATATGAAAGACTAAGCAAGAGGTTTGAAAAGGAATCTGTTTCCGACGGGAGACCAGAGATTTATGAAAAACAGAAGAGGGATTTTGAAGATATAGGGGCTGATCTTATCGTGGAAACTATTGGTGATGTGGAGGATAACTCTAAGTTTATAATGGAAAAGTTAAAATCAACCGATGAAGCATAACTACATAATCAAAAGGGTCAACTCCCCTTTTGATGATACGGCATTTTTTATAAGAAATATCTATAAAAAAGATGCCTTTTTATTGGACTGTGGTAGATTGGGGGATATTACAAATAGTGAGATATTGGATATTAGAGATGTTTTTATCTCCCACACCCACATGGATCATTTTTATGGCTTTGACCGTATCTTGAGGGGATGTCTTAGATCAGAAAAACCTATCCGATTTTATGGACCTCCAAACTTCATAAACAATGTAAAAGGTAAGTTGGCTGGTTATACCTGGAACCTCATAAAAAGCTACCCTTTGGTGATTGAGGCTTACGAATTAGGGTTGCAAAAGATAAAAAAGGCTGTTTTCTCTGCTGCTAACGGTTTTGTACCTGAATATGAGGATGATATCGAAAAAGGATTATTTTTGGAGGATAGGTTTTACTTTGACTATCAGTTTTTTGATCATAAGACTATCTCTGTTGGGTATCGTATAAAAGAACCGATACATATCAATATAAAAAAGAATGTTTTGGAAGAAATGGGATTAAAGGCGGGACCATGGCTTACAGAACTGAAAGATAGACTTCTAAGAGGTGAAAGAAGAGGTGTTTTGGATGTAAATGGTACCGTTTATGATATTTCTTACCTAGAGGAGAAACTTGTAATCTATTCAGAACCCCAGGATATTACATTTTTGACAGATATAGCACCTACTTATGATAATTTCAAAAAAGCGATCGAATTTGCAAAAGGTAGTTACATTCTTTTGATAGAGGCGATGTTTAAAAAGTCGGACATCACACATGCCATAGATAAAAGTCACCTTACCACTTCTCTTGCAAGGGAGATTTTTGAGAGATCTGAGTCTAAGTTTGTAAAGTTTTTTCATTTTGCCCCAAAGTATGAACATGATAAGGATACTTTTTTATCAGAGCTTTACGATGGATTGGACAAAAAAACTATTTGATAATTTTTTATTGATGTTATATTGTAAATTTTGGAGAAATTTATGGACGAACTGACTAAAAGTTTGGAAGACTACCTCGAGATGATATTGGTACTACAGAGGGAACAGGGTTCTGCAAGGGTCACTGATATAGCCCAACGGTTGAATGTGAAGAAACCAGCAGTAACGAGTGCTTTGAAGATCCTTTCAGAGAGGGGGCTTGTGAGATATTCGCCCTACAAAGAGGTGATCCTTACAGAGCAGGGGGAAAAGTTAGCTGAATCTGTACTCGATAGACATAAGATAATCACAAAGTTTTTTACCGATGTGCTCGATGTGGAACCTAAAAAAGCCGAAGAGGATGCCTGCAAAGTTGAGCATATCATAAGTGATGAGACTTTTCAGAGATTGCAATGCTTTTTGAGATATATAATGGAATCAAATATCAATTGCTTAGATATCGAAAAATTTAAAAAAGAATATTGTGAATAGATGGCGAATAAAAAGGTTATCGTTAGATGGTTTTTGCTTCCTTGGGTAATTTTTGCAATCATTTTTGTTTTAATAGGTATTATGAATAAAAAGCCTCCTTATAAGCTTCAAAAATTCCCTGATCTCTCGAATGTAGATATAAAAGAGCTTATCTCTATTGATCAGAAAAGAGCTATCTCAGAGGGTGTTGTCAATAAAAGAAACTTACCATTATACAAAGAGGGGAATCGGAAAATAGGTGTACTGCTCATTCATGGATTTACTGCATCGCCTTTTGAGATGGAGGAACTCACAGAATTTCTCAATAAAAAGGGGTACTCTGTTTACAACGCACGAGTAGTGGGGCATGGATCTAAATCTGAGTATCTGGACAAGTTAAGTTATAGAGATTGGTACGATTCTTTGAAGTATGGTTATTTTATCTTAAAGAATAGCTGTGATAAGGTTTATGTCATAGGGCAATCGATGGGTGGTTTATTGGCTTTGAATGTTGCTTACTATAATGATGTTGATGGTGTGATTCTACTTGCTCCAGCTTTAAAGATCTTAGATGGTAGTTTTGATTTTGTGCCACTTGTTCAATATTTTATAGACAGTATTGACAAAGAGTATTCTGATACCTCAAATTTGAAAGAATATTACTACGACAAGAGGTCTGTAAAAGGGATGGTTCACCTTAGGTATCTCATCAGTTATACTTGGGATAACAAGAACTTATTGAATAAACATGTAGTGATACTTCACTCTAAGTATGATGATGTGGTGGATTACGAGGGTAGTGTAAAATTCTTTAATGAATTGACAATCAAGGATAAAGAATTTGTATCTATCGATGACCCAAAGGTAAAACATATCCTATCTAGTAGTCTTAATCCCAAAAAAGATGAGATTTATAAAAAAATAGAAGAATGGTTGGAGGCTCATAATGTTAAAAAATAAAAGGATCGGTTTTATAGGATCAGGCAATATGGCAACTGCTTTGATTAAAGGGCTTTTGAAGTCTGAAAAGATCCCTGCAGAGAGTATCTACACAAGCGATGTAGATATAGATAAATTGGAGCATCTAAGTAATGAATACGGTATCAATATAATTTTCAAAGATAACAAAAAACTTGTGGATGATGTTGATGTGGTGGTTTTAGCGGTAAAACCGCAGATCATGGGAAAGGTGTTAAACGAAATAAGTGATAGGGTAAACGATGATAAACTACTCATCTCTATTGCTGCAGGTATATCGTCGCAGTTTGTTGAAGATACACTTGGTAAAAAGGTTAGATTTATAAGAACGATGCCCAATACACCAGCTCTTGTATTGGCGGGTGCTACTGGGATTGCTCCGGGGGATAATGCCACAGAGGATGATGTGAGGATAGCCCAGGAGATCTTCTCTGCCGTGGGTATCTCAGTGATTGTGGATGAGTATCAGATGGATGCCGTTACAGGTCTATCTGGTAGTGGACCAGCATATATTTTCATGATCATCGAAGCGTTGAGCGACGCTGGAGTAAAAGTAGGTCTTTCGAGGGATATTTCCATGAAGCTTGCCGCTCAAACAGTTTTGGGAGCCGCAAAACTCCTCATCGAAACAGGGATGCATCCCGGCACATTAAAAGATATGGTAACATCACCTGGTGGTACAGCAATAGCAGGTATTCATACATTAGAGCAGGGTGGATTAAGAACAACGCTGATAAACGCAGTGGAAACTGCCACAAAGAGATCCATAGAGTTGGGTAAAAAGAAATAAAAGATGAGGTTTTAAAATAAGTTTGAACACTGTACTTTACCTCTTTATAATAATTACATTAGGGTATCTATTAGGTAATCTGAAATTTAAGGGGTTTTCCCTCGATATCTCTGCAATTCTCATTGTAGCCCTTTTGGCAGGGTATTTTGGTGTAACCCTACCTGAGGATTTCAAATATTTCGGTTTGGCTCTTTTCATGTATGCAGTGGGGCTTCAAACAGGTCCATTGTTTTTTGAAACTTTTAAGAAAAATGGGATCTTTTATAATACCATTTCCACAGGTATCATTCTTTGTATATTCTTGATCATCTTTCTGTCGGGAAAGATTTTCGGTTTCTCAAAAGGTGCTTTGATAGGTGTATTTACTGGAAGTATGTCCAGTGCCCCATCTTTGGCTGCAGTGTTAGAGCATAACTTTATAAGTCAGGCTTCGGTGTTTTTCGGACTTACATACCCTTTTGGAATTATCTCGAGTGTTGTTTTTGTGAGATTGATTCCTGTTATTTTTCGAATAAATATTCAAAAAGAGGTGGAAGAGTACGAAGAGAAATTACTTTCTTCCTACGAAAAGCTAAAGGGTAAAAACTTCTTGGTAACAAATGAGAATTTCAGTAAGGAAAAGGTTACAAAAGAGCATTTCGAACAGATGACCGGTTGCATGGTGGAAAGGATAGAAAAGTCTGAAAAGTCCACTGATAACAATATAATCGAATTGGGTGATATCTTAAGGGTTGTAGGGACAGAGCAGGAGCTAAGGGCAGCACAACTGATGCTTGGTGAGGAGATAAAGGAGTTTGTGGAATTTCATGATAATATGAAGGTTTTAAGACTACTTGTGACTTCAAAGCAGGTGGTTGGTAAAAAGATCGGTGAACTCAAAAAATTGAGGGCTCTTGGTGGTGTAATCACCAAAATAAGAAGATCAGGTATAGATATAAAACCTAATCCAGGATTTACCCTCATGCTTGGGGACAAGCTGTACATTACAGTACCAGAAAATAATGCAGATGCTGTGACTGAATATATAGGTAATAACCTATTACAATACCCTGCTGGTGATTTTTTACCGATATCGGTTGGGATCATTTTAGGGATTTTAGTGGGTAGGATACCGATAAATCTTCCTGTGGTTGGTGATTTTAATCTTAGTTTTGTCGGTGGGATCTTTATTACATCGCTCATACTGGGTAGGTTAGGGAGGACCGGTAAGCTTGTTTGGCAACTTTCTCCCCATTCAACCTCTTTATTGAAAACTCTTGGGCAACTTATATTTATGGCTGTTATTGGAGCTAACTCTGGAAAGTTTATAGTAGAATCTATTCATAAGTATGGTCTTTTATCGATTTATATAACGATGGGGTCTATACTTCTCACTTTGATAGTTTTCGTGTTTATTATGAGATATATCTTAAAATTAAATATCGTTGATATCTTTGGTATCTTTGCCGGTGCAATGACTTCAACTCCCACACTTACAATGTCCAACGAAATTACAAAATCAGATTATCCATCGATAAGCTATGCCTCCACTTACCCATTTTCTTTGATAATCACTATGCTTCTTGCCCAAATTGTTGGAGTGGTATTTTAATGCTCACCGTATTTGAGATATTTCTAATCGCTTTGGCGATGAGTGTGGATGCTTTCAGCGTGGCATTTGGTATTGGTTGTAGTTTCAATACGGCTAGGCACTATTTCAGACTGAGCTGGCATTTTGGGCTATTTCAGTTTCTTATGCCTGTTATCGGTGCTTTTATCGGTAAAGTTTTGATGAAATGGACTGGAAATATAAATATCATTGCGGCTTTAATACTTTTTTACATTGCTTATCATATGGTCAAAGAATCCTTTAAGAATGAGGAAGAGAAATGTTCTCTAAACGATCCCACGAAGGGGTTATCCCTTGTTATGCTATCTTTGGCTACAAGCATGGATGCTTTGGGGGTGGGTGTTTCCCTTGCTCTGTACAAGGGTAGTATTTTTTTTCCTGCGATGATCATCGGAATTGTTTGTGCCATTGCTACTGCTGTTGGAGTATATTTTGGTAAGGTTAGTAGGCGCTTTACAGGCAAATATGCTGAGATTGCTGGGGCAGTTGTTTTGGCTGCTATAGGAATAAAGTTTTTGGTGGTATAGATGATAAATATTGGTGAGATACAGTATGCAAATGTCTATCCGATCTTTCATTATTTAAAACAGGTGAATAACCCAAATTTCAATTTCATCCGTGGTGTTCCATCTTATCTAAATAAGATGATGGTAGAAGGGGTTATTGATACATCTGCCTTGAGCAGTATTATTTATGCAAGGCACTCTGATAAATTCTTGATAATACCTGATATATCCATAAGCTCTAAAAAAGAGGTCAAAAGTGTAAACCTTTTTTCCAATAGGGGTAAGGATGAACTAAATGGTGCAAAGGTATTTCTTACTGAGGAATCGGGAACAAGTATAATCTTACTTAAAATTATTTTAGAAAAGTTTTGGAAATTAGAGGTGGAGTACACGAATGATCAGTCGGGAGCAGATGCATCTCTATACATAGGTGATAAAGCACTCTTTGGTTATTACAATTCATCTTTTAAACATATTTTCGATTTGGGCAAGATATGGTATGAAAATACGGGTTACCCTTTTGTTTATGCGTTGTGGTTATTAAATAAGAATAAAAAAGATGAGATTGATGATTTTGTAGAAACTCTTATCAAGATCAAGTCAAGATCGAAGGATAATCTTTCTGCTCTCATAGATAAATATATCTTCAATGGTCTAACTTCCTATCAGATAATAGATTATTGGGAAACTA
Source organism: uncultured Deferribacterales bacterium (assembly GCA_964519265.1). GTDB lineage: Bacteria > Chrysiogenota > Deferribacteres > Deferribacterales > Calditerrivibrionaceae > Calditerrivibrio. Next base: position 47,459 of record CAZFHX010000008.1, read on the forward strand.
TAGATTATAACCTCACTGATAAACATATAAAAGGCTTGTTGCTATTTTACAGATTTGCCAAAGAATTGGGTGCCATTAGGGATATACCACCACTAAACTTTTACCTGTAATTCTTTCTGATTTTTAAGAGTACTGTATCTCATTTTCAAAGTGAATAAAAATCTTGAATTTTTAATTTTATCTGTTAAAATTAATTAAAATTTCTGTTAGGGGGCCTGTATGAATGTAAGTGATATTAAAAATATCCGCAATGTAGCTTTTATTTCCCATGGTGGTGCGGGTAAAACAAGTTTAGTAGACACAATTCTTTACAATGCAAAAGTAAACAACCGTATCGGCAGTGTTGACAACGGGACAAGTCTCATGGACTTTGACCCTGTAGAAATTGAAAGAAAGATCTCAATAAACCTTAAAGTTGCATCAATTGAATGGAATAATACATTGATAAATATAGTTGATACACCTGGCTATGCAAACTTTTTGCACGAAACAAAATGTGCTGTATCTGCTGTGGGTGGTGCTGTGGTGGTTGCCAGTGCCATTACAGGGGTAAAGGTGGAAACGGAGAGGGTTTGGAAATATGCAGATGAATACGATTTGGCTAAGATTATCTTTGTAAACAAGATGGACAAAGAAAGGGCTGATTTTTTCAGAGCCCTTGCTGACATAGAAAAAACATTCAAGGTAAAACCGCTTCCGATATTTTTACCGATCGGTCAGGAGGATAGTTTCAGGGGAGTTATAGATCTTGTGAAGATGAAGGCGTATATATATCCACCTGAGCCTACGGCAAATTATAAGATAGAGGATATCCCTACAGATCTATTGCCAGAAGCAGAAAATTACAGGTCTAAATTATTGGAAGCTATCAGTGAAGTGGATGATGCTTTGATAGAAAAATATTTAGATGGAGAGGAGTTCACTGAAGAGGAGATCGTAAATGGTATAAGAGAAGGTACAATTTCCAAGAGATTTTTCCCCGTTATTCCCGGGTCGGCCGTGAAGAATATCGGTAGTAAATTACTCCTCGAGGCTATTATTAAATACCTGCCATCGCCCATCGAGAGGGAGAGAAAAAAGGCAATAGATCAAAAAACAGGTGAGGCAGTATTCATAGACCCCCTTGATACAGAGTTTAGAGCATTTGTATTTAAGACATTCATAGATCCCTTTGCAGGTAAATTAACTATTTTCAGGATATACTCAGGTGAAATCACAAACGATACAGAGATATACAATATAAACAAAGATGAAACCGAAAAGATCAATCAGCTTTATCTCCTTCAGGGTAAAAACTTTATAAAGGTTGACAAGCTAATTGCTGGTCAAATAGGGATGGTTAACAAACTAAAATATACTGAGACCTTTGATACCCTTTCTAAAAATAAGAAGTCGACCGTTATCTTTGAACCTGTTCAGATTCCAGATCCTGTGTTGGCATTCTCCCTTGTGCCAAAGTCTAAGGATGATGAGGATAAGGTTAGTTCTGGACTTCACAGGCTGATGGAGGAGGATATAGGTATCAGACTTACAAGAGATGAGCAGACAAATGAACTCCTTTTGAGCGGTACAGGACAGATGCATATAGAAGTAATTGTGGATAAATTAAAGAAAAAGTTTAATGTTGAGGTGGATCTCAAAACTCCGAAGGTACCTTACAAAGAAACCATCAAGAAGAGTGCCCAGGGGCAGGGTAAGTATAAGAAGCAATCCGGTGGTAGAGGTCAGTATGGTGATGTGTGGATAGAGCTTCAACCTCTCGAGAGGGGTGCTGGGTTTGTATTTGAAGATAGAATTGTGGGAGGTGTTGTACCAAAGCAGTACATTCCAGCGGTGGAGAAAGGTTTGAGAGAGGCATCGATGAAGGGCGTTTTAGCTGGATTTCCCACTGTGGATTTCAAGGCAATACTCTATGATGGGTCGTATCACTCTGTAGATTCTTCAGAAATGGCGTTTAAGATCGCTGCATCCCTTGCCTTCAAAAAGGTTGCTGCTGCAGCATCTCCGGTGATTTTAGAACCTATAATGAATTTAGATGTGTTTGTTCCAGATGAAACGACAGGTGCTGTCATCGGTGATCTCAACTCCAGAAGAGGGAGAATAGTAAATGTGGAACCTCAGGTCAATGGTCAACATATAAGAGCTCAGGTACCTATGGCAGAGGTGCTTAAATATGCTCCAGACCTTAGAAGTATAACAGGGGGAAGGGGAACTTTTACCATTGAGTTTAGTCATTACGAAGAGTTGCCAAGCTACTTAGCCGAAAAGGTTATAGCAGAAAACAAACGGGCTCAGCAAGAGGAAGAGGAAGAGTAGAAGAAAGGGAGGATCACACCTCCCTTTTATTCTGATTATGATTAGATTAAATCTTTTAAGGTTTCTAGATAAAAGCTTTTCTGAGATTTATCAGATAACTCACGGTGAGATCCAACTTATTGAAGAAGATGAAGGTCTGGAAATCTCATCACAAGAAGAAAAACCTGTTGAAAAGAAACCAAGTAGATTAATCCTGATATTATCTGTATCGTTGGGCTTTATTCTGATTATAGCTTTGGCAGTTGGCGGGTATTTTTATTATAAGCTAAAGATTCTTGAAAAAGAGATCGCTCTAAAGAAGAAGCAGATGGCTATGCAATCGCAACCTACTACCAAGCCTAAACCTATGGACAACAAACCGAAGGCAGAAGATCCATATAATGAGTTGGCAGAATTCAAACCGATAGGTGAGATCATATTTTTAGAGGATAAACCTACTGAAAGCAAACCTATTGAAAAAATCCAAGAAGGTTTACCCACATCAATAAAGGATAATGGCACTGTTTTGCAAACTGCTCAGGGTAAGGATAATGCTACAAAAATTGGAGAGGTTAAGCAGTATAAATACAATCTTGTAATCGAGGATTGCTATCCGGGAGATATAGATAGAATCAAAGTTTTATTGAAAGATCTTACTTTATCCTATGTAAGTAAGGAGAAGGAGCGGGTGAAGATCGTCGTTTACAAAGCTTATAAATATACTGATAAATCTGATATTTATGTGGGTAATAAGCCTGTCATATTTTTGGGGTATTTTTACAGCAGGGATGAGGCTGTATCATTTTTAAGGGAAAATTCTTTGAAAGGTGTTATTACATCAAAGATGGAAGAGGTTGTTAAATATGAAGTTATTATTACCTCTTTTAATTCTGAATCAGAAGTATCATCATTTCTGGTGAAATCCAAGTTGAAAAACAAAAAATTCCGTATTGATAAATCTTAGCTATTGACAAATAATTAGATTTTTTTTAATATACCGCATAACAAAGGGGGTAATATATGACAAAAGCTGATATAGTAGATATAATCTATGAAACATTGGGTATTTCAAAAAAAGATATCTATAATGTTGTTGATGCTGTTTTCAATACTGTAAAAGATGAAATTCTCAATAAGAGAAGTGTCAAAATATCCGGTTTTGGTAGTTTTGAAGTGAAAACAAGAGGTAGGAGAATCGGAAGAAATCCAAAAACCGGTGAAGAGAAGGTTATCGAAGCAAGAACGGTGGTTTCTTTCAAACCAAGCAGACTCCTAAAAGAAGAGGTTAATGCAAAATAAGATATACTACAAGATAGGAGAGGTCTGTGAAATTACAGGCATCAAACCATCTGTACTTCGCTTTTGGGAAAAAGAGTTTCGCCAACTAAAACCTGTCAAGCTTAGTTCCAATCAAAGGTATTATACATCCAATCACATAGAATTATTAAATAAAATAAAATACCTTCTCTATGAAGAGAAATTGACCATTGAGGGTGCTCGTAAGAAATTGAGGGAAGATTCTGCAGAGGATAAACTTCTGGAAATAAAATTAGAATTGAAAGAGATCCTCAAAGAGTTGAAAAAGAATATCGGCAAAGAATAGTTTTTGGAGGTGGCTATGGATGTAATTACGGCGATAAAAACGAGGAGAAGTATCAGAACATTCCTCGATAAACCTGTTGAAAAAGAGAAGATCGATGAACTTCTAAGACTTGCAATGTGTGCACCATCCGCTGGGAATCAACAGCCATGGCACTTCATTATTATCGATGATCCGAAGATAAAAAAGGATATTGCCGATATGCACCCCTATGCAAAGATGCTTCATCAGGCTCCAATCGGGATCGTTGTTTTAGGTGATGTGAATTTGGAGAAATACAAAGGCTTTTGGGTGCAGGATTGTTCTGCCGCTATTATGAACATTCTCACGGCAGCCCCAGCTTTGGGTCTTCAAACTGTATGGTGCGGTATATACCCAAGCGACGAAAGGGTGAAGGAATTTGTAAACTATTTCAATCTACCATCAAATATCATCCCTCTTGCTGTGATTGCTGTAGGTTATTCCGATAAAAAGGGGTTTGAGGTGGATAGATTTAAGCCTGAAAGGGTGCATTACAATAGGTTTTAAAAGGGTAGGGGAGGTTGCTCCCCTATAATGGCTCGGTGATTAGTGATTGGTTATTGGTTATTGGTTATTGGTTATTGGTTGGCTTTTTTCCAGTCATCTAAAAACTTCTGGATTCCAAGATCTGTCAGTGGATGCTTCATCATTTGCATAAGTATTGAAAAAGGGAGTGTGGCTATATCGATACCGTTTTTTATTGCTTCTACTACATGCTGGGGATGTCTTATGCTTGCCGCAATCACTTCGCAATCGAAGGGGTACAGGGTTAGCATTTCTTGGCAATCCTTTGCAAGTTCGAATCCATCGTGCCCAATATCGTCTAATCTCCCGACAAAAGGGCTAATATATTTGGCACCAGCTTTACATGCTAATAGTGCCTGATTGAGAGAAAATATCAAAGTCATATTTACTCTTACATCTTTTTCTGCAAGTTTTCTCGTAGCAATCAAACCATCAGCCGTAAAGGGGATCTTTACAACCACATGTTCACTAATTTTAGCAAGTTCTAACCCCTCTTTGACCATTCCATCTGCATCCAAAGCTATCACTTCTGCACTTACCGGTGCCTTTACGAGATTACATATCTCTTTGATAAGCTTTTTAAAATCTTTCTTCTCTTTTGCCACAAGGGATGGGTTTGTTGTAACACCATCGATAATACCTAACTCAACACCTTTTTTGATCTCATCAATATTGGCAGTATCTAAAAAAATCTTCATAGTTTAACCCTCTGTTTTCATTTTTTCTATGAACTTTTGCCTACAATCTTCAGAACAGAAGTAGTATATGTTGTCGTAATACTTGACCTTGTAATTGGTGGTTTTTTCTACAAAAGTGCCGCAACTTGGATCCTTTACAAGTTCAACAGGACTGTTTGCACCCTCCTCTTTCTTTGCTTCCACTTCAGCTTTATTGGATCTCGTGAAAAGTTTGTATGCTACATAAGCCAATACAACAAACAATACAAATTTAATCATCTATTCCCCCTTTTACGGTTATTATTCTTGTTCGGGACTATAAATATAGTTTTGATATCACCGGTACCAGAACTTTCGGTTCTCACACCCTCGATATCATTTACCACTTTGTGGATATCTTTTCTTATTATGGTTATCATAGGGGGAAGTTTTTGTACTTTACCTGTTTTTTTCACTATATCTGCGGCTGTTATAGCTTTTTCAGAAAGGTACTTTGTCACTCTGTCCCTATAACCTTCTACATCCACGATGATCTCTATCTCGGGATAGTTTTCTATATTAAGCATTCTATCTACGATTTCTTGAAGAGCATTCAATGTCTGGGCACACTTACCCACAAGAAGCTTAGAATCGGGAGAGATGATATTGAAGATATACTTTGGTTTATCCTCTTTTAACTCTATTTGAAAATCGTTGAATCCTGCTTTTTCTAAGATATCGTGCAGGATTACCTTAGCTCTTCTTTTGATATATTCAAAATCATCAAACTTTATCATTACCTTCGATTGTTTCTTACCAAAGCCCAGTATCCCTTTGGAACCCTGTTCAATCACTTCGTAAGTGATAAACTCGCGAGGAATATTGTTTTCATTTAAAAATTTTGTAATACCTTCATCTATATCATAACATTCGATTTCATAGTATTTCATATTTTACCCTCAAGCCAATTTTTTATTGATATAGTATTGCTGAATAATGGATAGTACATTGTTTGTAAGCCAATAGATTACAAGTCCCGATGGGAATCCCAAAAATAGGAATGTAAAGATTATCGGCATAAGTAAAAATATCTTCTGCTGCATAGGATCCATTGTAGATGGTGTCATTTTCTGCTGGATAAACATCGTAATACCCATGATTATTGGGGTTATATAGTATGGGTCTTTTTCTGATAGATCTGTAATCCAAAAGATAAATGGTGAACCCTTGAGTTCCACAGAAACGAGAAGGGCTTTGTACAGAGCAAAGAATATTGGGATCTGTACAAGCATTGGCAAACACCCTCCCATAGGATTTACCCCATGCTTTTTATAGACTTCCATCATTGCTGTATTCATCTTTTGGGGGTCGTTTTTAAATTTCTCTCTGATCTCCATCAGTTTTGGTTGGATCTGTTGCATCTTCTTCATCGATGTCATACTCTTGATGGTGAGAGGGTAGGTGAGTAGTTTTACAATGATGGTAAGTATGATGATGGCTACACCATAATTTTTAGTATATTCGTATATGAAAAGCATAAATTTTAGCATAGGTACTGCGAGGAATTTAAACCATCCGAAATCTATACTATGTTCCAAACCTAAGTTGAAACTTTTGAGGAGGTCATACTCTTTCGGTCCGACATATAAATTGAATTTAGTATCGGTTGAGGATTTAGGGTTTAGTATTAGTTGTTTTACCCCCTTTACTATTGCTGAGTCGTTGTATTTTTCTATTATCCCAGATTCCAAATTCCCATCAATTGCGGCAAAGAGGTAATATTTGGTTGTGTATCCGATCCATTTTGGGGTGTTCAACTTGATAGGTTCCTTTACTTTATCTGGAGCCATCTCCTCTTTCTTTTCTCCGTTGTAGATCATTGCCCCTTCGAAAATATAACTGCTTTTTTCAAACCCTTCCCCGAAACCTGGTCCTATGTTTACATTGTTTTCCAATTTGATAGTCTGCTCAGAGTTGTTGGATACTTTTACATTTAAGGATATCAAGTAGCTTTCTTTGTCGAGAGTATAGGTTTTTGTTATTCCTATGCTGTTTTGAAGTGTAGAAAAAATCACTATCTTTTTACCATCGGAATCCTTTATTTCCATGGTGTAGTTATCGCCATAACCGTTCAACACTTTGAAATAGTTGTCATTTTCTGTTTTAAAAGTGACGATGGGAAGCTTTTTGTCACGGTATTTTATTACAGATACCTTGTGAATATCGCCGGTTGTTTTATCAAAATAGATATCTAAGAATCCGTTTGATACTTTTTCTAACTGAAAAGATCTTGTGTTGGATATTTTTTGTTCGATCTTCTTTACTTCTGTTTTTGTTGCATTGTTGTCTTTTGTGATATTTGCGGTGGTGTTATCCGAAGTTATTGGTGTTGGTTGTGGAGCGAAGAAAAATTGATAAACAAGTAGAATAGCAATGCTGATTGCCACTGCAAGTAGAGTCCTTTTGTCCATTTAAGATATCCTCCGATATTTGATATTATTTGACATGATCGATGCCCCCTTTGTTGAATGGGTTGCATCTCAGGATGCGCCAGATGGCTAATAAAACCCCTTTAACGATACCCTTTTTTTCGATAGCCTCTTTTGCATAGGCAGAACAAGATGGATAAAATCTACAATTGTTTCCTAAATACGGTGAAATTGCCATTTGATAAAAACTAATCATTCCCAAGAGAGATCTTTTTAATATTTTTTGTAACATCCTCTAATAGTTCCCGATAAGTAGCCATCAAGGATGAAGGGAGGGCTATCAGGACAGTGTCGAGATTTCTGAAAACCTCTTTATTTGTCCTATAAATATGCCTCAACCTTCTCTTGATCAGGTTCCTTTCTGTAGCGTTTTTACTTACTTTTTTCCCAACTACAATTCCGACTTTTCCTGTGCCTTTTCTGTAAAAGATACACAAAAACTTAGAATATAGTTTGTTGCCATTTTTAAAGAGGGATTTAAACTCCTCTTGTTTTCTTAATCTTTCCGATTTCGGAAAATTTTCCTTTTTTAAAGTGCTAATCTTTTTCTACCCTTAGCCCTTCTTCTATTTAGAACATTTCTGCCACCTTTGGTTGCTTTTCTCGCTCTAAACCCATGTGCTCTGATCTTTTTGAGTTTCGTGAGCTTTTTTAATGTTCTCATCTGAGCCATAACATACCTCCATTAGCTGTTTTTAGTTTAACGGGTTATTATAGTTAAATAATCGATTATGTCAAGCAAAACTGGGGTTCAGTTGGGTTGAGAAAGGGCTTGATAGATAAGAAAGGCTGTAAGTGCATAGTTATCACTTCTGTTGTATGTTTTTATTACATCATAATTTTTGTAAGTTATCCACAGTTCGTAATTATTTTCATTTTCAAATCTTTTTATCGTTGCTTTTCTGTTTTTTGACTGTGAATAACCCAATTTTTCAATATCGAGGAGGATATTTTTGTTGATATAGGGTTCAAATGTTTTTAGATGCTCCTGTTTTACTTGCTGAGCGATTATATCTTTGTATACCCAACCATTCATTTTAAGATAGTTTGCGATACTTGCGAAAACATCTTGCCAATTGCTTAAGAGATCGATCCTGCAATCGTTGTCGTAATCCACAGCATAGTTTAAGATACTTGACGGCATGAATTGAGGTAGTCCAATTGCCCCAGCGTATGAACCTTTTATGGAGCTGTTGTCATAAGTTTTATCTAAATATCGTAAAATAACATAATTGATCAATTCTTTTGTGAAAAAGTTGCTTCTTGGGGGGTAATCTTTGGCTAAGGTTAAAAGTGCATCCCCTACATTGTGGACAGGTCTATATTTCCCAAAATTTGATTCGATTGCGATTAAAGATACTATTATTTCTTTATCCACTTTGAATTCTGTTTCGATTTTGTATAAAATATCGTAGTGCTCTTTTAAAAATGCCTTAGCAGATGCTATTCTCTCATCTGTGATAAAGATCTTTTTGTATCTACCCCATATTAAAGCTTCTTTTGGAGCAGTAATCTTTTCAATAGTCTTGTTGTCGATGCTTAAAGAAAGTAGCACAGATCTGCTGAACTCTTTGGGGATAAAATGTTTTTTTTCGAGGATGTCTGTGATGTTGTCAATATAGTTGATATGTTCTATTGTTTTGTTGTCATTTTGTTGTGCATAAAGACAAACACTGATCATTAGAAAAAGTAAAACAAATCTTGTCATTTTTCCTCCGATTAGAAAACTTAGAGTTCTTCGATCAATATCTGATTTCTTCCGTTTTGTTTTGCTTTGTATAGCGCTTCATCGGCTTTTTGAAGCATCTCGTTGTGTTTGTCGAGTTCGTCTGGTATCTTGGATACCCCACCGATACTTATCGTTACGAAAGGGGAAATAGGTGAAGATTTGTGCTCCAATTTCAAATCATCGATGGACTCTTTAATTCTATTTGCAATAACGATGGCATCTTTTACACTCGCTTCGGGAATAACACAGGCAAACTCTTCACCACCAAACCTTGCCGCAAGGTCATAGGGCCTTTTGAGGGAATTTCTTATAGCTTCTGCAACCTGCTTTAAGCAGTCATCCCCAGCTAAATGTCCATAGGTATCATTGTAAAGTTTGAAATAGTCTATATCTATCATAAAGACGCTGAGAGGCAGTTGTTTTCTAAGGAGTATTCTGTACCATTTTTCTAAATATTCGTTCAATCTTCTTTTGTTTGCTATACCTGTGAGTCCATCGATCATTGTTAGTTTTTTTAAGAAGTCGTTTTGTTTCTTCAGTTCGAGATGTGTTTTTACTCTTGCTTTTAGTAAGGCACCTACGATAGGTTTGGTAATGTAATCCACGGCTCCAGCCTCGAGTCCCTTAATCTCTTGTTCGACTGAGTCAAGGGCAGTTATAAAGATAACAGGTATATCTCTGGTGGTTAGATCACTTTTTAATTTTGCTAATACTTCATAACCATCCATATCAGGCATGAGAACATCCAAAAGGATCAGATCAGGGTTTATGTCGTAGGCTTTTTTTAACCCCGAAGTACCATCAGTACCAAAAAAAATTTCGTAGTCATCTTTTAAAATATTGTTTATTATCTGTATGTTAGCTGGTGAATCATCCACGATCAAGATCTTATCTTTTTTTGTTATACTACTCATATCATGAGATCCTATTCTTTATTTTTTCTAAGATACTGTATGCATTGGAAAAGTTCAAGTTTGTGATCTCTTGTTCTAAGTTTTTCATCAACTCTTGGTCTATCAGTGTGATTCCGTAACGCATTTTTTCAAATTTATCTATTGCCTTGAGATTATTTTTGCTGAGTAGTTCCATCAATTCTTGAATATCTTCCATTGATACCTTCTCGAAGTTTGATATCTCTTTTCTTGACCCCTCTACGGAATTTTTATAACTATTCAATATATCCATCTGTTCGAAAAATAGGTTGAAGAGGTTTTTAATCTTGGATGGAGGAGTTTTTTCTTTTAGATGTTTGTCTATCTGGACGAGGTTTTTGTGTATTTCAACGAGGCTTATATTACCTGCAGCTCCTTTGTGTTTGTGCATTATTCTTTGGAGATCATCTATGTTATTCTCTTCTATGTATTTTTTTATCAGGGGTATATCTTTGTTGACCTCTTCGATAAAGATATTTACCAAAGGTTTGACAGTGTCGAGATCACTTCCCCTTATCTGAAGATCCGATACATCAAGAAATGGTATCGAGGGTGCAGTATCTATTTTAGGACTTTTTTCTAAGGTGCAATGGATCTTGATCCATTTGGAGATGGTTTTTATCAGATCATTCATCGATACAGGTTTGGTGATATGGTCGTTCATTCCAGCTTCTATCGATTTGTTTGCATCGCTCTTGAAAGCATGGGCACTTACAGCTATAATTGGAATTTGCTGATAATTAGGCAATTTTCTGATATGGCCTGTCGCCTCATACCCATCCATGTGGGGCATTTGAATATCCATAAAGATAATGTCGTACTGTTTCTTTTTGACCATTTCGATTGCTTCTATACCATCGTTTGCTATATCTGATAATATCTTGACCTGTTTGAGCATATTTTTCAAGACAATCTGATTTATGGGGTTATCTTCCACGATTAGTGCTTTGGATATTGGTAAATTGGTATCATCACATACTATAACCCTGTCTTTACTGAAATCTTTACTGCCAAAAACTATCTTAGTAACTGCATTGTATATATCAGAGGGGAGAATCGGTTTTTCTATTACTATTAGTTCTTTTGAAAACATCTTTTTTATGTCGTACTCATTTAGATTGGTTATTACGATTATTTTGTTTGCTCCGTAGAGACTTATAAGTTCTTTTACTATAGACTCATTTTTGTGAGAGTAGTCAACTACTATTAAATCTACAGTGTCAGGTATCTCATGTTCATACTTAAAGACATTAAATTTTAGTGATTTTAGAATTTTAAAGATATTATCTGAAGATACGGAGGAGCTTTCCACAAAAAGTATGTTTAGATTTAGCAATTTTTCACTGAACTCTATGATGGAATCGGATGCCTTTTCAAATTTTAAGGTGACATAGAAAGTGGTACCCAAGTTTGGGTAGGACTCAAGAGAGATCTCTCCTTTCATTGCGTCAACAATTTTTTTCACAATACTTAGTCCGAGACCTGTCCCACCATATTTTCTTGTAACTGATTGATCACCTTGGAAAAATGGTGTAAATAGCTTTTGTTTGCTCTCTTCAGAGATACCTATACCTGTATCTGTGATTTTAAAGGTAATAGTTGTATGTGAGTCAGTAATCTCTCTTAAGAATACATCGATAGATACATATCCGCTTTCGGTAAATTTTATGGAGTTACCTATGAGGTTTGTAAGAATTTGCTTGAGTCTGAATGTATCACCTATGAGTTTGTTTGGTATAAGAGGATCTAAAAATATTGTCAACTCGAGGTTTTTCTCTTTAGCTTTGTAATATAATACCTTAATAACCTCATTTATCGTATCTTTCGTTGAAAACTCTTCATTACTGAGATTAAGCTCCCCAGATTCTATTTTTGTAAAATCTAAAATATCGTTTATAAGGTCTAATAGGTGTTGGGAGGCCATATTGAGGTGGCTAACATATTCTTTGATATGTTTCGGTAGATTTTCTGATTGAAGTAGTTGGGCAATACCTATGATACCATTTAGAGGGGTTCGTATTTCGTGGGACATATTTGCTAAAAAGGTAGTTTTTGCAGAATTTGCTTTATCGGCGATCTCTTTGGCTTTTATTAATTCCTCTTCTGCTAATTTTTTGTCGTTTATGTTTATAACAATTGCCAATAAATTTTTAATGTTGTTTCTATCGTCGGTTATTGCAGATACACTTAGGTCCACCCAGATTAGTTCTCCATTTTTTCTTACATATCTTTTTTCCATTCTGTAGCCATCTATATTCCGTTTGATGAGTTCATTGAAAAGCTCTTTTTCTTTTTGAAAATCTGGTTCGAAGGTAAACTGACTAACAGTTAAATTTCTAAGTTCCTCGAGAGAATATCCTAAAAGATCGCAGAAATATTTATTAGCTAACTGTATGGCGGCAGAAAGATCCCCAAAAACTATCCCAACTGGTGCTATATCAAAGATAGTTTTGAATATCTTTTCCTGTTCTTTTATAGATCGTTCTAAGATTACTTTTTCTGTTATATCTTGGACTGTTCCGATAGACCTGATGGGATCACCATTTTTATCATAAAAAGTTTTGCCCCTTTCTATAACATATTTTATCCTACCGTCAGGCATTAGAAGTCGATGTTCTACTTGATAAGAGGTTTTATTTTGAACAGAGTTCCAATAGGCAGTGTTTACTTTTTCTCTATCGTCTGGATGAATTAAGGCTAAGAAGGCATCGTAAGAAGCACCAAAAAGCTCTTTGTCAATTTCAAAAATTCTAAAGATCTCATCAGACCAGAAGAGCTTATTATTTTTTATGTCGAGATCCCAGGAACCCAAAGCTGCTATCTTTTCTGCTTCTTGTAGAATGTTTAGTTTTTCTTCGAGAAGGGCTTCTGCATTCTTTTTTTCTGTTATATCAGAATGAGTTCCAGAGAGGATCTTTATCTTGCCATCATCTGTTTCTTTTATTACCCTACCTGAACCTCTTATCCATTTGTAGGATCCATCTTTGCATCTCAGCCGAAATTCGATGAAAAAAGATTTTTTAACTTCCAACTGTTGAAACATTGAAGATTGGGCAGGTTCGATATCGTCAGGGTGAAGAAGTTCGAGCCATTTTTGGTAATTTATTTCAAATTCATGTGGAGTGTATCCGAGCATTCTGTAAGCATGATCAGACCAGAGAGCCCTGTTTGTCTCTGCATCCCAAACCCAGACACCGATATTGCCACTTTCAAGCGCTGCAAGGATCTCGGACAAACTTAAATTCAGCTCGTTCATGAATATCATTATACAAAAAAATCATAGAAAATTAAAGAAAAATTTTATACATATACGAATCGCTATACCATATTTTACTAAATATTAACTAAAATCGTATATAGAGTTTATTTTAAGTTTATGTCTTGAGATATTTTTTATTTGTTTGCTGAGAAAAATGTGGTTTTTATTTGTTTTGTCTTATATCTTTCTACGATTTTCTATAGATTTACTTATTTTGCTGAACAGAGAGGTAATTTTAAAAAACTATTGAAAAGTATTTGTAATTGTTAGTATGTAAAGCTTTATATTGTTTATCAATATATTAATATATTGGAAAAATCGATTTTGATTAGTATTGTGTTGATTTTGATATTCCATTAATTTTTCTCTTGCTATTTTATATTTTTACTGTATCGAAGTTGTTATAGATTTTTTTTATAGTTATTTCTAAGGGTATATCGAAGAAATGGTTTTGAAAGAAAATTTAATTTTGGTGTAATTTTCTCTTTACATTTTGTTAACTATATGGCATAATCCAAATATACTAAGAAAAAGGAGGTTGCAAAATGGGTGTAAAACAGAAGATTACCAAAGAAGAAGCTTTATTGTACCACTCTACAGGTAGAAAAGGGAAGGTAGAAGTAATACCTACAAAACCAACCCTCACTCAAAAGGATTTATCTCTTGCTTATTCTCCTGGCGTAGCCTACCCCTGTCTTGAGATTGAGCAAAACCCTGAGCTTGCCTATGAATACACTGCAAAGGGGAATTTGGTTGCGGTTGTTTCCAATGGTACTGCTGTATTAGGTTTGGGGGATATTGGAGCTTTGGCTGGAAAACCTGTTATGGAGGGGAAAGGTGTTTTGTTTAAGAGGTTTGCCGATGTAGATGTATTTGATATCGAGCTTAACTCTAAAAATCCCGACGATATTATAAGAGCTTGCGAGCTATTGGAGCCAACCTTTGGTGGGATAAACCTCGAAGATATAAAAGCTCCAGATTGCTTCTACATAGAAGAAGAATTGAAGAAAAGATTAAATATCCCTGTTTTTCATGATGATCAGCATGGTACTGCTATTATTGCTACAGCGGCTTTGATCAATGCCCTTGAAATTGTGAATAAGAAGATCGACCAGATCAAAGTGGTAATAAATGGTGCTGGAGCATCTGCTATAGCTACTGGAAATCTGATAATTCGTGCAGGGGTTAAGAGGGAGAATATTATCCTCTGTGATACAAAGGGTGTCATTTATAAGGGCAGAGTAGAGGGGATGAATAAGTATAAAGAAGCCTTTGCCGTGGAAACTGATAAGAGGACTCTCGAAGAAGCAATGGATGGCGCAGATGTATTTTTGGG
>CAZFHX010000008.1:62334-84580 GCA_964519265.1 uncultured Deferribacterales bacterium
ATCCCGAGATAACTCCTGAAGAAGTTTACGAGGTAAGAGGTGATGCAATCGTTGCCACAGGTAGATCTGATTATCCTAATCAGGTAAACAATGTTTTGGGATTTCCGTTTATTTTTAGAGGTGCTTTGGATGTAAGGGCAAGACAGATCAACGAAGAGATGAAACTTGCAGCAGTGTATGCTCTTGCAGAGCTTGCAAAACAGGAGGTTCCAGAGTCTGTTTGTAGAGCTTATGGTGTGAAAAAGTTGGAATTTGGTAGGGATTACCTCATACCAAAACCTTTTGATCCAAGAGCACTTACCACAGTGGCACCAGCAGTTGCCAAGGCAGCTATCGAGACAGGTGTTGCAAGGGTAGTTATCACTGATTGGGACAAGTATAAGGATCAATTAGAGGCAAGATTGTCTGTTGCAAGAGAGTTTACAAGACATATAATCCAGAGAGCAAGGTTTACTCCAAAGAAAATTGTATTCCCTGAAGGTGAATATGAAAAGATTATCAAGGCTGCAGTGAAAGTTGTAGAGGAGGGTTTTGGTAAGCCTATTCTTTTGGGTAATGAAGAGAAGATTAGAGAAATGGCAGAAAAACTTAATTTGAATTTGGACAACATTGAGATAATAAATCCAGAGAAGTCTGAAAAGCTGGATACTTATGCAGAACAATTGTTTAAGATGAGACAGAGAAAAGGTGTTACAGAGGTTGAGGCTTACAGATTGCTAACAAAGATCACAAACTACTACGGTTGTATGATGGTGTTAAATGGTGAGGCTGATTGTTTGGTTACAGGATATTCAAGAGATTACGGTAATTCTGTAAGACCTTTGCTTGAGGTAATGCCTTTTGAAAAGGATTATAAGACCGTATCAGGTTCTTATTTCATGGTTTTCAAAGATAGACTTCTATTATGTGCAGATACTACTGTAAATCTGGACCCTACAGCAGAACAACTCGCACAGATTGCACTACAATCAGCAGATACTGTAGAAAAATTTGATATTAAGCCAAAAATTGCAATGCTAAACTTTACAAACTTTGGTAGCGTAAAATGTGAAAGGGTAAACATTATAAGAGAAGCCATCAAGATCGTAAAATCGAAGAGACCAGATCTCATCATAGATGGAGATATGCAGGCTGATACTGCTACTTATGCCCCAATTGCTGAAGAGGCTTTTCCATTTTCTGAGATCAAAGGGGATGCAAATGTGTTGATATTTCCCGACCTGGAGGCTGGAAATATCGCTTACAAGTTGTTGTATAGGGTAGGCAACGGAACTGCCATAGGACCTATTTTGCAGGGATTTAAAGACTCTGTGCATGTTCTTCAGAGAGGTAGTGATGTTCATGAGATAGTTTATCTTGCCGCATACGCAGTAGTAGACGCTTCTATAAAACAGCAGAACTAATTTACAAGGTGGGGCAACCCACCTTTTTTATTCTAATTAAGTTAAAATAGATTAACTTTTCTTCTTGACAATTTCTTACTTTTTTCTTATTACTGTATGAAATGAAAATCATACGGAGACAATATGACTGGTCTAAGGCATTATAAAGTCTTGTTAATTGGCAACCCTAATGTAGGTAAAAGCGCCCTTTTTTATAGACTTTCTGGCAAATATGTTTCAGTTTCAAACTATCCTGGTACTACCGTGGATATCACAAGAGGGAAAACAAAAGTTGGAGAGCATCATGAGATAGAATTTATCGATACCCCTGGGTTTTACAATCTGATGACCATAACTGAGGAAGAGAGGGTCACAAAAAAGCTTTTATTGGAGGAAACGCCAGATGTTGTTTTACATGTAATTGATGCAAAAAATATACACAGAATGCTCCCCCTTACTCTACAATTGATAGAGGCAGGTTTTCCAGTAATACTTGTTTTAAATATGTTTGATGAGTTAAAACACAGAGGTATTGAGATAAATGTGCCCCACCTTGAGCATGATTTGGGTATACCCGTAGTTGCAACAGTGGCTACCAAGGGTATTGGTGTGGAAAATTTAGTTTCAAGGATAGTGAGTGTTTCAGAAAAAAGATATAATTATCAGAGGATAAATATAGAATACACCGATGAAATCCTGTCAAAAATAAATACCATCGAGGATCTACTTAATAACGATTATAAAATTTCAAAGAGGACCATGTCAATCTTGTTGTTGCAAGGTGATGAAGATTGTTTGAAAATGATAGAGGGTGAGAAAAATTTTGAATTGATCATGAATATATTAAAAAATATTGATCAGAATAAATTTAAGTTGGAATATGCAAAAATTATTCATGAAAATGCTGTAAATATCGTGGAAGAAAACATCACTGAAAAATCTGGTGGTAGAGATGGAGTCATTAAAAGAGCAATTGACAATTTTACAATGCATCCCATAGGTGGATTTATTGGTGTATTGCTGATACTCTATTTCGGGTTTTACAAGTTTGTTGGTGGGGTTGGTGCTGGAGTGTTGGTAGATTTCATAGAGGGGGATATCTTTGAAGCAAGGATAAATCCCTATGTGAACCAATTTTTTGAGTCTATAATGGGTGGGACTGTATTTTTTGATCTTTTTGCGGGTGATTACGGTGTCATCACTTTGGGGATCAGATATGCTTTTGCCATCGTATTACCTGTGGTTTTCTCGTTTTTCCTTATGTTTTCTATTCTTGAGGATTCTGGTTATCTTGTGAGGTTATCGATGGTGTTGGACAACTTTTTCAAAAAAATTGGTTTGTCGGGTAGATCCGTTATTCCTATGGTTTTGGGGTTGGGTTGTGGTACTATGGCTACAGTGGTCACGAGGACTTTGGAAACGGTAAGGGAAAGGTATATTGTGACTTTTCTTTTGGCTCTTACGATCCCTTGTGCTGCCCAGCTTGGGGTAATTTTGGGGCTTTTGGGTGGTAATTTCCTCTATCTGATGATCTGGTTCGTTACGATAATGGTTATCTTTCTTTTAGCTGGGTTTGTTTTAAATAGGTATCTTAAAGGCAAACCTGCTACTTTTTTTATGGAGATACCACCCTTAAGAATGCCAATTTTAGGAAATGTCCTAATAAAGACCTTTTCCAGACTCAAATGGTATGCCTTTGAGGTTATTCCAATATTTATATACATCAGTGTTTTTATATGGGTTGGTAAGATTACAAAGATTTTTGATCTTTTAACGAATTTACTCTCCTACCCTGCAAAATGGGCTGGATTACCGCCGAAAATGGGTGAGATATTCCTCTACGGTTTTTTCAGAAGGGATTTTGGTGCTGCTGGGCTTTATGATTTACAGGGTAGTTTGACACCTGTACAATCGGTTGTTTCGGTAGTTATTCTGACCCTTTTTGTTCCTTGTGTGGCACAATTCTCAGTAATGATAAAGGAGCGAGGATTTAAAAATGCTCTTATTATCTTCCTTTTTATCGTGCCTTTTGCTTTTTTGGTGGGTATATTACTGAATATGATACTTTCGTTTGGAGGTTTTTGATGAGGCTCACAGATGGGAAAGTGGATAATATATATATTGTTGAAGCAATTGATATAGATGATAAGGATGCTCTAAATAAAATCAGCTCTATGGGTATTCTACCTGGGACAGAACTTATATTGTTGCAGAAAAAACCGACTCTGGTTTTTAAAGTGTACAACAGTCGATTTGCAATTGACAATTTTTTAGGAGAGAAGATCCATGTCAGAGCGCTTTGAAAATGTAGGGAAAGTTTTAAAGGTTTATGGTAATGGTAAAGTGGAGATAATTGTTCAGCAGTTATCGGCGTGTGCATCCTGCCATGCTTCATGTAGTATGGCTGGTGAGAAAGCAGAAAAGGTTTTTACCGTATATACAGATCTCGATTTGAAGGAGGGAGATGCTGTCAAAGTATCCATTGATAATATCAATATTAGAAGATCAGCCGTGATAACATATCTTATACCAACGATCATTTTGGTAGTGGTTGCTTTGATACTCCAATCTCTCGGAACGAAGGATATCTATATTGCTATAAGTTCGATTGCTATTATAGCATTCTATTTCTTGCTTATAAAATTTCTTTTTGGAAATAAAAAAAGCGAAATAAAGATCGAAAAATTGGAGTAAAGTCAGGTGGATTAATTATCCACCTGCTTTAAAACATCAAGAATCTTTACTCTTTGGTTCCTCTTTCTCTACTTTAAGTCCAAAAGCTCTCAATAGTTCGATTGGCAATGGGAATACTATAGTGGAATTCTTCTCAGAAGCAATCTCTGTAAGTGTTTGCAGATATCTCAACTGAATTGTAAGAGGGTTTTCCGCCATAATCTTACTTGCCTGAGAGAGTTTTTCTGAGGATTGAAGCTCACCATCAGCATGGATGATTTTAGCTCTTCTTTCTCTCTCTGCTTCGGCTTGTCTTGCCATAGCCCTCTGCATCTCCATAGGTAGATCTATATGTTTGATTTCAACGGCGCTTACCTTTACACCCCATGGATCTGTTTGTTTGTCAATTACATCTTGCAATTCCTGATTGATTTTCTCTCTGTGGGACAAAATTTCATCCAATTCAAACTGACCAGCAACGCTTCTAAGGGTTGTTTGGGAGATCTGACTCGTTGCATAATAGAAATCTTCTACCTCAAGTACCGCTTTGCTGGGATTAATTACTCTGAAATATACAACTGCATTGACCTTTATCGATATATTATCCTTTGTGATGACATCTTGAGGGGGTACATCCATTACCACTGTTCTTAAGTTTACTTTTACCATCTTTTCTAAGTAGGGGATAAGGATGGTAAGCCCAGGTCCTCTTACACCAGCGAATCTTCCGAGCCTAAATACGACTCCCCTTTCGTATTCTTTGAGAATTTTGAAGATATTGGCAAGTGTTATGAAAATTAGTATCAAAAGCACCAACGAGAATGGAAACATATTGACCTCCTGAAGTATTTAAGATATTATACAGGTAGTAAGATAAAAATACAACAGGAATATTGAATATGATAAAAAGCATGACCGGTTATGCGAAGGTGGTAGAAAATTTCGATCCATGCTCCATCAAGGTTGAAATTAAGTCCCTAAATAGCAAGTATATAGATAGTAAAATAAGACTTCCTCGTCTTTTTAGCCATCTCGAGGTAAAGATTTTAGGATTACTAAGAGAAAGATTGGATAGGGGTAAGATAGATCTATATGTTGATATCATATATAATAAAACACCCAAAATACCCAAGATAAATAACGATCTTTTAAAAGAGATCATAAATATGTTAGGCGATATAAAAAGTACTCACAATATCGACGATACAATCAGGTTTGAGCATATCTTAAAGTTTGACGATGTACTAAATTTTTACGAAGATGACCAATTGGAAGAAGAGATTTCGGGGTATATAATACAAACAGTGGAAAAAGCTATTGAAAAACTCGATGAAATGAGGATTTTTGAAGGTGATATGCTTAAGAGGGATATTTTTGACAAGCTGTCTTCTTTAAAAGATATTATAGCATTCATTGATGATAAAAAAGGAACTGTTTTTACGGAAACATTTGAGAGGATAAAAAGCAGGATAGAATCTCTTCTGGTGGATGACCCAAACAGGGATAGGATATATCAAGAGGCTGCAATTTATGCAGAAAAGGTAGATATAGAAGAAGAGGTAACGAGAATAAAATCCCACATTTCACATTTCCAAAAGATCGTTGATAAAGAGTTTCCTGTGGGTAAAAAGCTTGATTTCATGTGTCAGGAACTATACAGGGAATTCAACACCATAGGTAGCAAGTCTGGTAATACAGATATTATTAATATGGTGGTGGAAGGTAAAAATATAGTGGACAAACTCAGGGAACAGGTTCAAAACATAGTCTAAAACAAAAGGTGTAAAATGTTTAAAAAAGGTAAGCTTTTTGTTGTAAGTGCTCCAAGTGGTGCAGGTAAAACAACTCTTTGTAATAAATTGCTTCAGGATTATGAGGATCTTATCTATTCAGTTTCCTATACCACGAGGGCACCAAGGTTTGATGAGATAGATGGGAAGGATTATTTTTTTATATCTGTGGAGAAGTTCAAGCAGATGATAGACAACGATGAATTCATAGAGTGGGCAGAAGTTCACGGGAATTATTATGGCACTTCCAAAAAATTCATCGAAGAAAACCTTAGGCAAGGGAAAAATATAATTCTCGATATAGATCCCCAAGGAGCAAGACAACTCAAATCGAAATTGGATTTTGGGATATACATTTTTATAATCGCACCTTCTATGAAGGATTTAAGAGAGAGACTTATAAATCGAAGAACAGAAACGGAAGACAAGATAAATCTAAGACTCAGCAATGCAAAAAAAGAGATTGCATACTTCAGGGATTATGATTATATAATAGTTAATAAGGATCTGATCAGTTCATATAAAGAACTTGAAAGTATATACATAGCAGAACATTTAAGAACGAAAGATTTAGAGAATATAGAAGATATATTTGTGATGGAGGATTAAATGGCTGTTGTTGATATCGAAAAAGGTATTAGAAACGAACTTGTAAAGAGTAGATTTAGGCTTGTTCTCATGGCAAGCCAGAGGGCAAGAGAGCTTATAAATGCTAAGGAGAATACTTTGCCACCTCAAGAAAAAAGGTATCAAAAACCTACGACTGTGGCACTATCCGAGATTATCGAGCAGAAAATTCGTCCTGTTTTTGTAAATGAGTAATATTTTAATAGGAATTACTGGGGGGATTGCGGCATATAAGATCCCCCAGCTTTGTAGGCTATTCATATTGAACGGTCATAATGTAAAGGTAATTATGACCGAAAATGCCACTAAATTCATAACTCCTCTTACATTAGAATCTATAACTGGTAATCGGGTTTATTTAGATGATTTTGAAATTTATATTGAGCCAGACAAGATAAAACATATCAGTTTATCCGATTGGGCAGATATCTTTATAATAGCACCTGCCACGGCAAATACCATAGGTAAAATCGCAAATGGCATAGCTGACAATCTATTGACATCTTCTGTTTTAGCATACGATAGATCTAAACCCATCATTATAGCCCCAGCCATGAACAGCAAGATGTATAAAAACGATTTTTTTCAGAGGAATCTAAATGTCTTAAAAGATGCTAATTTCTTCATAGTAGAGCCTACCGTGGGAGTTTTAGCTTGTAAAGATGAAGGCGTGGGTAAGATGGCAGAACCAGAGGATATCTATCTATTTTGCAAAAGGTTTTTGAGAAGATCAGCATTGCTAAAAGGTAAGAAGGTGCTTGTTACAGCGGGACCCACAGTAGAATATATTGACCCAGTGAGATATATTTCAAATAAATCGAGTGGAAAGATGGGTTATGCTTTGGCAGAGGCTGCCTATGAATTTGGTGCAGAAGTTTTATTGATCTCTGGACCCACGAATTTGAAAACATTTCTCGAGAAAAAGTTAGTGACGAGTGCTGAAGAAATGTTTTCGGAAGTAATGAGTCGTATTGATGAAGTCGATATTTTGATAATGTCTGCGGCAGTTGCTGACTATAAGGTGGCAAATTATAGTGAAGAAAAGATCAAGAAAAAATCTGATAAGTTAGAACTTCATCTCACTAAAAACAAAGATATACTCAAAGAAGCATCCAAAATCAAAAAAGATGCGCAGATTTTTGTCGGTTTTGCGGCTGAGTCTCACAACTTGGAAGAAAACGCGTTGAAGAAAATGAAAGAAAAGAAGTTAGATCTTATAGTTGCAAATGATATTTCAAGAAAAGATATAGGTTTTGATGCTGAAGATAATGAAGTGACTGTATTTTTATCTAATGGTAATAGATTGAAGTTTGACAAGATGAATAAGAAACTCATTGCAGAAGAGATTTTAAAAGTGGTTTCGGGGCTACTCTCTTGATTAAAAAAGAGAATTTTTACAGAGATGTCATAGGGATTGAATATTTCTACGATATTAAACCAGAACATATTTTTAATTCTCAAACTTCTATCACTAAAAGCACGGTTTCTAAAAGCAAAGAATTAGAAATGGCAAAAATTGTTGAAGAAGTATCGAAATGCTATAAATGTGTTTTGGGTAAGACGAGAACCAATATAGTACCAGGTGAAGGTAACCTTGATGCTGAATTGATGTTTATTGGTGAAGGACCAGGTGAGGATGAGGATCTGCAAGGGAGACCATTTGTAGGTAGAGCAGGGCAGTTATTGACAAAGATGATAGAGGCAATGGGGTATAAGAGGGAAGAGGTCTATATTGCAAATATAGTAAAATGCAGACCACCAAACAATAGAGCACCTTTTGATGAGGAAGCATTTGCGTGTATAGGTTATCTTAAAAGACAAATAGAGATTGTAAGCCCAAAAGTCATTGTTTCTCTTGGAAGCACTGCAACTAAATACCTTTTAAATACCGACAAGAGAATAAGCACCATAAGAGGGGAATTTCAGGATTATAATGGTATTAAGGTAATGCCTACATTTCACCCCTCATATTTATTGAGAAATCAGTCGATGAAAAAACCTGCTTGGGAAGATCTCAAAAAAGTAATGGCTTTCTTTGGAAAACTTTAATTGAAATAAAAAATTTTTTAAAATTTTATTGAACTTTAATTTACTTCTGCTATAATTAAACTACAGCAAGTAAAAATAATGGAGGGATTTATGAAGTTTTTGAGGTATTTTGCTGTTTTATCAATTCTTTTTATCTTTGCCTGTGCTCAGCCACCAAAATTGGATCCGGGTGCAATGCAGATTACCCCAGCAGATCAGGAGCAGGTACAGATCCCTAAGATTTGTGAAGCTCAGTATCAGGGGAAAAAGTACAAGGTTGCTGTCGTGGATTTTGCAAACAACACTGGCTATGGCGATATGAAAGCTGTTAACACTCAAGTTCAGGGGCAATCCAAGACAACTACGCAGTCTGCAGGGGTTGCTGCAGTGGTTGTGGGGCCTGGGGCTGCGGCTGGTGGATATGCCACAGCAAGTCAAACTGAAAGAAAGTATTCTGCAGATATCAACACTTTTTATCGTGAAATTGCTCCAAATTTAGGGCAATATGCTCAGGCTGCAGTAGAAGATGCCATCATGCAGATCGGTGGTGTACAGGTATTTACGAGACAGCAGGTAGGTAAGGTGCTTCAAGAGCAAGGTTTTCAGATGAACATGGCAGATCCTAACACTGTTGCGAAGTTTGGTAAAATATCTGGCGTAGACTATATTATTACTGGTACAGTTGACCTCATTAAAGCTCATTATGTTCAGAGAACAAAAAACGATACCAATACAGGTAATGTATGGTTAAATTTAGCACTTGCATCAACCAAAGCCGCTGTTGATGCTGCGACAGTGGGTTGGAATGTAAACACTGAAATGACAGTTCAACTCATCGATGCTTCTACGGGGCAGCTAATTTTGAGTAAAAAAGTAAAAGGTAGGGAATTGGCAGGCGAACAGCCAGCATTTAATCCAGAGCTTGTGGTAAATGCTGCTAAGAAGGCGTTTGGTGAGTCTGTGGATGATATAAAGCCAGAATTTTCAGATCTTTTCGGTGCAAAAGCGTATATAAATCAGTTAAGGGGTGGTAAGCAGGTTGCTCTTGTAAGCTTAGGCAAGGCTGATGGTTTACAGCCAGGACAAAAGATAGAAGCCTATGAGTTTATGGAGATCACCGATTTCATGACTAAAAAGGCAAGCTGTCAAAAATCTAAGATAGATGTAGAAATGGTTGTATCAAATCAGATAGATGACAATACTGCATGGGTTAAGATCGAAGGTAAACCTGAGAATGTTAAAAGGTTGAAAATCGGAACACTTGTTAAGAGGGCTCCTCTTGAAGGTCAAGGGTTGATGAAGAAACTATTTTAATTTTAGAGGGGGTATCCCCCTCTTTTTTTCTTTGTGAGGTGTTGCTATGAAAAAGATTTTTCTAATTCTTGTGTTGGTGGTTTTAACAATTTCTCCTGTATATGCTAAAACAGTAACGGCAACTGGTGAGGCAAATATTGTAAATGGTGATGTGGCTGCTGCAAAGTTTCAAGCAATTGCAAGAGCTAAATGGGCTGCTCTCGAGGCTGCTGCTGGCGTACAGGTAAAAGTTGAAACGATCGTTCAAAATGCACAATTAGTTGATGAGGCAATTAAAAATGAGGTAAAAGGGGTAATTGATAAGTATAAGATCATAGATGAAGGAAAGGATGGAGATCTCTATTGGGTGAAAATTACTGCTGATATATCTCCTGCAGAGGCTGCTAAAGCTGTGAGTATCTTCGCAAAAAATACATCTGTGGCTGTTTATATACCTGTAATATTCCCTGATAAAAAGGTTGATGAGACTACAGCTTTATCTGAAAAAGTGATAAACGAACTTTCTGCTCAAGGGTTGGATGTAGTGGATATTGCTTCTATGGGTAGTAAATATTCTCTAATGGAAATCGATAACGCTCTTAAGAATAATAACTTTAGCGCTTTTAGAAATGTAGCATATCAATTTTTATCTGGAGCGATTTTGATAGGTAAGGTTGATACCACTTTGTCTGCTCATCAGGGTAAAAATATAGGTTATGGTGTATCTTTACCATTCAATGTTGTGACAGGAAGATTAACATATCGTCTCATAGGTGATAAGAATGGGCAAAAGGTAGTGGTTGCAAGTGGCTATGTATCGGGAAGAGGGCAGGGTCCTACACCAGAGGATGCCACTCACAACATGCTTGAAAATTTAGCATCTAATGTATCTAACGAACTTATTTCTACTGTTGTTGAAAAGATCAAGGGTCAAAACAAGAAAACAGTTGAGGTTGTTTTGGCTGGGAATACAGATTTGAATAAGTTGCTTGAATTAAAAAACGATTTGCAATATATAAGTTGGGTTCTCAGTGTAAATGATAAAGGTGTGGACAAAGTTTTGGTTGAGTATCCCGAGAAAACTATATATTTAGCCAATGCAATAAAAAACCTAAATAAATATGAACTAAAGCAGTTTGATAACTACAAGATTGTAATTGACAAACTAAGATAAAGCGGGTGGATAAACCCGCTTTTTTACTTTAATTCTATCATATTGAAAATGGATAAAAGTTGATTTTATTTTCCCTAAGTCAAATAGTTTTCTGTTGATAAATTTCTATTTTTGTTTTATAAAATATGTATCGGGGCGTGGCGCAGCCTGGTAGCGTACACCCTTGGGGTGGGTGTGGTCGCTGGTTCAAATCCAGTCGCCCCGACTCTCTTTGGAGGCTCGTATGAATAGGCTCTTAATACTCTGTATTTTCATTTTTCTTTGTTCTAATCTCTTTGCACAAAATATCGGTAAGATCAGGACAATCGAAGGTAATGTCACTATTCTAAGGGATGGTAAAGAGATTGTTGGTAGGTTAGGCTTTAATTTAAATGAGAAAGATGAAATAATTACTTTTCAAAAATCGAGTTGCGGTATAGTTTTTAAAGATAATACAATGATAACATTGGATGAAAAAACGAGGTATGTTGTGTCATCGTATCAGTATGATCCAAAAAATTCAAAATACGAACTGAAAGGTGAAGTGAAATCTGGGAAAATACTCTTTAATTCTGGTAAAATTCCAAAAATAGCCTCCAATAATGTAGGAATCAAAACTCCAACAGCTATCATCGGTGTAAAAGGTACTAAATTCATAGTGGAGGTGGACAGATGACACCTTCAGCACTTTTTATAATAACTTCAGCCATTGTAATTGCCCTTGGATCGATAAAAGTAGAAAAGAAGGACACCGTTTTGCTTTTGGCAGATGAGGATGGAAAAGTGGGTAAAATATCTGTAAAGACTGATAATGTTGAAAAATTAATAGATAAGGAAAAATATTTTGTTTCGATTAAAGATGGACAAATATCTGAACTCTCAAAAATGAATGATGAAGAATTCAATAAAAGATACGCTAAGATACTATCTTTCGAACCTAAAAAACCTAAATCTTTTATACTATATTTTGAACCCGGTACAGATACCCTCACAGCAGAAAGCTTACCTGTCATAAATGACATAATAAAAGAGATCGAGTCCCGAAAAGATCCTGAGGTGGTAATAATAGGCCACACAGATAGCGTTGGTAGTAAAGAACTTAATTATAATTTAGGTCTAAAAAGAGCCGAATCTACAAAAAATACCATTCTAACTTTTGGTATAAAAGAATCCACAATATCAGAAGTGATTTCCCATGGAGAAGAAGATCCGCTAATATCTGTTCCTGATGAAACCCCTGAGCCTAAGAATAGAAGAGTAGAAATCGTTGTTAAGTAATCGGTATAATATACTGTGTTATTAAATTCTTTAACCCATAAAATGATAGCCACCTTGATGGTGTGTATCTTATTGGTGGCTTTGTCGGGGTACTTGTTTTGGAACAAAATTTACAACCTTATAATAGATAACCTTGCTAACAAATATACTAAATCTAATGTTCTTTACCAAAAAGAGAGAATATGTGGAATAATCAATAGAGAACTTGCCATATCTCAACTCATGAGTGGGTCTAAAATAATGAAATTGTGGGCAAAAAATGAAAATGATATGTTTTATAGAGATATAGCTACTCAAGAATTTGATAATTATAGAAAAAAATTTACATCAAAGTCTGCTTTTTTTGTTATTCATGAAAGTTTAAATTACTATTATGCCGATGAAAATAGTAAGGAAGTTAAAATTATCAAGACATTAAAAAAAGATAGAAAAGATGATTTGTGGTATTTTATCACCACAGAACAGGGGCAACTCTACACATTAAATGTAGATTTTGATAAAGAAGTAGGAAAAACTAACCTATGGATAAATGTGGTGATGCTGGATGATGGAATTTTGAGAGGTGTTATAGGGACAGGTATTGAGATAACCGACTTTATCAGAGATTTTATAGAAAGATCTGAAAATGATGCTAAATCTTTTATTTTACATGAAGATGGAGCCATATTTGCAGCAAAGGATAAGTCACTATTAAATATGAGGATCATAGATAAAGCTCAGAGACAAACCAAGATTCAGGATCTCACCAATCCAGAGAATAGCAAACAGCTTGATATGAAATTAAAAAATATTTTAACTAATACTGACAAGATCGATGTATTCAGAATCAAATTTGATGATGGTGAGTATACGGCTGCTATAGCATACATTCCAGAGTTAAAGTGGATAGTGCTATCGGCTATAAGTATAGATAAGATCATCAATATTAGGGATTTGCTAATTCCTATTATAATTGTATTTATTGTGGTGGTACTGGTGTTTGTTTCATTCGGATTACTGGTTCAAAGGATGATAATTAAACCTATTGGTAGGATTTCTGCATCCACCAATAATATTAAAGAAGGTAAGTATGACACAAATATTATTTATTCTTACAACGATGAAATTGGTGAACTTTGCAGTTTATTTAACATAATGACTAACAAGATTAAGGAGCATATAGAAAACCTTGAAAACAAAGTTGCCGAAAGAACGAAGGAACTTGCCATAAGTAAAGATAAGATTTCAACCCTTCTTGATAGTTCTGGAGAGGGTTTTTTAAAATTCGGTAAGGACTTTAAGGTAGATAATGAATATTCAACAATCTGCAATTCAATATTTGGTCAAGATATTGCTGGTAAGGATATAATTGAATTACTTTTTGATGATAAAAATAAGATTCAAAATGTTAAAAATATCTTCAAGGCGATATTCAATCAAGAAAACCTATTTCTAAAAGAAACAATGCTTGAACTATTGCCAACTGAAGTGGAAATCTTGGATAAAAACTACAGACTAACATATAAATTTGATAAAGATATGAATATTATCTTGATTATGAAGGATATTACCGATGAAAAAAGGCTTGAAGCACAGTTGGAAAATGAAAAAAAGATGCTTAGTTTCGTAGTAGAGTATATAAAGGATGAGTTTGTAACTAAAGAGTTGATCAAAGATTTCGAGGATTTTGTTAAAAATATTGATAATTATAATCTAAGTAGTCTAAAGAAAGAGTTGCATACATTCAAAGGGAATTTTTTACAAAAAGGGTTTGTTCATCTCCCTGAAATGCTACATAAAGTAGAGGAAAACTTAAATAATTTATTGCTGGATAAAAAAGGATTGCAGGAACTAATGATGAGTTCTCTTAAAAAAGATCTCGATGTATTGACAAAATATCTCGATGAGAGTTTTACCTCCGGTAACTATTTAAGAATATTGGAGTTTGATTTGAAAAGAATTGCTGATAATTTGAAAAACAAAGGTGATTCTTTGTATTCGGAGATTATGGATCTTTTGAAGATAGATATAACTCATTTTCTTGAGAATTTTAGAAAGGTAGTTGATAGAGTTTCAGAAACAGAGGGTAAACTGGTATGTGTTTCAGTAAAATGTGATGAAAGGATAAAACTGTACATTCCATATTATTTTAAGATGTTAAATTCTTTTTATCATATTATTACTAATGCAGTGGTGCATGGTATTGAGCTTCCATCTGTAAGGGAGGCAAAAGGTAAACCGGAGTTTGGACAGATTACTATAAAAGTTTACATTGATAATGGTTTTCTTAATTTCGTATTTTATGACGATGGAAAAGGGATACCTGAAGAGAATTTAGAAAAGATTTTCGAAGAAGGTTATACATCTGTACAAGAATCTGATATACTTAAAGGTAGAGGGGTAGGGTTGAGTGCTGTAAAGTATGAGGTGGAAAAGTTAAATGGGGAGATAAAGGTGGTATCACAGGTGGATGTTGGGACTGAAATCCATATAAAAATACCGTTGGAGGAGTAGTTTATGGATAAGAATTTTTATAGAAATGTTATCGAGATTATATCGGAAAGTTGTATAAATTTTATAGAGGAGCACTTAGGAATAGTTCCATTGAGCAAAAAGATATATCTTAAAGATGTCCCAAAGATAAATTTGAGTCATCTAACCTCTATCGTATCAATAAAGGGGCACATTACTGCCATGATCGTTTTTAGTTATGACCAAAACATATCAGATAAAATTTTTGAACAATTCACAAAGGATATAGAAGTAAGTCCTGAGGAAAAAGATGAATTATATGCCGAATCTGCCTGTGAAATAATGAATATAGTTGTTGGAAATGCAACAAAAAATTTAGAGGTTACCGATTCTTTATTGTCTTTTTCTCCACCTATTATTGTAAACGAAGCAAAAAGCATATTTAATAAGAAAGAATCCAAATATTACCATTCGATCATATCTACAGCCGATGGCAATATAAATATATATCTGATAATTCAGGAAAACTAAAAGGAGAACCACATGATTAAAAATTTAAGAGTTATGATTGCAGATGATTCTCTGATAATAATAAAAAAACTTACTCAGATTTTTGAATCGTTGGGGCATACTGTGGTATTAGCAGTAAGAACAGGTAAAGAGGCTATCGAAGCCTTCGACCCAGAGAAGATAGATTTTGTGACTATGGATATCACAATGCCAGATGTAGATGGTATAGAGGCAACAAAGAAGATTCGAGAAAAGTCGAAAACGGTACCGATTTTGGTTGTGACCTCACACGGTCAGGAGCAGATGATCGTAAATGCTATTGAGGCTGGAGCATCAGGTTATGTCTTAAAGCCGTTTGATGAGGAGAAGATTACCAAGTCTATAGAAAAAATCATTGCAAATACCGCTAAGTAGATATGATGAATGACTCTTCAAAAGAGATGAGAATTTTTGAGACGCTTTTCGATATGCTTCCATTTGGGGTATATGTGGCAGATGTGGATACATTGGAGATCGTCTATGTTAATAGGTATTTTAAGGATAGGGTTTTGATAAGCCCAAACAACAAATGTTATAGTATTATCTACGGGAATGATATCCCTTGTATATTTTGTAAAATTGGGGACTTGCTCTCAGATAAAAAATCCCCAAATTTTAAAACGATAGTGTACGACAATTTTAATGAGTTGGATGAGAAATGGTACAGAATAGAGGAGAAATGTATCTATTGGCCAGATGGAAGACTTGTGAAGTATAGTATCTGTGTGGATATTACGGAGCTTAAAACGGTTCAAAACCAACTTTCTGAATCCCATGCAGAACTGATCTTGAAAAATAAAGAGATAGAGAAGAACAATAAATACTTCAAAGAGCTTTTAGAAGAGTTGGAAAGGGCAAAAAATCACGATAAATAGAAATTGAATCTTCATTTTGGAGAGTTTTTGATGGATAATATCATAGAATCGAGTATTTTCGAGAGACTTTTCGATATGATACCTTTTATCGTTTATGTCATAGATGTAGATAAGTATGAGGTAATTTATGGTAATAAGCTATTTTGGGAGGAGTACCCAAATCATACAAAGAAAAAATGTTATGAAAAAATTTATGACTATACCGATGTTTGCTATCTTTGTAAAATAAATGAACTTAAAAATAAAATTGGACTAAATAAAAAGATTTCTCACGAATGTTTCAATGATTCAAAAGAGAAATGGTATAAGCTGGATGAAACATTGATATATTGGCCTGATGGAAAGTTGGTGAAATATACAATTGCCATCGATATTACAGAATCTAAAAAAGTACAAAATGAACTTGCAGAGGCACACGCTAATCTCATTATTCAGTCAAAAGAGGTAGAACTAAAGAATAAGGAATTGCAAGTAATGTATGAAAAAATGAAAAACCTTGCAGAGAGGGATTATCTCACGGGTCTTTACAATAGGAGATTTTTTTATGAGTTGGGGGAGAATCTCATCGAACAGGTTTCAAGATATAGATTAGACTGTTGTTTGACGGTCATCGATATCGATCACTTTAAAATGATTAACGACAATTATGGCCATCTTATTGGTGATGAGGTTCTTAAGTTTTTAGCTTCAAAAATGATGGAAAGGTTTAGAAAAAGTGATATTATTGGTAGAATAGGTGGCGAAGAATTTGCCATAATTTTATTAAATACTGATATTTCTCAAGCGAAGTATATTCTTGAGGATTTTAGGAGGAATATTGAATCCTCTGAAGTTATTTGTAATCATGAGTTGTCACCTATAAAATTGACTATTTCTATTGGTGCAACAAAAATGACTACTAATTCTTTGGAGGATAATTTTAGAAAAGCTGATGAGGCTTTGTATTTTTCAAAAAATTTAGGGAGAAATAAAATTACTATATGTTAAAGTTAAAGAGGACTGATTTATGTTGAAAAGTGAAAGGCTACTATTGAAATTTTTTTTCGTAATTATAATTCCTATCTTAGTAATTCTTGCCATAGGTATAGTACTTGTAAATATCACATCTGAAGAATATCAGGAAGTTAAAAAGATTTCTTCGTTAAATTATATTACATTGAGAATCAATAGCTTTGTTCACGAATTACAAAAAGAAAGAAGTTTGTCATTGTTCTATATTATGGATGGTGATTCATTAAAAATGCATCTTAATGAGCAATTCAATAATACAAGTGAAAAATTAGATGTTTTTCGTAAGAGCTTACAAGATAACACTAATTTAAGTTATATATTAGATACAAAGGTTTATTATAATGAATTAGTAGACGATCTTGCTAAAATGAATATAATTAGAGATAAAATTCAAAAAAAGGATATAACAATTGAAGAGTTATACACCTTTTACACTCAACTAATAAAAAAAGTTCTTCTTGAAGAAGAAAAACTCTTTACAGATAATTTAGGTAAACAGATAAAAAAAGAATTTCTTAAATTATTGATTTTTTCAAAGTTTACAGAAACTATCAATGAAGAAAACTTGTTAATTTCATTATTTTACTCCAATAATTTCAATCAGAATCTTTTTAAGTACTATATCACTTTGTTAGAATTACAAAAAGAATATCTAAATTCTCTGGTAGCATTGTTAGATGATGATGAAGAAAAATATCTAAACAATGAGTTTTTAAGTACCCAGTCTTTTAATACCATAATACAAATGAGAAATAAAGTTATCAACAATGAATATGTATCAAAAGATTTCAATCAAAAATTATGGTTTGAAAATTCAATAGATTTGATGAATAAACTTAAAGGAATAGAAAATGTTTACTCAAATGAAATATCAAAATTAACCGAATTTGATAAAGAACCTATCTCATTGTTTGCCATAGTATTTTCTTTTGTTGGTGTTTTGAGTATTATAGCACTATTTTCATTTGGATTAAAGCTGATAAGAACGATCAAAAGAAACGAAGAAGATCTCCTGATTGCTAAAAATAAAGCAGAAGAAGCTAACAAGACAAAATCGCAATTTTTGGCAAACATGAGTCATGAACTTAGAACACCGCTAAATGCTATAATAGGACTTTCTGAGTTATTATCTGATACAAATTTAGATAAGGAGCAAAAAGATCTGAACAATAAGATAATCGATACTTCCAAACTCCTGTTAGGCATCATCAATGACATCCTCGACTATTCTAAAATAGAAGCAGGAGAATTAAACATTGTAAAAGAGGAATTAGTTATAGATGACCTTGTATCGAGGTTGAAGATACTATTTGAGGCGAAGATAAAAGAGAAGAAGTTGTCTGTTTATTTTAATATAGATCCAGCTGTTCCATTTTCGATAATTAGCGATGGATTTAGATTGCAGCAGGTATTGATGAATCTGCTTAGCAATGCAATAAAGTTTACCGAAAAGGGGCATATTTTTCTTAATGTTGAGTTGTTGGAAAAATTAGATGATGACAAAGTCAAGATAAGGTTTATAGTCGAAGATAGTGGTATTGGGATACCTGAGGAAAAGATAAATAAACTATTTAACCCGTTTGTTCAAGCTGATGACTCCATTACAAGAAAATACGGTGGGACAGGGCTTGGACTTGTTATTTCCCAAAGGATAGTGCAGGCACTTGGAGGGCAAATTCGATTGGAGAGCGTTGTTGGCAAGGGTAGTAAATTTTACTTCGATCTGATAGTAGATGTAAAATCATGGAAACCATCACTCCCAGAAGAACTCAAGAAAGATTTAAATATATTAATCGTAGATGATGATGCAATTACGAGGGATATTCTAAGAAAATTGCTCAAAAGGTACGGTTTTATCAATATTGATGAAGTGGAAAACGGGACTGATGCAATATCAAAGATCAAAACTTCATCTGATACTAACAAGAATTACGATTTTATCTTTTTAGATTATTTTTTACCTGACATCAATGGTGTTGAAATATTAAAAAATCTGAAAGATCTAAATTCAAAAGGTTTATTGAAAACTATGCCGAAAGAGATAGTGATGATCTCTATTTATGAGAAGGAGGATATCGATTTTGAGGGGTTGGAAGTAACTAATTTTCTACACAAACCTCTCACACCATCAGTGGTGATGGATTGCCTGACACAAATAAATCCAAACTTTGCAAGGTTATCTAAAAACACAAAGAGTACCGTTAGTTTGAATGGAATCCGTATTTTACTTGCAGAAGATAATATCATCAATCAAGAAGTGATAATCAGACTACTGGAAAAGGTTGGGGCAAGTGTTGATGTGGCAAATAATGGCAAAGAGGCTATTGAAAAATTCAAGGAGAACCAAGGAAAATATGACCTTATTCTGATGGATGTACATATGCCTGAAATGGATGGTTATGAAGCTGCAAGGAGAATAAGGAAGTTAGACAGCAAGATACCTATAATAGCTCTCACCGCTGCAGCTATGGTGGAAGATAAGAAAAAAGCGATAGAAGCAGGCATGACAGAACATCTCCCAAAACCGATTGAACCCAATATGCTATATACAACAATTGCAAAGTCTGTTGACCTAAATGAGAAAATAGTTGTCAAAGATGAAAATATAAAGCAGCACGAGCCATCTAAGATTTTAGATGTCGATGCTTTCGTGGATATTTATGGAGATAGAGCCAAAGCGAATATAATTTTAGAAAAATTTTTACAGCAACTCACAGAAGGGGATTTCAAAAATGCTTTGGAAACTTTAAGATTAAATAACGAGCAATCGCACCGAATGATACACACTCTCAAAGGCTCTGCTGGTATTGTAAAAGCCGATCTCCTGTTTAAAGTGGCAAGCAGGTTAAATGACAAATCATCTCGGAAAGAAAATTTTAATGAAGAGGATCTCAGGGAGTTAGAATTAGCTTTAAATAGCACTATTGATGAATTGAAAAATTACTTAAATATAAAAAAAGTCGAAAACGATTTTAACGATATGAGTGATCATGAGTTCATCGGTACTCTCAAATCACTTGTCAAAAAATTAAAAGATTTTGAACCCATAGATAAAGATACTCTCAAACAGATTATGGCAAATGCAGTAAAAAAGAACTATATCTCGCAAGAAAATGCAGATATTTTGAGGGAAAAGATAGAGAATTTCGATTACAAAGAAGCTTTAGAGATAATAAATAAGCTTTTTAGGGGAATTTTATGATGAAATCTGCCGATTTCAAACGGAAGGTTTTTGTGGTGGATGATAACCCCACTATCTTAAGTCATATTATGCTTTTGTTAAAAGATATCTATGAGGTAAAGCTTTTTAAATCGGGTTTAGATATGCTTGATTATGTTAAAAGAACCCTCAATGCTTTACCAGATCTAATCTTATTGGATGTTGTTATGCCTGATTGTTCAGGTTATGATATCATAAAAGAACTAAAAAATGATGATATACTCTCCGAAATTCCTGTAATATTTCTTACTGCGAGAAATGATGAGCAGGATGAGACTATGGGGTTGGAATTAGGTGCAGTGGATTATATTACAAAACCGTTTCAACAGTCTGTCTTGCTTGCCAGAATTCAAAATCATCTCTTTATGAAGGATGCTAAAGATTTTTTGAAAAGTCAGTCCAAATTCTTAGAAGCAGAAGTGGAAAGAAGGGTTCAAGAGATCAAAAAGGTTCAGGAATTGGTTATCTATATGACAACTTCTCTAACAGAAACAAGAGACAACGAAACTGGTAATCATATCAAGAGGACTCAAGAATACACAAAACTATTAGCTCAAAAATTAAAAACACATGAAAAATTTCGCCACCTACTCGATGATAAAATGATAGAGATGATCCATCAAGCGGCACCTTTACACGATTTAGGGAAGATTGGAATCCCCGATTGTATTCTTTTGAAACCTGGTAGATTAACCCCCGAGGAATTTGATGTAATCAAGAAACATACAATCTTGGGCAAGCAAGTTGTTGAAAGAGCAGAAAAGATGGCAGGGATGAGCTTTGAATTTATGACAGTGGTAAAAGATATTGTTTACAGTCATCATGAAAAATGGGATGGTTCAGGTTATCCCGAAGGGTTGAAAGGTGATGAGATACCATTAGCAGCTCGTTTGATGGCTTTAGCGGATGTTTTTGATGCCTTGTCCACCAAGAGGGTTTATAAAGATGCTTATCCCATCGATGTTGTAATAGAAGAGATCTTAAAAGGGAAGGGTACCCATTTTGATCCCGATGTGGTGGATGCGTTTTTATCCATTAAAGAGAGTTTTATTTCTATTTGTAGAAGTTTTTCTGATTAATAAAAGGTGGTTTATATGATGGTAGATAACATATTACAAAAAAGCAAAATCTTTATTGCGGATGATGATCAAACTATCTTAACTCAAGTATCAATGCTTTTGAAAGATGATTATGATATAAAACTATTCAAATCAAGTAAAGATTTATTGGAATATTTAATAAGCAAAAATGATATTCCAGATCTGATCTTATTGGATGTTTTGATGCAAGATACTGAAGGATACGACATAATCAGAGAATTGAAATCGATGGAGCGATTCACCGAGATACCTATAATCTGTTTGAGTGCAAAATATGAGTGTGAGAATGAGGTAAAAGGGTTTGAGACGGGGGCGGTGGATTATATCACAAAACCATTTCATCCTATTGTACTAAAAGCAAGAATCAAGACTCACCTTTCAAACAAGTATTTCAAAGATATGCTAAAATTTAAAAATGCACAATTAAAGGAATATTCATTTCTTCTTAAAAAGTACTTGGAGATCATAGAATTAGCTCCGATATCGATACTTATAACTGATAGGAACAATAGAATTATATTTGTCAATAAGCATTACCTGGATAATTCTGGTTATTCAAAAAATGAAGTTTTGAGTAAAGATCCCGGATTTATAAAATCAGGTGAGACACCAATTGATGTATATGACACTATGTGGGAAAATTTGAAACATAAAAAGATGTGGGAAGGGGTGCTTATTAATAAAAAGAAAAATGGAGAGATTTTTCACGAGGAAACAAAGATTCTTCCAATTACTAATGCTGATGGAAAAATTGAGTATTATATTATAATGCCCCCAGAAAATGATACTGGATTTTTTGGATGAAAAAATGTTAAA
>CAZFHX010000009.1:0-75956 GCA_964519265.1 uncultured Deferribacterales bacterium
TTTTTTATACATAATTCTTCAATAACTTGCAAGGGCATTTTGTCAAACCCCCCTTCCATTTTCGAGTTTTCCACATACTACTCGAGGGGGTTTAACAAAATTTCGAGGTATTATTTTATAAAATTTATCGAGAAAATTTTTAAAAGAATTATCTTTTGAAAAACTTTGAGATATTTTAGTTAAGTTTAAATCCTTAAAACCTCACATCAATAGTCATGCCAAAATTCTCGAATTTTTCCACAATTTTTGATCTAAAAATTTTCTACACCTTAATTTTAGACATACCTACAACGATAAAAAACGGGTTTTCAACAGTATTTTTGTTGAAAACTTTACAACTTGCTAATATATAATACAAAATCAAATGATTACTTTTTAATCACCCTTATCACCCTACCACATACCTCACCACATATTCAATTGTCAAACACTCTACTTCATATTGAAGTCGCTCTATTATTATAACAACCAAACAAACTTTTTCAACAAAAAAACAGCATTTTTTGAACTCAACTACACCTTACAGATCCTTTCTACCTTCCTCAGCCATCCCTTTGGGGCTTCGGCTCTACCGTATTGGATATCTGTGTATGCCTTGTAGATCTTTTTCGTCATTTCTCCTATCTCACCATTACCCACTTTTAACACTGAGCCATCCTCAAACACATATTCACCCACAGGTGAAACAACGGCAGCAGTTCCAAACCCACCTGCCTCCACAATATCACCCGACTTTATACCATCAATGAATTCTTCAAGCGTAATTCTCTTCTGCACAACCTTAAACCCAAGAGTAGGTAAAAGCTCAAGCATACTCATTGATGTAATGGACTTTAATATAGTATCCGTGAATTCTGGGATATAAACCGTACCATCTTTTGTGATATGGAAATGATTCATTGCTCCTGCTTCTTCGATATACTGATTACTCGCATCGAGATAGAGCACCTGACTTGCTCCAAACTTTTTGGCAAATTGGCCTGCTCTGAGAGAAGCAGCGTAATTACCAGCAGCTTTAGCAGCCCCTGTACCACCAGAAACCGCTCTATGAAATTTCTGTGTAATCAGAAGTCTGATTGGCTTGGTGAATCCCGTTGGATAGTATGGACCGCTTGGAGACAAAATCACCATATATCTATAAGACTCACTGGGGTGCACACCCAAAGAATCTGATGTACCAAACATAAATGGTCTAATGTACAGAGATGCTCCTTCTTGCAATGGGAACCAATTCCTATCAACATCGATAAGAGCATGTATCGCCTTTATCTGAAACTCCACATCCACCTGTGGCATACAGAGGATTTCAGCAGAGAAATTCGCCCTTTCTGCGTTTTTATCGAGTCTAAAAGTATAAATCTCACCATCGGGATGCATAAAAGCCTTTGCCCCCTCAAAATAAGCCTGACCATAATGTAGAGCAATGGCTCCCGGCGCTATATTTATATCATGATATGGACAGATTTTTATATTGTACCACTCCTGCCCATCAAAATCCATCATAAACATATGATCTGTTCTCAATTGACCAAAGGGGAGAGTTTGCTCAGGTTTGAATGGTTCGAGTCTTCTTTTGGATCTTGCTTTTAAACAGTAAGATATCTCCATAAGACACCTCTTAACAATTTTTGTCCATAATATTTTCTCAAACAAGCTTTGTCAAGGAGAAACAAGTAGACACTTTACATTTTTTTAAATTTGTATATATTTGATTAATCATAAACACAATCTATAGGAGGTATGATTTATGCCAATATATGAATACAAATGTTCTAAGTGTGATTATGTATTTGAGCTTCTCGAAGCAACTTACAATGATGTAAAAGAGAAAAAATGTGTAAAATGTGGATCAACTGCCGAAAGGATCATGTCTCTCACAAGTTTTCAACTCAAAGGTACTGGATGGTACAAAACTGACTATGCTCAAAAGCCATCATGCTCGACCAAAGACTCTTCACCATCCTGCAGTACATGCCCAGCGGCATCTACTTCAGAAAATTAAGATAAAGGCGGGTTATCCCGCCTTACTTTAACAATTAGACTACCTTTTCCTCTTTCAAAGGTCTGTTCATAAGGTCGATCACAGATTCTTTTGGATCTTTCCCTTCGTAAATTATTTTGTAAACCTCAGTCACTATCGGCATCTCGATATTTAGCTCTTTTGCCAATTCATATGCAGCTTTTGCAGTGAATACACCTTCTGCAACCATCTTCATGTGACTCTGTATCTCTGCAATAGTCTTCCCCTTTGCAATCTCAAGCCCCACCTGCCTATTTCTACTGAGGTCCCCCGTACAGGTAAGCACAAGGTCCCCCATGCCACTCAAACCCATGAAAGTTTCAAGGGAAGCACCCATCTTTAATCCCATTCTGGTGATCTCTGCCAACCCCCTTGTGATGAGGCCAGCCCTCGCATTATTTCCAAATGATAAACCATCTGATATCCCCACTGCAATGGCAATAACATTTTTCAAAGCACCACCCAACTCCAATCCTTTTAGATCATTTGTCCTATATACCCTGAAAAATTTATTGGAAAAAACCTTTTGCCAAAAAATTGCATCATCATCTAAATAGGATGCCACACTCACAGCGGTAGGTTTCTTCAAGATCACCTCTTTGGCAAATGATGGACCCGAAAGGATAGACAATCTTGATTCTATGCTCTCTTTGAAAATATCCACCACAAGCTTACCTGTTCCAACCTCTATCCCCTTTGTAGCTATAACGATATTTTTATTTTTAATAAAATCATAAAACGATTTAATGCTACTTCGTGTAAACTGCGTTGGCACCACCCAAACAATATGTTCGTATCCATTGTCAATTTCACCAAAATGTCTTGCCTTCAAAGCCTTATTTAACTTTATCTCTGGAAAAAAAATTGCATTTACATTTCTGTTATTTATGGACTCTACGATCTCCTGCTCTCTCACATAAATGGTTACATCATGACCATTATCCACCAATAAGTTGGCAAGTGCCGTACCCCATGAACCACCACCAATAACAGCTATTTTCTCTTGCATTTTTTCTCTCCATTATATAATATGTTTTAAAAATATTATAAGGTGTTTTATGGGCAAAATCAACCAATATGATATAGAGCAATTAAAAAATGTAAATGAAAAAAGGGTTTGGGATATATTAGCCGATTACTTAGATGAAGATGACTCTGTGTGCAAATGCAGTATCTGTATTCTCGATATAGCGGCAATCGTATTAAACAATATACCTCCCCACTATCAAACCTTTGAAGAATCCCTTGAGGAAGCCAAGAAAAGGGTATCCGACGAACTTATCCTTGAAAAAATCAAATTGGCTGTGGAAAGGGTAAAAAGATATCCGCATCATTTGTAGGACCGTTCAAGGTTTACCGAGCACCTAACTTATCTGGCACAAAACAGTTATCTATATCTAAATACTAAAAAGACTCAAAAGCAATACGATACTATCAAGGTGCTTGGGTTATCGAGCACCTTGCTTAGATAATATGAAAAGTTCTACCGAACTGAAAATTATAAAAATTAGTTGCAGACAAATATTAACAAGGTGCTCGGTTATTTTATATTCGCCCCTATCTGCTTGAAGTATTTTCCATATTTCATATCATCACCCATAATATGCCTTACCACCCACTCTTTTAAGAATTGAAGAAGATTTACACTTACCACATCTTTTCCAGACTCAAAATCCTTGATTACCTTAAGAACCTGATTTACCAACTCCTTGTGTATTCTTATATGCTCATCTTTATCTGGAAAATTAAACTGTCTAAAAGCATCCTCTTCACTCTGAAAATGATAAACTGTATAATTTGCAAGTTCATTTAAAACCTCACCCAATACAGCCTTACTTCTACCTTCATTTACCGCAGTGTAAAACTTATTGAGCAATCTCACAAGCTCTTTATGTTGATCGTCAAACTTCTTGATACCTGTCTCAATCTTTTTATTCCACGAAATAAGTTCATCAACATTGCCGATATTAAGCCCTTTGAGTTCTTCATCCATCTCCCTTGCAATAGACTTAAGGGTATCCCAAGCCTTTACAAATTCTTCTGAAGAGTGCACAAGTCCGCCCAACTTCTCCGATACAGACACTATACTTTGAGAGATATCAGAAACGGCATGGTTCTCCTCTTCCATAGAACGCAACACATTATCAACAAGCTCCACAATATTTCTGATATGATCATTCATCGTCTCAAAACTATGAATAGTTTCATCGGTGATCTGTACACCACTATTTATCTTTGATACACTCTCTCCAATAATCTTGCTGATCTGCTTCATCTCGGCATTTAATCCAGATATCACCGTTTTTATCTCCTTAGTGGAATCTGTGGTTTTCAGAGATAGCTTTCTTACCTCGTCTGCCACAACAGCAAAACCTCTGCCAGATTCCCCTGCCCTCGCCGCCTCAATTGCAGCATTCAACGCCAATAGGTTTGTTTGATCTGCTATATCGTTGATAGTAGCAGTGAATTTTTCTATCTGCTCATACCTTTTGATAAATTCTAAAATATTTTTATTTAACAGTGTGATAGATTCCGAAATATCACTGATATGATTCTTCAACTTACTCGAATTTGAAAGCCCTATCTCGGAGTTTTTAGACAATTCTATCGTGCTATCGAGGGTTCTCCTACAATTATCTACTATACTACTACTTGTTGCCGTAAGTTCCTCTGATGCAGCAGAAACACTGTGAGCACTGCTTTCGATATGTTTTAACTCTGTCATCACATGAGTCTGAGATTTTTTAAGTTCATCAGCAGCACTATTTAGAGCAGATATATTCTGCTTTGTTGTTTTTAGTGCATTTCTTGCCCTATCTATGATCTCGTTTATGTTGTAAACAACTTTGCCTAATATTCCAGGACAATCATCTAATCTTACAGAGAAATCCCCCTTTGCTGCTTTCGACAATTGCTCATTCAATTTATCCATCCTGCCCAATAGTGACTTATAAACAACAAAATATGTTATCCCAAGGGCAAAAGGCACGGAAAATACTATAAGGTAATTCATAAATTTCAGTTGAGATACTATAGATGAAAACTGCTCTTTACCAGCATCTTCAATCAAACTCAATAGATAAATATCATAAATACCAAAAGCAGCCGCCAAAAATCCATTGATCAAAATAAAAAACAGCAAGATTTTTTCAATTGCAATCCTACGCATACCGCACCCCTATCAATATTCCCTATGGGTTTATATACATTATAACACAAAGAATGTAAAGATACTAATAGAATTATATTCGGACATTTCAAAATAATCTTGAACTTTTTTTAAAAGTTTCTATCATAAAATCATGGAGATGAGTATGAGTGATCAGATCTTGGTAGATGAGATTGTAAAAGGTAACACCACAGCATACGAACTGCTAATATTGAAATATCAGAAGCAACTTTATGCTACAGTGTTCAATATAGTGAAAGACGAAGACTTCGCCCAAGATATAGTGCAGGAGGCATTTTTAAAAGCCTACGAAAGTTTGCCAAATTTGAGAAACAAAGAGCAATTTTACCCATGGCTAAAGAGAATAGCCATAAATGAATCCCTTATGAAATTAGAAAGAAACAAACGATATGTAGATATGTATGACGAGGAGCAAGAAGAAGATGACTATTTCTTCAATACTATCACAGATGAAAAGAATCCAGAAAAAGAGCTTTTGGACGAAGAACTAAGAAAATATGTGAGAAGATATGTAGATTCTCTACCATCAAAACTGAGAACGGTAATCATACTCAGGGAAGTGGAAGATATGAGCTACGAAGAGATTGCAGAGATGCTGAATATTCCTATCGGTACGGTGAGATCGAGATTGTTTAACGCAAGGCAGATCATAAAAGAAAGACTAATAAGACAGGGGTTGGCAGATGGATTGTACAAAGTATCGTAAGCTCATCCACGAATTCATTGATAACGAGATAAGTAATGAGAATGAGCTTGCTCTTTTAAGCCACATTACCTCTTGTGAAGACTGCAAGATATATTTATCAAATATGTCTAAACTCAAAACAAGTATCAAAGAGAGCTTTGCCAACCATACAAATTTAAAAAATATCGATCTATCAAAGAAGATAATGTCTAAAATAAAAACGGAAAAACAACCAACTTACAGAAAAAAAACAGGGAATTACTTTTACAAGATAGCACTAATTATTTTAGCATTATCAGCTATTCTTATATCAAAACAGATCAAGCAAAACAAAAATGATTACACCTTCAAAGAAGAGGAGAGGATGGTCTTTGAACATCTCGAAAAATCTTACAACTCTACAGTAGTTAATGTTGCTTACAGTCAGAGGCGATAACATTAATTATGGGAAAATTTTTACTAACCAACCTGTTCTTCCTAATCTCTGCAATATTGGTTTATGCAGAGACATTTTTCGTTAAAATTGCCGTAAATCCCAATTCTTATATCACTTTAAATTTCAACTCCCTCGATGATGTAAATACCGACAACCGCATCAAATTTATCGCAAAAATGATCAGAGAACCTTTCATCGACATAAATTCCATATCGAAAGATTACTACAATATCAAAGTGAAAGAAGGGTTTAAGCAGGATAACAAACAGATCACCCAATACGAACTTATTCCCATAAATAAAGACAGATTTCCACAAATCATCAATACATTTGGCACTCTTATTGTCCGCAGAGAGGTATATGATACCAACAGCAAACTGATCTATGCCTACGGGTATTCGGATAGGATACCAGAAATTCAACCAACCAAAAAGGAAACTAAAGAGGTAAGCTTAGAAAAAGAGCCTCTGAGCTACAAGGGTTTTCAAGGGAAACTGATAAAAAAACTTGAAGATGGAACAATTCATTATATATTTAATGATGGACTCAACAAATTTTCACTCTTCGTTAGGAAAAATGAGAACGATGTTCAAACAACTAAGACAATTTTGTATGGTAACTATCTTTTTTCCAAAAAAATAGACAACATACAGTATACAATCATCGGAACTATACCCCACGAAGAGATGGAAAAATTTTTAACATACATTACAAACAAGGATAAAAAATAATTCTGGAGGAATGAGTATGAAGAGGTTTCTGAAGGTTCAACTGTTCATTGTTGCTATTTTGATGTTTACAAGTTTCGCCTTTGCCACTAATTTACCAAACATTACTGAAGTGGTGAAAATCACCAAAGAAAGCGTAGTAAACATCAATACCACACAAACAATCAAAAAAAAGATACCCAACTTCAACTTCCCTTTTGGATTTAACCCATTTGGAGATTTCGATTTTTTCAAAGGGCCTGAGCAGTATCAAGAGTATAAGTCAAAAGCTCTCGGTTCTGGCTTCATAATTTCTGCGGATGGATATATCGTTACCAACAATCATGTTGTAGAAAAGGCAGATGAGATCAATGTAAAACTCCACAACGGAAAAGAGTACAAAGCAAAAAAAGTAGGTAGAGATCCCCTCACAGATTTAGCATTACTAAAAAT
Source organism: uncultured Deferribacterales bacterium (assembly GCA_964519265.1). Classification (GTDB taxonomy): domain Bacteria; phylum Chrysiogenota; class Deferribacteres; order Deferribacterales; family Calditerrivibrionaceae; genus Calditerrivibrio. The sequence continues at coordinate 7,492 of CAZFHX010000009.1, forward strand.
CGATGTTGAAAATGTACAACTTAAGCCATTGAAATTGGGGGATTCAGATAGTTTAGAGGTAGGTGAGTGGGTGGTAGCCATAGGAAACCCATTTGGTCTTGAATCATCATACACTGCTGGAATAATTAGCGCAAAAGGTAGAGATTTGGGTGAAGGTCCATACGACAACTTCTTACAAACTGATGCATCCATCAATCCTGGAAACTCAGGTGGACCTCTCGTAAATCTCAAAGGTGAAGTAATAGGAATAAATACAGCTATAATAGCATCTGGACAGGGTTTGGGCTTTGCCGTACCTGTAAACACCCTTAAGAATATCCTTCCTCAACTTAAGAAAGGTGTAGTAAAGAGGGGCTTCTTAGGTGTACAAAACCTTCAGGAGATATCCCCAGAGATGATCAAAGAGCTTAATCTCAATATCGAACATGGGGTTATAATCAATGGTGTATTACAGGGTGAGCCAGCAGATTTAGCAGGGATAAAGGTAGGAGATATCATACTATCCATAGATGGTAAGCCGATGAAAACTCCAAAAGATGTGGTAAATTACATCGGAAATCAAACTCCTGGTAAAGTGGTGAATATAGAAATCGTAAGGGTGAGTATAGATGGTAAGATAGAAAAGAAAAATATCAATGTAAAACTCTCAGAAAGAAAAGATCTCACCCAAGAAGAGCTTGCCGATCAACCGATAGTAGTAACATCGCTGACGGATGATGAAAAACGAAATCTCAAGATAGACTACGGAGTGAAAGTATCAGAGATAAAACCTACCTCAAATGCCTTTAGAGCTGGAATAAGAAAAGGTGAGATAATCTTAAGTGTGAATAACCAAGTGATAAACAGTGAAGATGAATTCTATACGGTTTACAACAAGATAGAAAAAGGTAAGTATGTCGTAATGAGACTCTACTCCAAAAAAGGGTTTAAAACCATAGGGTTTACAAAAGATTAAAGGTTTTAGGAGGGGTGTTCCCCTCCTTCTTTTATATGGATCCCATAACCCATTTCTGCTCAGGAATAGTCGCAAAAAACTTTTTAACGGAAAAGAGGGATATTAAAACTACCCTCATATTCGGTCTTGTGAGTATGAGTCCCGACATCGATAATTTTGTTGGTTCTTTTGGTAATCCTTTCCTTTATATCCTTCACCATAGAGGGTTTACCCATTCATTCATAGGTGGCTTTATTTTAGCCATCATACTGTATCTCATTACCAAGATGATAAAATACCACGATGAAAAATTGTTAAGAAACTTTTATATCCTTATCCTCATACATATATTCCTCGATGTAATGACAAACTACGGCACTCAGATCTTTCTACCCTTCAGTGATAAAAGGGTTGGACTTGATGCAATGTTCATCATAGATCCTATTTATCTTATAATACTGATCATTATCTACTTTATAAGCCGTAATGCCAAAAGATCGATTCAGATAGCGTCTTTCATCTTGATATTCGCATACCCGTTAACATCATTTGCCATCAAAAACTTTTACGAACTTAGCCTCAACAATAAAAATATCACCATAACTACAGCACCCCTCTCACCTATTTTTTGGAAGGTGATCGAAGATAGAGGTGATCAGAATGTGATGTATATATCTTATTCCCCCGAAAAAAAGTTTTATTACAAAAAATTGGATCAAAAAGCTTTCATTCTTCTTGAAGAACACTGTGATCTCAAGATATTCAAATGGTTTTTAAAATACCCCTATATGATGGTAAAAAATGAAAACGGTAAAACGGAATACGCTATTGCAGATTTAAGATTTGAGTTCCCCTTCCGCAACAACCCATTTGTTTTGCATCTGACTGAAGATAAGGATCTGATTACTTATAGTTTTAGAAATTACTCAAAACAGAAAAAAAGAAATAATGGTGGGGATAGCCCCACCACTAAAATATCGTATTAGTTAAGCCTCATAGCAACAAAGAATGTATCCCCTTCCCTCTCCACCATAAGATTTATAATAGCACCTTTTGCAAATGACTTCATCACCACAGAAAACTCTTTTATATTCTTGATAGGTCTCTTATTGACTGAGATTATTAAATCACCTTCAACAAGTCCTACAGTCTCAGCAAGAGATCCATTTGCCACTTCTACTATGATTACACCATTCTTGTGATTAAAGTTGTCCATGTCGTCAGCGGTCATATTTCTCACCGTAATACCCAACCTTTCATCCTTTATCTGCTGCTGGGACTCTTTCGATACAACCTCATCATCAGGCATCTTTTCAGTGATAACCTTCACCGTCATCTCTTTTCCATCTCTTAGAATGGTGAGTTTCAATTCGGAACCAACCTTAGAGTTCATCACCACCTTTTGAAGTTCAGAAGATGTAGTTATCGTTTCATTGTTGCATTTTAGAATCACATCACCTTCCTTCAATCCAGCCTTTTGGGCAGGGGAATTTGGATATACTTTATTTACCACTACACCATGATCGATCTTGATACCCATAGACTTTGCCAACTCTGGAGTCATATCCTGGATACCTACGCCCATCCAACTTCTCTCCACCTTACCCTTATTGATGATCTGCTCGATGATCGGCTTTGCCATATTGGCTGGAATTGCAAAACCTATCCCCTGTCCTGATGCGATAATTGCGGTATTTATACCGATCACCTCACCATAAATATTCAGAAGAGGACCACCAGAGTTTCCGGGATTGATGGAAGCATCAGTTTGTATGAAATCCTCGTATGTCTCGATACCCAATCCACTTCTGCCTTTGGCACTGATAACACCCACAGTAAGGGTACCATTCAATCCAAAGGGATTACCCACAGCTATTGCCCATTGACCTATTTTTAGGGCAGAACTATCACCGAACTTCAATGGTTTTAGATCTTTGGCATCGATCTTTATTACTGCCACATCGGTTTTTGGGTCTGATCCCACCAGTGTAGCCTTAAATGTCCTTTTATCAGACATCTTAACACTGATAGAGTCGGCATTTTTGATAACATGATCGTTGGTTACTATATAACCATTTTCAGTAATTATAAATCCCGAACCCAAACTTGTACTTTTATACTCCCTTTGCTTTGGAGTTCCAAAAAAATCTCTGAAAAAATCCCTAAACAAAGGATTATCACCAAATGGGAAATCAAAACGAGGATTAACCTTTACCCTCTGCTCTGTGTAAATATTTACAACGGATGGAAGTGTGGCTTCTGCAACCTTTTCAAAAGATTCCTGCACACTTAAGATCTGTTCAGAAGGCCTTACAATCGGGGTTGTTTGGGGAGATTTATCGAGGTTGACCTCCTCTTTTTTAGAGGTCACTTTCTTAAAATAGCCTTGCACATCAAAACCAACATACTTCAATCCGAAAAAAACAGCCACTAAAACAATAGCGACAACTATTAACTTTTTCACAATACCACCTATCTAATTTTTTCTCTGATTTTAATTACTACTGCATTCTTCTCTTCATCATCCTTGTAAGTTAAACTTCTTGGAGTAAACTTCAAGCTATCATCCTTAAATCTTGGAATAATATGGATATGGGAATGAAAGACCTCTTGTCCTGCATATTTTTCATTATTCTGAATGATGTTTACACCATCAGCAGACAACCCCTCTTTGATCCCTTTTGAAACCTTGATGAGAACAGGGTAGATCTTCTTTGCAATATCCTCGTCTGTATCAAAGATATTAACAAAATGTTTTTTTGGGATTACCAGGGTATGCCCATGATTCACGGGTCTTATATCTAAAATTGCTATAAAATCATCATCTTCGTAAACTTTTGATGAAGGGATCTCTCCAGATATGATCCTACAAAAGATACAATCCATAGTTTACCTCCGCTAAATTTTTTATTTATTACCACACTTAGAGATTGTTTTCAATTAAAAAAGTTTACAGAGTTATTCATCAAAATCTTCAAGTTCTAAGATCCGCTTTGAATCTTCTATCGACAACTGCTCTATACCTTTTAATTTCCTACCAACCACATTCACCCTTGTTTTTGCCTTATCTATTGTATCTGTAGCCTGTTCCAATTTCTTTTTAACCTGCTCTAAGATTTCACCATATTTAGACCATTCTGTTTTAACAGCTCCCAACAATTGCCATACTTCGCTTGTCCTCTCACTAATGGCTAAAGTCCTAAATCCCATCTGCAGACTGTTAAGTACCGCCCACAATGTGGTAGGACCGGCGATTACCACCTTGTATTCCCTCTGAATATAATCCAATAACCCAGATTTTCTCACTACCTCAGCAAAAAGCCCCTCCACAGGAAGATACATCACAGCAAAATCTGTGGTTGTGGGGGGATTGATATATTTTTCGCAGATATCTTTTGCGGCACTTTTTATCCTTGCCTCGAGTTGTTTTGAAGCGATATCGATAGCATTCGCATCACCCAAATCGTAAGCATCGAGCAGTTTTGCATAGTCTTCCATTGGAAACTTTGCATCAATAGGTAAAAGTAGTTCCTTTTCACCATCTTTACCCGGTAATCTTATGGCAAACTCCACCTTTTCATTATTACCCTTGGTGGAAATATTCTTGTAGTACTGCTCTGGCATTAAAACCTGCTCCAGCATCTGCTCCAATTGAATCTCACCCAAGATACCCCTCGATTTCACATTGGAAAGAACTTTTTTCAAATCCCCTACACCATTTGCAAGACTCTGCATCTCACCAAGCCCCTTATAAACCTGCTCAAGTCTTTCACTGACAAGTTTAAAAGATTCCCCCAATCTCTTCTCGAGGGTGCCTTGCAATTTCTCATCCACCGTCATTCTCATCTGCTCGAGCTGTTTCGCATTATCTTCCCTGATCTTCTCGAGTCTTTCATCCACAGCAGATCTTAGTTTATCAAATTTACCATTTAGATTCTCAGATAGCTGCAAAAGGTTAGCCGAAACCTGCTCCAACTGCTGTTTCTGTATCTGACCAAGTTCCCCCATAATTTTGGCATTGCTATCCACTATACCCTTAAGATGAGCAGTCAACTCCTCCCTTGACAACTTTAAACTATTATCCAGCATCATCTTGATACTATCTAAGTTTTCGTTTATCTTTGAAAGAAAATCAGACAAAATTCTACCGAAATTATCCAACTGCTCTTTTTGAACAGTGGAAAGGTCGACAATCCTCTGGGCTGATACATCGGTAAACTGTTGAAAGTTATCAGACAACTCCCTCCTCTGATCCTGCAACATACCCCTTAATTCATTCTTAGACTGCACCATTTCATCCTTCACAATGCTATTTACGATAGTTATACTTTTTTCGAATTCCCCCAACTTTTGAACAATATCTGAAACCCGTATCTCACCAATCTTTTTAAACAAAATCATCGTTAGTACTAAGTTGATCACTACTAAGGCAACAACTACATATTCCATACCCTACCTCCTCACAAGTACTGCAACAGACTCTATATGATAGGTTTTATAAAATTGATCTATTATTGTAAACTTTTCCAAATTATATTTGCCTAAAAAATGTTTTAGATCCCTTGCCATTGTTTGGGGATTACAGGATACATAAACGATCTTTTCGGGTCTCTTATCCCAAATCAACTGAATTACCTTTTTAGAAAGCCCGTGTCTATCGGGATCTACCAACACAGCGTCAAATCTCCCTTTAAAATGGGGCATATTTTTTTGTAGATCCGATTTTACTACCTCTACACGATCATTCGCATACAGTCTCAAAAGATTAAGCGACTCCTGATTGTTGTCTACCGCTATAACCTTTCTTACCTTGTGAGATAGAGGAATAGTAAAAAATCCACTGCCACAATAGAGTTCAAGGACAGTATCAAATTCTTCAAGTTCATCTATCAGCAATTTTTGAAAATCACTAAACAAAAACCTATTCGTCTGAAAAAATGTGGTATATCCTGCAGGGATTCTGAACCCATTTATATCGAATTCTATATTTTTAAGCCCTTTTAAGCCTGATTTAGACTTGAGATTGTATTTATAATCACTCAACGGAATTTCTTCATCCAAAAAGATCAACTCTTCCCCTTTCTCATTTTCGATAATAGAAATATCTGCTAAAATATCTTTATAATACTCCGCCAAATCGGATAGTTTTCCAAACAACCCTTTTTTTAGTATTGGACAGTTTTCTATGAAAACAAGTTCATTAGAATTGAACTTTTTATAAAAAAGACCACCCTTATCGACTTTCATCCTGCATCGTACACGATAATCCAATCTCGCAATCCTTATATAGCTATCAATTTTGAACCCTTCAAAATTTCTAAAGCAATTATCAACAATACTCTTTTTTACATCCAACTCGAATTGATCATCCAAAAACCCGAAACTACATCCACCACACTCGCCAATATACCTACAGAACCCATCTCTTCGATAAGGGGAGCTTTTTGTTATCTGTAAAATTTCTGCATAGGCAAAACTCTTCTTCTCATCCTTAATTTTGATATCTACAACATCATCTTTAACAGCAAAAGGCACAAATACCACCTTACCCGTTTCAAGTCTCCCCAAACCGTATCCACCATACACATTGTCTAATATCTTAAGATTTTTATAGATCATCTACACCATCCTTTAAGCTAATATCTCAAAACCGCCAATCTGTTCTAAAGCATCCTTTACGGGATTTATATCTTGATACTCTTTTGAGTCCAACTTTTTCCATGTTATCCTTACCCCATCTATCTTCACATCTTTTAACTCTTCCGAGATATCCACCTCAGATTTCACCACACACTCGATCAGATTATACCCCGTATCCCGGATATAGATCAGCGTATCCCCTATTTTACTGAAATGTGTTTTTATCACTATCCCTGTCCTTGTATCTTTCCTTATGAATATCTCGATGTCATCCAAATCTGAATCTTCACTTTTTATTGGTAAATAGGCTTCAAGCCCTGCAAGCAATGTAATGATCTGTAGTTTGCTTATTTGAGATGCAGAGTCACCTTCCCCTTTTTGAAATAGATTAAACTTCACATCATCCTTTAAATCTACTCCATTTGCCATCCTATTCTCAAAAAAAATCCCACTATCCTTGATCATCTTTTTAATCTGTTCGGGGGATACCTCTTTTGGATCTATTTTGAAACCAAACTTATCCAAAAGTTCAACGATAACCTTCCTATCAAACTTCAAAAGCTCACCTTTGAATTTTAGGGTATCAGACTGGACATCCCCTTCCTTCGTCAAAAGTTTCAACTCCAAAACAGGATCTGTCTTAACCACCTCAGCCATGAATCTACCCACCTGAGGAAGAGATTGAAAAGATGCGGTAAACAGTTTACCTTTTATATTCACCAAAAACAGACCATTTTCCAATGGTTTTACTATTGAGATGGGTAGCTTTTCACCCTGCTTTATTTCGATAGAATTGGGATCAAGGGAAAACCTGATGAGATCCTGAAGCCTTACACCGTCTATCATCTACCATGTTTTAATACTAAATTGACCTCTGTCACAGATATACCCAGCCTTTTTGCCACATCCACAGGTGATAAACCGTTTTGGCTTAGGTAGATCACCTTCTCCCTCAAACTCATACCAGATAGATCAAAGTTTTTCATCTGACTATTCTGTTGTGGTTGAGTATAAGTTAGAGTTATGTTATCTTCAACTATATCTGTGCCAGATAAATTATACGAATTTGAGCTATTTACCTGCTCCAATCTTTTTAATTTTGCATCTATGAGATCCACCAAATCCTCGAGAATAGCCTCTTTCTCCTTTATAGATATGTCCAACTTTTCTGATACCTTCTCAGACTCCACCACGAGATCTTTCAATGTGTCGGTGATCAATTTAACATCTTCATAAGACACATTTACCAATTTACGCTGAATAGATTTAATCTTCAAAAAAAGGTACGCTATTAAAAAAAGCATCAGGAAATTTAAAACAAAAAGTATTATCAAAAACGGTGTCAGATTCATAACATCTTGGCTTCTTTGAGCATCTCCCTATCTTTGTCAAATACATATTTTACTATATTTTCTCTAATCTCGTTGTCGATCTCTTCAAAAACAGTTCCGCAAATGACACCTTTTTTAGTCTCATGTCTTGACACAACACGGGATATGCTGGCAAACTTTATCTTTGTGGATCCATCATCTATCAATCCATCAACAAATAATATATCATCAACATTAAAATTCTTATCCACCGAAAAGAAACTAAAACCACCACCACTAATGTCTATAGTTTTCACCTTCATAAAATCGGCATACATATCTTTCTGTTCTTTTAAGATCTCAAGGATCTCATCGATCTTGTTGTCCAATTCAAAAAGATACCATAAAACATACTGCATCTGTGGAATCTCTTTGCTTATAACACTCTTAATTTTGTATGAGAGGGAATTTTTAATATTGTCATTTAAATTTTTAACCTGCTGGTAATACATCGTAAGATCACCCGTGATCTTCTTGATACGGAAATAGCCGCTATACCCTATTCTGTAATGGGATCTATCGGTTTTGGCAGGAAGCTCTTTAATTACAGCCAAATCCAGCGTGGTACCATTGTACCTTAGGGGTTTTACCTCGTAGATCTTATTTTGACCCGATTCAAAAAAGTTTATCTGTGTGAGGATGGCTTCGTTGAAAGGAAGAGTGGATGGTAATCTAACATTGAGTTTTAGAGGGTCCTTTGAAACGATGTTCCCATAAGCCCTTACCACATTATCATCAAAGATGATCTTTAATTTTACGATAGCCATAGATTACCCCTTTAGATCTATTATTTTCCCCTCTTCTTCCTCAGGAGCTTTTACGATTTCTGGTTTTCTTTTGCGTTGATCATTACCCTTTTTTTTCTCCTGCTCCTGCCTTCTCTTATCATCAATTACGACCATTTCACCCTTCTTTACCTCTTCTACCTCTTCCAATTTGTTGTCTGCCTGCTCCTTAAACTCCTGAGAGACTACTACCACTTTATTGTCAACAGATCGATCCTGCACATCCTGAACCTTTTCCACATAGCTTATCTTTCCGATAACATTCTGTAGATCTACAGGACCTACCCCATAAAAAGCTCCTATTTTACATAGGCTATGCCCGTACCAAAGTTTACCATCTTAAACCTATCATCTATCTTACTGAGGGTTTCAGAATGCCCCAAGTATAGATGACCACCAATATTTAATGTCTTATAGAATATATCGACCACTTTTTTCTTTGCTTCAACATCGAAATATATAAGCACATTCCTACAGAATATAAAATCGGCCATACCGATCTTACTTGCCGCCAAACTCTCCATAAGATTTGCTTGAAAAAACTTCACCTTTGACTTTATCTCAGGCTTCAGAGTGAAATCGAGCCCTGTTTTGGTAAAATATTTATCTATAATCGATGGTGGAACTCCCCTGAATGATACAGAACGGTATAATCCTTTTTCAGCAATCGCAATAACCTCTGTGTTGATATCTGTTCCGTAGATCTCGATATTATATTTTCCGTACATCCCCTCTTCATTGAGGAGCATGGCAATGGAATAAGGCTCTTCGCCTGAGGAACATGCAGCAGACCAGATCTTAAAACTTCTTTTCCCTTTTGTAGCCATTTCTGGGATCACTTTTTTTATCATGTGATCCATTTGAGCCCTTTCCCTTAGAAAGTATGTTTCATTGATCGTAACCAGATTCATCAAAACCTTAAGTTCGTCCCTTCTCTTGAGATCGTATTTAAGATAGTAGATGTAATCTTTATAAGAGGTAAAGTTTAGTTCATTTAACCTCTTGGTAAGCCTATTCTCCAGCAGGTACTTCTTGTTTATAGTGAAAGTAATACCTGCATTTTTGTATATGATATCCGCAAGCTCTGCAAACTCCTCATCCTTCATCTTGATTGTAGCTGAAGTAATCATAGCTCACCCACTACTGAATATATTTTTTCCTTTACATATCTATTTGTTTCCGATTTGGCATGGGTTCGTAGCTTATCCAGGAAGCCTTCTGGTTTTAATTCTTCCAATATCTCTACAGCCTTGAATCTCACCACCCAACTGCTATCCTTGAGGCAGTTGTATGCCGATTCTATTGCCATATCCCTATTCAATAGCGATATCGAATTGAGAGCCTCCTTTCTGATATCTTCATTTGTATCATCCATAAGTTGGAAAAGAAATTCGGACACATCGTTGCCAATATTACCTAAAGCCTCGATGATGGCAATTCTTACCTGTGTATCAACCGTAGGGTATAGCTTCACAAGCTGATCACTGCACCTTGCCTCTTTACACAATGCACCAATTGCCTTTACAGCAAAATAAGCAACCCAAACATCCTTATCATGTACAAGATCCATGATCTGATCGATCTTGTCTGTTGCCTTTATCCTGATCAGAGATGATGCAGCAGCTTCTCTTATCTTTATAGATCCCTCTTTGAGCATATTCAAAAGGATATCGGCAACCTCTGGCTTATTAAAATAGGAGATCGCCTTTGCAAGCTGTGCCCTAAGCAGTTCATTCTCCTCTTTTTTGAGATGTTCTATAAGAAACTTGTAAGCAAAATCATCATTTATCAGGCTCAAAGCTTGGATTGCTATCTTTCTTAATCTTTCATCTGAGCTATTTAAATACTCTTTGATGGCTATAGAATCGTTTTCATCCGCCAAAAGAGCTATTGTGGCTGCAGCAGCCTCGGCCACATCGATATGTTCATCTTCTAAGAATGAGTATATCCTCTCCTTACAATCATCCTCTCCAAACCAGCCCAAAACGAGAATAGCAGATCTCACCACATTTGGATATGGGCTATCCAAACACCCCTTTACCACATCCACATAGTCGTAGTTGTGGGATTTCCCTACTATAAGGATAGCAGATTCTATCAATATAGGGTCATCAGAAGCAAAGAACTCTTTTACCAAACTTGCATATTCATCATTAAAATTTGCAACGATAAACTCTATTATCGCCTCGTTCATCTCGGGATCCAAGATGAGATAACTCAATTCATGGGGGGAATAACTGCTAAAATCCCTATCCAAAGTAAAATGATCCAGTAGATTGGATATTTCGAGTACCTGCTGAACCCCTTCCTGAATATTGGTAAGCACAAGTTTTAAATTTTTAGATATGGCAACCTTCTTTATCCCCAAAAGTTCGGCTATCAATTTACTTTGAAGGTATGGAACATCTTTGAAATCCAGTCTTATCTCTCTGATATCGGCATGTTTGTTTATCTCGTCCTTTGCTTCTTTGAAATCTTTTACATCCAAATCATGGGGCAATTTAACGGATAAAACCTTCTTATCTTTATCTAAAAAGACATTCATAACTCTACCCTTTTAATGCTTGAGATTCATCACTATAAATCTTAAACACCTTATCCAACCCTGTAAAAGCAAACATCTCCTTTATATCATTGGACATATCACACAATCTTAAATTCTTGTTCTCCTTCTTACTTCTCTTGAGAAGATCTATGATCTCCCTCAACCCAGAGCTATTCATATACATAACACCCTTGAAAGATAAAACAACTGTCCCCACCTTTTTAAAGATATCAAGAACCTTATTTTTGAGTTCTAAACCTGATTGTGCATTTACCTCACCTTTCAAATATACAACAGTAACTCCACCTACTTCTTTTACATCAAACATTTATACCCCCTTTTTCTTTATAACAAGTATAGTTATATCGTCGTTAAACTTTCTTCCTCTGCAAAACTCTTTTACATCTGCCATAATATTATCCACGATCTCCTGACAAGACAACTCATTAAACATGATAATTTTTGAGATAAGCCGATCATACCCATATAGCTCATCTTCGGGATTCATCGCCTCCACCAACCCATCGGTGTACATGAAAGCTATATCTCCATCCTTTAAATTAAATGAACCACTCTCATACTCCACATCATCAAAAACCCCTAAGAACATCCCGCCAACCGTTAGTTTTTTTACCATCATATTATCTTTTTCAAATAAAAGCAATGGGTTATGTCCCGCACTGGCAAAATTACACTCCCCTGTTGCAGAATTCATAACAACATAAAGCATCGTAACAAAATCGTTTGTATAGATATTGCTACAGAGAATCTCATTGACCATCGAGATAGCTTCACTTGCATTTATAACATCGTAGGTGTAAGATCGCATGATAGCCCTTGTGATCGCCATGATGACCGCAGCAGGTGTCCCATGACCTGAAACATCAGCAACGGCAAATCCCCAATAGCCATTGCTCATTTCTATACAATCGTAATAATCCCCCCCTGCATGCTCCGCAGGGATATAAAGTGAGCCAAACTCATAACCTTCCAAATCTGGTAGAGAAGATGGTAATAAACTCGCCTGAATCTCACCCACTTGCCTTAATTCATCATCTATGGTCTTCTGAGCATGTTGCAATTTCTCATTCATCTTCAGCAGATCAGCATTCAACAGAGACATCTGCCTCTGTTTCTCCTCAAGCTCTTTCTGCTGTTTCTTGATCTCATCTATGAGATAGACCTCTTTTGTAACATCCCTGATGCTTTCCACCATGAAATTTTCAAACTTATTAAAGTGAACAGACAAACTCTTTCCATTAGTCTTCCTCGAACTCTTTGATGTAGATTTATTTGTGTAGGGGCAATCAGGGCATTGACCATCAAATCCGTAAATATGAAAACATTTTTTATCTTTCAAATCTGAGTCTTTTATATCGAAAATCTCTTTGGTAACATAGTTGGAAAAGACCACATCAAAGTTTTCGTTTACTACAAGGATCCCTTCGTTGGTACTGTTTAGAACCTTTTCCATAAAGTACTGCTTTTTCTCGATCTCTTTCTTTTGGAGATTTAGCATTACATTTTTGGCTTTGAGTTCCTTAGTTTGGTGGGTCATGGTATCTACAAGCTTTTTATTCTCAGTGATATCTGTAATGATCTCTACAAAGGAACCATTTTCCACTTTTTCAAACTTTGCTGAATAGATCCTTCTAAATCCCCTATGGGTAATCGCATCATGAATAATATTTATGGGGATCTTATTATTCTTGATATTTTCGATCTGACAATTTGGACAAGGCTCGCTGAGACCGAATAGAACACTAAAACACTTCTTGTTTATGTGTTTTTCTGGAGTTTTTCCTGTGAGGGTTTTAACGGGAGCATTGATATATTTTATCTTATAATTTTCATCTATCTCAACTATTATGCTATCGATGGCATTTAATAATAAAGTATAATCCATCTGCTCTCCGCTTTTTTGTTAATTATAATTCTAATACAAACCTTAAAAAAATTCAATTCGTATTTGAACTATTTTGTAAAAAAAACAATTATCAATGCTACTATAGAAACAACTATAACTATCACAGACAACTTCTTAAGTTGCTTCGTAATCTGATCTAACTGCTCTATATTTTTCTTTTTCATTTCTTCAAGGATCTGTTCATACTTAAAGAGGTTGTTTTTTCTGTTGTTGAATTCATCAAGGTACTTGTTCATATCCTCTTCAAGTTCATACTCTGCAAGGGCTCCAAGATATAAAACAAGATTTTGAATCATATAAAAAAAATCCTCTTTCATCCAACCGAAAGGTTCTTCAAATTCGAGGGATGAGATATTAAGGAGATCTGTTAGCAATGCAAATTGATAGGCTTTCAATTTCTTTCTAACTTCAGCGTCAATATCATTAATATCATCAATTGATTTAACTAATTCAAAAATTGGTTCAAATTGTACCACGAGTTTATCCCGAAACTCAGGAATAAGTTTTATTGGAACCGTTGTTTTCTGCTCTTTGGGTTTATTTTCCTTTAAGAAATTTTTTATCAAAACAAAACCTGAAGGTGTTTTGGGCTTTTTCCTTTTTATCTTGGGTTTCACCACAAGTTCGGTCTTCTTTTTGATGGCAATGAGGGTTTCAATTATATTATCAGGGGTAAATATAAAGTGCCCTTTATCCTCTAAAACATCCCTGCTGGAATCATCTATACCACCATTCGTGAAGAAGAAGAGTTTGAGCATGTTTAGATCATTCAAAGTTCTAAGCACTTCGTAAGATATATCTCTCGTTACATCGTTTCCAGGTTTTACAATTTCTACCCATACAAGGGCATAATCATCCAAGTTTTTCTGATGTTTCCAAACCTCTATTCTCCTGTAATCCTGCACATCCCTGATTGCTCTATGAAAGCTAAAATTGAGATCCCCCATGATATGTGCAATGTAATCATAAAATGTGGAGATATCCATCTCCACAAAATCTTTAAAACTTAGTTCTTCTATATCCTCAAAGATATCCCTTTTCATCAATTCTTAACCTTCTTTATCTCCAATTTGATACTCTGCTCTGGGATATTAAATCTCTCAGAGATAACAGTTTTTAGACCATTTATATCCATCTGTTCACTACCGTTATCCAATGATGCAGGTTGACCTATAAAAATATTTACCTGATTACAATAACTAACTTGCTTATTAATAGACTTTGCTTTTGATTTAGATGTTGGTTTAACTTTAGACTTCTTATATACCTGCTGAGAATATTTTTTCGCTTTTTGGGAAGGTGCAGTTTTTTTGACACTATCCTGTTCTATTTTCTTAACTTTTTCCAAACTCTTATCATCTTTTTCAAGCAAAGCAAGTTTGGTCTCATTTTGACTATTAGAACTTAATCTTTTTACACTTAAAACCTTCCAGCCGTTTAAACTTACCTCCTCTTTGGCATCTATTTCGGAACTACTGTGAACAATAAACTCTGTTTTTATACCACTATCAACCTTTTCTGCTAATACAGAATATCTCCCTCTTTCGTAAGCAAAAAGATTACCTCCACCATATATAAGGATTAGCAGACCTATCATCAGGAGCTTTCTTGGGCAACAGTACATTGACATTCTCACTTTCTAATTTAAATTCTTTCAGTGCCTTCTTAAAATCATTATCGGCATAAACCTTCACAACCTTTAACTCTTTAATGAGGTCCTTTCCACCATTGCTCAATAAAAATGTATCAGGAGACAACTTCGAAGCGGTTTGAAATCTCCTATCTGCCGTGGTCACTTCGTAAACATAGATATATGCATACAAGTCAAAAACAGGTAACAAAATCAGTGCAATCGCAATTAATCTACCTATTTGCACCCACCAATTCATCGATCTTGTTTAACATCTCCTGGAGGTTTATAGGCTTTGTCATAAAGGCATTTAGTCCCGAAATCTTCGCTTTCTGACCAGCAGCTGCCTCTCCTCTACCGGAAACACCTATGATAGGTTTATCAAAGCCTCTTTCCCTCAATATACGGGCAAGTTCAAAACCATCTATATCTGGCATCATAATATCGGTGATGATAAGATCTATCTTGAGATCCTGTGCAGCTGTTATCGCATCGTGAGGATTTGTTACCTCTATACAGTTTATCCATCCAGAAGAGGTAAGTAGTCTCTTCATGATCTTTCTATCCGTTGATGAATCATCCACTATCAGGGCATTAATAGTATTACCGCTCGAAGTCACCGCTGACTTTAGAGATTTATGCTTTTTGATCTTCTTTGGCATTTTAGATGCAATCTCCATGACACCGGAAACATCGAGGATCAACCTCACCTTACCATCCCCCATGATAGTGGCACCAGCAATACCAACATTTCCACTCAAGTATTCACCAAGTGATTTGATAACGATCTCCTCCTGCCCTACAAGGCGATCCACCACGAGACCTATTCTCTTTTCTGCTAAAGCAACAACTACTACATATAGATCCTGAGAGAAAGACCCCTCAAGTCCAAAAACATCATCAAGCCTTACAAGGGATAGCACTGAATCCCTGAGTTTTAAGACCTCTCTACCTTCAAAATTGTGTATTTCGTTTTCATTAATCCTAACCGTTTCGATAACTGACACGAGTGGTATCGCAAACACCTCACCAGATACATCCACGAGAAGTGCCTGAATAATGGCGAGGGTAAGTGGTAGTTTCAGTTTAAAAACAGATCCTTTGTCCACTTCAGATTCGATACTGATGATACCGTTGAGTTTTTCGATATTGGTTTTTACCACATCCATACCTACACCACGCCCAGAAACACCTGTAACCTTCTCAGCAGTGGAAAATCCAGGTTTGAAAATAAGCCCAAAAGCCTCATCTCTGCTCATGTTTTTGGCTTCATCTGGGGTGATCACCTTCTTTTCGATAGCCTTCTTTTTCAACTTTTCAGGATCCATCCCCTTACCGTCATCGGTGATCTCGATTACTATGTGATTCCCCTCATGGTAGGCAGCCAAATGAACCTTACCCTTGGCAGGTTTCCCCTTTCTCATCCTCTCTTCAGGGCTTTCTATGCCGTGATCTACAGCATTTCTAATCATATGCACAAGGGGATCGCCGATCTCTTCGACAACGGATTTATCAAGTTCTGTATCCTCACCGGTGATTATAAGGTCTACATCCTTTTTTAGATCCCTCGCCAAATCTCTGATCATTCTGGGGAATTTATTGAATACCTTTCCAATCGGCACCATTCTTGTCTTCATCACTGCAAGCTGTAGCTCAGTGGTAATAAGACCGATTTGAGATGTGGTCTCGAGAAGCTGCTCAACAAGATAATCCCCTTCGAACTTCCTCTCCAGTTCGGAAGATATCTGGGCTATCCTGTTCCTACTTAAAACCAATTCACCAACCAAGTTCATAAGGGAATCGAGCCTTGATACATCAACCCTAATCGTTTGTTCTATAGCCTTAGTTGCTTTTTTGAGATTTGCACCTTCGCCGTCATCCTTATGTTCAGCCTTTTGCTGTTTCTTATCAGAATCTGTTGAAACAGTAGATGGTGCTACATTGACCTTGCCTTCATTGGCCAACTTCAATTTTTTTACGATCTGATCTATATTGATTGTGTCTCTACCATTTTTGATATCATCTAAGATCTTTTTGATAACATCGACAAACTCGAGAAGAATATCCATTATCTCAGGAACAACAACCATCTCCCCTTTTCTGAGTTTGTTTAATATCTCTTCGGCATGGTGAGTCACAGTACTCATCTTGTCGAAACCTAAGAATGAAGAGGAACCTTTTATAGTGTGGGCAGCACGGAAGATCTTGTTTAACAGATCGAGGTCATTTTTTCTATGTTCGAGTTCCACAAGGTCTTGATCCAACTGTTCTATTATCTCCGACGATTCTAAAATAAAATCTTGAATCAAATCATCCATCTCACCATGGGACATAGGTGCCTCCTATAAGCCGAATTCTTTTAATAACTGATTAACAAGATCTTGATCATTTAAAATGCTATCCTTTTCTCCCAATCTATTCAGTGTATCGACATCTATCTTGTTATGCTTTAGTCCAAACTTTATGATCAGATCACTTAATCTCTTTTCTAAGTCTTTAACCACTTTTAAGAGCTTATCGATCTTCTGCTTTGTGATATCTTGAAACTCGAGAGCCGATATCATATCAAAAGCGATATCCTGCCCCTCTATCGATTTATCCACAAGTCGATCAATCAAACCCAACGCCTTACTAAAATCCTCGCTATCTAAAGACTCCTTGAGGAGTGAGATATTATCTTTTATCTCACTTATATTGAAATTTATACTATCTGTTAGATTAAGGATCTTTTCTGAAGCAGACTTTGTATCCCTGACTACCTCTTTCAATACCTTTTCAAATACTGGCAGATCCTCGTAGCTATCCTCAACTACATCTCTGACGGTGGTGATCTTTTTAATCGACTCATTGAAAAACTGCACTACTTCGAAAAGCTCATGATTTGGATCTATAGAGATAGTGGTCAATTCGTATTCGCCAGAATTGATCTTCTTAGCGATCTCTATCAATTCTGAGAGATCTTTTACTTCGTACATATTACAGTCCTAAAAGCTTAAAAACTTTCTCCTGTAGCGTCTCAGGTGTAAATGGTTTTACGATGTAGTTATTTACACCGCTTCTTAGAGCAGTGAGGATATCCTCCTTTGCAGCTTCGGTGGTAACCATTAGAATCGGAAGCTCTTTATATTCTGGTTTGGCTCTGATAGCTTTTACAAATGTGAGACCATCCATCTCAGGCATATTCCAGTCTGTGATGACGAGATCCACTTTATTTTTGGCCAACACATCCAAACCCTCTATCCCATTACCAGCCTCTAAGATATTTGAAAAACCTAATTTTTGAAGGGTATTCTTTATGATCCTGCGCATCGTGGATGAATCATCGACTGTAATAATCACATGTTCATAAGCCATTTATATGCCTCCTGCTTTCTTGAGTGCTTATTTTATTATACTTGATACAAATATATTATGTCAATATAAATTTCTTAGTCCCTTAGTTTTTTTATCCTCTCTTCTTTACTGATTATCTCTTTGATCCTTACCCCAAAATAGCCATCCACGATAACCACCTCACCTTTGGCTATAGGTTTATTATTTACCATTACAACTACAGGTTCCTCCGCATATTCATCAAGCTCTACTATATTTCCGGGGCTCAAACTCACTATATCTTTGAGGAACATTCGGGTGGAACCGATCCTAATACTCACAGGAACCTCCACATCGAGTAAAAGATCGATATTCTTCCCACCAGATTGCTTCTGCTGTTTGGGCATAGGATTTACTGCTGTGATGTCTGGTGAAAAATCGAAATCATCATCCTCTGTATCTTCAGGCATGATCAATTCTTTAAACTTAGATGAGAAAAATAACTTAAACTTTACATCCTTACCATTATATTTTGAACTCATTTCGAAAATTATTATATTCCCAGCATAACTCGATGTATCAAGGAGTGTATCCACAGAGATTACACCAAAAGCGACTTTTTTCTTAAATTTCTCATTGAAAGGGATGTTAAGTCCAGATATAGTCTGATTTATCAACTCCTTAATAGCATCCTTGAGATCATCATTCAGCTCTGATACCCCATCTCCAGGACCCATGAGCATAAGATCAGCCAAACCTGTAATCGTCAGGGTATCTATGAGAATACCACCATCTATACCATTTAAGCTCTCTTTTAGATTTATGAGGGTCTGCCCCATATACTCGAGAGCAATATCATTCAACTCCCCTTCATTCACAGCCTCAACATGAAAATCGAAGCTTTTACCCAAAAGAGAGGAGAAACTCCCATTAAAGATCTCCACCAAAAGTTCAGAAAAATTGCTTATCTCAATGCTCGGCTTCAGTTGTTTCAACACCTTCGCTCTCCTCAATTATATTCTTTATCAATGCACCCTTCTTAACACCTACCACACCGATCTCTGTGGCAAACTTCCCCAAATTGTTAGCTTTTAAAATCACATCCTCGTCAGCCTTGTGTTCAAAAACAATAGTATCCCCACTTACAAGATCCAAAATGTCACCTACCGTTAGGAAGGTAGGACCTATCTCCAACCTTAAAGGGATATTTACCTCTAATAAAATTTCCAAAATTCTATCCACATAGTCAGTACTCTTTGCCTTTTTAGCACCTACGAGCCAATCCTGTGAACTGATCTTGCCCAAAATCGGTTCGAGCACAACCGCTGGAAGACAAAGGTTTATCATTCCAGAAACCTCGGCAAACTTCACTTCAAATACCACGAGGACAACAACCTCATTCTGGGCAACTATCTGTACAACCTGAGGGCTATTTTCTGTGATCTCTTTTCTAAATTTTATGTTTGGAATTACCTGCTTCCATGTATCCTCAAGCTCCTTAAGTAAAAGGTAGATGACGCTTTCCATTATATGCTGTTCGAGGGCAGTAAGCTCCCTTACCTTATACATCGGTAAACCAGGACCACCCAAAAGTTTGTCAACTATTGGAAAAACAAGTGATGGGTTTATTTCAAGTACTGCACTACCATCAAGGGGTATCATACTTATAATATTAAAGTTTGTGGGATCAGGTAGAGACATCAAAAACTCACCATAGGTCATCTGATCCACACTTACCAAGTTTATATCTGTTATTGTCCTTAAAAAGTTCGAAAGTGATGAACTGAAGTTTCTTGCAAATTTATCATGCAGGTTCCTGATGGATCTAATCTGCTCTTTTGACACCCTGTCGGGTCTTCTGAAATCGTAAACAGAGATCTTCTTTGGAACAAAATCAACCTCAGGAGAGAATATCTCATCCTTTATACCTGTATCGGCTACGGTAGATAAAAGGGCATCGATCTCTTCCTGACTTAAAATATCCGCCATAAGGCTCCTCTAAAAAGTCTATTTGCAGTACTTCATAATGTAAGAAGCTATATCATCAAGAGGCACAACCTCATCGGCTATACCAGCTTCCACCACTGCACGGGGCATACCATAAACCACACAGGAGTCTTTATCCTGTGCTATTACAGCACCACCTTTTTCCTTTAACTTTCTAAGGCCAACAAGTCCGTCGCTACCCATACCCGTCATAATGACACCCAAGGCATCGCTACCGAAATTCTCAGCTACAGATGCAGTCATCACATCCACGCTGGGTATGTGCAAAACATTTGATGGCTCCGTAGTAGTCTCTATATAGTAATTCGTCCCAACTTTCTTAATCTTTAGATGAAATCCACCTTTTGCAATATAAACTATATTTGGTTCCACCTTCTCCTTACCTTCAACCTCTATCACCTCCAACTGACTCATCGTGTTTAATCGTGTTGCCAGGGATTTGGTAAAGTTGGGCGGCATGTGCTGAACTATAA
This sequence comes from uncultured Deferribacterales bacterium, assembly GCA_964519265.1. Taxonomy (GTDB): domain Bacteria; phylum Chrysiogenota; class Deferribacteres; order Deferribacterales; family Calditerrivibrionaceae; genus Calditerrivibrio. The sequence goes on from CAZFHX010000009.1 coordinate 28,115, forward strand.
AAACAGGTCTGTTTAACTCTTTTGTAAGTTTTGGTATAACTCTTTGTAGAGATTGTGGGCCACCGGTGGATGTCCCGATAGCAACAACTTTTTTATTGCCATTGAATGCTCCGGTTCTCTTGGGTGCAGTAGGTGCCACAGGTGTAGGAGCAGCAGGAGGTCTTGAAACTGGAGCCTTTGCTATAATCCTTCTACCTGCAAAGGTTTTTATCTTCTCTATCAACTGATCCTCGATCTTCATGATACCCAAACTTGCAAAAGACTTATCTTTTGGGATGAAATCAACAGCACCTATCTCCAATGCCCTAAGAGTAGCCTCTGCACCTTCAGTGGTGAGGGAACTCACCATGATTACTGGAATTGGAGCGATCTCCAATATTTTCCTCAAAGCAGTCAAACCATCCATTTGAGGCATCTCTATATCAAGGGTAACGATATCGGGCTTCAATTTTTGAACCATATCTATAGCTTCCACGCCATTTCTGGCGAAACCGACAACTTCGATATTTGGTTCCTTCTTCAACATATTTTCAATGGCTTTCCTCATGAAAGCAGAATCATCCACTACCAAAACCTTTATGCTCATACTACCCCCTTTAATTTTTTCCTCAATTTTTTAACAGCTTCAGAGTGAATTTGAGATACCCTCGACTCAGATATCTTCAAAACCTCACCTATCTCCTTCATTGTAAGCTCTTCGTAATAGTATAATGTAATGACAAGTCTTTCCTTTTCGGGAAGGGACTCGATGATTTCACCCAACTTTTCCACCAACTGTTCTTTACTTACCGTATCCTCAGGTCCTTCAACAAAAGATTTTATAGTATCTATAAGGGAGATGTCCCCATCCTCATCCAAGGCAGAATCTAAGCTTGTAACCTGACCTGTTTCTATTAGATTGAGAAAATTAAACACCTCATCCAAGGTAAGGTTAGTGTATTCCACAAGCTCATCGGAATTCGGTTTTCTCCCCAACTTTGTGGTTAATTCTTGCAGTTTCTCTTCAAAATTCTTCAGTTTTGTTCTAACATTTCGCGGTAGAAAATCCATCTGCCTTAACGCATCAAGAATGGCACCCTTTATCCTGCGCTCAGCATAAGTGTGAAAGTCCACACTTCTACCTTTATCAAATTTCTGCAAGGATTCCACCAAGCCCATACAAGCTGCGGAATAGAGATCATCATTATCCACATTTGCAGGTAGCCTATGACTCACCCTCAAAACCCAAGCTTTGATCTTAGGAAGAAATGCCTTTATAATCTCTTCCTGCTCTACCCTGTCTAAGCTACCCTGATACATAGTAATACTCATTCACTACTCACCTTCTTACTTAAAACAAAGATAGTCTCCACTTTTGATAATATCATCTTACTTATCCAATATATACCCAAAAACATAACACAGTCTCTTAAGAATAGACTTACTGAAATAATATCGAAAATGAATTTAATTGTAAAGGAAATTAGAAAAATTATAGAAGCCAAGAGGATTGCCAAATACTGGTGTATACTTCTCATAAGCTCCTCCTGAATATATTAAATATATCGCTGTTGTGATTCTTCTCAATATGCATATTAACTATTTTTTTACTGATAAGAATGAGATCCTTCATATAAACAGATTCTGAGTTTATCTCAGCAATCGGTTTCTGCTCCCTTACCGAAGAAACAACCTCTCTACAATCCCTTATCACACCGAGTAGTTCTAAATCTATACTTAAAAATCGTTTGAGAACATTTTTAAGATTCTCATATATCCCTAAACCATCCTCTTTGGTTCGGGCTTTGTTTACCACCAAATATGGTCTTGATATATTAAACTCTTTATTTACCACCTTCATAAATGCATAGGCATCTGTGACCGCCGTCGGTTCTGGCTGGGTAATCACGATCAACATATCCGATACAGATGAAAACTTTATCACATTTTCACCGATACCTGCACCTGTATCAAAGATGATATAATCGTATTTAGAATCATACTTTACAAATAGATCGATCAACTTGTCGTATTGAGACTCTTCCAATTTAGTAAGATTGACAAAGCCACTCGATGCTGGAATTACATCAAAACCGTAGCCTGAATCCACCACGAGGTTCTCTGCAGATATAACACCATCCAGATAGTCTTTTATATTCGTTTTATTGTTGAGATTTAGGATGATATCCACATTCGCCAACCCCAAATCTGCATCGAATAGTAGAACTTTTTTCCCCATCTTTGCCAATGTGTAGGAAAGATTTACTGCAAAATTGGTCTTCCCCACTCCACCCTTACCGCTGGAGATCGATATGTAGTTCGATTTCCTTTTTACACCCCATGCTATCTTTCTTAGATTTTGAGCCTGATCCATACGCTATTCTCTCCACTGTACCGGAATTTCGTTTAAAACCATTTTAGCAATCTTTTTGCCATCAGGGATCTCCATATCATCGGGAACATTTTGCCCCGTGGAAAGAAGCATGATTGGGATCTTTTTTATAAGAGGTATGTTTACAAGGGGGCCAAAATACCTTGTTTCATCCAATTTGGTAAATATCACAAAATTGGGCATCAGTTTTGCGTATCTATCGTATATATCGTACAACTCGATATGATTACTGCTCATAGACATGACAAGTGCAACCGATACAAGGGGGCTAACCTCCAAAAACTTTTTCAACTCCATAATCTGCTCACTGTCAAATTGGCTTCTCCCCATTGAGTCGAGTAAGATGTAATCGTAGTGTCTTACCTCATTTATTATCTCATCCAGATCTGCAGGATTCGAAGCCACATACAGAGGCACATCTATGATCTCAGAATAGGTTTTTAACTGCTCAACGGCACCAATGCGAAAAGTATCAACAGATATAAGGCAGACCTTTTTCTGCAGTTTGAGTGCCAAATTGGCAGCTATCTTAGCGATGGTTGTCGTTTTCCCCACCCCTGTGGGACCTACGAGGGCTAATACCTTCTGTTTTATGCTGGAAAAATAGTCCTTCTCAACAGGGATAAGTTCGGATAAAAGCTGCATAATGATGTTTTTTATCTGCATCTTTCCAGCATTGGCTGGAACTCTATTTTCAACCTTTTTGAGAAACTTATAGACGATCATATCATCAACACCATTTTTGGTGAGCAATTGATAGATTTCTTTTAGATGCGGCTCCACATCCGCCATCACATTTTCAGAGATGACAGATTTCATCTCCATAATCTGCTTTTTTATATCTAAAACATCGTTAACAAGGGATTCAAATTTATTAAGACCCAAGCTATTTATGATCTCTGCAATCTTATCGGTGTTGTCTATCGGTTTTTCTCTCTCCACCTCTGTGAACTTGTTGGGCAGTTTATACTCCTTTTTGGCATCGTAATCTATAGCCGCAGTCACCTCGATCATAGGTTTGGAAAATATTCCATAACCACTGGATTTATTTATCTTTCTTGTGGAAAGTATTACAGCATCGGGCCCAAGCTCCTTTTTTATAAGTGCCAAAGCCTCTTTCATATCGTAAACTTCATACTTTTTTATCTTCATAACTCAATCTCCAATGACCCCAATGATTCAATCCTGACATTATCTGCAATCTCGTTGTGAGATATAATATTCACATTCTTGACAAACTTTTCTACAAACCTTCTAAAAGGTAGTCTGATAGGTGGTGAAATCACTAAATTGGCAGGGATCCCTTTTGCTACTATCTCGTCCACTTTGTTTATAATTGCACTCAGAATCTTCTGGGCAATGGACGGATCCATAACTATTTCCCTACCATCCTCGGTCATCTGTACATTTTTGGCCAAAAACTGCTCAATTGCAGAATTGAGGGTAAAAAGATACAATGTACCATCCGGTGCAAGTAATGACTCTGTGATCTGTCTTCTAAGTACATACCTCACCCTTTCTGTCAGTAAATCCACATCTTTATTTTGCACACCATAGGTAGCCAGGGTTTCAAGAATAGTGGGCAGATTTCTAATCGAAACCCTCTCTTTCAACAGATTTAAAATAACCCTATGTACAGAACCCAAATCTAAAATGTTTGGAATAAGATCATCCACAAGTTTTGGAGATTTCTCTTTCACCTTGTCAAGAAGCTCCTGAACCTCCTGTCTGCCGACAATCTCGTGGGCATTGGATTTTATCACCTCGGTTAGATGGGTAACTATGACAGTAGTAGGATCCACCACAGTAAACCCTTCCAGCACTGCCCTCTCCTTTTCATCCTCATCCACCCATTTTGCATCTATGCCAAAGGCTGGCTCTTTAGTGGGGATACCATTTATTTGATCCAGACTTCCTCCACTTGCCATTGCTAAATACTTACCCACCATGACACTTCCACTGACGACCTTAACCCCTTTTATAAGTATAATGTAGCTATTGGAATCGAGTTGGAGGTTATCTCTGATTCTTATCGGAGGCACTATAAACCCCATCTCAAGGGCTATCTGCCTACGAACAGATTTTATCCTATTTAAAAGTGTCCCACCCTGAGCTGGATCCACAAGGGCAATGAGATTAAATCCTATTTCAAGCTCCATCACATCCATCTCTAAAAGACCCTTCACATCATCCTCATCGGTTGTAGGAGTAGATGGCTGTTCTGCCTTCTCCTCCTCTTTTTCAATAGCCTTACCCTTTGCAACTGAGTAGCTCAGAGCGATTAACAATCCACCAATGAGAAAAAAAGATATCTTGGGTAAACCTGGAATAAGTCCTAAAAAGATAAGGATATAACCAGAAAGTCTGAGAACCTTATAGCTTTTAAACATCTGCTCCATCAGATTGAGGTTGAGCTCTTTGTCCTCACCAGATCGGGTCACTATAATACCAGCAGCAGTGGATACAATGAGAGCAGGTATCTGACTCACAAGGCCATCACCAACAGTGAGGATTGTAAACCTTTTTGCAGCCTCGGATACAGGCATACCAAACTTGACAACACCTATGATAAGACCACCTAATATATTGATAAAGGTGATCAAAAGTCCTGCAACGGCATCACCCCTCACAAACTTGCTGGCACCATCCATAGCTCCATAAAAATCGGCTTTTTTCTGCAGATCCGCCCTCAATTTCCTTGCCGTTTTGTCATCTATGATACCTGCATTCAGATCCGCATCGATACTCATCTGCTTTCCAGGCATAGCATCAAGGGTGAATCTTGCTGCAACCTCAGCCACTCTACCTGAACCCTTTGTAATAACTACAAAGTTTATAATAACAAGTATGATGAATATTATAAGACCTACGACAAAATCACCACCCACCACAAACTGCCCAAATGCCATAATAACAGAACCCGCCGCATCCTCCCCTTCGGCACCATAAAGCAAAATTCTTCTCGTGGTAGCGATATTTAGAGCCAACCTAAAGAGTGTCACTATTAAAAGTACTGATGGAAATGTAGAAAAATCGAGGGTATCCTCAACATATATGGATACAAAAAGGATCATTACAGATACGCTGATACTCAATGTCAAAAGTATGTCTAAAATAAAAGGGTGTACCGGTAATATCATAACGACAATAATACCGATAACCGCCACGGGAACAAAAAGATCCAATCTTTTGCTTATCTGTGCAAGAATCCCTTCAGTTGCCATCTACCCCTAAACTTTAACTTATTTTTCTTGCAATATTACACTTATATTGTTGTATATATTATAATTTTTAAAAATTATCCATAAGAATTTAAACAAAATCTCTTACGATACAAAAAAAAGGGGGAACACCCCCTTCGTTATCTCTTATCAGGGTAAAGCTCGAGATGTGATCTTCCAGCAGTATACCAATCCCCCTTTGGTCTTTCATCATATACGATCGTCACACCCTCTGCTGGACATCCAACATGCCTAACCACAACATCGGTAATATCCTTTGCCAAAGCATCTTTCAATTCTTTACTCTTACCTGCCCATAATTCTATTCTTACTGTAGGCATTCTTCACTCCTATGGCATCACAAACTTGAAATTTTTGGGTTTGACTGTAAACACGGGGCAAGGAGCCTTTCTAACAACCTTTTCAGCCGTACTACCAAACAGTACATGCTCGAGACCGCTTCTGCCGTGAGTACCTATGATAATTAAATCCACATTCGATTCCTTTGCCTCATTGATAATCTCCAAGAATGCAGTTCCTTTGAGCATCTTTACAGAATATGAAATATCTTTCAACTCTGGGAATGATGCCAAAAATTGCTCCATCTGTTTTTTTGCAGACTCTTCCAACTCCTGATCTAAATTTTGAAAAGTAACCTGAGGTAGATAAAAGGCAACGATCTGACTCTCATCGAAAATTACATGAACTATCTCCAACTCAGCATTAAAACTTTTTGCAAATTCGATGGCATATTGCATAGCATACCTTGAAGTCTCCGAAAAATCTGTGGGAACGAGGATCTTTTTGATACTGATCATAATCAACCTCCATTTTTTTCTTATTATAATAAATCTTACGAAAGAATACAACCAAATCTGTTATAAACAATACTTCAGAAATATAAAAATATACAGTCTCAATACTGGGATTCCAACACCCCTTTTACAATCTCCAAAAAGTTGTCTATATCAAAAGGCTTTTCCAATATCTCCACGGCACCTAAATCGTAGGCAGCCATGACATTTTCCGTTGTATCGTATGCAGTCACAACAATTACTGGGGTATCTATCCCAATTGCCCTAATCCTGTGGAGAAAATTCAACCCATCAAGCTCCGGCATCATGATATCTGTGATTATAAGGTTATACTGGTTCTCCTTCAAAAGTTCGAAAGCAGTTTTACCATTCATCACATGATCCACAAGATACCCTTCGGAATTAAACAACTCAATAAGCCCACCAGCGCTAAACTTGTCATCCTCAACGAGCAATATCTTTACCATTTCAACTCACCAAAGAGATTTTTTATATTCCTTTCTAAAATTTCAGCCACATTAAACAGAGGTAAAGATTTAACACGAGAAACCGTATAAGCGTTAAATACAACATAGGCCGGTTCATTCATCTTCCCTCTCATGGGGGATGGTGTAAGATATGGGCAATCTGTTTCTATAAAAAGTCTATCGATGGGGACATATTTTAGGGTATCCCTTAAATCATCCTCTTTTTTAAAAGTTACAGGACCTGCATAGGATATGTAAAACCCCTTATCCAGAGCCCATTTCAAAAATTTTCTATCCCCATTAAAACAGTGAATGATCCCTATCTTTTCACTTGGAGACATATAGAAGTCGATAATTTCTGAAACCTTATCAGAAGCATCTCTGTTGTGGATTACTACAGGCTTACTATTTATCCTTGCAAACTCCAGCATCTGTTCTAAAACCTTTATCTGTATCGATGGATCAGAAATATTTCTGTAAAAATCGAGACCTATCTCCCCTATGGCAATCATCTTCGCATCATTGACATAATTTTGAAACTCTACCAACACATCAGTAGAAAATTTCTTGCTATCATGGGGATGAAACCCCAAAGTATAATAAACATTATCATACTTTTCAGCCAAGTTCTTAGCCTTTAAAGAATCCTCCAAATCTATCCCTATTGTAATTACTCTTCTCACACCATAAGAAAACGCATTATTTATAAATTGATCTATATCGTTATACTCATCAAAGTGTAGATGAGCATGGGTATCTGTAAAAAAAAGACCGCTTTGTTTTAAAAACTCTAATTCTCCCAAAAAGTGTTTGTATTGTTCAGAGTCGATCTTTTCAATGATCACTTAATGATACTCCCAGCTTCTACATTGTCGGGTAATTCTAAAATAAAGTGCCTATCTCCACTCGTCGCCGCAAGGACCATCCCTTCAGAAACAAGCCCCATTAACTTTGCAGGCTTGAGATTTGCAACGATAGCTACCGTTTTACCAACAAGTTCTTCAGGTTTGTAGCTTTTTGCAATTCCAGCTATGATCTGACGCTGTTCGGTACCGAGATCCACCTTCAATTTTAGAAGTTTTTCAGACTTTTCCACCTTTTCGGCAGATAAGATCTTACCAGCCCTCAACTGCATCTTCGAAAAGTACTCATACTCGATTAGCTCCTCAAGCTTCGACTCTTCATTCTCCTTTTTTACTTCCAACTGGACAGAATCCTCATCCACCCTTGGGAAAAGCTGTTTTACTTCACCAATCTTCTGACCCGATTCAAGCACCCTCACTTTGCATAAATCTTCAAATGTAGATTTATAGATCTCTCTCTTAGTATTGATCTGTCTTCTCATCTCAAGGGCAGTTTCAGGCATAAAGGGATATATCATGAGGGATAGCGCCCTTATACCATCGAGAACCACATAGAGAACAGAACCCAACCTATCCTTCTTGGATGGGTCTTTGGCCAAATTCCAAGGTGCCATCGTATCTATATACTTATTCAAAGCACCCACCAGATCCCAGATGACGCTAAGAGCCTTATTGAAGGCTAAATCAGAAATATTTTTATCAAGCTCTTTAAATGTACTTACGATCTGCTCGGCGATTTTATCATCGGCCTCATCTGAAACAGTATAAGGTTGAACTATGCCATCGAAATATCTATTCATCATCCCCAGTGTTCTATTCAGTAAATTACCTAAGTCGTTGGATAGATCGCCATTTATTCTATGGATCAACGCCTTGAAGGAGAAATCACCATCAAGTCCAAAAGGAACCTCACGCATCAAGAAATACCTGATCTGATCCACTCCAAATTTATCCACAAGCCAGTTTGGATCAATGGCATTGCCAAGAGATTTCGACATCTTCTGCCCTTCCACAGTCCACCATCCATGAGCAAATACCGATTTTGGAAGGGGCACACCAATACTCATCAACATAGTAGGCCAATAAACTGTGTGAAATCTCAATATATCCTTACCAACGATATGATAATCCGCTGGCCAATATTTTCCGTAGAGATCCTCCTCATTTGGATAACCGAGGGCTGAGATATAGTTTGTGAGAGCATCTATCCATACATATATCACATGCTTAGGATCATTTGGCACAGGGATACCCCATTTGAAAGATGCACGACTCACCGATAGATCCCTCAACCCCTCTTTGATAAACGACACGATTTCATTTTTCCTCGAAGAAGGTCTTATAAAATCGGGATTCTCTTCGATATGCTTTAAAAGAGCATCCTGATACTTGGACATTCTAAAAAAATAGCTTGGCTCTTTGAGTCTCGTGGTTTCTCTGCGGCATGAAGGGCAACAGTTCCCATCCAACAGTTGAGTTTCTGTCCAATAGGTTTCACAAGGGGTACAGTACCAACCCTCATACTCCCCTCTGTATATATCACCATTTTCCATCATCTTTTTAAATATATATTGAACCGACTTTTTATGATATTCATCCGTAGTTCTTATAAATTTATCGTAAGAAATATTTAGTTTTATCCAGAGGCTCTTAAACCTTTCTACCACCCTGTCAGCCAACTGCTTAGGAGTGACCCCCTGCTTTTCGGCAGCCATCTCGATCTTTTGCCCATGTTCATCGGTACCTGTCAAGAAGAAAACATCGTATCCCGATAATCTTTTGTATCTGCTGATCACATCGGCGGCAACCGTTGTATAGGCATGTCCTATATGAGGCACATCGTTTACATAGTAAATAGGGGTGGTAACATAAAATGTCGGTTTATTCATATATTTCCTCCGCTGTTGTCATCTATAATATCTTTTAATTCTACAAACTCTGTACCCTCTCCAACCTGCTCGTCGTAGAGATCCTTCTCATACATCAGACAACACATGAGTCTTCCACAAATACCAGAAATTTTTGATGGATTTAGCAGGAGGTTCTGATCCTTTGCCATTTTAATTGATATGTTGTCAAAATGCCTCAGAAAAGTGGCACAACACAGATCTCTACCACATATCCCAAATCCGCCAAGTATCTTAGTGGCGTCCCTTATCCCCACCTGCCTCATCTCTATACGGGTTTTGAATATTCTTGCCAAATCTTTCACCAGCTGTCTAAAATCTATCCTTCCATCCGCAGTAAAATAGAATGTTAGTTTCTTGCGATCCAAGGTATATTCTGCTCTTAGGAGCTTCATAGGTAATCCATGCTCTTTTATGAGCCTCTTACATTCTTTGAAAGCCTCTGGTTCATCTTTTCTATTCTCTGCTGCTAATCTTATATCCTCAGGGGTTGCTTTTCGAAGTATACTTTTCATCACCTGCTCATCGGGTACCTCGATCTCCCGATCAGGATATACGACAACAGCTATATCTTCCCCTTTCTCAGTTTCTACTATGGCAAAATCACCCGTTTTTAGCTCTACACCATTTGTCAAAAAATCGTATATCTTTCCAGCTTTCTTGAAAGCAACACCGGTAGCTCTATATCTTTTCACTCAATACTCCATCGATTTTAGTTAAAATATTGGCTTTTAGTATACGCAGGTTTACATTATAGTCAAGCATTCTGTAAGTATCCAAGAGCATATCAAAAAGCACTAAATACTTATATTCCTTCTGCTTACGGTAGATCTCTATTATCCTGCCTAAAAGGAATATTATATAGTATCTTAAATCATCCTTTTCAGCCATTTTAAAGATATTCAAGGCATGTTTTAAAATATCATTCCACTCGAAATCCTCTTCGATCCAACCCAATTTACCACCAGAGTGATCTTGAAAAAGGTATTTTATATGTTTCATTGCCAGAAGAGCAGAACCACCCGATATATCCAAAATATCATCGACTACGCTTTCATCAAACCCTTGCTGAGTAAGGATCCTTCTTAAATCCTCATCCCCAAGTCTTGAAAATCTCAGATGAATGCACCTTGATCTGATAGTAGGAATAATTTTATCCAATTGACTTGTAATTAGAAAAAAAACCGTATTCTCACCAGGTTCTTCCAATGTTTTCAAAAAAGCATTACACGCCTCTTTTCTCAAAACATGAAAATTATCGAGAATATAAAACTTATAACCACCCATAAATGAAGAAAGATAACTATTTTCCGAGATTTCACGAATCTGATCTATCCCATAATCGTTATCATCTTCATTGGTAAAGATAGTCAAATCGGGGTGACAATCGCCCAATATCAATTTACAGGACTCGCATCTACAATCCTCATTAAAGAAAGACCCTTTTTTACACAACGCCACTCTGGCAATCTCTTTGGCAAATAGCTTTTTACCGATACCCTCATTTCCGTAAAAGAGGTATCCATTGGCAAACCTATGATTCCTTATGATACTATCAAAATATTTTATATACTTATCAAACCCATACAGCATCTAAAAACCCATTCACATAACTTTTGATCTCGTCAAATAATTCATCAATAGCACGATTCCCATCTACAATTACGACATTTTCAAAATTATCCCTATACCATAAAAACCCTTCCCTGACCCTGTTGTAGAATTCGAGATTCAACGATTCAAACTTCCCCTCTGCCGACATCAGGTTCTCTTTTTTTAACCTCTCCTTTGCTCTACTCAGGGCAATTTCAGGTTCCACATCGATAATGATCGTTAGCGATGGGTATACAAAAACGGATATATCTTTAAGAAAATCGAGGATCTTTAGATCAAGTCCACGCCCAAAAATCTGATAAGCATAGGTTGAAGATATAAACCTATCGGAAATCACGGCATAATTCATTTCAAGATGAGGCAAAATCACCTTTTTCTGATGCTCCAATCTATCCGCAGAATATAGTAGCAGTTCAGTTTCTGGTTCTAAATGGTAATCCTTGGATATGAGTATCTTTCTAAGTATTGCTCCGAGTTCTGTTCCACCTGGTTCTTTGGTTAGGCGAAATGGGACATTCAATCCAGTCAAGTAATCTGCCAATTTATTTATCTGCGTCGTTTTACCACAACCATCTATACCATCTATCGCTATGAAGAAACCTCTCATCTTGAGCCTTTAATCAGTTTGTAGCACAGTCTGCGGTGCTTCCTTGGATCTTTTCAATAGTATGTTCTATTGCACTGGATATTACTGCTAAATTTTCCATGGCACCTTTGGGGCTACCCGGTAGATTGATGATCAAACTCTCTCTTCTAATCCCTACAACAGCTCTCGAAATCAACGCCCTCGGTGTCTTTTTAAAGCTTTCCATACGCATCGCCTCTTCAAACCCTGGTAATCTCTTTTCTATAACCTTAAGAGTGACATCGGGAGCAATATCCCTCGGAGATACCCCTGTTGAGCCATTTGTAATTATGAGATCAAATCTCTGTAGATCACAGAAATCTACCAACATATTCTCAAGTATGTTTTTCTCATCAGGAATCATCTCTTTACGAATAAAACTTACCTTAAAATTATTTTCAAAATATTTTTTCAATTCTTCACCGGTGATATCCACCCTCTCACCTTTGCTACCTTTGTCGCTAAGAGTGATGATCGCCACAGATACTCCATCTTTCTTTTTGACATCTATGGGGTCCCCCACTTTGATCTCACCACTACCCCTCACCACCGCAAAAATCCCTTCTTTAGGCATGATGCAATCACCAGCCTGATAGAAGATAGCACATCTATGATGACATACCTTACCTATCTGTGATACTACAAAGTCTATCCCATTGATGCTCAATATATCACCAACTTTAAATTTACAAAGATCCAGCCCTTCAGTGGTAATATTCTCAGCAAAATCGCCACTTTTCACATTTAACCCTAACTTTACCATCTTTTCTATACTTTCTTTGGCAAGAAAACTAACCTGCCTGTGCATATACCCTGCATGAGCATCACCCTCTATACCAAAATTGTCCAGAAGGATGGCACTGTTCACATTGCTCTTTCTCATACCTTTTTTTTCGCTTGTCGAAATAGAAAATACTCTGCCCAAATGTACCTCCAAAACGATTAGAAACTTAAGAATTTTAGTAAAAATATACGACAATGTCAATCTATAAGAGATGTACCTTGCTAATTATAACAAAGAATCAAGATGAAAATAAAAAACCCCCTTTCGGGGGCTTTTATTAATACCCTCTCTCGAGGAGCATTCTTCTGATACCAACGATAGCTTTGGTTGGATTAAGCTGCTTTGGACATGCCTCTACGCAGTTGTAGATAGTGTGGCATCTCCATACCCCATGCTTATCATTGAGTATTGGGAGTCTATCTTCTGCACCTTCATCCCTTGAATCGATGAGATATCTATAAGCTCTAAGGAAAGCGTTTGGTCCCAAATATTTTTCATCAGCCCAATAGGATGGACAGGATGAAGAGCAGCATCCGCAGAGGATACACTCATAAAGACCATCGAGAAGCTTTCTATCCTCTGGTGATTGATAGAATTCTTTGTCTGGTGCAGGGCTTTTTCTGATGAGGTATGGCTTAACTGTGATGAACTTCTGGAAGAAATCATCCACATCTGTAACAAGATCTCTAATCACCCTCATACCAGGTAAAGGCTGGATTACTATATGATCTGTACCCAAATCTTCGATCTTTGTCATGCATGAAAGCATGTTTACACCATTTACATTCAAACCATCAGAACCACACACACCTTCACGGCATGATCTCCTAAAACTCAATGTAGGATCAAGCTCCCACTTAACCTGATTGAGACCTTCAAGAAGAAGCATTCCCGATCTTCTGATCTCAACCTTGTATGTCTGATAGTACGGTTCTTTGTCCTTTTCTGGATCGTATCTAAATATCTCAAAAGTAACGAATTTATTTGTACTCATCATATTCCTCCCTATTAATATACTCTTGGTTTAAGTGGGAATGGTTCAACAGTGAGAGGTTTCATACGAACAGGTCTATAGTCGATTTTGATATTACCATCACCATCAAGAGTAACTTCTGTGTGCTTATGGAAGTTTACATCATCTCTCTCTGGATAGTCCTCTCTTGCATGTCCACCTCTGGACTCTTTTCTCATAAGAGCCGCCTCTGTAAGAGCCTGAGAAACGAGAACCATATTGTTAAGCTCAAGAGCTTCAATCAGTTCTAAGTTGTAAACTGTAGATTTATCGTTAACTCTATAGTCTTCAAGCTGCTGCTTTAATTCAGCCAAAATACCTTTAGCAGTTGTCATTGTCTCTTCTGTTCTAAACACACCAACATACTTCTCCATAGTTTCTGTCAGTGTTTTGTACATAGGTCCAAAGGTATTCTTGCCATTCGAGTTGAGGAACTTCTGAAGTAGTTCGATACCTTCCTTTCCTGCATTATCAGCCAATGGTACAAAGTTGTTCTCTTTTGCATATTTAGCAGACTGCTCACCAGCCGTTCTACCAAACACAACAAGGTCGAGAAGTGAGTTTGTACCCAATCTGTTGGCACCATGAACAGATGCAGAAGCGATCTCACCAGCAGCGAAGAAACCTGGTACAGTCTCCTCTGGGTTAGGTCCAACACCTCTGATAACCTGAGTGAGGTAGTTAGTTGGGATACCACCATTTTGATAATGTGCTGTAGGCATAACAGGGATAGGCTCCTTTGTACAATCCACACCAGCAAATACGAGAGCCAATTCGTGGATACCTGGAAGCTTCTCATGGATAGCTTCAGCACCTATATGATCTATCTTTAAAAGAACATGGTCTTTGTTTGGTCCTACACCTCTACCAGCAAGAACCTCTTTTACCATAGATCTTGAAACGATATCCCTTGGTGCGAGGTCTTTAATAGTTGGGGCGTATCTCTCCATGAATCTCTCACCCTGAGCATTGAGAAGGATACCACCCTCACCTCTAACACCCTCAGTAATAAGGTTACCAGCTAAATAGATACCTGTTGGGTGGAACTGAATAAATTCAGCATCAGACCAAGAAAAACCTTTTCTTAAAGCAAGAGCCAAACCATCACCAGTATTTATATGAGCATTTGAGTTAGTTTTAAAAATTCTGCAGCATCCACCAGTGGCAAATACAACTGCCTTGGCATGGAAGATATGGAATCCACCATTTTTGATGTCCCAGCAGAGAACACCATTTACTGCACCTTCGTTTGTGAGAAGCTCGAGAGCGTAAAACTCACTGAAGAACTGTGTTTTCTGAGCAACAGCCTTTTCAAAAAGCGTCTGAAGCATAACATGACCTGTTCTGTCTGCGGCATAACATGCTCTTTTAACAGGTCTTTTACCAAACTCAGCAGTATGACCACCAAATGGTCTCTGAGCAATCTTACCCTCTTTTGTTCTACTAAAAGGAACACCGATATGCTCAAGCTCGATAATGTACTGAGGAGCCAATTTTGTCATATACTCGCAGGCATCTTGGTCAGCCAAATAGTCGCTACCTTTTACAGTATCATACATATGCCAGATCCAGTGATCCTCTTCCAAGTTACCCAGTGCAGCAGAAATACCACCCTGGGCAGAAATTGTGTGGCTTCTTGTGGGGTACACTTCTGAGATCACGGCAGTGCTAACATACTGAGATGCCACCTGAGCTGCATTAAGCCCTGCACCACCAGCACCTAAAACAACCACATCATATTTATGATATTCAACTTTTACAGACATATTCTCTACCTCTCCTTATTTTTATAAACCTGATACTACCTTAAGAGCCAAAACTGCTGCGGTCACCCCAACAATCCAATAGATTGCAAGGATGATAGCCCTCCAGGTAGTGGATGATACATAATCATCGGTGATCATTTTAAAACCGTTCATTGTATGGAAGATACCAAAGGCAAAAAGTGGTCCTAAAACTATACTCTTAAGTCCCCAAGCACCAGATTTTATCATTGAAAAGAAATGCACTGCTATTACCACTATGAGAATAACACCGGAAATCCTTTGAAGCAACCACTCAAGCAATCCTGAGTCGCTGTGACCGTTATATTTATACCCTTTCATCATATTCTAACCTCCCTTAAGAAAATAGCGGTATCGCACCGATGATCGTAACCACTATTGTAAGAAGGATTACAACCATAAACTGCTTTGAAAACACTTCCCTCTCGGCACCATTAGAAAAGTCGATCAAAACTATCCTAAAACCATTAAACGCATGATAAGCAAACGCTACCAACACAATGATTCTCGCGATAGCATTGCCTGTCAATGCACCAAACCAATCTGCATAACCAGCTTTTCCAAAAATGTGAAGAATTAGATATAAACCCAAAATTACCCCAGTAATACGATGAAGAAGCCATGCCGTCATTCCGGTATGCTTCTTGTAGGAAACCTTTTTGGGATAGGTCACCAAATCTTTTCTTGGCATTTTGCACCCCTTATATTTTATTTTACAAACAGCGTTAAATATTTTCAGGCTAACTTTTACCAAAAAAAATCGATGTTGTCAATAATTCTGTATACAATATACAAATTAATCATCATCTATGCTGGATTTGATAGAATTAATCTTTCTACGATATTGAAAAAATAAATTCCATCTTGAATTATTAAAAATAATAACAATGTTTTACAGAAAGGAGGATTAATTAATCAATGAGTTGTAAAACCCTCTTCAATTTGAGATTAGCCTGAGCCATCAAAGCTGATGAGCTATTCATCTTAATCTGAGCAGAAACAAGCTCCGCAATCTGCTCAATATTTTGTTGGGTTTGCTCCAGCATCTTTTTTCTCTGCTCACTCTCCTGTAAGCTTACGATGGCATACTCCAAAGATCTCAAACGAGCATTCAAACTATTTACCATGTAGTTCACATCACTTACAGAATTAGATACAATAGAAGATTTATAACTACTCGACACTTGAACATTGGAGGATGCTTGAGGAGTCTTATCATCCTGCCTATCTATCTCTTGGGATTTTTTGACTTTAGAGTTTAGTATATATTCAGATACAGGGTTTATATTATCTATCTTTGTCATGACGCACCTTCACGGCACATCCATGTAGTATTTCAGCTTCCCTGCGTTATTATAAATCGACCAAAAAAAACAAAAACTTTAGGATTTTTTAAAAGATTACTTTCGATACTATCTCTTCTAAGCTATCCCTGCCATTTATCTTTATTATCTTCTTTCCATCAATTACAGCAACAGGAGGATTTAAAATACCGTACTTCTCTGGGATTACATGCTCATTTGTGTCAAATAGTGATACCGAAACATTCTTCCCAAATTTATATTTGATGCTCTCCATCAACTCAGGTGTTTCTTTGTCTATATTCCCATTGTAATAAACCTCTAACTTCACCATACACACCTCCTACTCTAATTATATCACAGAATAAATTTTTTACTTCAATTTAGTGGAAAAATATGTAAATCTTTTGGATCTATCGGGAAATTTGATCAAAGCCTTGTCTAAATAGCGTTTTGCATCTGATTTTTTGTTGAGCTTTAAATAACCTTCTATAGCTGCGGCATACAGCTCAGGATCGTTAAATTTCTCTATCCCCAACATCTCAAAGATCTTTGTCCCCTCTTCGTAGTTTCCCTTTCTTATGAGGGCAAATGCATAGTAAACCATTATCTCTTCATCGTTAGCAAAGGCGTTGTAAGCTTTGATAAATGAGTCTACAGCATCATTTATCCGCCCCATATTAAGATAAACCTTACCACTTGTGAGAAGTTGCTCCGCTAAAAGGATATTTTTTATATCTATCTTTTTATTCGGTTTACCAGATTCATTTTTTTGAATAAGGGAGTCGTATGCATATTTTATAATTTCAAATATCTCCCTTGCCAACTGCTTCCCCTGGGGGTCAGTCACAAGATCGGGGTGATATTTTTTAGAAAACTTGAGATAGGTCTGCTTAATCTTTTCCAAACTATGATCTCCACCCTTCACATCGAAGATCTCCTCTGGTGTCATCTGCTTTATCTTGTTTAGATACTCCTGCAACTCTTTCAGTGGTATCTCAGGTTCTTCATATTCTTTTATATAACCCAACCTGTAGAGGACATTTAAGGTAGCCATTTCGTACTCATTTAGATTTTCCAGCTCATCAGAAGACAACCTTCCATCTTTGAAGCGATCTAAAAGATTTACCAACAACCCTATATTATCAAACTCTGAAACTAAGACATTCCTATCCTTCAAAAGCTCGTAATCTGCCTGGATATTCAACTCGTTCTTTAACTTCACTCTACCATTTACAATGGACAGTAGCAGCATAAAAAGCATATTAAAATCGTACTCAATATCTATCGGTATCGTCTTGTCATACACAAAAATCGATGAAAATACCTCACTACCTAAGATTTCGTAAAAGAGCATATTCTCGTAAACTTCCAAAACACCCCTTATATCATCGAAAGAGTAGTTGTTCTTTTCCATAAAATTCGTAAAAAAAGTTATAAAATCGTCAGATGCATCCACTTGAAATGTTACAAACACACTGGTCTTTTCGTGCAAAAACTTTGATATGGAAAAATCATCAGATATGGAATATAAAAATACAAGTTTCCCTTGCTTAAAAAAAAGTTTTGCCGTCATGATGTTGGTCACAATCTCAAGCTCACCAGTCAATTCCCGCTTGTAAATATCGAGTAGGACGGAAATAATATCGTTGGACATCACCTCTGTCTTGTTTTTTTCCTGCTGCTTTATCAATAAAAGCCCTAATTTATGCAACTTATCGATTATAAGATAAAGCTCTGCCTTTGTAATGTTGACTACCTTAGACAGTTTAGCCACCGTTGGATAATCATCCATTCTTGATAAAACGAAACCCTCCACTGGAGATATATAGATCTTTTCATCGAGCAATTTGAGCCTATTCACAGAAAAAATGGTATTCTCGCCGCCAAATTTTTTCGTAAAATATTTAGTTATGTAAAGCACCATATTGTCGTAAAACTTCTTAATCTGATCATTCTGGTAGCCGGAGTTTAGTATCGATATTATACTTTTGAGGGATTCGTATATCTTATTTTTATTGAACAGCTCCAAAGCCACTATAAACTTAACTATAGGGTCCTCAGGCTCCACAAACTCTTTCTCAGAAACGATCTTCATCGTTCCATTGATTATTCCTGTATAGATCTGTTCATAAGTAGAAAAGTAATCCCCACCTATCTCCCTAACGATCTCCCCCACAGATTTTGTACCATCAGCATACTTTTTTAATGGGTTCTGTTCATCCTTAACCACAATAACGGAATTTTGGGAGAACACCTTAAAAAACCTCGACATATCATCCTTTCTTCTGAGCCCTTCCAGAATAAGAAAATCAACAGGCATAGATACCATCGTATCCCTGACATCCTTTTCATCGAATACAAAAAATCCGCTCTCCCAATTTAAAATATGATAGACCACTTCCTCTACCTGTATTTCAAGAATCCTCTTTACACTTGATTCATCAAGGAAATTATACTCAATCAAAACTTGACCAATCGGTATTTTTAACTGCTTTTGTAGAGAAAGCCCCTTAACCAGACTACTTTTATTCAGCATTTTGTACCTAAGCAAAAGTTGACCTACAAGAAGAGAAGGTATATTGGAAGTGACATAGACAATTCTACCGTTTTTGAAGATGATATTTACTTCATCATTATCTTTTTGAAGGTGCAACTCTCCATTCTTATTGGAAAAGGCGATCCACTGAAAAACTTCGGTAATCGGCATCGCTTTGAGATCGCCAACAAGCCCTTTACTGACCATTTATAACCCTTAAAAGTTTATCATGTATATAGCCATTCGATGCAACAATAAAATCGGACAAAAGATCAAAATCTTCACCATTTCTTCCAGAAACCTTACCTCCAGCCTCCTCCAAAATGATAACCCCAGCGGCAACATCCCACGGTTTTAAGTTAGCTTCATAATACCCTTGAAATACCCCCTTTGCTACATAACATAGATCCAAAGAGGCAGAACCAGCCCTTCTTATACCCCTGCTGTTTTTCAGGACAGACTTTAGTATATCAAGGAGATAATCCTTTCCACCATCAACGATGGAATACGGAAATCCTGTGGCTATAAGACTTTTTATGATCTCATCTTCTTTACTTACCGTGATCTTTTTGTCGTTGCAAAAAGCTCCTTTACCACTTTCTGCATAGAATAGTTCATTCAAAATAGGGTTATAAACAACACCTATTCGGCAACTTTTTGAAATAAACCCCACCGATATGGCACAAAAAGGGAAACCATGAACAAAATTTGTAGTCCCATCTATCGGATCGATAAAAAAACTCCCCACTTCATTGTAATCTATGTTTTCATTAAACTCTTCAGAGATAAAAATCGATTCAGGAAAAGATCTTTTCAATTCATCCAAAAGATAGTTTTCGATCTTTCTATCATATTCCGTTACAAGATCGATGGTTCCTTTAAAATCAATTTCCAATCTGGAATAGTAACCTTCACTTAAAATTTTACCAGCAGTCAACACGATGTCTATTATTTTATTCAACATAGTCCATTATAATACCAAAAAAATCGTTTATGCAATAGAATTTTGCAGATTATTTGTCGAAAAATACAGACAATTCACCCAACCTTGACAAACATCTCAGTAATTTTTTCTGAAAGCATGACTCTAACATCTCTTTGGAGAATAGATCATGAGGCTGGCATGATGTCTTGACAAAGATACTTGTATTGTAATAATAGCAGCTATCTATGAAATGGGCAAATCTTAGAGCATCGTTTAGATGAGGAAACGGCTCAAGCCCATCAATAAAGAGAGATTCCACCTTTTCAGGAATAACAAAGTATTTGAATGGATGATTATCCACAAGCACCTTGATTAACTCATCCACTTTTACGAGCATCTTAGATTCGGAGGTATCATGCTTGAAAAATTCATAGAAGTGATCATCGGTCACCTTTCTTTTTACCTGATGTTTCTTCTTGCGGTAATCCTCACCTTCAACTATCACAGTTTTGAATGTGTTTGCAATAACCCCCAACTCCTTTGTGAACTCATCTGCCTGAAACCTAAATTTACCCAAATCGGAGGGTAGAGTGTTTGATGTGGTAATGATAAGTGTATTTTTGTTTATGTTGGCAAAAAACTTTGCGATCATCCTCGTAGTTGCAGGATCATCGAGTTCAAACTCATCTATGAGCAAAAGATCAATTTTTGAAAACTCCTCTATACATTTCTCCACTCCCCAGTAAACGAAAAAATAGTTCAGATCACCGAAACTCATAAATGCTTTCTTAACATTAGCTGTGTTGTAGCATGCAGATATCAGATGTGTCTTACCCACACCATACCCACCATCGATATATAGATTCTTGACGGGCAACCCCTCTTCCTCTTTTTTTGAAAAAAGACCAAAAAAACCCCTTTTATTAGACTTTGGTTTGTTTTTAAACTCATTTAATCTATTGATCTTGTCGATCAAGGTCTCTTTTATGTAATACTGGGAAGGGTAGTTGTCATCGGGGATATAGTTTTCAAATGTACAATGGGAAAACTTAGGATGTGGCCTTAAATTTTCAAAACACTTTTCTATTGACACTTCAAACGATATATCATCTATACTATAAATCATACCTTACCTTTACCGTTATTTTGAAGGAGAATTATTACAAAATTTGTATGATAAAATCAAGCAGTATTTGAAAATCTTGAAACAAAAAATGGGGGCATACGCCCCCTTTATTTTTACTGCTTTATTATAATTTATAATTGTGGAGGATTTGCAGCCCACTGCTCAAGCATGTCTGTTGTAACAGACTTAGGTCTTTCGATTGGATATCCAAGACCTCTATCCCAAGTAATGTTAGCCATACAACCCAACGCTCTACCAACACCGAAGAGTACAGTGTAGAAATCCCACTCTCTTACACCATAGTACCACTGAATTACACCAGACTGAGCATCAACATTTGGCCATGGGTTCTTAGCCTTACCATGCTTCATCAATACATCTGGAGCAACTTCATAGATCATAGAAACAACCTTGAAGAGAGGATCATCTCTCAATCCAGGAGTTTCAAGACAGAAATTCCTCTGAGCAGTGTATCTTGGGTCTGTCTTACGAAGAACTGCATGACCATAACCTGGGATAACCTGTCCAGAGTTAAGTGTATCCCAAAGAGCCTGCTCAATAAGCTCTTTTGTAGGCTCAGCACCTTTTAAATACTTCTCCTCAAACTTGATTATCCAATCAAGCACTTCCTGGTTTGCAAGACCATGAAGTGGGCCTGCAAGACCATTAAGACCAGCAGAGTAAGCATAGTATGGATCTGAAAGAGCAGAGTGAACAAGGTGAGTAGTATGAGCAGAAACATTACCAGACTCATGGTCAGAGTGAAGGATAAAGTACATTCTTGCAACATCAGCATACTCTTTGCACTGACCGATCATATGAGCAAAGTTTGCTCCCATATCGAGAGATGGATCTGGAGCTACCTGGAAGTCTCCTCTGTACTTGAGGTTGTATATGAAAGCAGCGATTATTGGGATACGAGCAACAAGATCATAAGCATCTTCATACACATATTCCCAAGCAACTTTCTTGTTGAAGTTACCTGAGCTATAGAACTTAGCAAACTTAGAATCTTTCTGAAGAGCCAAGATACCAGTAGAAAGCATTACCATTGGATGGCTATCTCTTGGAAGAGCTCTGATCACATCCCATACATAAGAAGGAACTACCTGACGAACCTTCCACTCTTTGAGAACCTCATCTACCTGCTCCTGAGTTGGGATGTCACCAGTGAGCAAGAAATACCAGAAAGCTTCAACTGTTGGATATTTTGAACCTGGAGCTTTTGGAAGAGCCTCAAAAGTCTCAGGAATAGTTTTACCACGGAATCTAATACCTTCATGTGGATCAAGATAAGAAATATCTGTAACAAGACATTTAATATCTCTCATTCCACCCAATGCCTGGCTGATAGTTACCTTGTCAATAACAACATTAGCAAATTCCTTGTTGAGTCTTTGGGTCCTTACACTGTGCTCGGCTATCTTTTTAGCCAATGTTTGCTTTAATTGAGACATATGTGACCTCCTGTTTTTAATTGGTAAATTATAAACCACTGTTTATTTTCTATCATCAAAAAGAGAATTTGTCAACAGATTTATTGTATACAATATACAAATTACATTCACAGACATTATTGTTTTTATTGATAAATTAGATTATTAAAACTTATAATAAAAATTAAAAAAATATTTTAATATGAAACATTACCAAAAAACTGTTTTCAAAAACAAACTGTATTATCTTTTAGTTATAACATAACATAGAAATTTTAGTTGAATAACTTCGAAAAATTTATTAGTTTCGAAGAATGTTAGGTGTTTCCCTTATCATATTCAGCGCTTTGATGCATGCTCTATGGAATTTTTTTCTCAAAAAATCCACAGACAAACATATATTTAACTATCAGATGCACACCTTTAATTTAGCATTGATGACAATAGCTTACCCTATCTTTTTCAGAAAATATATACATTTTGATATCAGACCCATTGCTTACGGATTTTTAGCAGGCATATTCTTCTCTGCATACCACCTCTTTCTGAGTCAAAGTTATAAAACAGAAGATGTATCAAAAGTCTATCCCATCACCACATCATCACCAATATTTGTGACGGTTTTAGCAATAATATTTCTGGGAGAAAAAATTTCCCTCATCGGTTTTATAGGTATCTTAACTGTAATATTTGGAATACTGATACTAAACATGAATTCCATAGGGGGCATAAGGTTTACAAAAGGGGTATTATTCGCCATTCTATCATCGATCGCCTATTCTTTTGGTGCCATTATAGAAAAATCTGGAGTTGGAAAGGGGAATATCTTTTTATATATATATTCTGTAACCTTCTTCATGACCCTTTTTCTCTTTATATATTCCAAAAAGCACTCTCAAGGTCATGTAAAGTTTGTCAAAGAAAACCTACACCTCTTGATACCAGCAAGTGCCGTTCTTTTCCTATCAGTGGTCACATACAGATTCGGCCTTGAGAAAATAAATGTATCCTACGCTACATCGATAAGGCAGATCAATGCTCTTTTTGGCGTTTTTATTGGTGTTTTACTCCTCAAAGAACCTTTTGAGAAAAAGAGAGTCATCGGAGCCATCACTATCATACTGGGAATTATTTTCATCAAAAGTGGCATGTAAGATTGGCATAAAAAATGCTATATCATCTATGAAAAGTAGTGGAACAACCACGCTTTTAAGAAGGACCGTCACCTGCCGGCTGGATGCCGGCACCTTTTTTTATTTGATTTTTGAAGACTTTTATTGTATAGTTTCCATATATTTGCGAGGTGTGTATTGATAGATCTAAATATTATCGGAGAAATAGCCAAGATCACCCTGACCCCAGATGAAAAGTTTAACATTTTAAGTCCGACAAATATAAAAAAACTCACATCAACCTTCGAGCAACTCAAAGATACCCAAGTGAAGTGTATCATAGTTTATGGTGAAGGTGGATCGTTCGCCGTAGGAGCAAATATAAAACAGATGTATGAGTATGATGGATTCATGGCAAAGGGGTTTTCGATTTTGGGCAATAAACTTTTTACACTAATGTCGGATCTACCTCAAATTATAATTGCCGAGATCGATGGATTTTGTATGGGTGGTGGTGTAGATTTCGCCGCAGCATGCGATTTTAGATTTGCTACCATAAAAAGTAAGTTTGCACATCCAGGTGCCCAATTGGGGATAATCACAGGTTTTGGTGGCACCCAAAGGCTTCCGAGACTGATGAAACAAAACGCCATATCTGAGATATTTCTAACCGGCGAACTTTTCGATGCAAAATTCATGTTTGAATCATACTTCCTAAACGGTATATTTGAAAATTACCAAGAATTATCCAAAAATACCGAGAAGATAGCCCAGAAGATCACCTCAAAAAATAAAATTTTCCTCAGAGAATTAAAAAATACGCCTAATAGGAAATGCTGAAATGATCATTATTGTTGATGGACACTCCCTCGCGTACAAAATATTTTATAAAACACCCCCTCTTTATAACTCTCAGAAGATTCCAACCTCTATGATCCATTCCTTTTTAAACACAATATTATCCATTAGAGAAAAATTTGATCCTGAAAGGATGATCGTAGTTTTCGATTCCAAAGGGGAAACATTTAGACATGAGATTTTTACAGATTACAAGGCAAACCGATCTAAAGCTCCTGAGGATCTCATCGTTCAAGTTGAACTTTTAAAGAAGATCATCCCTCTACTCAATATCGAACTCTATGCAAAAGAGGGGTTTGAAGCAGATGACCTCATCTATACTTTTTCAGTTGATTCAAAGGATCCCGTTTTAATTGTAACAAAGGACAAAGATCTTGCCCAAATAGTAAGCGACAAAATAAAAATATTGGATTATCAAACAAGTGAAGTTCTTGATAGAAAAAAAGTATACGAAAAGTTTGGCATTTACCCCGAGCAGATAATAGACTATCTTGCCCTCACAGGGGATAGCTCAGATAACATCCCCGGTGTAAAAGGGATAGGGGAGAAAACAGCCCTCTCACTCCTGAATGAATTTGGTAGTCTCGACAATATCTATAAAAATTTGGAAAAAATCAAACCTTCCATCAAGGAAAAATTAGAAAAAGATAGAGATATGGCCTATCTAAGCAGAGACCTCGTAACCCTCAAATACTTGGACGATGCAAACACCGCCAAACTGCAATCAGATGGTGATTTGGAAAAGATTTTATCAGAACTTGAACTAAAATCTATTTACAAGAGGATCTTCGGTGAAAATAAAAAAGTTTTACTCACACGAAGAGAGGTAAGTAAACCCGAGGTCATTGCCTTTTTAAACGGAAAAATATACTTGGCAGACGGCAAAAATTACCAAGAGTCTGACAACCTGTACGACATAAATTGCGAATACTTCTACAACCTAAAAGATCTCATCAAACATTACAATATAAGTACAGATAACATCAAAGATTTAGAGATCCTTAGCTGGCTAACCGATCCCGATACAGGAACTATCAAATTTACCGAACAAGATACAATCGAATCTTTCTTCGAAAAACTTTTTTATCAAAAAGATAAAATTATAAAAAAGATGGAAGAATACGATCTATGGGAACTGTATTGGGGGATAGAGCACAAGATAATCCAGATCTTAGCAGATATGGAAAAGATAGGTATAAAATTAGATCCCATAAGACTCAAAGAAACCGATGAAAAGATAAGAGTCCTATTAAGCAATGAAAAGAAACATATCGA
Organism: uncultured Deferribacterales bacterium; assembly: GCA_964519265.1. Lineage (GTDB taxonomy): Bacteria > Chrysiogenota > Deferribacteres > Deferribacterales > Calditerrivibrionaceae > Calditerrivibrio. The sequence goes on from CAZFHX010000009.1 coordinate 54,150, forward strand.
CAGTATCCTTGGCGAAGATATCAACCTAAACTCTCCAAAACAGCTATCTTTTGTACTTTTTGAAAAACTTAAGATGATCCCATTCAAAAAGAATAAAACAGGGTTTTCTACAGATGAGGACTCCCTGAGAAATATGATTTCACTCAATCCATCATACGAAGAACTACTCAAAGCCATATTGAGATACCGTGAATACAGTAAATTGATATCGACCTACACATCAAAACTCTCCGAATACATCAATCCACAAACCAAACGGATACACACTCAATTCAAACAAACAGGAACCGCCACAGGAAGACTATCCTCAAACAATCCAAACTTACAGAATATACCACAAAAAGGTGAATTAGGCTCTGAGATAAGATCCGCATTTATTGCTGAAGATGGGTATTCATTTTTATCTGTGGATTACTCCCAAATAGAGTTGAGGATATTAGCCCATATTACTGATGATGAAGGTTTAAAAGAGGCATTCGAAAAAGATCTCGACATTCATAATCTAACTGCGATGAAGGTTTTTGGTCTTAAAGAGTCAGAAATTACAAAAGAAATAAGAAGAATAGCAAAAGCGGTAAACTTCGGTATAATCTACGGTTTAAGCCCTTACGGATTATCAAGGGATGTGGGGATATCCCAAACCGAAGCAAAGAACTTTATAAAAAAATATTTTGATACATACCCTAAGGTAAAAAAATACATGACAGATATCGTCAATGAGGCAGAAGAGAAAGGCTTTGTAAGCACAATCTGTAAAAGACCCCGATTTATACCCGACATAAAAAGTGCCAACAACACAGTAAAACAGAGGGCAGAAAGGATCGCCATCAATTCCCCCATTCAAGGATCAGCCGCAGACATCATAAAACTTGCAATGATAAAAAGCTATGAGTACCTTCGAGATCAGAAAATAGATGGAAAACTTATCCTTCAAATTCATGACGAACTAATTTTTGAAATAAATGATAAAGATATTGACAAAACTGCCAAAGATATTAAAGTAATTATGGAAAGCATTTACCCTCTAAAAGTACCACTCAAGGTAAATGTGAGTATTTCGAGAAATCTTGGAGAACTTAAGTGAAAAAAGTAAACGATATACTTAAAGAAAATCAGTTGCTAAAAAAAGAGCTCGAAGGGATCTTGGAAGTTATCGCTGAAAATGAGGTTAAATCCAAAGGGTTAAAAGTCGTTGAGTACTCATTTCTGCTTGCAGAAAGTATCCACGATATAGATGAAAAGCCGATGAGTTATTTAGAGGAGATATTTGAGATAGACAAGGCAGTCCTTTTTATAAACTTTGAAGAATTAGCAATAGAGGTTGACAATAGTCTCAAACATATAATGAAAGCCAATAGTAAAACATTCAAATATTTTTTCATCGAAAAAAGGCCTTACCTAAGTTCTGGCACTGTAAATCTCATATCAGAATTCAATGTAATGGAGGATATCGGTTCATACCTGATTGCACCTATAATAATTAATGATAAGATCATAGGAAGCCTAAATCTATACAGTAAAAACCCTCTCAGATATACCAATGAGTATAATTCAGATTTCATAAAAGATCTCTGCTTTAAAATAGGGGTATCTCTCAAAAATATTAATACTCGACAGATGCTTATAAATCAATCGATGGTGGATGAATCCTCCCACTGTTATAACAAAAAAGCGATGTATGTATTTCTAAATTCTTTTGTAAATAGATGCTATAGATACAATCAACCTTTCACTTTTATATTGATGGATATCGATGATTTCAAAAGGATCAACGATAGTAAGGGGCATCTTACCGGTGATCTTATCTTATCAAAATTTGGTCAGAACCTACTCAAGAGCTTTAGAAAAAGCGATATCGTTGGTAGATTCGGTGGAGATGAGTTTTACATAATAACACCCGAACACAACAAAAGCAAAATAGAGCTTATGCTAAATAAGGCAGTGTCCATCTTAGACAATGTCTACAAAAGCACAGGACTAAGAAAAAAGGCATCTATATCTTTTGGCGTTTCAACCATTGAAACAATTGATAAAACAACTGAAAATCCCGAAGTAATATTCAAGTTGGCAGATACAGATATGTACAAAAAGAAAAAGGAGAAGCACAGTAAAAGATGATATACACAGATATTAATGAAATACTCCCAAGGATTTTAAATCGCAATGAAGAATACGAAGAAAGGTACTTACAAACAGTTTTAGAAATAATAAATGATGTCAGAAAAAATGGCGACAATGCACTTAGAAACTATTCAAAACGCTTCGATAACAACCTCGATGAACAACTGGAAATAACAAAAAAAGAGCTGATCTCAGCTTACGATGCCACAGATGAACAACTGAAGTTGGATCTACAATTGGCTAAAAAAAATATCGAAGACTACCACAAAAATCAGATGGAAAAATCTTGGTTTGTCGAGAAAGATGGGATCATTTTAGGTCAAAAGATAACACCCCTTGAAAGAGTTGGTGTATATGTACCTGGTGGCAAAGCAAGTTACCCATCTACCGTACTAATGAATGTAATTCCTGCAAAAGTTGCAGGTGTAAAAGAGGTAATACTTGTTACACCAGCAAAGGATGGAAGTATAAACAATATAGTTCTTGCAGCCTGCTATATTGCTGGTGTAGATAGAGTATTCAAAGTGGGTGGTGCCCAGGCGGTTGCAGCTTTAGCCTACGGTACGGAATCTATTCCTAAGGTGGATAAGATAGTTGGTCCGGGTAATATATATGTCGCTTTGGCCAAAAAGATCGTTTTCGGCAAGGTTGATATAGATATGATCGCTGGTCCCAGTGAGATCCTCATTATAGCAGATGAAACGGCAAATCCAGAATTCATAGCAGCAGATATGCTCTCCCAAGCAGAACACGACGAATTGGCATCATCTATCACCATTACAAACAGCCTCAGTTTAGCCAAAGAGATAGAAAAATATTTAAACCTACATCTAAGCAATCTACCCAAAAAGGAGATCGCTGAAAAATCTCTCAAAAACTACGGTGGCATCATAGTGGTGGAAGATCTAAATCACGCTGTGGAGTTATCAAACAGCATAGCTCCAGAACATTTAGAGCTATCCGTTCAAAACCCCTTTGAACTTCTACCAAAAATCAAAAACGCAGGTGCTATCTTTATGGGGCATTATACCCCAGAATCGATGGGTGACTATTTCGCAGGTCCAAACCATACACTACCCACAGGTGGTACCGCCAAATTTTCATCCCCCCTTGGCACATATGACTTTTTTAAAAGATCAAGTATCATATCCTACTCCAAAGAAAGCTTTTTAAAACAGAAAGATCATGTCTTTAGACTTGCACTCTCAGAAGATCTCGATGCCCATGCACTTTCTGTAAAGGTAAGGGGTTAAGATATGATCGTAGCCCCTTCAATCCTCAGCGCCGATTTTTCTAAATTGGGTCAAGAAATCATTGATATAGACAAAGCTGGTGCAGATTGGATCCATATAGATGTAATGGATGGAAACTTTGTCCCAAACATCACCATAGGCCCCATCGTGGTAGAATCTATCAGAAAATACACTGATAAGCCTTTTGATGTTCACCTTATGATAGTGAACCCTGAAAAATATGTAGATCAATTTGCTGATGCCGGAGCAGATATAATCACTATCCATTATGAGGCGTCTATCCACCTTCACAGACTTATTCATCAGATAAAAGACAAAGGTAAAAAGGCTGGTGTATCGATAAACCCTTCCACCCCTGTATCATTCCTCGAAGAGATCCTTCCATACTTAGATCTCGTCCTAATAATGAACGTTAATCCCGGTTTTGGTGGTCAGAAATTCATAGAATCTTCACTCATGAAGGTGAAAAAACTAAAGCAGATGGTAGATGAATATGAATTGAATACCATTATCGAAGTGGATGGTGGTGTATCCGACAAAAACATCAAGCAGTTGAAAGATGCAGGGTGTAACGCTGTGGTAGCCGGCAACTATGTCTTTAAATCATCCGATTACAAAAAAGCAATAACATCTCTAAAAATCTAAATGAACAAAGATTTTATACAAAAATATAAAGCAATATTCGGCACCGAATCTGATGATTTTTTATCATCTCTGAAAAAAGAGAGAAAACGGTATTTTAGACTAAACACAGCAAGAGGGATAAACTATTTTGAAGAGCTAAGTGATTACAAAATCACCGAAACTGTTCTTCCAGCCATTTACCTTTATGAAGAACCAAACGATATAATCACAAATACAATCTCCTTTCTCACAGGTGGCATCTATATACAAAACCCCTCTTCGATAATCCCACCGATGATATTAAATGAACTCCTAAATGGCAAAGGTTTGGTTCTTGATGTATCAGCAGCCCCAGGTGGTAAGACCACAGCCCTAAGCGAATTTTCCAAGAGAAATCTCACTATAATCGCCAACGAACCCTCTAATGCACGATTAAAATCGCTGAACTTTAATCTTGAAAAGTTTGGTGCTTGGAATGTAAACACCATTTCTTACGATGGCAGAATCCTTCACAAAAAATTACCACCATTGTTTGACGGAATACTCCTCGATGCTCCATGCAGCAATGAAAATAAGATAGGTTTCAACGAAGAGGTAAATAAAAGTTGGTCAAACGAACTTGTAATGAGAATGAAAAAACTTCAAAAAGAGATCCTATTATCGGTCATCCAACTTCTAAAACCTGGCGGAATATTAATATATTCAACATGCACCTTCTCCATCGAAGAAAATGAAGAAAATATATTGGAAATACTAAGAGAAAACAACGATTTAGAGTTGATAAACATCAACAACGGTAAATTCAACAATGGAATCTCCGGCAACTCTTTTTTAGATGAGTCTGTAATAAGAGTTTTCCCTCACAAAAGCGATTACGATGGATTTTTCATCGCTGGAATCAAGAAAAAAGGTGAACTGACACCTTATAAAGATAGACATTTCAATACCCACAACCTCTTCAAAGATTATTTTCCAAACGATATATTTAAAGGAGAATTTAAGTTAATAGAAGATATGATCTTTTATCAGTCAGATATCGATCTTATCAAACAGATAAAATTTGTAAAAACAGGTATAAAGGCTGGCAAAAAGATCAAAAATGATGTAGAAATGTCATCTCAATTCCTCTGGGAATTTGGTGCCCATATCAATGAGAACAAAAAAATAGATATAAAAAAAGAAAATGCTATTGAATTTTTGTCAGGTTTTGATATAAGTTTAAAAGTTGATAAAAATAGAAATACTCTTTTTTTTAAAAATATACCAGTAGGTATTGTAAAGAATTTGGACGGAGTACTCAAGAATAAATTAGACAGATACTTTCTGTATGGAAGAGGAATGTAATGCCTGAAGCCCTCGTTGTTGAAGATAGCAAATTTTTCCAAAAGCTCGTAGAAAATGAATTTAGAGAACTTGAATACAATGTAACTATAGCCTCCTCTTTTTCGGAAGCAAAAGAGATTCTAAAAAGCGGAAAAAGATTTCATATCGCCACTATCGATATCGAACTGCCTGATGGTTCGGGTTTCGATCTGTGCAGACAGATAAAGGATAATCCATCTTTAAATTATCTCCAACTTATCATAGTTACAAGCTCAAGTGATGAAGAAAGCAGAAAGAAAGCCTTTGAATCTGGTGCAATAGCCTTTATAAATAAAGACGAGGTCACCAAAAGATTAAAAAGCTATGTAAAAAATCTAAACTCCATCATTACAAACCTCACATATACCACCAACCCCATCGTTCTTCTTGAAGATAGCGATTTTCAAAGAAAATATATCAAAAGTATCCTCGAATTTGCCGGACTAAAAGTGTTGGATTTCAAAGACAACGAATCGCTGATAAGCTTCCTTGAAAACAATAGACCCACTATAGATTTGGCAATAATGGATTTCTTTTTAGAAAAGGATACTTCACTCAAATCTATCTCCTTTCTGAGACAAACGAAACTTTACGAACAGGTACCAGTGATTATGCTCACCGTTTCAAACGATCTCTCACATAAATATGAGATCTTCATGATAGGAGCAAATGACTTTATATTAAAACCTTTCGATACCGGTGATTTCTATCTTCGAATCAGAAACCAACTCAAAACAAAATACCTCATAGATATGCTCGACGCGAAAAATAAGCTTCTGACTATTACTTCTATCACAGATGAATTGACAAAACTTTACAATAGAAGATTTTTCTGGGAAAACTTAGAAAAGGAGCACAAAAGACACAGCAGAACAAACTCCGAATATTCAATAATCATGCTCGACATAGATCATTTCAAAAAGATAAACGATAACTATGGACACAGCACTGGCGATCTCGTACTGATCGATGTAGCTTTTACAGTAAAAAACTCTGTGAGAAATACTGATATAGTGGCAAGGTATGGTGGGGAAGAATTCATCATTCTGCTCCCTGACACGAAAAAAGAAAACGCCATTATTGTAGCACAAAAAGTTTTAGAAGCGATAAGAGAGATACCTGTAAGTTTCCGTAAAGAACCTATAACGGCAAGCTTAGGTATAGCCTCCTCGAGAGAGGCTGACAACCCAGAGAGAATAATAAGTTTGGCCGATGAAAGACTATACAAGGCAAAAAACAATGGGAGAAACAGAGTAGAATATGATTAGGGTTATTTTTCTAACGATACTATCTATTTTTATAATAGACAACAATATAACCTATGCTTCAACAAAAATATTCGCCGATGTTATGACAAAAGGTGTCGACAAACAGAGAGTTTTCCTCGTTGATAAAGGTCTAAAAAAAACCTTTCTCATCGAGGTTAAAAATGATCATCCCACTCTGGTAAAAGAATTTGATAAAATTATAGTAGGTGAAGGTAACGGAGATAAACTTAGAGAAGGTGATAAAAAAACCCCCACAGGTGTTTATTATGTGGTAGGGTTTATACCTCCATCAAAATTAGATAAAATATATGGTACAGGGGCATTCCCCCTTAATTACCCCAACTTTGTGGATAAACTATACGGCAAAACTGGTCATGGGATTTGGATACATGGTAGGGACCCAAAAGAAAACAAGCAGGTATCACGAGGATGCGTAGTTCTAAAAAATGAGGATATAGATTACCTTAAAACTATAAACTTCATAGGCACCCCAGTAGTTATTGCCGAAAAACTTCACTTTACTGATGAGATAAGCTACAATACTGAAAAATCTTACTGGCTAAACTTTTTAAACGAATTCTATGAAAGCTGGAAAAACAACGATATAAATAGACTGAGTAAACTGATCCATGTTAGATTCAAAGATAGCAACCACAAAAGTTACGCAGAATATATACAAAGAAAAAAGATGCTGATGGAAAAATTCCCCGAAAAAACCATAGTATTTGAAAATATCAAGATATTTAAGGAAAACGATTCCGAGGTAGTTTTCGACTTTGATCAATACTACTCTGCACCAAATATAACCACTTACGGAACAAAGAGATTGTATCTCATCAAAGAGGCAAACGATTTCAAAATCATAGCAGAAGAATATATAGCCAAACCTATCCCGGATAAATTTAAAAATTATGTGAAAACACAAACAGTAAAAGAAACTACCAAACCTGTTGAAGAGAAAAAAGAAGAGATTAAAGAGATCAAAAAACCTGAACAGATAACCATATCAAAAGATAACGAAGCGACTAAACCATCAAAAGATAAAGTAGCAAAAGTTCCAGAACAAAAGATGGATATAAATAAAACTATCACTGAATTTGTAGAGCAGTGGAGAGTTAGTTGGGAATCAAAAGAGATCGACAGATATATGGAGTTTTACAGCAAGAACTTCAAATCTGGTGAATTAGATTACGAAGGCTGGAAGCAAGATAAAGGTGGTAAATTTGAGAGGATAAAGAGTATCTCAGTATCTGTATCCAATATAAAGATAAAGAAGATGAAAAATGGAAACTATGAAGTCACATTCACACAACATTACAAAACTGAAACGATGAACAACAAAGGAATCAAGACACTCATACTGACAATGGAAAACAATAAACTCAAGATCATAGGAGAATCCTGGAGACCGGCAAGATGATTATAAGAGCAATTATATTTGCTCTTTTAATACCCATAACCCTGCTTGCCCAAGATAGACCCTCATTGAAACATGAGGTCTATCTTCAGGGAACTGACTACGAATTACACATTTACAGAATTTATGGAAAAGAGCCTGGTAAAAAAGGCTTAATAGTGGGAGGTATCCAGGGGGATGAACCTGGGGGGTATCTTTCTGCTGATCTATATGTTGATGCCTGGCTTGATAAAGGGGACCTCATAATCATACCCAGAGCAAATTTCAAATCTATCATACTTTTCAATCGTGGCGTCGATGGAGATATGAACAGAAGATTTATAGACAACAAAACAAAGCACGAGATGGATCAGGTAGTTGATATAATACAGAAACTGATGTCAGAAGTGGATTTTTTCCTTCATTTACACGATGGTTCGGGATTCTATTCTCCAAAATATGTCAATGCTCTCAGAAATCCCTTTAGATGGGGGCAATCTGTGATAGTAGATGCAGAAAAATACACTTGTAATGGTAAAGAACTAAATTTGGGTAAAATTGCAAGACAAGTGGTAAGTGAAACAAACAAAAAGATCAAAAATAAAGATTATCATTTTGAATACTTCAACACAGATACCGACAACCCCAATACCAAATACAAAGATATGAAGAAAACTGCCACATACTACGCTCTCAAAAACTTCTGCATACCATCCTTCGGACTTGAAACATCAAAAAACCTCCCCGATGATAAGACGAAAATACTTCACAAGACCTATCTGATAAACGAATTTTTCAAAATCTTTGACATCAAACCTGAATTACCAGAAATAAACCTACCAAAACCTGAATTGAAGTATATCAAGATCACATTGGACAATAAAACCATAGATGTTATGAATGGATCAGTTATCACCGCTGAAAAAGGAGCAACGCTAAAGATCAATGATATCGTATCCAATTACAGCAGAGGGCTTTCCTGCGATATTTTAAACTTCAATGGTTTAAACGATAAAGGTGTAGAATATACATTAAACAAAGATACTGAAATAAAATGTAGAAAAGATCATAGAGTCATCGGTTCTATAAAAATATTAGTAAAAGATGAAAAATATACCCCTGAGGAGAGCAAATACTTTGAAATTTCCATTAACGGTAGAACCGAAAAAGTATACAACAATCAAAAACTCACTGTAAAAATGGGAGATAAATTAGTTCTTTTGAATTTCAACGGTGAAGAGAATACTCCGGTAAATCTAAGAGGTTTCGTACCTCCCAACATTAAGATTAATGATGGTGATGACAGAAATATAACAATCATAGCAAGTAATAGATATTTTATGAAAAAATATGCTCTTGAAGATGGGAATTCTTACGAAATCATAGCTGGTACACTGGACAATATTAAGGGTAAGATTTTATTGTCAATTGACAACCGATGAAAGATAATTTATTATATTATTTTTACAACTAAAACGATGGAGGATATATGTATAAGCGACTCTTAATTTTGGTAATTTTTCTATTCTCTTTGAATGTGGCTTGGGCTAAGGATCTCAATGTGGCTTTTGTATATGTAGGTCCCGTTGGTGATGGTGGTTGGACCTATGCCCATGATTTAGGTAGGCAAGAATTGGCAAAACTTCCATTCGTAAAAAAGACTCAATACATCGAATCTGTACCAGAAGGTGCTGATGCAACAAGAGTAATCACTAATTTAGCTCAAAAAGGGTACAACCTCATTTTTACCACAAGCTTTGGATATATGGATCCAACCATAGAAGTGGCTAAGAAGTTTAAAGATGTTGTATTTATGCACTGTTCTGGATATAAAACAGCCGAAAATGTAGGAAACTACTTCGGTAGAATGTATCAGGCAAGATATCTATCAGGTATCATTGCAGGTTCTATGACAAAGAGCAACATTATCGGATATGTAGCCGCCCACCCTATTCCAGAAGTTATCAGAGGTATAAATGCTTTTACTTTGGGAGTAAGGAGTGTAAACCCAAACGCTGTGGTGAAGGTTGTTTGGACGAATACCTGGTTTGATCCAGCCACTGAAAGAAATGCAGCAGAAAGCTTACTTGATGTAGGTGCAGATGTACTTACAATGCACCAGGACACTCCCGCAACACTTCAAGCTGCTGAAAAAAGAAGTAAATTCGTCATAGGATACAATACCGATATGAGGAAATACGCACCAAACGGATTTTTAACAGCTCCAGTGTGGAATTGGGGTGTGTTGTATAAAGAGATTGCCACTCAGGTTAGCAAAGGTACATGGAAACCATCTGCAATCTGGTGGGGTATAGAAACAGGGATAGTAGATTTAGCACCTATTAGTGAAAAAGTACCAGCAAAAGTTGTAGAAAAAGTAAAAGCAGAAAAAGCAAACATTATAGCAGGTAAAAATAAAATATTCGTTGGACCGATAAAGGATAATCAAGGTAAACTTGTTGTACCTGCAGGAAAGGTAATGTCTGATCAAGAACTCTTAAGTTTCAATTTCTTCGTTGAAGGCGTTCAGGGAACAATTAAAAAATAGTAAAGGGTGGCATAAGCCACCCCTCTTATATTGATATGGAAAAACCTATCTTACAATTAAAAAATATTTCTAAAAGCTTCGGTGATTTTAAGGCCAATAAAGGTATTTCATTCGATCTAAAAAAAGGTGAAATTTTAACTGTACTGGGTGAAAATGGTGCTGGTAAAAGCACACTGATGAACATAATCACAGGATTTTACAGAAGTGATGAGGGGGAGATATTCTTAAACGGAGAACCGATCTTTTTACACAGCCCAAAGGATGCCATTAAATATGGCATAGGGATGGTTCATCAACACTTCATGCTTGTGAAAAATAATACTGTTTTCGAAAACCTTCTCGTTGCACTAAAGGAAAAAGAGTTTTTTATAAATAAAGAAAAATACACCAAAAAGTTTCTGGAACTGTTTGAAAAATTCAATCTAAACATAGACCTAAATATACCACTATGGAAATTATCGATTGGTGAACAGCAATGGATAGAGATCATCAAACTACTTATAAATGACTGTCAGATACTAATTCTGGACGAACCCACCACTTTGTTAACCCCTCAAGAAACAGACTTTCTCTTTGAATTTCTCATAAATCTAAAAAAGGAAGGAAAATCGATCATCTTCATATCCCACAAGATTAGAGAGGTGATGGAGATATCTGATAGAATAGTAATTTTAAAAAAAGGTGAACTTGTAGGTACTATCAATAGAGATGAGTTCGATGAAAATAAAATTTCATACATGATGGTAGGATCAGCATTAAAAGAGAAATACGAAAAAGATGTTAAACCATCCGATGAGATATTATTGGAATTAAGAGATATCTATGCAAAAAATGATAAAGGGCTTTCAGATCTTTTGGGATTCAATTTGGAGGTTAAAAAAGGGGAGATCTTAGGTATTGCAGGGGTTTCAGGTAATGGGCAAAAGGCACTTGCCGAAGTTCTCACTGGGCTTAAAGACCCCTACAAAGGACACATATACCTCAACGGACAGGACATTACCTACGGTAATTCAAGACAGAAATATATCCATGGGATAGCCCATATCCCTGAAGACAGAAAAGCGATGGGTATAGCCCCAGATCTCACTGTGGAGGAAAACCTCATTCTAAAAAATTTCAAAAACGATGAATTGGGGGGATTTCTCCTCAACAGAAAAAATATACAAAAATATGCAAATGATCTCGTAGAAAGATTTAACATACAGTATGGTGTCAAAAATGCACCTGTCAGGCTTCTATCTGGAGGCAATATTCAAAAGGTTATCATAGCAAGGGAATTAAGTGAAAATCCAACCGTTTTAGTGGCCCTTTACCCAACGAGGGGTCTCGATGTAGGTTCTCAGGAGTTCATACATCAAACTATTATAGAACACCAGAAAAAAGGTATGAGCACTATCTATATATCAGAAGACCTCGATGAACTTTTAAAGATCTCAGACAGAATAGCAGTCATTTTTAGAGGGAAAAATATGGGATATTTAGATCCAAAGAATGCTGATAAAAAAACGATAGGAAAGATGATGGGGGGGATAGCAAAGAATGATCAAAATTGAAAAAAGACTTTCCATTTCCCCACTCAGTAAAGGTATCGCAAAGGTTTCATCATTCCTATTTGGGATTATAATAAGTTCTCTGTTTTTGATGATATTATCAGTTGATCTGATAGACCTTTTAAAAAATTTGTACATAGATGCCTTTGGATCCATACATGCCATTACAGAATTACTCTTAAAAACCATCCCTCTTCTGATATGTAGTATTGGTGTTTCATTTGCTTTTAAAATGAAACTGTGGAATATAGGATCCGAAGGGCAATTATATATCGGTGCTCTTGCCTCATCCCTTGTTGCCCTTTATGTACCTATGAACTCTCATCTGATAATGATATCCCTAATGTTTGTAGCTGCCTTTGTAGCTGGAGGATTGTGGAGCAGCTTTGCAGGTGTACTCAAATCGAAATTACAAGTAAACGAAATAATAGTCACCCTACTGATGAACTACATCGCTATACTAAGCGTTGATTACCTCGTTTATGGTCCACTAAAAGATCCAGAAGGGTTTAACTTCCCTTATTCAAAAAAGTTTGCCGATGTGGCAAAGCTAGCCACTTTTGGTGATACGCGACTGCACACAGGTATAATAATCGCCCTAATACTCCTTGTTATCTACTACATATTGATGGAGAAGTCTGTGTGGGGATATGAAATCAGGGTAATCGGAAGTAATCCTAACGCTGCAAAATATGCTGGGATAAATATAAACAAAAATATCATCTTGATAATGTTTCTGAGCGGTGGGGTGAGTGCTTTGGCAGGTTTTGCTGAAGTATCAGGGGTGATTCATAGGCTTCAACACTCCATATCACCAGGCTACGGATATACAGCTATCATCATCGCTTGGCTTTCCAATCAAAATAGTCTGGGCATACTATTCTCATCATTATTTATGGCTTTGATATTTATCGCTGGTGATACGCTGCAATTAAATTATCAGATCCCTGTATCTATGGTAAATGCTTTTCAGGGTATGATACTTTTCTCTTTACTGGTTGCTGATTTTTTTATAAACCATAAGATAACAATCAAATGGAGAAAAAATGTTTGAGATAATCCTCGACACTACCATAAGAGCTGGAACTCCGATCCTTTACGCTACAATGGGAACCATACTGATGGAGAAGAGTGGAATAATAAATTTAGGTGTCGAAGGTCTAATGCTCATTGGGGCCCTTTCAGGGTTTTATTTTACCTTCATTACAGGTAATCTATTCATCGGATTCTTAGCAGCCATTTTTTTATCTGCATTGGCTGGATCGATCCACGCATTCATCACAACTTATCTAAAAGCCAATCAGATAGTCAGTGGTCTTGCCCTTACGATGTTTGGTACAGGGATTACAGCAATGTTGGGGAAATCTGTAGTAGGGGAAAATATAAAAGGTCTCGAGAGACTTAATCTCTTTTCATTAAAAGACACCGCAATAGTGGGACCACTTTTTAATCAAGATATAATGGTGTATATAAGCATTTTACTTCTCATTCTCATACACTTATTTTTACATAGGACTACTGCTGGATTAAACCTTAGAACGGTAGGAGAAAACCCTTATGCAGCTGATAATGCAGGTATAAATGTAAATGTTTATAGATTTTGGACTGTGGTTATAGGTTCTGGAATAGTCGGAATCGGTGGAGCATACCTATCTTTGGTGTATACACCACTTTGGATTGAAAATATGACTGCTGGTAGAGGTTGGATAGCAGTTGCCCTTGTTATCTTCTCAAGTTGGGATGTAAGAAAAGCACTCATCGGTGCATACTTTTTTGGTGGCATAGCTGCAAATCAATTGAGACTTCAAGCAATGGGAACAAATATTTCAGTCCAAATCTTGCAGTCACTACCCTACATCTTTACTATACTTGTACTTATTATAACATCCCTTAGGAAAGAGAAATCCACCCAAAATCAACCTGAGGCATTGGGCAATCCATACGATAGAGAAGACCGAATATGAATAAAGATGTAAAAAATCTTTTAATTGAGTATATATTGGAAAAAGGTGAAATAAACGGTGATATCATTAATGTAGAACAGTTTTTAAATCATCAAGTAGACCCTTTTTTATTAACAGCAATCACAGATTTTTTCGATTCTCATCTGACCAACTTGGATTTCGATAAAATAATCACAGTGGAATCAAGTGGAATAGTATTTGCCACTGCCCTATCTATCCGATTAAACAAACCATTCATCTTTATCAAAAAGAAAAAGCCTATCACCATGAAGGAGTTTGTTTCAACATCATCATATTCCTTTACCAAAAAGATCAGTACTGAGCTATTCCTATCGAAAAGATGTATTTCAAACAAAGATACTGTAGTCGTAGTGGATGATTTCTACGCAAATGGTGATACCCATAAGGCATTATTGAACCTATCAGAACAGGTAGGTTTCAAGATTTCGAAGTATCTTGTGGTGATAAATAAATCCGAAAACAACGACATAGTTTCCATTTTGAATAGAAATGATATAAAAGAGCTTACAAATGAAAAAAAGCGCCCCTAAGAAAAACCTTCAAATAAAAATTACACTATTGATATTCATACTACTTATCTCTGTATCCCTACTCGTATCAACTTATCTTACTGCTACAGCAGAGAAAAAAGCCACAGAATTAGCCACAAACTACGCCCACGCCATATCAAAAATAGTTGACTCCTCTTTATCTTACTACATGCAACACGGACATAAAACTGAGATAACAAAGCTTGTTGGCGAACTATCAAATAATGAATATATTCAGGGAATTCATATATTCGACAATACCAAAGAGATAGCATGTATAAGTTCAAGAGATAAGATACATAAACTAACCTCAGAATATTTCGAAGAGATTCTCAAAAATGTTGAGTTTAGACCTACCCTAAAGATAATCAAAACAAAAAACTACCACTTTCTCGCCTACTATTCCCCGTATACAAATAAAGGTGAATGTAAAAGATGCCATTTCGAAAAAGATATAATTGGAACCCTAAATGTAAATATCAACTTAAAACAGATATACGAATCAACATTGCTACAAGCAAAAAAAACATTCATCGTACTCATATTATCAAGTTTACTCATCGCATTGATACTATCCATTTTAATCAACATCCTTGTAATAAAACCTATCAAAAAGATAGAAAAAGGGATGGAAGAGATAAAAAATAACAATTTCGATGTAAAAGTGGATATCAAATCGGGAGATGAACTGGAACTTCTTGCCAATAATTTCAATGGAATGATTCAAGCATTAAATAATGCCAACAAAACCATAGACAACATGCACAAAAGCATCATTCATACGGATAGACTCATGACAATAGGAACATTGACAGCCTCTATCAGTCATGAAATAAAAAATCCATTAAACTCAATTATGATTTCAACTGATATCTTATTGGAGCACTGCAAAAAAAATGTAGGGGATGAAAAATTAAAGAAATTCCTGATCTCAATCATCGAAGATGCTCAGCGGATAAAAGATATCATTGATCAAACCCTAAATTTCTCCAGATACGAAACTTCAACCACCGAAAAGATCAACATCAAGCAACTGCTAAAAAGTATAGTAATGTACTCCAAAAGAATACTTTTTTATAAAGAGAACATCAATTTTCAGATATTAAATGAGGTCAGCGACAATAGTTTCATTATTGGAAACAAGACCAATATTGAGCAGATGCTCATCAATATCCTAAAAAATGCCGTAGAAAGTATCCCAGAAAACAGCAGAGGGGAAGTAACTATAACTGCATCTGAAACGGAAGACGATGTACAATTTATCATCTCCGATAACGGTGTAGGAATACCAGAAGATAAATTGGAATTGATTTTCAAAGAATTTTATTCTACTAAAACGAACGGAACAGGACTTGGATTATCTATAGTAAAAGAGATTGTTGAAAATCATAACGGCACCCTCGAGATAAAATCAGAGGTTGGAAAGGGAACGACAGTAATTATAAAAATACCAATACACAAGGAATAGCCATGCCAGAAGTTAAAAAGATTTCATTCGTTTTACCTGTTTACAACGAAGAAGGGAATATTGAAAACCTATACGATGAGATAACATCAGTAGCAGACAAACTACCCCACGAATATGAAATACTCTTTGTGGATGATTGTAGCAAAGATAGTAGCTTACAAATCATAAAAGCACTTTCAGAAAAAGATAAAAGAGTAAAATATATATCTTTTGAAAAAAATTCTGGTCAATCTGCTGCACTCTACATGGGATTTCAGCATGCAACAGGTGATACTATAATAACCCTTGATGCTGATTTACAAAACGATCCCAAAGATATACCGATGATGTTGGAGTACTATAAAAATTACGATATGGTAAACGGCTGGAGAAAAAATAGGCAGGATACTCTCTCCAAAAAGATTGGTAGCAAAATAGGGAATGCTGTAAGAAATTGGTTTACAAACGAAACCATCCACGATACAGGATGCGCTCTAAAAGTAATGAGAGCAGACCTTTTAAAAAAGATAAAAGGTTTTAGAGGATTCCATAGATTTATACCTACCTTGATGAGGCTTGAGGGGGCATCTGTCATCGAAGTAGTAGTTAATCATAGAAATAGATTTACAGGTGTATCTAAATATAACAACACAAAAAGAGCAATACAGGGGTTGTATGACCTAATAGGTGTCAGATGGATGATATCTCGTCATATAAAACCTATAATAAAGGAGAAAAAAATTGAAGACTGAGTGGTGGCTTTTGGCAATAGGTTTTTTAGGTCAGGGATTATTTTTCATGCGGTTTTTCGTTCAGTGGATATATTCCGAAAAACAGAGAAAAAGTATAATCCCTGAATCATTCTGGTATTTTAGCATCGGAGGTAGCATCTGCCTTCTCATCTATGCAGTATTAAGAAGAGATATAGTATTCACAATCGGTCAAACTACAGGTTTTATAATATATTTTAGAAATCTATATTTCATAAGAAAAGAGAAAAGGAAAAAACTTGCCAACAGATAAGAAAAAGTTTTTGTTCTTTCTTTTCATTTATGCAGTACTTTCCATCTACACTATAGGTTTTGCTCCGATATTTGAATCCACAGAGGCAAGATATGCCGAAATTGCGAGGGAGATGATAGAAAGTGGAAACTACATCGAACCGCATTTCAACGGTATCAAACACTTTCATAAACCCCCAATAACTTATTGGATGATAGCAGGAGGATTAAAACTCTTTGGTATAAATAACTTTGGTGCGAGGTTCTTTGGAATAGTTGCATCAATTTTCGTAATTATTTATACAGTCAAGCTTGCAAAATTTTTTGTAAAAGATGATGAAAAACACTTTCCCGCTTATATTTTGGGTTCATCCATACTTTTTTTAATGGTATCAAAAATCGCTGCGACAGATATCTATCTTACATTATGGACTGTAATTGCTCAATATTACTATTTTAAACAGATCTACCATACTAAATCTACCAAGAACGCTATCTTGTTGGGTATTTTTTTAGGATTGGGATTTCTTACAAAAGGGCCTATAATCTTTATATTTACCCTATTGCCATTTCTAATATCAAAAATATTTGACATTCACTTCAGAAAGGTCTTTAGTATAAAAGATATTTTCCTATCAATTATTTCTTTCTTTATAATTGCCCTACCCTGGTATGCTATTGTAATTTCAAAAAATCCTGAACTTTTACAATATTTCTTAAAGGTTCAAACTTTAGAGAGGGTCACTACCAACAGGTTCAACAGAGAAAAACCATTCTACTTCTTTTTAGGAACAATTTTTTTCTCTACACTCCCATATTCTATTTTGATCATTTTGAAGATAAAGCAGTTATTTCTGAATTATAAAAGATATCTGATACTAATTGTATATATCATCGTGCCATTTATAGTCTTTTCATTAGCAAAAAGTAAACTTCATTCTTACCTTGCCCCCCTAACGCCTATTTTAAGTATTTTCGTCTTTAAATTTTATAAAGAGTATTTCAGCAGTGTGTTCAACAGAATAGTACAATTTTTATTATCCCTATTTCCAGCAATTTTAATCATAGGCACACTTTTTTATGAAAAAATTAGATTCAATCCTACAATTATTTTACTTTCCCTAATTGCCATACTTTTTATTTTTCTTTCTCACCAAAAAAATGATTCATTTAATTTCAGCTATAATATTGCACTAATAATATTGGTAATTTTCAATATCTTTTATTATTCATCATCATTATTGCAAGATAAGTTAATGGGTTTTGAAAATATGGTAAAAACTGCTAATAAGTTAGATCCTGAAAGAAAATTAGAATCTGTGTGTTATAAAAGGGATCTTCCCTCTGTATCTTTTTATAGAAACAAAATAGCTGTAATGGCATTTGGGATGCAGCGGGAAACTCAGTTTGAAAAAAATGAAACATACAAAAAATATTACATTGAATCTGAAACTGAGATGAAAAATTTTCTTAAGAATAACAAGGAATTTTTCTTATTCACAAGAGGCTTATCTGGAGAGTTTCAAGATAAATACAAGATTAAATGTGAAGAAAAATTTTTACAAAGGGATTATAGCTTATCCTTATGCAAAAATTGAGTCATTACATTATTATCACAATTCTATTTTCAGTTTTTATCGTAATATCATATATTTTTTTAGATATTCCAACTATTAAGTTTCTTTACCAACATAAAGGAAAATTCATCTACAACTTAGCTAAAAATATTACAGATTATGCAAAAGCTGAGTATCAACTAATCCCTGCACTACTTTTTTATTTATCCTTCAGAAAAAAAAATAGATATTATGCCAACATCGCACTTTTAATATTTATAGCTGTTGCCGTAGCGGGTCTAACGACTGATCTATTAAAATTTATTTTAGGAAGATATCGTCCAGTGGAATATTTGGAAAATGGGAATTTCGGTTTTCAATTTTTTCAGATTAGAGGGAGATTTACATCTATACCATCAGGTCATACCACAACATTCTTTAGCGCAATGTTCCTGTTATCATTATTCTTTAAGAGACACAGATATCTATTCATAATCATAGGTATATTGATGGTATCGACACGGGTATTTTCATTAAATCACTACCCCAGCGATGTATTGGCAGGGATTTATGTTGCAATAATTGTTAGTTCTATACTATATAATCAATTCAAAAAAAGAGGGTTGTTAGAACAGGATGGAAAATCTAATTAAACATAAATATGCAAAGCCGTTAATCTTAGTTGCGTATGTATTGGCAATTTCGATACTTACTGGTGGATATAGAGATCTTTTTTTCGGCGACGAAGTAAGATATGCAGATGTCTACACCCACTTAAAAGAGGGGAATTTCATCGCACTTACATTAAACGGTGAACCATACCCCGATAAACCACCTCTATTCTTTATATTTATTTACATAATTCAATTACTCACGGGAATCACTGCTCCAAAAGTACTTTTTGTAGCCACCTCAATTACAGGTGTAATGTTTATTTTAAGCAGTTATTATTTCCTAAAAATAACAACAGAAGATGAAAATCTTTCATTTTATTCAAATTTACTATTAGTATCAAATCTCTACACCATAGCACTTATAAATTTTGTCAAAATGGACCTCATGTTTTCTTTTTTCATACTTTTATCATTTTCATTTTTTTATAAATATTTTTCGGAAAAGAATATACTATACAACTATCTTGCTTTTATCATGGCAGGTATCGCTGTAATGGTCAAAGGTCTTTTGGGTATAGTATTCCCTCTATTATCATTTGTAGTATTCTGCATATTAAAAAAAGAATACAAGTGTATTTTAAATATTCATTTTTTAATTGGTTTTATTATATCTTTATTCCCAACAATAGCATGGATATTGGCTCTGATAAACATATACGGTTATGATTATGTCTATAACTCGATATTTTACCAGCAAACAGTAAGAAGAGCAGTGGATGCCTTCCATAGCAAAAAACCTTTTTACTTTTACATATATGTTCTACCCATCGTTTGGATACCCATATCTCTGATACTCATCTTAAAAATCAA
The DNA here is from genome assembly GCA_964519265.1 of uncultured Deferribacterales bacterium. GTDB lineage: Bacteria > Chrysiogenota > Deferribacteres > Deferribacterales > Calditerrivibrionaceae > Calditerrivibrio. Next base: position 74,275 of record CAZFHX010000009.1, read on the forward strand.
AAAACTAAAAGAATCTCTAATAAATTTCTATCGGTATAACAATAATGGTTATCCATATATATCAATTATATTTATCACATCTTTTGTCATTCTATCCCTTGTTAGTAGCAAGTTTGCAAATTATCTTTTGCCTATCTTTCCTATGTTTGCTGCGTTTTTATATTTTATATTAAAAAAGTTCGATGCAAAAAAAATATTTTGGCTTACCATTTCAGCATTTTATATAATTTTATCAATTTTTTCACTGGGGCTATTAATATACAACAACAAAATCAATTTCTTAGATAGAATAAATTACGCATGGATGGTTGCTGTTGTGGGAATTTTTATATCTTTATCATTAATTATTTCTCTTAAAAAAAGTAATGAACACTTAATACTAACTTACGCTTTTTGTATAATAATATTTTCTAACACTCTAAACCTCACATTCGTTATACCAGCAAGTAGCTATTTTTCTCCAAAACCAATAGGAGATGCTCTTAAAATTTATGCAGAACAGGGATACAAGCCTATTTCTTTTGATACTTATTCAGGCACCTACTCTTTTTATACTGGTAGACCTGTGTTGGAAACGAGGGATAGAAAGTTATTAGAGGATCTTTTATCCCGTGAAAAAATCGTAGTAGCAATGTCTGAAAAAAATTGGAATAGATGGGAAAATAGACCTACAACACTAAAAATTGTAAAAAGACAGTTTATGATGAATAAATACTATTTAGTTTTAACAAATTAGTGTTTAACGATTAAGAAACTTTTTCAATACTATCTTACCTTCTCCCACTCAAATTTAGAAATATTTTTCTTAGTTGAATCAAACTCGATTCCAACAAGGTATATCGGTTTGCCGTAAGATAAGTATTTCTCAAAATATCTTTTCTCCTTCAACTGCTTCAAAGCATCATCGCCATCAACCTTAAACTCAATTATGTAAATCGCATTGGGCATTTTTAGGATAAGGTCTATCCTGCCTAAATTTGTCACATCCTCACCGATTATCTCAAACCCCAAACTCTGTAAATAGACATAAATAATACTCGCATAAAACCCTTCGTAATTCGAAAGGTTGTTATTCGTGTAGTTGTTATATGGAATAGATGAAAAGACTGAAACAAGTTGATTTTTAAACCCTTCTAAATCCTCATTTAAAAGGGTCTTATATAGGTCAACCTTCTTGTTTATCAGATTTCGTGCATAAAAAAATTTATCTAATATGTAATCGTTTAACGACTGCCTTACCTCTCTGTTTGGTATTCTTAGAGTATATTCGATTGTATCGAGAGGTGTAATCTCCATCTTGTCTATGGTGAGATAGCCGCTCTGATATAGCACCACTTCGAAATCGAGCCTTTCTATATCAAATGAATTGAGTATTTTTTTATCTATCTTCAAGTTGGATAAATTTGGAAGAAAATAGTTGTTTTGTTCCAAAAGTCTTATCAAAAAGGATGGTGTTCCTGTTTCAAACCAATAGTTGTCAAATACCCTACCACTTGCAAAAAATTGAAGTATATCGAATGGATTATACAGATTATCTGCCAAGAAATTGTATCCGTTGTACCATTCCTTTATCTTTTCCAGATCAGCACCCACAAGATATTCGGCAAAAGACTCCTCTAAATCTTTTTGGGTATAACCGCAGATATTCCCGTATCTACCATCGAGGGATATATCAGTAAGCA
>CAZFHX010000010.1:0-75155 GCA_964519265.1 uncultured Deferribacterales bacterium
ATTGTTCCTACGTTAACGTGAGGTTTCTTCCTCTCGAACTTCTGTTTACCCATAAAAAGTTCTCCCTCTTTTGTTTATTTTAAGCCCATGACCGGAATCGAACCGGTGACCTCGTCCTTACCAAGGACGCGCTCTAACCGACTGAGCCACATGGGCTATTATTAATTGCGCACCTAAACCGTCAAAAAATGAACCATATTAATACAATCAAAAATAGTCGTTGTCAAGTACTTTTTTTGTCAAGCTTTATTTTTACTGATACGACAAGGATACTATTTCTCCAAAATCTGTGCAATTGCCTCTTTGAGATCCTTTGCCCTTACAGGCTTGTTTAAAAACATTGTAACACCCGCATCCTTTGCTTGTTTATATGTCTTAAATGTACCAAATGCAGTAATTATTATTATCTTCTGACTATTTTTTAACTGTCTTATTCTATCGATAAGAGACATCCCATCAAGCTCTGGCATCCTAAGATCTGTCACAACCACATCGTAATCGCTCTTTTGAAGCTTAAAAAATGCCTCTATACCATTCTCAGCAGTATCCACACTATACCCTTCAAGCCTTAAAACCTCAGCATATCCTAATCTCGTATGTTCTTCATCATCAACAATCAAGATCTTAACATCAGCATTATCCATAACCTATTCCCCATCGTATTTAATTATTTCTCCATCCTGATAGATCGGATGGACTGTAGAAATGGATGATTTATATACAAGCTGCTGTTTATCCTCATAGGCAAGTAGGATTGTATAGTCATCAAAACCTATGAGATTACCCTTGATCTTCACCCCATTACGGAGATAAATGGTTACGGGAGACTTAGATTTCCTTACCTCATTTAGAAAAATATCCTGCATCGGCGGTCTTAAATGTTTCGGTTTTTTACCTAAATTAGACTGATAGTAAACCTTACTGATATATTCAATATCGATGATATTCTTTACAGACGCAATTGTAGCAATATCTTTTTTACTGTGTGCCAACTTATAGCCCAAATCATCTGTGATTATAGTATATTGATCGAAATCAACTATCTTACCTCTGAACCTCTCTTTATTGTTCATAATGAAAAGTAGAGGAACAGATTTAATAGAAGCATTCTGCAAATAAACGAACTCTAACTGAGCATAAAGAGACATATTTCCCCCAATATTTTGCAATCTATACAAAAATTATTAAGAAAAGTCAACATATTAGTTTCAACATTCAAATTTTGTATCTGTGACTTCCAATAATTTTTTCAATATCTCCTTTATGGCTTCATCCTTTACCTTATAACAAACGGTTGTACCATTTCTATCGCTCTCTAATATACCCTTATTTTTTAAAATTGCAAGATGCTGACTTGTGGTTGCCTGAGGGATCTTTAGTCCATCGCATATTTTAGATACATTGCACTCATTGTGCATCAAACCCAACACTATTTTAAGCCTCACTGGATGACCTATGGCTTTTAATTTTTCAGCATATTCTTCTAACCAAGCATTATCCATTGTTGTGCCCCCTACGAATTTTCTCTATGAATAACCAATGAACTCGACTGGTGTAGCGGCGTAACCGTCAACTCACCAATCTGCACATGTTCTGGTAATTTTGCAGTGAAAACAACTATCTCGGCAATGTCTTCTGCCGTAAGAGGTTTTATCCCCTGATAAACCTTCTTGGCTCTTTCTGTATCACCATGAAACCGAGTATTGCTAAAATTTGTTTCCGTCATACCTGGAGCTATGTTAGAAACCTTAATGGGTTTATCCACCAGATCCATTCTCATCCCATCTGTTAGAATCCTTACGGCAGCCTTTGTGGCACAGTAAACAGCCCCATTCGGATAAGCCCCAAGCCCAGCAATCGAGCCTATATTTATGATATGCCCCTTAATACCATATTTAAGCATAATGTTAGCAACGCTTCTCGAAAAATAAAGTAGACCTTTGATGTTGGTATCTATCATCGTATCCCAATCCTCGATACTACCCTCGTAAAACCGCTCAAGACCTAAAGCCAATCCTGCATTGTTCACAAGGATATCGATCTTTGAAAGTTCATTGGGGATAGAGTGTATAAACCCATTTACCTGATTCAAGCTCCTCACATCCACCTGACCTATGAAGGTCTTAACATTGTAGTCTCGAACTATCTCATTTTCCAAATATCTTAATTTATCTATATTTCGAGCACAAAAAATAAGATTTGCCCCCTCTTTAGCAAACCCCCTTACACACGCCTCACCTATACCGCTTGATGCACCAGTAACCAGCACATTTTTACCCACTAATGATCTATAATACCCCATAATCCACCTCTACCTAATTAATTTTTTATTTATTTTATAAACCTCAGATAGAATCTCAGCCACTACCCTATACAAATTTTCTGGTATCTCCTGATAAATATCAAGTTTGTAAAGGGCTTCTAAAAGATCGGGATCCTCTTTGATAAAAACATTGTGCTGTTTTGCCCTCTCCAATATCTTTTCGGCGATCAGCCCCCTACCCTTTGCCACCACTTTTGGTGCAGAATCCTTCTCCTGATTGTATCTCAAAGCGGTAGCTTTTTTACTCTTATCCATTTACCACCTGTTCGAATGATGACTTATAAGCAGATAAAATCCTGCTTATATCCTCATCTGCATGGGCAAAGGTTATGCAGCCCCCTGAGTGCATCGTAAACACACCATTTAAGATCATCGATACCTTAAAACTATTCTCTAACTCTGTATTGAGATTGTTAAGAAAAGTAGATGGCTTTCTCTCATCAATGTCGTCGTTTTTATGAAAATGTAGAGCAACCATCGAGCCAAAACCACTCACAAATGCCTTTAATCCAACAGGTATAGACTTACTGATCATCTTTCTCAAATGATTACCTTTGGTATTCAACTCCAAATAGTTCTCCTTTTCAAGCAGTTCCAATGTCTTCAACCCTGCTGCCATAGTGACAATATGTTCAGAGAAGGTACCTCCTCCGGTGATTATATCGCCTTTTTCTATGACCTTCATAACATTGCTACGACCACCATAAACACCGATGGCAAAACCACCACCTACGATCTTACCAAAGGTAAAAAGATCAGGTTTTACCCCCAAAAGTGGCCAGATACTGCCAAATCGAAACCTAAAACCTGTAATAGTTTCATCGTATATGAGCAAAGAACCATTCTCATCACAAAACCTTCTTATCCCCCTCAAATAATCATTCTCCGCAACTATGCCGCCACCAGCACCCAACACTGGCTCGAGGATTACAGCTGCCACTTGATTTCTAAAGATATTTAGTATTTCTAAAGAACGATCCAGATCATTGAAAGGAAGCGAGACAACATCATCTTTCACTCCATGATAAGGAGGTTTTACATCGAAAGATAAGTCTGTATTACCACCATGCCAACCACCTTCTATTTTTGCCACTATCTTTCTACCTGTAAACCTTTTGGCAACCCTTGTAACATACATTGTAGCTTCTGTTCCTGATGTACAAAACCTGAGCATCTCAACTTCAGGAACTGCAGACCTTATCTTTTCGGCAAGCATCAATTGATACTCATTTACAATCCCTATCTGAATACCCCTCTTCGATACTTTATGAACCTCTTCAACAATCTCATCTTTGGCATGCCCTAAAATATTTGCATAATGCCCCATCCACATGTCGATAAGTTCTACCCCATCAATGGTCAATATCCGTGAACCGTAGCATCTATCAACAATGAAAGGGAATGGTGGGAAAAATCTGATATCGTGACTAACTCCTTTTGGAAAGAGATTTTTAAACCTCTCAAACATCTCTTTAGACTTGTTAAAACGATCGGTATAAATCTCTAACTTATTCATAAACCGATCAACTCCTTCAACTGCAGAGCATTTTTAGGAGCGTAGCCATCCACAACATTACAGAAAGAAACTGCAAGGTCGGCATACTCAGAAACCTTTTGAATATCGCAAGCCAAATTTGACAACTCCTCAGCACTGTAATCATAGCATAATTCTTTCGTTTCCGGAGTGAGCCAGAGTTTACTTCTCCCATATAGCCTAATATACCCTTTACCGTTCGTAGAGGATAAGTAAAACGGAGCAAACCCCACTATCTGTGGTAAATCAAGGGCGATAAGTCCCACTTCATTCTCTTTAAATTCTGACAAATAACGCTCTTTATACCATGTCCTGTTTGGCAATTCCACAAAAAAAGGAAACCCTTTAAAAACACCCCTCAAACTGAAAATAAACTCCAAATTTTTCTTACACGCCGAAAACCTGTATGAAAAATCTGCAAATAGGGCAAAAAGTCTTTCTGATTCTACAATTGGTGAAATAGCGATAAAAAAGTTTTTCACATCTTCATCATTAAACTTCCCCTTCTGAAAGAAATGAGGCAACCTAATGGTAAAAAATGTATCTTTACCACTCCTATCGAATATATTCGTTATCTCACCGTATGATGGGAGTTTGTAATATGTGTAGGTCAACTCTATTAGATTAAAATGCTTTACATAATGTTCGAGCATGTCAACCTTTTTTATACCTGACGGGTAAAACCTACCCACCCAATCATCAAACTTGTACCCACTTGTACCTAAATAAATCCTCTTTTCTATCTGCATAAACCCTCTCTATTTTATTCTTCAATAATATGTTTTGAAAAATAAATCAACTATAAAATAAATCTGAGATATAATTTTAAAACAACCGACGAACAAAAATTTAAACTTTTTTTGACTCAGAATAAATACTGTGGTATAATTTAAATGAGAGAAAACTTTAGAGGTGTAAAAAATGAAGCGGATCCTTTTTATTCTGTTTTTTTTAAACCTTACAACTCAACTATTCTCGAAAGATACATACATATACTCCACCGTATCCTTGGGTACCAAAGAAAACACCTTTGTAAACAACCAGCCCCTGATAAATTATTTGGCTTCCAAATTGAATAGAGAAATAAAAATAAGGTATATAGAAAACCACAAAGAACTCCTAAACGAGTTTGTCAAAGGTAATGTAGATATTGCCCATTTAGGTCCAGTTCCATTTATTGTATTGAAAAACAAGTACAAACATTATGAACCTATAGCAATGGTAAACGAAAAAGATGGGAGTTATTATTATAGATGTATATTCTTTACCACAATAGATAAAGAGATGGGGATCAAACAGGTAAAAAAAGTCGCAATGTCAAACCCCCTTTCAACTTGCGGATATACTTTTGTTTACAATGTGTTTAAGAAAAACAAGCTTAATATAGAAAAGGTAAATTATGAATACATCGGGAATCACGAAGATGTTATTCAAAAAGTGTTAGCAGGTTTTTACGATGCCGGAGGGGTAAAAGAGTCTGTTTTCGAACAGTATAGGAACTTAGGATTGAAAAGTCTTTATATCTCAGATGAGCTGCCAGCCTTTCTTATCATAGTAAATACTAAAACTGTATCCAAAAAAGAGATCGAAACTATTAAAATGTCCCTCTTTAATATGAAAAAAGATGAGGTAGATAAACTGAAATTAGGGAAATATGGGTTTAGTCCCTTTGACAAGCAGAAGTATGACAATTTTGAATCTTTGATAAACAACGATATATTGAAAAAGATCTATGAATAAACATAAAAGCTTTTTTGGAATACTACTGCTAACCTTTCTGCTCCTCTCTATACCCACTGTAATTCTAATATACTACAACTCCAAAAAAACAATCAGCCTATTCATGGAAAACCAAGCAGAAATGCAGAATATCCTCTGGAATGCGATTGTCACTTCCCACAACAATGAAGCCGATTCCTATTTTGACACATTTGTCATGAACAATAATGTCTTGAGTATCCTGAAAGAATACAAATATGCAAACAAAAAACAGAGGGATATTCTCAGACTAAGGCTTTTTCGCGAATTGTATCCTAAATATCAAATTTTAAAACAGAAAGGTGTAAGACAATTCCATTTCCACACTGTAGATTCCGAATCGATCTTACGAATGCATGCCCCTGATAAATTTGGTGATTCATTAAAAGTAGAGCGTCCAGATGTTTATGAAGTCAATAGAACATTGAGGATCATAAGAACATTCGAATCCGGCAAGGTTGTGTCCGGTTTCAGAAATGTTTACCCTATAAAATGGCAGGGTGAACATCTCGGTAGCGTTGAAATCAGTTTCCCATTTGAATCTATCAGAAAAAGTGTGTCAGAGCTTTTCGATAATAGGGAGTTTATAGCACTCATAAGGACAGAAAATCTCGAGAAGTTATTCGATTCTCAAAAGGTGCTCTATAAAGAGTTTATTAGAGGATGGATGGAAGAGGACCCCCACAAAGAGCTTTACGATACAATCAAAGAACTATCCAAAGAGTATAACGAAGCTATCCAAAAGATAAAAAATGATAAATCTCTTGAAGAACTATTAAACAAAAGTGTACCATCGGCAACATATTTTTCTTACAATAAAAATAACTACCTCTTAGTGGCAACACCAATTCTGGACACTCGACACAAAGTCACGGCCATATTACTATCCATATCAAAATCCAAACAGCTTGATTCGCTATTGGAAAAGTTCTACATAGATGTTTCTATTGCAATCTTTTTTATACTTCTTCTATCGATTCTCATCTCAGTCCTTGCAGATAAAAACAGAGCATTGAAAGACAGAGAGGAATACACAGAAACAATCTTATCCACTATCCACAGTGGACTATATGTTATGAACGAGAAAGGGGAAACTACCCTAATAAACAAAGCTCTCACAGAGATTCTCGGATACGATGACAACGATCTAATAGGCAAATCTGCCCATGAAAAGTTTCATTTACATCACCTTGATCAATTCAGTTGCCCTTTATTTAAGGTAATCGCAAAAAACAAAGAGTACTCTGGATCAGAAATATTTAAAGCAAAAGATGGAAGGTTAGTATATGTAAATGTAACATCAAAACCTCTCGTATATAAAGGTGAAAAATCTGCCGTCGTCACCTTTACAGATATTACACCCCTCAAAGAGAAAGAGGATGACCTCACGAGATACAATTATCTATTGTCTATAATCTTTGAAAATTCACCCGATGCAATAATGCTTGTGAGTGAAGGAAAAATAATAAACATAAACGATAATATGATAAAAGAGTTTTGCGTACCCGTTGACCTTTTAGCAGAGAGTATCGACAAGGTATTCTCATTTATAAGTGCTAATTTTAAAAACCCCTCTGAATTCATAAATTTTGTTTTCTCAGAGGATGAAAATAAAAAGTTGATTCAAACTATCGATGAAAAATATATAGAAATAAAGCGAGTAAATGTATCCGATTTCAGATTTCAGGGGACACTTTGGATTTTTTCAGACCGCACCGAAGCTATAAAACGAATCCAGGAAGTTGAAATACTCAAACAGAAAGCAGAAGAGGCAAACAAGGCAAAAACAATGTTTTTATCAAATATGAGCCACGAGATAAGAACCCCGATAAATGGTATCATCGGTGCCTTAGAGCTTATCCCCCAAGATCAAACAACGAGCGAAATAAAAAAGTATCTGCATATAATACGAAGTAGTAGCGAGCATCTATTAACCCTAATAAACGACATTTTGGATCTATCGAAGATAGAAAGTGGCTTTATGAAATTGGAAAACATAGCATTTGAACCCCATAGACTTTTAAAAAGAGTAAAATCGATAATGTACCCCTTAGCCCATAAGAAGAATCTCACGCTCAATGTTGAAGACTTCGAAGAAAAGATATGTGTCTACGGAGATCCACACAGACTCAGCCAGGTATTGATAAACTTGGTAAACAATGCCATTAAATTCACCGAAAAAGGTACCGTCGATGTAAAGATGGAGGTTTTAGAAGATCTTGGTGACCAGATAACCTTAAGATTTTCAGTTGAAGACACAGGGATCGGTATCCCCCCAGATAAAATTGATCACCTATTCAAACCTTTTACCCAATTGGATGCCAGTCATACGAGAAAGTTTGGAGGAACGGGTTTGGGACTTGCCATCAGTTACAACTTAGTGAAACTTTTTGGTGGAAATATTGAGGTAAAAAGTGAAGTGGGTCGCGGAACAAGATTCATCATCGAGATACCATTTAAAAAAGCAGATAGTAATGAATGTTTGGAATCTGATTTAGATTATTTAGGGCATGACGGGGAGGTGGAGATGAAAGATATATCAGTTTTGATCGTGGAAGATAACAAAATAAATAGCATCATAGCTATAAACATGCTCCAGAAATTAGGTATCCACAAAATCGATTCAGCATCCAACGGATTAGAAGCTATCGAAAAACTGAAAAGTAATAGGTACGATCTCATATTTATGGACATGTCAATGCCTGAAATGGATGGTATAACCGCAACAAAGATAATTAGAACAGACCCAGAGATCCTTTTCAACGGTATACCTATAATTGCCATGACAGCAAACGCCTTTGAAGAAGACAAGAATGCTTGCATTGAAGCAGGGATGAACGGTTTTATAACCAAACCTATAACCCTTGAGTCTGTAAAAGGAGCCATCCAGTCCATACTTCATCTTACATCTACCCCAGATGTAGATTTTTTGGAGTCCTATGATGGATTCGACGAAGTAAAATTAAATGAAATTTCTGACGATCAAGAGTTCAAAAAGATGCTAATAAGCTCCTTTATCTCTGATACAGAAACATCTATTAAAGAGATAGAAACCCTTTTAAGTAAACAACTCTACGACAAAATCACACCTATTGCCCACAGAATAAAAGGTTCATCCTACAACATAGGGGCGGTTGGCTTGGGTGAGGCAGCAAAAGAATTGGAGTTATGTGGGAGAAACTGCGATTTCGAAAATCTTACAAAAATTTTTGAGAAACTTAAAGAAGAATATGATAAACTTAAATTATACCTAATCAGTTCTTACAATATTTAAATTCAACGACGAGAGGGAGGTAATATATGTTTGGCAAGGCTACACCACCATCGGATGACAAGAGATGGAAATTTGTGCTTAATGTCATGAAAAAAAATGGATTCTCTTCCGACTCCCTCATAGAAACCCTCCACACTGTGCAGGAATACTTTGGATACATCGATGAGGATGCCCTAAGATATGTGGCAGAATCTCTGAAAATACCCTACAGCAGAGCATATAGCGTGGTAACCTTTTATCATTACTTTACCTTGAAGCCAAAGGGGGAACATACCTGTGTAGTCTGCACTGGGACTGCATGCTATATAAAGGGTGCAAACCAACTTTTAGACCATCTAAAACAAAATCATAATTTAGTAGATGGGGATACCTCTGAGGATGGTAAAATATCACTGCTCACCGCAAGATGCGTCGGTGCCTGCAGCTTGGCTCCAGTAGTAGTCATCGATGATCAGATCTTAGGTGATATGAACTCTGAAAGATTAGATGAATCTCTAAAGAGGTGCAAAGATGCTATATGAAAATTTATTGGAAAAGATCGACCAGGAATACCTCGACAACCAAGCCAAAGACACCATAGCAGTATGTATCGCCGCTGGATGCCTCCCTTTGGGTAGCGATATTGTCTTGGAAGAACTAAAAAAAGCATTCCCCGATAAAAATGTAAAAGGTGTGGGTTGTTTGGGGCTGTGTAGTAGAGGAGGTTTGATAAGAGTAGAACCATCTGGAATAATCGTGGAGCATGCAACACCAGAAAACTTAGACAAAATAATCAAAGAGATCAAAAATATAGATAAATACCCGCATCAAAATCAAAACTTCTATAATAAGCAGTTTAAAATAGCATTAGAAAATAGCGGAAGAATAGATCCTGAATCAATAGAAGACTATATCCTAAATGGAGGATACAAAGGGTTTTTAAAATGCCTAAACGATATGACCCCTGAGGAAGTGATCTCCGAGATCACAAAGAGCGGATTAAGGGGAAGAGGTGGTGGAGGATACCCCACAGGATTAAAGTGGGGGTCTGTGGCTAAAATGCAGTCAACCATAAAATATGTGGTTTGCAATGCCGATGAAGGTGATCCTGGTGCCTTCATGGATAGAGCAATCTTGGAAAGTGATCCCCACAGAGTAATTGAGGGGATGCTGATAGCCGCCTACGCCACAGAAGCAAATAGGGGTTATATATATGTAAGAGCAGAATACCCTCTTGCAATCAAAAGGTTGAAGATAGCGATAAAACAGGCAGAAAAATTCAATCTTTTGGGGCAAGGTGTGGCAGAAACCACTTTTAACTTCAACTTAGAAGTTAGATTAGGAGCAGGGGCTTATGTGTGTGGAGAGGAAACTGCTCTTATCGCATCCATAGAAGGTAAGAAAGGGACCCCCCGTCCAAGGCCACCTTATCCCGCAGAGTATGGTATCAAAGGGTGTCCGACCTTGATCAACAATGTGGAAACCTTTGCTAATGTACCAACCATAATAAATAAGGGATCAGATTGGTTCTCCTCTTTGGGAACAGAAAAAAGTAAAGGGACAAAGGTATTTGCTTTATCTGGCAAAATAAGAAATACAGGGTTAGTGGAAGTCCCTATGGGGATAAAACTCTACGATCTGATCTTTGAGATAGGTGGCGGTATCCCAAACAACAAAGAGTTTAAAGCAGTACAGACAGGTGGTCCATCAGGTGGATGCATTCCTGCAGATTACTTAGATACACCAGTAGATTACGAATCTTTGACCCATTTGGGGTCCATCATGGGTTCTGGTGGTATGATCGTGATGGACGAAGATACCTGTATGGTGGATATGGCAAAATTTTTCATAGATTTCTGTAAATCGGAATCCTGCGGTAAGTGCGCCCCCTGTAGAAATGGTACCGTTCAAATATACGACATACTTGACAAAATTACAAAGGGTGAAGGTACCGAAAAAGATATCATAACTATGCTAAAAATAGCAAATACCATGAAAAAAACGAGCCTTTGCGGATTAGGACAATCTGCTCCAAATCCTGTTCTCAGTGCCTTTAAATACTTCAAAGATGAGTTCTACGAACATGTCTTAAACAGATACTGTCCAGCTGGTGTTTGTAATCTCAACGGAGGGGACAGATGAAGATAAAAACTTTGACGATAGATGGTATTCAGGTTTCAAGTAGAGAGGACCAAACCATTTTAGAAGTGGCAAAAGAGCATGGTATTCATATACCTACCCTGTGTCATTTAGAAGGGCTTACCCCAATAGGTTCTTGTAGAATATGTATCGTTGAGGTAGATGGAAAGAGATACCTCCCCGCATGTGCCACCAAAATAGAAGAAGGTATGAAGATAATATCCATTAATCAAGAGATATACGAACACAGAAAACTGATTTTGGAGATGATCTTCGCTGAGAGAAACCATATCTGCTCAATATGTGTGGCAAATGGGAACTGTGAACTACAAAATCTCACAATAGAACTAAATATGGATCATTTCAATATTCCAAATAAATACCCAAAATGCGAAGTGGATCTAAGTCATGAAAAATACGGCATCGATCACAATAGATGTATCTTGTGTGCGAGATGTGTTAGGGTGTGTGCCGAGATAGAAGGAGCACACACGAAGGATATTCAAGGGAGAGGTTATAACGCAAGGGTTTTTACAGATTTTGGTAAAGAATGGGGTAAATCTGAAACCTGTACAAGTTGCGGAAAATGTGTTCAGGTATGCCCCACAGGGGCTCTTTTTGAAAAGGGTAAGCCTGTAGGTGCCAAGAAAAAAAGGGACTTTTTACAATACTTGAAGATATTGAGGAGTGAAAAATGATACCCAGAGCACCTTGATAACTTTTGTTATGTAGTCTACTTTAGGTAATTTTCTTATTAACAGTAATTTTTATACTATATAAACAAGGTGCTCGATAAACCCACCAAGTACCTAAGTTTTTAGGTGCTCTGGTGAACATTGAACTTTGAACTTTGAACATTGAACATTAACATTGGAGGCTTTGATGATAAAAAAGAAGTTGGCCACCGTTTGGCTGGATGGTTGCTCAGGATGCCACATGTCATTTTTGGATATGGATGAGAGGATCATGGAACTTTTGAATTACTTCAATCTTATATACAGCCCCCTCGTTGATTTCAAACAATTTCCAGAATCTGTTGATATAACATTTGTAGAAGGAGCAGTAAGCACCGTAGAAGATGTAAAAAAGATAAAAGAGATACGAAAAAAAACAAAGATCCTCATATCGATGGGGGACTGTGCCATTACAGGGAATGTCCCCTCAATGCGAAACAGCTTCAATCTAAAGGATGTCATACAAAAAGGATACATCGAAAATGCTGATGGACAAGTTGAACCAGAATTTTACGATATCCCCCAGCTACTCACCAAGGTTATACCTGTAAGTGAAGTGGTGCATGTAAACTATTTCCTACCCGGGTGTCCACCACCAGCCGATGCTTTCTATAATTTGATAAATTCCATACTAAAAGAAACAGATTTCAATCTCTTTGAATATACAAGATTAGGTAAATGAGGTGAATATGAAAAAGATCACTATCGATCCAGTTACAAGGATAGAGGGGCATGCAAAGATATCGATCTATCTCGATGATGACGGAACTGTGCAAGATGCGAAATTTCATGTAACTCAATATAGAGGTTTTGAAAAGCTTTGTGAGGGTAGGCCCTTTACAGAGATGCCGAGACTAATGGCTCGTACCTGCGGTATATGCCCTGTAAGCCACCTAATAGCAGCATCAAAAGCCTGTGATGAGATCATGGCAGTAAAGGTACCAAAGGCTGGCGTAAATATCAGAAAACTGATAAACTATGCTCAAATACTACAATCCCACGCCTTGAGTTTCTTTTATCTATCCAGTCCCGATCTTCTTTTGGGGATGGATGCACCGGTGGAAAGTAGAAATATCGTTGGTGCCGCACAAAAAGATAGAGAATTTGTAGAAAATGGGATTTTTTTGAGGAAGTTTGGGCAGTCTCTCATTGAGGCTTTTGCAGGCAAACGGATCCATCCCGACTATATCGTTCCTGGTGGAGTAGAGCACCAAGCAGACTCATCAAATAAGGATGACATCATCAAGAATGCACAGTTGTGTATAGATAAAACACTCTACGCTATCGATTTTTTTAAATCTATAGTGCCTAAATTCGATGAGGAGATAAAATATTTCTCCAATTTAGACACATACCACATTGCTCTGTCGAATGGTGAATATTTAGAACACTACGAAGGAAACATAACTATCATGGATCCAAAAGGGGAGATTGTGGCAACATTTCCACCTCATAGATATATAGATTACATCTCCGAAAAAACAGAGAATTTCAGTTATTTAAAGTCCCCTTATATACTAAATTTAGGATACCCAGATGGTATATACAGAGTAGGCCCTATCTCTCGGTTAAACATAGCAAAAAAATGTGGCACACCCATAGCAGATAGGGAATTTGAAATATACAAAGAGATTGCTGGTAAAGTTTGCAATGCCGCATTTTATAATCACTATGCGAGGCTCATAGAAATAATCTACTCCGCAGAGAGGATCCTGGAGATCTTAAGCGACGAAACAACTTTCCACTCCCATACTAAAGCGATAGCAGGCGTAAATGAGGAAGAGGGTGTAGGTGTATCAGAAGCTCCAAGGGGTATGCTTATACACCACTACAAGGTAGATAAAAGCGGCATAGTAAAATCTGCAAATCTAATTATCGCCACAGGGCACAATAGCTTAGCTATGAACAAAGGAATACTTCAGGCCGCAAAAAGATTCATTAATGGCGAAAATATCCAGGAAGGCCTATTAAATAGAATAGAAGCCGTAATCAGATGCTACGACCCATGCCTCAGTTGCTCTACCCATGCCATAGGTAAAATGCCTATGAGGGTAGAACTTTTTGATAAAAAAGGGATCAAGATAAAAGAGGTAGTTAAATAAAAAAATTGCTTATATCCATCGGTAATTCTTTACGAAGAGATGACTCTATAGCACATATTATTTCTGAAACTATTTTAGATGAGTTAAACGGATGGAATTATCTGCAATCCATACAGCTTTTGCCAGAGATCGTGGAATCGATGACTAATTATGATAAAGTAGTTATATTCGATGCAGAGATATACAAGATACCTGGTCTCATTAAGTTGAAAAGATTAGATAAAACTAGTCAGGATCGATTCTACAACTCCCACTCTATCGACATCTATCATATCTTAGATATTACGGATAAAAAATCGGATATCTACTTACTAACAATTACGGTTAATGATACCGGTTTCGGAGAGGTTATATCTGATGAACTATCATACTACCTCCCATCTCTGAGAAAAAGTATCCTCAATATACTATCAAAAATCTAACCTCTTTATCATCTCCAAAGATTTTAAGTTAATATCATGTTTTTTCAAGATGACAGAAAAAAAATCGAGTATTTGAATATCGTTATCAAACTTAAATTGTTTAAAACTACCCCTATCCTCAATACGCATTAAAAACTCAGATATATTAGAAAGATTCTTTTGTTTAAAGCAGTTGGCACATACAAAGCTATCCTCAACATTTGCACCACACAACGCACAACTACCCCTCGTTAAAAAACCAACCATCTCAAGAAGATAAAAAACTATAAAAGATACCCCTTTTAGGTAGTTATCCCTCTTTAAATTTGATATGTATCTCCATAATTCATCCACAGATGCCCCAATGGGTAAAACGGCATCAAGTACCTCAAAGAGCAAGTTGAGTCTAAGATACAAAGGTGTCTCACTTTGAAAAAAGCTATAATCTGTGAGATACTCTATGGACAGAATTTTGTGTAGATCTGTTGTCTCCTTATAAACATAGGTAATCTCAGATGGGAATATCTTTTGTATCGACCTATTTTTTCCAAACGCATTGGAAACGAAGAATTTTAATTTCCCCCTCTTCTCAGTAAATCCAAAACAGATGGCAGAACGATCGGAATACTTGATAATTCTATAGATTATCCCCTTACTTACCTCAGATACCATTAATTAAAACGCTACAACCATCCCTTCTTTTTAAATACATACACAGGCAGGATCGCTGAAGCCACCATCAACACCCAGGCAAACAGATACCCATACTTCCAGTGTATCTCTGGGAAAAATTCAAAGTTCATACCGTAGATACTTGCCACAAGGGTCGGAGGCAGGAAGATAACATTTACTACGGTGAATATTTTTATAACCTTGTTCTGTTCAATATTCAATAAGCCCAAGAAGATATTTTGGATATAATCCAACCTATCAAAGTTGTATCTCGTAAAGTCTATCAGTGAATTGACATCTTTGATCATAATTCTAAAATTATCTTTTATCACATCGGATAATTTTCGGGATTTTAGTAGGGAGGATATGATCCTCTGCTTATCGATCAAGCTATCCCTTATATTTGTATTGAGGTTCTCATAGTGATAAATAGACTCCAATATATCCTCATCTGCAATATCGTTGGCAAAGAGCTTCTTTCTCAAGTTGGAGACATTTCTCGATAAGTTTTCTAAGATATCCGCATCCAGATCTATTCTTGCTTCAAAAATAGACGACATTATGTAGGATCCATCTTTGAAAACCTTTGGGTTTGCAATCATCTTCCTAAGGCACTCACCAAAGGTTCTAAGTTCCCTATACCTTATCGTTACCAAGAAATTATCCTGCAAGATGAATGTCACAGTTTCGTTATGCCCCGCTTCACCATCGACTACGAGGAAATAACTATTTATGGTAATATCCTTATCAGACTCCCAGTATCTCGAACTGATCTCGATCTCTTCCGTTTCCTGTTTTGTGGGGAACTCTATCTCATAGTATTTCTCCAAAAACCTAAATTCTTCAGTAGATGGAGAAAACATATCAATCCATATCAATTCATCTTTGGATGGGATGTCATCGACATTATCTTCACTGAGATTAAACACTTTAAAGTTTGAATTGACAAACGCATATATCTTTACCATAGAAACCTCTTAACAATCTATAAAGTAATATCATTTTTTTGTCAACCAACAACTCATTGTTGACAAATATATTACAATGTTATATTAAGTGTGAAAATAGCTCAAGGAGGCTAAAATGAAAAAGTTAGTAGTAGCTTTATCGGTATTTGCTTTTGCTGCAATTGCTTTTGCAAACCCACCAACAATCGATCTCTCTAAGGCTTTTAATGTGAAAAGCCCAACTAAAAAGGCTGTAATCTTCCAGCACGCCACACACCAGAAGAACAATCAGTGTACTGACTGCCACATGGACGCCAAAGGTGGTAAAGATTTAAAAGCAGCAAATGGTCAGAAACTCAATGTAGGTGAAGTAAAAGGCACTTCAAACGCTCTTCACAAAGACTTCTGCTGGCCATGCCATGAGAAGAAACAAGTAAAAAATGGCAAAACTTGTACTACTTGCCATAAGTAATACTTAATGGGAAGGGGATTAGATCCCTTTCTCGTTGATGTAGTTATCTAAAATCCCTTTTTGTCTCTCTACTACTTCATCCTGTAAATATTTTACAGTCTCTTCAAAATATCTTTTTATCTCACCCAATACAGAAACATCATTAGATTCATTATACCTATTCATAAGGTTGTAAGCACGGATCAACATATCATGACAAAAGAATCTGATCTGCCTTGCCTTGTCGATCTTTAGAGCTACCCTCAAGAAGAAGGCTGCAAAGATAAGAGCAACGATCCACACCCAAAATGAGACCTGATACCTAAACAACACCATCAACAAAACAGAGATAATAGTGGCAACGATGGCCACATAAAGCCCCGGCGTTCCTATAAAATAAACAGGAACCTGAGTTCCATTTACATCCTTATGAAACTTAAAAGGGTTAAAGCTACTCCCCTTATAGTTGACTTTCAGATTCTCCACAAGATTCCTAAAATCATCCGTGATCTCTATTTTACTTCCCATTATCTTCATACCCCCTTAACGATTCTAAATTGTAAAATTTTATCTTCTTGTGTAAGTATGTTCTCTCTATTTCCAGTATTCTTGCTGCTCTAGAGATATTCCAGTCTGTCTTCTTCAAGATATTCAATATGTAGTACTTCTCAAAGTTCTCCTTAGCCGATTTTAGTGAACCCTCAGTATCTGAAAAGAAATTATCGTACACAGTACCTTTTTTCAAAATCATCTCTGGAGCATCGTTGATATCAAGGGTATCCGAATCGGAAAGTACCACCATCCTTTCGATGATATTCTTTAGCTGTCTTACATTACCGGGCCAATCATACTTTATAAATACCTCCATCAGTCCATCTGAAACCGATTTCGGCTTCAAACCATTCATTATGGAAACCTCTTTTATAAAATGCTTCACAAGTATCGGGATATCTTCCCTTCTCTTTCTCAGAGGTTCCACATAAATAGGAACAACACTGATACGGTAGTATAGATCCTCTCTGAAGTTGTTGTTCTCTATCTCTGTTTGGAGATCTCTATTGGTAGCGGAAATCAACCTAAAATCCGACTTGATAATCTCATTTCCTCCAACCCTCGAAAACTCACCACTTTCAAGTACCCTCAAAAGTTTTGCCTGTACAGTAAGATCCATATCACCGATCTCATCTAAAAATATAGTCCCTTTATCCGCCAATTCAAATTTACCAATCTTTTGAGTGACAGCACCTGTAAAGGCACCCTTTTCATAACCGAAAAGTTCACTTTCAATCAGTTCAGAAGGGATCGCAGCACAGTTTACTGGGATAAACTTCTGATTAGACCTCTTACTCAAAAGATGTATGAGCCTTGCCACATGCTCCTTTCCGGTACCATTCTCCCCGGTGATCAACACCCATGCGTTGGTTGCCGCAACCTTTTCAATGGTAGCTTTGAGGTCTTTTATATACTTGCTCTCTCCTATCAATTGATACTTTGCTATCTCAGAACTTTTTAGCTCCTTTATGTCATTTTTAAGGCTGATTTTCTCGTTTAGATGCTTCAGGATAACCACAATCCTCTCTAAAGAAAGGGGCTTCTCCAAAAAATCGTAGGCACCATGCTTCACGGAATCAACGGCATTTTCTATGTTTCCATGACCACTTATCATAATGACCTCAGTCTCAGGGTACTGTTTTTTGATCTCCTTTAACCCTTCCATCCCATCTTTGTCAGGCAACCAGATATCCAGAAAGATCACATCAAAGTTGTATATTTTAAGTTTATCCATCCCTTCATTGTAGGTCATGGCATAAACAGCCTCAAACCCTTCATCTTCGACAATATTTTTTATCGAGGTACAGATATTCTTCTCATCATCAATAATTAATACTTTCATCTTCGACATCCTTCGGTAATTCTATGGTGATCTTAGTCCATTCACCTTCAACACTATTAGCATATATCTTCCCATTGTGTTCATCAATAATTTTTTTCACGATGGCAAGCCCCAAGCCTGTTCCATCAGGCTTTTTACTGAAGTATGGTAAAAATATTTTACCCAACTCCTCCTGAGGGATACCATGCCCATTATCCGCTACCACTATCTCGTAATAGTTTTCAAACTCTGTAACCGTCACTCCTATAACACCTTTACCTTTTGTAGCATGTATAGAATTTGTTATCAAGTTTATCAATACTCTTTTAAGCTGCGTCTTATCGGCATTTACTATGTATCCTTGGCCACAGTTTATCGTAAAAACTATATCTTGGTATGTATCTTTATACATATTTATCACAGAATTTATCATTTCGCAAAGATCAAACTTCTCCTTTTTTAGGGCCGGTAATCTCGCAAAATCGTTAAATTCTGACACAAGCTTCTGTAGCTCGCTTACCTCGTTTATAATAGTTTGCATCCCTTCTAAGATCATAGATTTCAACTTTTCATCCTCAAGATCTCTACACTTCTTATAGATCCTCTCTGCATTTAATTTAATAGGGGTAAGTGGATTTTTTATCTCGTGGGCCATCCTCGTGGCTATATCTCTCCAAATATTCACCCTCTGAACATACACTACATCGGATATATCATCTAATACAACTATAACATTTTCCAATCTGTTATCATTACCCAATAATTTGGTCATCCCCACACTAAATGTCTTTAATTCATTGCCAACCGTCACCTCTATCTGTATTATCTTTTCATTTACAGATGACTTTACAAAATCTCTGATATGGGCTGCCACCTTTTCATTTAATCTATTCTTCTCATCTATGAAAACCTTTGCTGCCTGATTGATCTTTAGGGCTTTGAGTTTGCTATCGAACAGAAAGATAGCAGCACCTACATTTTTAAAGATCGTATCGATATATTGGTTATCCTTAGATATCTGAACAAACATCTCAGACAATACCCTATTCTTTGCATTCAACTCCTCAGTGTGCTCCCTAAGGCGGGCTACCATTTCGTTGAAAGACTCTATGAGTTTTGCCACTTCATCATCACCTGTCTTCTCAAGGGAAATATTTAGATTACCATTCTCCACCTCACGGTATGCCATTAGAAGCCTCTCAAGGGGGGTTGTAATACTTCTCGCATAAACAATGCTTCCCCATATACCCGCAAAAGATACAAGCATCGTCATCAAAAAAAGAAGAATCTTGTATGAATGTTTGATGGGCTGAGAAAATACTTTTAACTGCTTATAGTTATCGTAAGACTCGAGAATTTTTGATGCTTTGTAAAGTTGGTTGTAAGGGATCTTTTTATAGATAAAAAGAGCACCCACAGCATTGTTGTTCACAAACAGAGGGAAACCGGAGATATAAATCTGTTCGAGTTCATTAGAGATCATTTTTTTAAAAATCTTATCCGATGTTAACACAGACTGAATATCAGTATCAGAAATATTCTTAAAAAGTGTATCTGATGTATCATCATTTAACACCAATATCTTTAATGCGTTGTATATCAGTATACCATCTACCCTTTTCGTATTTATAGCCTCCTTGGCAAATTCCTTCAACTGAGGAAAATTTTCGTTATAGATGTACCCTTTAGAAGTGATAAGTTGGGACATTATCTTTACCTGCTGTCCAACCTCATTTTCAATCTGAGTCTGGTATTCTTTATACAGTTCTACAGAGCTCTTCAGAGCCACTTCAATCTGAACATCAAACCATTTGTCGATACTCTTGTTTATAATACTATTGGATAGCAAAAAAACTACTGTAACAGGCATGATCGATAAAAGAGCAGAAAAGACGACGAGCTTTGTCTTTAGTTTTGCACCATATATACTGCTCTTTCGCTCCAAAAACAGCTTTCCGATATTTCTAAAAATAACCACAAATAGGATCAGCAATAGAAGTAGATTTAGATTTATCACTACGAAGATGGCAATGTTTGAATACCAAGGAAAATTATTATTTACCAAATGATTACTAACATACACATTGGAGAATAGTAGCAGAATAAAAAGGATCAGATATAAAAATAGTCTTTTACCCTGTTTTGGAAAATCTGTCATTTCAATCCAAGGTTTTCGATCACCTGAAGCACTATCTCTTTATTGATAAGCTTCTGTTTGAGAAGGTATGCTTCAAACATGGCATTATCACAAATCGTGTTTATCAATCTTGGGATCCCTTTCGAATAGTCAAAAATCACCTCAAATGAACCATCACCAAAAAAATTCACCTTAGACCCAGCAACCTTCAAACGGAATATTATATAACGCTTCAAAGTCTCAAAATCGAACGGTGTGAGGGAATATTTTACAGCAATACGCTGCTTTAGAGGTTCATCAAGGGATAATGTCTCTTCAATGGTGGGTAATCCAAAAAGTATAAAAGTTATAAACTTCCCCTCTTCATCCTCGAAGTTTAGAATCCCCCTTATCTCCTCCATCACCTGTTTATCCCTTATCATCTGCGCTTCATCTATGAGAATAACAACTTTCTTGCCCTGTTCATTTAATTCTTCAAGTTTCCTATATATACCTGCAATCATCTCTGTTTTAACACTGGTAGTTAATTTTACCCCAAGCTGTTGACTCAATCTTTTTAAAAACCATTCAGAATTTATTTCAGAATGCACCACCACTACAAGGGCAGCTTCGTAATCCTTTTCGTCAAGGGAAGTCAAAAAAAGCCTGGACAGCAATGTCTTGCCCATACCTATATTACCTTTGATAACAGCCAAGCCTTTCCTACCCTCCACAGCATATTTCAATCGTAAAAGAGCCTCTTCGTGTTGTGGTGATCTAAAAAAGAATTTGGAATCAGGAGTATTGGTAAAAGGTAGAGTTTCCACTTCAAAAAAATCTTTTATATTCTGCATAATCACACCTTACATAAAGGATATTTTTTTCTTTTTAGTGGGTCTTGCATCAGAACTCTCTTCACCTTCTTCACTTTTGCCATCATCTGGTGTTAGATTTAAGGATTCGATCCTCATCTTAACATCTCTAAATTCTGGATCTATGTTTAAAAGCTTCATAAAATGACTTTTCGATGTTGCCAAATCACCCATCAACTCGTAGAGACTCCCCAACTCATACATTGCATTCTTGAGGATCTCATTATCCTTTCCGAAATCCAAAATGATGAGCTTCAACATATCTATCGCTTCACTATATTTCTGCATCCTTCTATAGCACTCCACCATCAAAATAAAACTTTTGTATTTAAACTTACCATAAGCAGATTTTTTCAGCTCTTCAATAGCCTCTTCAAACAACTCCATCTCCATATACGCCTGAGCCAAATCGTAGTGCATCTCATAATCATCATGGCTAACAGTCTTTTCGATACTCTCTTTAATCGCTTTTATTACCTTTTTTGTATCTTGATCAAGGTTTAAGATGTTTGAAGTATCTTCCCTACTGGATGTAGTATCAAAGGTAGAAACTGAGTAAACCTTCACAGCTAAATCTTTTAACTCTTCATTCTCTGGATCAAGAAGGAGAAGATCTTCAAGTTTCACCCTGGCGTATTCATACTTACCTGTTGCTATAAGTTCTTCGATCTCTCTGATTTCGCTACTAAAATCTACCTTTATTATCTCATCGACAGGTTCTTTATGGACAATATCATCAAAAAAATTCGAGGATAGATCCTCTAAATGCTCCTGTGTTATATCGTGATTAGAAGATGTTGCAACATCTGTATCTTCTGCATGCTCTGATAGATCTATCTCAAAGATATCTTCAACGCTTTTTGAATCTGTTTTGGTGGATAGTATATCTTTCTCAATTGAAGTTTGAGTCACTTCCTCTTTTTTTACCTCATCAAATTCTGATAGGTCAAGCTCTATGTCATACTTATCCTCTTTCAGGTTAATGCCGATATCCTTTGATCTTTCTTGTTTAAATTCAGAATACTCTGTGCGTTCGAGAAGATTTATACCTAAAGAACTATCGACACTTTCATCAGTTTTACCAACGCTATCGAGAAGATCGAGATCGAGCACATGTGTTGTCTTTGGTGGTATCACTTCTTCAGGCTTCCCAGCCATACTGACAACTTTACTTTTTAAATCATCGTGATCTGCTAATTTTGCAATTAAAAGTAGATTATCGTAAAACTTATCGATGGGTAGTTTGTCGAGATGTTCATAAAAAATATCGGCATATCTCTTGTCGATCTTTTTATCTCTAAACTCTTTCAGTTTATCAAACATCAATGTAATTTTCTCAGTATCGCCATCCAATAATTTGGGAAGCATAAATGCAAAGAGATCTGGATGGCAGTATTTATGGTATAGATCTAAATAAAGTTCTCTATTTTCATCGTAGGGAGCCACTTCCACTAACTCATAAAAAATTTCAGTATCAAACTCTTTAAGTAGGTAATCCCCAGCCTCTTTAATAAAGATGTTGATCTTATCTCGATTGTTTTTAAAATAATCTAAGGTGTATTTTACAGACTTACCAAAAACACACTTATTAGCTATCCCATCCTCTATCAATTGATTCAGAAACGCAGAATCGTTATTCTTTTTTGCTACCTCCAATCCATCTTGAAGATATTTACATACATCTTTAGTCTTTTTATAAATTTTCAATTTCTCGTATAGATATTTAATGAAATTATAGTTCTGCTTATCCAATTCAAAAATTTCAGACAGAGTGTTTAAAAACTTTTCAACTTCACCACTTCTTTCATAAACATTTGCAAGTTCTTTGAGGACACCTATCTGATCTGCAATCAACCCTTTGGTGGCAAAGATCTTTGCAAGGTATCTATAAAAATCGTGATAATCGGGGTAATACTTTATCCCCTTTCTCAGTACTGCCGCCGCTTTTTCGTAGTATCTTTCGTTTTCCAATCTTTTTACAAGTTCGAGGGAAAGAGATATAAATTTATTTTTGTCCCCTGTTTTGTAGTACATCTCCCCCAAAAGGTTCAGTGCATCGAAATCGTTGGGATTTTTCTTAAGGTAATCTTCGCAAGAGGATATAGCCTTTTTTACCTGACCCTTGAGATATAGATCCTTGATCTCCTGAAAGGTAACTTCCTTCTTACCAAACAAACCTATCATCTAATCTCCAACAATTTATGTAGTTGTGGAACAAAAAAAATTTCAACTCCCGATGAGTAAAAACTGCTAAGTAGAGTTTTATTTATTTTAAAACTATTATTTAAAAAATGCAAGTAAATTTCTTTTTTCTTGAGTATCTTCAATCCATCAAGCACTTTTTTAAATTCAAACTCTCCGATATCTTCATTTATAACAATTTTGACATATATCTTCTCATATAGTTCACTTCGTATCGCTTCAATTTCATCTAACGAAAACTCCACACCAAAGGCACTTTTCAGTTTAAAATCTAAACTGATGATATCCACTATTTCCCCAACTTCGTTAAGTCTATCAGTCAAAAATCCCGATGTCTCCAAAAAGATTCGATAACCGTACCCTTTTAACTCAAAGCAAAGATTTTTTAGAAAATCCAATTGTAGTAGTGGCTCTCCACCAGTAATAGCGATAGAATGTATCTCGTTGGGTTTTATATAATCGTAAATATGCTTGGCAAGCTTTTCAGCCTCGATGGGGTTTGCTAATGTATACTGCCCATCAAAGTCGAAATTTTCAGTGAAATCGAAATCTGTATCGCAAGATTTACACCCGATACTGCAACCAGAAAACCTTACAAAGAGCTGTAACGCACCAACATACTTCCCTTCCCCCTGAATAGAGGTAAATACTTCCTTTATATACCCCTTATTCGAAGTATTCTGCCACTGCATTATGGCTTTCCCAAACAGCTACCTTATGAACAAGATCGCCGAAATCCTCTTTCAACCGATAAAATATATATTTTGCCATATTTTCACTCGTAGGATTTACCTCTCTAAAATATGGATGTTCATTTAAGTATGTGTGATCGAGTTCACCTGTGATCTTCTTCAATGTTCTTTTTAGCACCTTAAAATCCACAAGCATACCAATACTATCTAATTTTTCCCCCATCAACTCCACCTCCACCTTCCAATTATGTCCGTGGAGTCTTTCACAATTACCTTCATACCCCCTTAAATTGTGGGCTGAAGAGAAATGGTCTATCACTCTAACTTTAAACATCTCTTTAACTCCTTTAACTCATCTTTTGTAAGAAATTTAAACTCCCCAGGCTTCAAATCGCCAACCTTTATATTTGCGATCCTGACCCTTATCAGTCTTTCAACCTCTATCCCAAAGTGTTTAAACATATTCCTGATCTGCCTCTTTTTCCCCTCAGAGATGATCACCCTATACTTATTCCTACCTATCTTCTCCACAGTACATCTCTTGAGTCTAAACCCATCGATCACCAAGCCATTCTCCATAGCCACTTTTTCATCATCGTTTAAAGGTCTTTTCGTATATACGATGTACTCTTTTTCTATGTCAAATTTTGGGGTCTGCATCTTATGGATTACACTACCATCGTTGGAAAAGAAGATCAGCCCTTCACTATCCTTGTCTAATCTACCAGAATAAGCAAGTTTCGTCTTTTTAAAAAACTCAAAATCGTCTAAGTTCTTCCTGCCATGAGGATCTCCATACGATGTCAAAAATCCCCTCGGTTTGTAAAACTTTACATACAGAAAGTCCTTCTTTTCGATCACCTTCCCCAAAACTGCCACACTATCATCATCCTTTACTTCATACCCAGGTACCAACACAGGTTTCCCATTTACCGTTACATGCCCAGCAAATATCAACTCATCAGCCTCGCGCCTTGAGTAATTACTATTAAATGCTATAAATCTATTTAGTCGCACATATATCTCCTATCTTTCCTTCAACTCTTGCCATTCTCTTAATGTAGGCAAATCTGAAAGATCTACAATACCAAAATATTCCAAAAAATTATTCGTTGTCACATAAAGCAGAGGTTTTCCCGGCACATCCTTTCTACCAGCAACCCTTATGAGGTTCCTGTCCAGCAGAGCCTTCACCGCAGAAGAGGAATTTACCCCTCTGATTTCATCGATCTCAAGCCTTGTAATGGGTTGCTTGTATGCTATCACAGCCAAAGTTTCCAACATAGCCTTGCTCAAAGCCTCAGATTTATCCCCAAAAAACTGCACAAGCTCGTCATACATATCCTCATCACTTACCATCTGAAACCCCTCACCCACTCTACGGATCTTAATCCCCAAATTTAGGGCATTAAATTCATCCATGTATGTCAAAAGTCTATTCTCCAAGTTTATCGGTTCAAGCATCTTCATATAAAAGGATAGACTCATCGTCTTTCCCGACAGAAATAGAGAGGAATAAAAAAATCTTTTCTCGTTATCCATTGTATCTCACCAAAAAATTTTCAAAATTATCCTCTTGAAAGATATCCACGATCTTCTGTTTCACCAATTCTAAAATAGCCAAAAAGTACACCACCATCTCCCTTTTGGAACTGCACATCTCTTTAACCCTTTCCCAAAAAACATCACGCTCCTTTTTGAAAAATTCTTTTAGATTAGATATGACCCCTTCCAAATCGATAGTGTCTTTGACGATCGTTACCACCTTATCCTTCTCTTTATCTATGAGATTGTAGAACATCGATGCCAACTTATACAGATCACCTTTCAACCCTTCAAGGGGTAGATGGATTTCGCTATTTCTCGTTAGATACCTTTGACTGAAAAACTCCTTCTCTTTGAGATAAACTGCTACATCTTTGTAAAATGAGTATTCTATGAGCCTCTGGGTGAAGAGAAACTTCTCCTCTTCAGGATCAACACCATCGTCGATGGCAACCTGGTTGGGCAACAGCATCTTAGATTTAAGATATATGAGGTATGATGCCATCTGAATAAAATCAGCAGCAGCCTCCATATCGATCTCATCGATCCCCTTTATCGCCTCCACAAACTGATCCGCTATGAGGGATATAGGGATGTCGTAGAGATCCAATTCATTTTTATAGATGAGATGTAAAAGCAAGTCTAACGGACCCTCAAAATTTGAAAGTTTTACATCTAAGAGATCTTTCATCGTTAGATCTTTAAAACTGCCCTCACCTTCTCCATCATCTCTTGAGCCACTTTGCAGGAACGATCCTGTGTCTCAGCCAAGAACTGATCAACATCATCGATCTCTTTTTCAAGCTCGGCTCTTTTTTTCTGTATAGGGTCTAAAAATTCTATAATATGTCTTACAAGTATCCTTTTACAATCGATACAGCCTATCTTGGCACCTTTGCATCCATCTATGATTTCGGTTCTTTCCTCTTCAGTGGAAAAGACTTTGTGATAATCGAATACGGGGCAAACCTCAGGATCTCCAGGATCCGATTTCCTCTTTCTATTGGTATCGGTGATCATCTTGAGTATATTGGATTCCACCAATTTTAGATCATCGGTGAGCATAATTGCATTCCCATAAGACTTGCTCATCTTTCTACCATCCAACCCCAAAAGTTTTGGTACATCGGTGAGCAAACCCTCAGGTTCCACAAATATATTGCAGTCGTATAGATGATGAAACCTTCTTACGATCTCACGACTTATCTCTATATGGGGCAATTGATCCACACCAACAGGCACATACTTTGCACTATACATAATGATATCAGCCGTCTGTAGCACAGGATACCCCAAAAATCCCAAACAGGATAGATCCCTATCGGTGATCTCAGCTTTCAATTCCTTGTATGTAGGGCATCTTTCAAGCCAACCCACAGGGGTAATCATACTCAATAGTAGAAAAAGTTCGGCATGATATATATTTTTAGATTGAATAAAAAGTGTAGATTTTTTTATGTCGATCCCAACCGAGAGCCAATCGAGAAGCATCTCCCTTCTAAGCTCTTTTATATTCTCTGGATTCTCAAAGTTTGTGGTAAGTGCATGCCAATCTGCAATAAAATAGTAGCACTCATAGTTATCTTGCAACTTTACCCAGTTTTTCAATGCCCCAAAGTAGTGCCCAATATGCAACCTTCCAGTGGGACGCATTCCACTTAATACTTTGTCCATACTCACCTCATAACAAAATCTTCATAAAAAAATCTATGATTGGATGAATTATATACCTTACTGCTCCCGTAATCACAAGTAGAAGGATAATGAAAAATCCATAACGCTCCGTTTGAGCAAAGCTGTAGGCCGCTCTGTAAGGTAGAAAAGATTGTAAAATCCTTCCACCATCCAATGGTAGGACAGGGATCATATTAAAAACACCCAATACGATATTTATCTGCACAGAATAAAAGAGCATATAACTTATTGGCTCAAAAATATACCTATTTTGCTCTATTATTCCCATCTTCACTATACCATTTAAGATCAATGCCGATATGATCGCCATTACAAAATTTGAAAATGGCCCTGCAAACCCCACTATGGCTGGCCCATATTTTCTATTTCTCAATCTAGAAAAATCCACAGGTATAGGCTTTGCCCAGCCAAAAAGCTGTGTTATTAGTAAAAACAGAAGCCCAAATATATCGATATGGGCAAAAGGGTTTAATGTAAGGCGACCCATATCCTTAGCCGTCCTATCACCCAGCATGTATGCCGCATACCCATGAGAAACCTCATGTATGGTTATAGCCAAGAAAAACGGCACAATCGTGACTGAAAGCTGTTTTAATATTCCCTGAATATCGAAGTCCATATTGAGAAAAATAACAGATATATCAAACTATGTCAAATATTAAATCTTTTCGCATAACACAGCATACTTTCCTTGATAAAAAATCTTTTTTATATTAAAATGATTATTTAGAAAATCTTATGAGGTGAAGAATGCAGGATTACAAAGTAAAAGATATCTCTTTGTGGGAATTGGGTAGAAAAGAGACCGAGATCGCAGAACATGAGATGCCAGGTCTTATGGCTATCAGAAAAAAATACGCAAAAGACAAGCCCCTCAAAGGTGCAAGGATATCGGGATCCCTACACATGACAATACAAACAGCTGTCCTTATAGAAACTCTTGTGGATTTGGGTGCAGAGGTGAGATGGTCAAGCTGCAACATCTTCTCCACACAGGATCACGCAGCGGCAGCAATAGCCAAAGCTGGTATCCCTGTATTTGCGTGGAAAGGGGAAACCTTAGAGGAGTATTGGTGGTGCATTGAGCAGGCGCTTACTTTCCCCGATGGAAAAGGACCAAACCTCATAGTGGATGATGGTGGAGATGCCACACTTATGGTTCACTTGGGATACAAAGCAGAAAAGGATAGATCTGCAATAGAATACGAAACAAACAGCGAAGACGAAAGGGAACTTTTGAAAAGATTAAAACTTATATTGGATAAAAATCCACAAAAATGGCACAATACCTTAAAAGAACTCTACGGTGTATCTGAAGAAACCACAACAGGGGTTCACAGATTATACCAGATGATGGAAAAGGGTGAACTTCTCATACCAGCAATAAATGTAAACGACTCTGTGACAAAATCGAAGTTTGACAACATCTACGGCTGTAGAGAATCCCTTCTTGATGGAATAAAAAGGGCAATGGATGTAATGATAGCTGGAAAGGTTGCAGTGGTATGCGGCTACGGTGAAGTAGGGAAAGGCTCTGCTCAGGCACTAAGGGGTCAAGGTGCCCGTGTAATCGTTACAGAGATAGACCCTATATGTGCTCTACAGGCTGCTATGGAGGGGTATCAGGTGACCACTGTGGAAGATACCCTTGGAACAGCAGATATCTATGTCACAGCCACAGGAAACAGAGATGTGATCACGGTAGAACACATGGCAAAGATGAAGGATCAGGCAATCGTGTGCAACATAGGGCATTTCGACAACGAAATACAAGTTGCCCAGCTTGAGGCATTTCCAGGTATTAAAAAGGTGAATATAAAGCCCCAAGTGGATAAATACATCTTCCCCGATGGCCATTCAATATACCTTTTGGCAGAGGGTAGGTTGGTAAACTTAGGTTGTGCCACAGGGCATCCATCGTTTGTGATGTCGGCATCCTTTAGCAACCAGGTTTTAGCCCAGCTTGACTTATGGAAAAATAAGGGTGTGTACAAACCCGGTGTTTATATACTACCAAAACATTTAGATGAAGAGGTGGCAAGATTGCATCTCGAAAAAATCGGTGTAAAACTTACAAGACTCACGGAAGAGCAGGCAAAGTATATTGGTGTTAGTGTAGACGGTCCATACAAACCAGCCCATTATAGATATTAAACATAAACTATCTAACAGTGGTAGGGGTTTTTTAGATAGACCCCTATCACACCATAAATCAACTCAAATCGATTTGAATTAATAGTCATATTATAATATAATACAATTATGAAGAAGATATATCTTTTTTCTATTCTACTATTGGTTTGGACAATCATAACAGGTTCTAAATACTATCTTTTTGGGATGATTCTTATTTTTATTTTGATGAAGTATAACTTCCCGTTTTTTAGAACAGTAAACATAAAAAATTTTTTCGAATTGACAATATTTTTTCTAAAATACTCCCTATTAGGTGCCATAGAGGTAGCAAAAATAGCTCTAAATCCGCATGATTATCCAGATAGTAAGTATATAAACTATCAGTTCACACACCCTGATATTACCACAAAGTTAGTTTTCTGCTGGCTTGTTACACTAACCCCCGGCACCTTAGCAACAGAGCTTTCTGATGATTCTGTGGTAATACATATTCTAAGCAGTAAAAACGACAATACAAACTTTTTAAAGATATTGGAAAATAAAATACAAAGCGCATTGAGATAAAAATGAAACTCATAATGACAACAACTCTCATCCTAATCATATTAAACATACTCGCAGGGATAATAAGAATAGTTTTCACGAGAGAGGTTGAAAATAAGATACTGTCTATATTCATAATCACAACATCTTTCTCAGCCTTTGTAATAACTTTCAGTATCTTTTCAAACAATAAGTCAGTTGTCAACATAGCTTTGATAACAGCCACATTAGGGCTACCAATCGTTTTGATATTCTCTAAATTCATCAAGGATAAGGAGTAAGAAATGCTCGAACTATTAGGCATATCCACACTTTTTTTAGGGGTATTCTTCCTTACAGCAGGCACCGTTGGTTTGATAAGGTTTCCCACAGCCATTTCAAAACTTCACGCCCTAACAAAAGCAGACAACTTGGGATTCGGATTTTTAGTGCTTTCTGGGATATTCTATCATAAGGACTTTTTTACAACACTAAAATTAATTCTGATTTGGTTCTTAGTAATAATAAGTAGCAGCACCTTCTCCTATATCTTTGCCAACGCAATGTATAAAAAGGATAGAGGTAAAATGAAATGATCGATGTAGTTATCTCTTTATCAGTATTGGTGC
The DNA here is from genome assembly GCA_964519265.1 of uncultured Deferribacterales bacterium. Lineage (GTDB taxonomy): Bacteria > Chrysiogenota > Deferribacteres > Deferribacterales > Calditerrivibrionaceae > Calditerrivibrio. The sequence goes on from CAZFHX010000010.1 coordinate 30,597, forward strand.
TCGTTTTCATCACCGTATTTTCAAAGGATAACATCACATCCATAACATCCTTTGCAGTGTTTAGCTTTTTAGTATCCATCATCTGGTTAAAATTAAACAGTATCGATTTGGCAATGGTGGAAATTCTTACAGGGACAATCATCTCAATGTTAGCTTTTTATTTTCATTTCAGATACTCCAAAGAAAATATATACTTCAGTTTATCTTCCTTGTGGTGGGTCTATCTTATAGTTGTTTTAATAGTATCTCATCAATTTTTCTCTTTCCTAAAAACGGTGGATTACAACGGTTCTCTTGTACATCTCGTCCAGCAAAACCTTTCATCTTCAGGTTCAAAATCGGATGTCACTGCTGTACTCCTAAATTTTAGAGGGTACGATACACTCTTAGAAATAGCAGTCATTTCAACATTACCAATAGGAATAAAGATATTTTTTGACTATAATGTGAAATTTTGTGAGTTCAACATAGAAAAAATTACGCATGAATATCTAAAAATAATTCTTCCACTGCTCATTATGATTTCTGGATATGTATTGCTTTCAGGAACAACAGTATTTGGCGGTGCTTTTCAAGCTGGATTATTAGGTTCAATTTTTCTCTACCTCTACGGCATATTTTTCAATAAAAGGATTTACAACAAACATTATTTCAAAATCACCCAATTGGGGTTTGTATCATTTATCTTGATAGGTTTAATAACCATTATTGCAAACGATACCTTTTTAAAGTTTAGGCAGAATGAGGCCTTTTGGTTTATGACTCTTATAGAGATAGCAGTTGCAATTTCGATAAGCCTAATATTTTACGAATCTTTCATCTTGCTAATCGGTGATGATCATGAATGAAGTATTTACCTATACGGCAGTTTTAATATTCTTCTTAGGATTAATCGGAATAAACCTCAATAAAGAATGGTATAGAAAAGTAATATCACTAAACATCTCAGTGTCGGGTACATTTCTGATAGTAGTATCAAAAAGTTTTCACAATGGAGTTCACGATCCTGTTGCTGTTGCAATGGTTTTAACAGGTGTCGTGATATCCACCACCTTTTCTATAATGGGATTTATCATCATAAAAACAATAAACAAGATCGAACGCAAAGATGAGTAACTTACTTATTTTATTCATAGTTATACCGTTTTTGAGTGGGCTTTTAAGTACCGTAGGGCAGAGATATTTAAAACATGTACTCATCATCACCATTCTACTGATGGCATCTAATTTTTATCTTCTTTTCAACTATCTACAAACAGGCAACCAACTGATACTTTTCATCGGTGGTTGGCATCCACCCCTCGGAATAGCACTTTTTGCAGATAAATTAATTGCCATAATACTACTAAACTTTGGGATAATCTTCACCATAATCACTTTCTTTTACATCTCATCTAAAAATTTCAATACATACAATTACACACTTATCCTCTTTTGGTGGGGTACAACAAATGCTTCTATTTTAAGCATAGACTTGTTCAACATATATGTGACAATTGAACTTGCCACATTGATATCTATCATTATGATCTCTTCCAATAAAACCAAAGAATCCCTCAATGCCTCATTCAAATATCTTATCATTATGACAGTAGCCTCACTTCTATTTATCATGGGAGCGATATTTTTCTATTTTGTAGGCGGCAATCTCTATCTCTTAAAGCCTATACAAGATCCTCAGAAATACATTTTTCCATATACTCTATTGATTATATCAATAATCATAAAAAGTGGACTTACCCCTTTTCATTTCTGGTTGCCAGAGGCCCACGCAACTGCTCCATCGTTTGCCAGCGGTATCCTTTCAGGTATCATGGTAAAAATCCCTATAATTGCTTTATTCAAAGTTGTATATTATTCTGGACTCTTTCTTCAAAATACATCTTATTTGTTCCTGATTTTCGGATCTCTTTCCGTTTTATACGGTGGTTGGATCGCCTCAAAGCAGGAAAAAGTAAAAAATCTATTAGCATCATCCACGATCTCCAACATAGGGTATATCTTTCTCTTTTTTAGTTTTTCACAAAACGAAAAATTTATCTTCATACTTATATCCTACATCTTATCCCACAGTCTGGTGAAAAGCGCCCTTTTCTTAATGTTTGACAATATGAAACATCTTACTATCTCAGAAATCAATAGCACACATTTCTCAAAACTTTCTTTAATCACGCTTCTTGTGGCAAGTCTAATACTTATTGGTCTTCCTCCATCTTTGATATTCTGGGGAAAGTTTTATGGACTAAAATTAGCTCTCGAAGTAAAACATATGATAATCCTTCTCACGATCCTATTTGGAACAGTCCTATCTCTTGTCTACTCTATGAAACTTTTTCAACTACCCTTCAAAGGTGTGGAAGTTAAAAATGGTTATACCTCATACAGTAAAATCGATATCTTCCCATTCATACTGACACTCGTAGCATTATCTATGGTAGTTTTACTACCTATTCTTGGCAACGCAAGGTGAAAAAGTGGAAAATGGATTTATACTACTCATCACAATCTCAGTATCTCTCCTGACCGCTTTTATCATCTACCCTATCCCAGATGATAAGGTCGCATTGAGGACAGTAATTAATATCTCTGGTGCGGTAATAAAATTTTGTATTGTCCTATTCATAATGGCATTGGTAGCCGACAATAAACAGATCTACTTTAAATACAGGATTGGAGAGTTTTTTTTGAGTTTCAATGCCGATCCCCTCGCCATTTTTTTCCTTTTTTTATCCTCATTTCTCTGGATAGTCACCACTATTTATGCAGTGGGTTATTTGGAGGATTCGGAATATAGAAGTAGGTTTTTTACCTTTTACAGTCTTTGTATTACAGCCACAGCAGGGATATCACTGGCAGGAGATCTGATAACCTTTTATATCTTCTATGAGATGCTAACCATCACCACCTACCCTCTCGTAGTTCACAATGGGAACAAAGAATCGATGGATGCTGGTAAAATATACATGATATACACCATATCTGGAGGTTTGTTGATTTTAGTAGCAACAATAATGCTTTACAGCACCACAGGTAAACTATCTTTCACCACAGGTGGAATCTTGGTAAATGAACCCCAAAACAACTACCTCTATTTTATTATTTATATACTCTTTTTGTTTGGATTTGGAGTGAAATCCGCTTTCTTCCCTCTACATTATTGGTTACCCCGAGCGATGGTTGCTCCTGCTCCCGTGAGTGCTTTGCTTCATGCTGTAGCGGTTGTCAAAGCTGGAGTTTTTGGCATACTCAGGATAACCTACGATATATTTGGTCTTGAAATCTTCACGATGTTAAGTTTGGACACTTTGCTCTTCATACTATCATCAACTACAATTATTTATGGTTCGATAATGGCTCTAAAAGAAAAAAATATCAAAAAGAGGCTCGCATATTCCACAGTAAGCCAGCTCTCCTATATCCCATTCGGTATATCCCTTGGGACACTATACGGTGAGATAGGTGGTGTGGTTCATATAGTTCATCAGGGTTTGATGAAGATAACACTATTTCTCTGTGCAGGAGTTTTTTATAAAATATACGGCATCAAGTATGTTGATGAAATAGCAGGCATAGGAAAAAGGATGCCTATTACAATGCTCACTTTTACCATATCTGCATTAGGGATGATTGGAATTCCACCCACTACAGGTTTTATCAGCAAAATCTATCTTGGTATTGGGTCTTTTCAACACTACAACTTTGTAGGTATATCGATACTGATTTTAAGTAGTGCTTTAAACTCATTCTATTTTCTACCTCTCATCTATAAAGGGTGGTTTACAACACCTACCATTCAAATGTCTCGTTCTAATGTCAATAAAACCTATCTATACTTTTTAATTGCTCCACTTGTGATAACCTCATCATTGGTAATACTATGCGGAGTGTTTGCCTCATTTTATTTCTCACCTCTTTCTTGGGCTGAAAGGATCGTAAAGATAAACTACGGGTTATTTGAAAAATGAAGATATTTTTGGTATTAGCCACTTTTATGCCGTATATCGCTGCTACTCTTCCTCCGAGAATAAAAACATCCTTATATTTTATATTAGCTCTTTTCATCCCATCATTTGCATCTCTACTTCTAAAAGACACAGTCATAACGGTTTACCCCATTCTGACAAATATAAAAATCGGAGTAGATGAAACCAATCTCATTTTTATCTTATTTTCAAACATAATCTGGCTAAGTGCAACCTTATACTCAAAGTATTACATAGTTGAAAATAAAAATAGATTTTTCACCTTTTGGTATCTCACATACGCTGGATGCAATGGTATGATCTTATCTTTAGATATAATCTCCTTTATTTCCCATTTCACGATAATGAGTTTCTCTGCTTATATGCTAATAATCCATTCAGAAGATGAAAAATCCCTCTTCGCAGGGAAAATATACATCATTATGGTAATAATAGGAGAGTTATTCATCACATTTGCGGCATTCTGGCTGGTTTATTACACAAAATCTTTCGATTTGGAAGTAATCAGAATTGTTATCGAAGCAAAAGGTATCCCGAATTTGATCTCATTAGCTCTCTTTTTAGGTTTCGGCATTAAAGCTGGTATCTTGCTAATGCACTTTTGGCTCCCCATTGCACATCCAATAGCACCCACACCTGCAAGCGCTATTTTAAGCGCAGTATTAGTAAAAACAGGAATATTGGGTTGGATAAGGCTACTTCCTTCAGATTTCTTCGATGGAGGATTCTCTATTGCTTTATTGTGCTTGGGAGTAATAGGTTATCTCTTTTCTATAATAGTTGGAATTACAAAGAGTGATGAAAAAGTTGTGCTGGCTTACTCCACAATATCTCAAATACATATCATTCTTATTGGTATCATTCTAACCAAAAACAACTTTTCAAATGAGGTGATGCTCTACACAATGAACCACGCCTTTTCAAAGGCTATCCTTTTCATGATCATACCTTTTTTAGGTGGAAATCTATTACACAACAAAATTATAACAGTAATATTATTATATTCAACTTTGTCCATATCCGGTGGTTCATTCACCACAGGTATTTTGGTAAAAGATTACTTAAAAATGCAATCAAATACACCTTTTATAACCTACTTTCTATCTTTTACCACCTTTTTCTCTTTTATGTTGATGAGCAGATTTTTGTTTATCTGTGAAAGAAAAAAAATTATAACCTCTAACAACATTAACAAAATAATCTTATCAACACTTTTTTTAATCAGCAATACAATAGTCTTTTATATCGCAAATGATATTAAAAATATTTACTCCGTTTTAAATATATTACAGATATTGATAGCCTACATGCTCATAAATATCTTGGACAAAAAGGATCTTCTAAAGGAATTTACATTTAATTACATCTTATTTTATCGATTTCCCAACTTTATAAAAATTGTGTCATTAAAGAGAAACATTAGCGTAAATTCATATCGTTTAGTACATTATCGAAATTTAAAACACTTTGATTTCAATAACATGATGAATAAATTCTGGAACATCATCCTTGCTTTACTACTATTTGCAATTCTATTATTCAGTCATAACTGATTCTAATACAATACATTTTCGACCAAGAAAAACATCGATAAAAAATATTTTCATCTTCTAAAATTTTTTTTAATTTTTGCTATTGACAAAATCGAAAAAGTTTCATATATTAAACGCAGAAGGTTACAAAGACCCTCCTCCCCCCTCCTTAAAATATATGGAGATTGCCGGGGCCAAGTGCCCCGGCTTTTTTATTACCCATTTTTTGATCAAAAAATATAATTTTTTTAACTTTTAACCTCAATAAGAAGACATATCGACTCTTTTAATCCAAATTATTTAACTTCTATCGACATATTCTGTTCATTTTATTGAACTATAAAAACAGCGGAGTATCGCTTCCCCAGCTGTGGTTGGATTTACTTTACCAGATTTCACATCACTGGTATAGTTTGATATGAGATGTTTTACCTCTTTGTTGGACATGAGATCATCTTTCAAAGTATCCATGATATAAGACCACATCCATGCTAAATTCTGCTCACCTCTTTTTTTATCGAACTTCCCAGCATTTTTCATAAGATCGATAAATTTTTCCACCTTATGCCAAAATTCCTCAATACCATCAGAGGTAAGAGCACTTACAAGCAAAACAGGAGTTTGCCATATATCGTTTTGTTCGAGTGTAAGGTGCAAAGCAAACTCTATCTGCTTTTTTGCAAGTTCGGCCTTTGTACGATTATCCCCTTCAGATTTATTAATAAGGATTATATCCGCAATTTCCATTATCCCCCTCTTCATCCCCTGTAGTTCATCTCCGGTATTAGGTACCTGAATGAGGGTGAAGATATCCACCATATTGGATACAGTAATCTCAGATTGCCCCACCCCTACAGTTTCAATTATGATAAAATCGTATCCAGCAGCCTCGCAGAGGAGCATAGCTTCTCTTGTTTTTCTTGCTACCCCTCCCAAAGAATCCCCCGATGGGGAAGGTCTTATGAAGGCATTATCACTTTTTGATAATCCTTCCATTCTCGTTTTATCACCTAAGATACTTCCACCTGAGATTTGGGAAGTGGGATCTACTGCCAAAACGGCCACTTTATGGCCTTTTCCGATTAGGTATGAGCCGAATGCCTCAATAAATGTGCTTTTACCAGCACCCGGCACACCACTGATACCCAATCTTATCGATTTTCCCGTGTAAGGCATCAATCGAGATAAAAGTTCTGAGGCCAGATGTTTGTCTGATGCTTTCTTGCTTTCAACTAAGGTAATAGCTTTGGCGAGGTGCCTCCTTTTTCCAGAAAGCACCCCGTCAAAAAGATTATCTAAATTCATTTCTTCCTTTTTTCTCTAATGCACTCTAATATCTTCTTAGCTGATTCCACTATATTTGTACCTGGGCCAAATACTGCACTTGCCCCAGACTTATAAAGAAACTCATAATCCTGTGGAGGGATAACCCCACCTACAAATATAACAATATCATCCCCGTCCATCTTTTTAAGCTCTTCCACCAATGCTGGCACAAGGATATTATGACCCGCAGCCAAAGTAGAGACACCTACTGCATGCACATCGTTTTCAATAGCCATCTTTGCTGCTTCCTCAGGTGTCTGGAAGAGTGGTCCTACATCTACATCAAACCCCATATCAGCCAGAGCTGTCGCCACAACCTTCACCCCTCTATCGTGGCCATCCTGCCCCATCTTTACAACAAGTATCCTTGGTCTTCTACCCTCTTCCTCCTCAAAATGCTTCACAAGCTCTCTGACCTCTTCTATCATGCTCTTATCCCCATAAGCATTGCCATAGGTACCTGTTTGCAGTCTGATTTCAGCCTTGTACCTACCAAAAACAGCCTCCATAGCATCGGATATCTCGCCCAATGTAGCCCTAAGTCTTGCAGCATTTACTGCGTATTCAAGAAGGTTTTTATCGTTTGTTTTTGCTGCTTCGGTAATCTTTTCGAGAGCCTCTTTTACTGCCTTGTTATCCCTCTTACTCTTAATCTCATTCAATCTCTGTATCTGCTTATTTCTAACAGCAGTATTATCAATTACAAGGACATCGATAGGATCCTCTTTTTCAACTCTATACTTATTCACGCCCACAATCACATCTAGTCCGCTATCGATCCTCGCCTGCTTTTTGGCTGCAGATTCCTCTATCTTAAGTTTTGGCATACCGGTTTCGATAGCCTTTGTCATACCACCTAATGCTTCGACCTCTGCTATGATCTTTTCTGCTTCTTTGATCAACTCATTGGTGAGATTTTCCACATAGTAAGAACCACCAAGAGGATCGATTACATTACAGATATTCGTCTCTTCCTGAATGATAAGCTGGGTATTCCTCGCTATCCTTGCTGAAAAGTCTGTAGGCAAGGCAATTGCCTCATCCAAAGCATTGGTATGAAGGGACTGGGTACCGCCTAAAACAGCAGCCAAGGCCTCTATTGTAGTTCTAATAACATTGTTGTATGGATCCTGAGCGGTAAGACTCCAACCAGATGTCTGACAATGGGTCCTAAGAGCCATAGATTTTGGATCTTTTGGATTAAATTGGCTGATGATCTTCGCCCACAGATACCTTGCCGCCCTTAATTTTGCTATCTCCATGAAGAAATTCATACCGATGGCAAAAAAGAAAGACAATCTTGGAGCAAACTTATCTATATCCAATCCCCTTGAAAGGGCAGCCCTTACATACTCTAAACCATCGGCAAGGGTAAATGCCAATTCCAATGCGCTGTTTGCACCAGCCTCTTGGATATGATAACCACTGATACTGATGGAATTAAACTTTGGCATATACTTGCTTGTGTATTCGATTATATCAGCCACAATTCTCATTGATGGTTCAGGTGGATATATGTAAGTATTTCTCACCATAAACTCTTTTAAGATATCGTTTTGAATGGTACCAGAAAGCTTATCCTGCGATACACCTTGCTCCTCTGCAGCCACTATGAAAAAAGCCATAACAGGTATCACAGCACCATTCATCGTCATCGACACAGACACTTTATCGAGGGGGATACCATCAAAAAGTATCTTCATATCCTCCACGGAATCGATAGCAACCCCAGCCTTACCAACATCCCCTATCACACGAGGGTGATCAGAATCGTAACCCCTGTGAGTAGCTAAATCGAAAGCAACAGACAAACCCTGCTGACCAGCGGCCAAGTTCCTCTTATAGAAGGCATTTGATTCTTCTGCTGTAGAGAAACCAGCATATTGCCTTACCGTCCAGGGCTTACCGGCATACATCGTAGCCATCGGACCCCTTACAAATGGAGGAAGTCCTGGATATGTATTGATATCGTGAATCAGCCCATTTAGATCTTCTGCCGTATAAAGAGGTTTTACTACAAAACCTTCGGCAGTATGCCACATCAATTTATCTAAACTATCACTTTTTATCTCTTTTTTTGCTTTATCTTCCCATTCACTATAGGTGTATTTCTTAAACTCTGCCATAACTCACCCTTTAAAAAATTTTAGGAGGGTTTTTAACCCTCCCTACAGGTTTATTCTACCACCGCAAGCTTATCACCCATTGCAACGGTGCTTTCTTGTGGATTTTCACTCGCCTTTACAAAGATCTCCTGGATCACACCATCCTTCGGAGATTTGATCTCGTTTTCCATCTTCATGGCAACGAGGATCATAATAGGCTCACCAGCTTTGACCTCATCTCCAACCTCTTTGAGCATCTTCCAGATATAACCAGGCATTGGAGCTTCTATCACCTGGCGACCCTCAACGGTACTTGATGTCCTCATCTTCATCAATCTCTTCATCTCATCAAGTACTTCTACATTAAAATGATCCCCATTTACAATTATATCGTAACGATCACCCTTCTCCGTCATATCCACAGCATAAGACTGCCCATCTATGATCACTGAGTATATTGTTTCGTTGATCTGCTGAAAATCCACATTGTATTCTTTTCCATTCACTACTGCACAGTAATCTCCAGGTGCACGCTCCGTGAGATTAACTTCAAATTCACCTTCAAACCCTTCAGCTGTTGCAAAATATTGTCTTACCACTGCCATATCGACCTCCCCTTATAGTGTCCTACTGAGATTGATCATCTTGCCAAAACGCTTCCAGTTGGACTCATCCACATCTGGTCTTGTAACAGCACGGGAAGCGGCGATCTTCTCAGAAATGAGCTGTTTGATACTCGAAACAATAACAGCAACCGTAGGATCCAAATGCTCTCTTCTCTTCAGCTCTTCCATATCAAACTTGTTTTCTATGAAACCTGTATCATAAATACCGCTCAAGAAAGTTGGGTTTTTCAATACAGCCATGTGGAAAGGTATCGAAGTTTTAATACCGGAGATCATGTATTCAGATAGAATACGCTTCATATTTTCGATAGCGCCTTCCCTTGTCTTGCTATTTGCACATACCTTTGCTATCATCGGGTCGTAGTAAAGCGGGATCTCATACCCCTGATAAGCACCACTTTCCACCCTTACATTTGGACCTTCGGGTGTCTGGTACACTGTCAGAAGACCTGGTGATGGTGCAAAATTGTTTGTTGGGTCTTCAGCATAGATACGGCACTCTATAGCATGCCCATGAATGGATATATCCTCCTGCTTGTAGCTCAATGGTTTCCCTTCAGCTACGAGGATCATCTCTCTAACTATATCTACCCCTGTGATCATCTCAGTAATTGGATGCTCCACCTGAAGCCTTGTATTCATCTCAAGGAAATAGAAATTCTGATCAGCACCTACGATAAATTCGAGGGTACCAGCACTGTAGTAGCCGATCTTTCTGATAGCCTCAGCAGCTACCTTACACATCTTTTCCCTTGTCTCCTGGGAGATGAATGGGGATGGAGCCTCTTCAATCACCTTTTGATGTCTTCTCTGAATGGAGCACTCTCTATCAAAAAGGTGGATGGCATTACCATGCATATCCCCCAACACCTGAATCTCAACATGGTGGGGCTGCACGATAAACTTCTCCATATATACATCACCATTTCCAAAAGCGTTTAGGGCTTCGCTGCTTGCCATTCTAAAAGAGGATTCAAACTCCTCCTCTTTATGCACAAGTCTCATCCCTTTACCGCCACCACCGTAAACAGCTTTGAGCATTATTGGATAACCGATCTCTCTGGCAACCTTTTTGGCTTCCTCAACATCTCTTATGGGATTTTTGGTTCCAGGAACGGTGGGTACACCAGCCTCAGCCATTACATTTCTCGCACCTGTCTTACTACCCATCATCTCGATATGCTCTGCAGAAGGTCCAATGAAGATAACGCCTTCGGCATCACACTGCCTTCTAAAGTCTGCGTTTTCTGCATAGAAACCGTATCCTGGATGGATCGCAGCACCAACTTTTTTTGCAATTGCTATGATTCTATCCTTTTTTAGATAGCTTGTATCGTTTGGGCCATCTGTAATACAATAGGCCTCATCGGCATACCTCACATGGGGAGCCTTTCTATCAGCATGGGTATAGATGGCAACCGTCTTGATACCCATTTTTCTACAGGTTCTAAAAACTCTTATGGCGATCTCGCCTCTATTAGCAACTAATACTTTTTTGATTTCAGGCATACTTTCCTCCAATCCGCTTAAAGTGGCAGGTTATCATGTTTCTTTGGTGGTACAGACTGTCTCTTGTTAGCCAATAGTTCGAATGCCTGAATTAGCTTTGGTCTTGTCTCCTCTGGGAGGATAACCTCATCTATGAAACCAAGCTCAGCTGCCCTATATGGATTTGCAAATGTCTCTCTGTAGCTATCAACAAGCTCTTTCTTCTTAGCAACAGGATCAGGAGAAGCAGCAACCTCTTTGCTAAAGAGGATCTGAACAGCACCATCAGGACCCATAACTGCGATCTCAGCAGTTGGGTATGCGTAGTTTATATCACCCCTAACATGCTTAGAACTCATAACATCGTAAGCACCACCGTAAGCCTTCCTTGTAATCACTGTAACCTTTGGAACAGTAGCCTCACAATAAGCATAAAGAAGCTTAGCACCATGTTTTATAATTCCACCATACTCCTGAGCAACTCCAGGCATGAATCCTGGAACATCCACAAAGGTGAGTAGCGGTATGTTGAAAGCATCACAGAAACGAACAAATCTCGCACCTTTAATTGATGAATTTATATCAAGGGCTCCAGCCATAACGGAAGGCTGATTTGCCACTATACCGATCGTTTTACCATTTAACCTTGCAAATCCAACTACAAGGTTCTTAGCATAATACTCCTGTACCTCGAAGAAGTTTCCATCATCGACAACTTTATGGATGATCTCCTTGATATCGTAAGGCTTGTTTGGATCCACTGGAACTATATTTCTGATACTCATATCAGTCCTGTTTGGATCATCCTTAGTTGGAACAACGGGAGGCTCTTCCATATTATTGGAAGGGAGATAGCTCATAAGCTCTCTGATCTTGAGCAAGCAGTCTGTGTCATTTTCAGCGGCAAAATGTGCAACACCCGTTTTTGTATTATGGGTCATTGCACCACCAAGCTCTTCCTTTGTAACCTCTTCACTTGTAACTGTCTTAACAACCTCTGGTCCTGTGATAAACATGTAGCTTGTTTCTTTTACCATGAAGATGAAGTCTGTTAATGCTGGAGAATATACCGCTCCACCAGCACAAGGCCCCATAATTGCTGATATCTGAGGGATTACACCCGAAGCCAAGCTGTTTCTTAAGAATATATCTGCATAACCTGCAAGGGACATAACCCCCTCTTGAATTCTCGCACCACCTGAATCGTTCAAACCGATTACAGGAGCCCCTACCTCCATAGCCAAATCCATGATCTTGCAGATCTTCTTAGCAAACATTTCAGAAAGTGAACCACCAAATACAGTAAAGTCTTGAGCAAATACAAAAACTGTTCTACCATTGATCTTACCGTAACCTGTTACAACACCATCTCCCAAAATCTTCTGTTTCTCCATTCCAAAATAGTTACATCTGTGAACTACAAATTTGTCAAGCTCTACAAATGTCCCTTTGTCGAGGAGCTTTTCAATTCTCTCCCTCGCAGTCAATTTCCCTTGTGCATGCATCTTTTTGATTCTTTCAATTCCACCACCCAGCTCAGCCTGCTGGTTTAATTCCTGGAGTTTTCGAATTAGCTCTTCCATAAACACAATCCCCCTGAGATTATTAGTGGCAATAATAAAACACAATTTTGAATATATGTCAAGAGAGTAGTTTTATATTAATTTAATATTAAACTTATCGAAAAACAAAATTGTAACCATCAATAGAACAGAAATAAAAAATGTTTTAATTTTTCACAGCAATACACTCTATTTCTATTGAAACATTTTTTGGAAGTTTAGACACTTCTACAACCGCCCTCGCAGGTTTATGCCCACCAAAAAAATCTTCATAAATCCTATTTACCGTGGCAAAATCATCCATATTTTTTAGATAAATAGTAACCTTTGCCACATCAGTTAACTCAAACCCAGCCTCATCTAAGATATTCTTGATATTAAACAACACAAGGCGCGTAAGATCCTCAATTGGCCCATCCACAAGTTGATTGTCCACAGGATCTATCGGGATCTGCCCCGATACAAAAAGCATCCCCCCCACCTTCACTGCCTGAGAATAGGGACCAATAGCTCTTGGTGCTTTATCAGTGCTTATAAACTCCATAAAAACCTCCTTTAATTCTACTAACACTACACCAAGCACATAGTTAAACTACCCTATGAATGCTCCATTATTACAAAATCATCTTATCAGTGTAGTCCAAATCTTGTCACCTATATGCTGGACAAGCCCTACAAACGCAACAAACTCTCACACCCTAAACCCTTTCAACATCTTCCACGATACATTATACTCTAAATCCAAATGTGCTACAGGATTGAAAAACCTCACCCATTCTTCATCACTACTAAAAAGATAGTTTTTATATAGATGTGTACCAAAAAGCTCAATAAGATGCCTTACTTCGATCCTCGTGAGCACCTCATCCTCATCAACCCTCATGAAATTGTTCAGAGCATTTTTAAAAGTAGTGTACCATCTGACAAGTTTTTCCTTCACAGGTATCTCCGATATCAGGCTTAATCCGTTTAAGATATCCCTACCCTGATCATCGTATATATCAGGATAAACAGTGATTATAAATTTACCTCCAACGACAAGATTCCGATTGATAGCATGTACCACATCAAAAATTGGAACAAGATTGACGGCAGAACCCAACGATAAAAAAAGATCAGACCTATACCCCGAAATAGCCTTAGAAAGATCTCCTCTCAATGAAACATGGATTACTCTTTCATCTATCCGACAAGAGGAATCTGAAACAGTAAAAACCTTTTCGTAGCCATATTCTTTCACAAGGTATTGAGGAATAACACAATCGCTTAAAGATATATCAAATACAGTAATCCCTTCTCTTTTGGGCAAAAGGATTCCATCTAAAATCTTCCTGAAAATCAGCGAATCCAACTCAAGCTCTCTTATGCCTTTCATCTATGCCTTTTTAAAATAATTTTTTGTTTTACAAAAAGAAAATTTTATAATATTATATTGGGCAAAAAAGTAAAAATGTCCATGAAAAAATATTACTGAGGAACTTTGATGAATATATCTGATGTTACGCAATTGGTTAAGGATAAGCTTGAACTCCTTGAAAATGAATTAAAACGAAACTTGGATTCAGATGTTCAGATGGTAAATGAAGTGGCTTACTATGTCTTTGAAAGTGGTGGTAAAAGGCTTCGACCTGTATTCATGTTCCTATCTTCGGGACTTGGAGGATACAGTGGTGAAAGGGATGTCGTCTTAAGCGGTGTTGTAGAATATATCCATACCGCAACACTTCTACACGACGATGTTATAGATGGTGCAAAGTTTAGAAGAGGCCGACCCAGCGCAAATCAGATATATGGCAACGATATTACGGTTCTCTGTGGAGACTTCCTATACTCAAGGGCTTTTGTAAATTTAGTAAAAGATGGAGACCCAAAGGTTCAGATGATCCTCGCCAATGCCGCTAAAACAATGAGCGAGGGTGAGGTCTTTCAACTTGTAAAAACTGCCAATTTTGATCTAACCTTTGAAGAATACGAGAAGATTATATATTCCAAAACTGCAGTTCTATTCTCTGCCTGTTGTGAAATCGGTGCTATGCTTGCTGGGTTTGATGAAGATAAAATAAAGGCTATGGCAGAGTTTGGTAAAATTGTTGGTTTGTCATTCCAGATGAGCGACGATATACTCGACTATTTAGGTGATCCAGTTAAAACTGGAAAAAAACCTGGCACGGACCTCAAAGAAGGGAAGATGACCCTACCGATGCTTCTACTGAAGGATCTCGTGGAAAAAAATGAACTTGAGAAGATGAAAGAGATCATATCATCCGAGCCATCGGAAGATGAAATCAATTATATTATAAATCTAATGAAAAAATACGATATTAAAACAAAGGCAGAAAATTTTGTAGACAATTACACACTAAAAGCTAAAAATACCCTTTCAAATCTACCTCAAAACAGATACAGAGACGCCCTCGAATTTCTTGCAGAGTATGTTATCCTTCGTGAAAAATGAAAGAAGCACTCTTTTATGAAAAACTAAACGAAAAAAAGGTAAGATGTAATCTTTGCCCACATGGATGTACCATCGCCAATGGCAGTAGTGGTATATGTCTCATCAGAAAAAATGTAGATGGTGTACTCTTTCAAACATCGTACAGCGAGATATCATCTATAAACTTAGACCCCATCGAAAAAAAACCTCTTTACCATTTCTATCCTGGTAGCGATATACTTTCAATTGGAACAAATGGATGCAACCTAACCTGCGCTTATTGCCAAAACTTTTCCATCAGCAGGAATATCACCCCAAGACAAAGTATTCTGCCAGAAACTTTAGTTGAGATCGCCAAAAAAGAGGGGTCTATAGGTATTGCATATACTTACAACGAACCAACGATCTGGTATGAGTTTGTTTACGATACAGCCAAATTATTTAATGAACACAATCTAAAAAATGTATTGGTAACAAATGGATATATCAATCCTTCCCCTTTGAAACAGATTTTACCTTACATCCACGCAGCAAATATCGATCTAAAAACCTTTTCGGAGCAGAAATACAAAATGCTTGGTGGAGGTCTAAAAGAGGTATTAAATACAATTGAAACTATGTTTAAAAACGATATACATATCGAGATAACCCATCTTGCCGTTGAAAACTACACGACAGATCTAAAGGAATTTGACGAGATGTGTAGGTGGATCTCAACCCTCAGCAAAGATATCCCATTACATATATCAAGATACTTCCCCTGCTACAAACTCAGTTTACCACCTACCTCTAAAGAATATCTGTTTAACCTTTTCGATATTGCAAAAAAATACTTACACTACATTTATTTGGGGAATATATCTGAAAAAAATGACACATACTGTCCAAAATGTGGACATAAACTCATTGAAAGAATCGGTTATCGCACGATTTCTTACATCACAGACAACACCTGCCCAATATGCAAAAATTCGCTTTACTTCTCATTGTAATTCTTCTTTTTGGTTGCAATGAAACATTTGTAAATAAACCTTTCTTCTCAATGGGAACGATGGTGGAGATAACAGTTCCCAAACACAATGAAACCGAAATCGAAAAGATTAAGAAAAAGATAGAGGAGTTAAGTAGTTTTGTTCAATCGGAAACAGACAGGGTAAATAGCTCTAAGATAAATGAAACAATAAAATCTTCCGAAACATTCATCCAACTACTCAAAAAAGCCCAATACTTCCATAAATTATCCAATGGTAAGTTCGATATCACCATAAATACATTGATGAAACTATATGGTTTTCCCGAAGGGCCATACAAAATACCTGATGAACATGAGATAAAAAACGCAATCCTAAAGATAGGTTTCGATAACCTTATCATAAATACGGCAGTTATAAAAAAGACCGATCTATCTATAGATTTAGGTGCCTATGCAAAAGGTTGGATAGTAGATGAATCTATTAATTATATGAAGGAATTAGGGATAACTCGAGGGATCATAAATGCTGGTGGGGATCTCTACTGTTTGGGGGATAAAAATGGAAAAGGGTGGAGGATAGCCATTCAACATCCCGATGGTAAGGATAAAGTAATCTCAATAATCTCACTTAAAAACAAAGCTGTGGCTACAAGTGGAGATTATGAGAGATTTTTCATACATGACGGGAAAAAATATATCCATATCTTCGACGCCAAAACGAAACAATCAGCAAATAACTACAGAAGTATCAGTGTAATAGCAGATACAGTGGAAATGGCCGATGGACTTTCAACAGTATATTTTTTGATAAAACCTGATGAAATAGAGCAAATCTGCAAAAAGTTAAGTACCCCTGTACTCATCTACCATTTAAACGGTACAATTCAGAAACTTTGCGGTTGGGAAAGGTTTGAAATCGATTAGATTTTTCGACTTTATTGTAATCCTGATTATATCAGCAACAACAATCTATTTCATGATACCAAACAACCTCAGCAAAAAATCGGCATTCCTTATCATAGACAACCAAAAATACCCTATAAATTTAGACCAAAACGGTATCATAGACCTAAGACAGTATGGTAAAAATATGAAGCTCGAGATAAAGGATAGAAAGGCAAGGTTTATCGAATCGGATTGTAAAGATAAGATATGTATCCTCATGGGGTATGTGAAAAACTGCGGAGATTCGGCAATCTGCGTCCCAAATAAAACAGCATTGGTAATAGAATGCAATGAACCATTATACGATGGAATATCCCGATAAAACGAAGTTGGTTTCAGTCTTAGCATCTATATCGATAGTATTGGGGATTCTTGAAAATCTCTTCCCCTTACCGATCCCGTTCGTTAGGTTAGGTCTATCCAATATCCCGATTGTCATAGGCGTTTACATGCTGGAGTTGAGATACCTCATACTTTTAGGCTCAATAAAATCCCTCGTCACTGCAATCTTCTCCACTGGTTTCGTATTTCGAATAATTATAGCCTTCCCTTCAATTATCATTGCAGTAATAATAATGTTTTACTATCATAAAATTACCAAAAGATTTTCATCTGCCATATCAACGAGCGTATTAGGTAGTGTCTCAAATATAACAATGCAATTTATTATTATTAAACTCACTCTCATAAAAAATCTTGCTTTTCTTAAAATTTTGCCGTATTTCATTTTAATATCCATTTTAACTGGAATTTTTATAGGGGTTATATCAAACAATATTTTAAATAAAAGGGGTTAACAATGTACCAAAAGATCATTTTAGCAAGCGGTTCTCCCAGAAGAAGAGAGCTCTTTGCAAGATTAGGGATAAACTTTCAATATACAACCTCAGCCACAAAAGAGGAGTTTAACGATACAGACCCTATAGAGCAACAGGTAATGAGAGTAGCAGCCATGAAGGCTTACGATGTGGCAAGGATATACGACGAAGCATTCATCGTTGGGGCAGATACCGTTGTTTACTGTGAAAATAGAATACTTGGGAAACCAAAGGATGTAAAAGATGCACAGGAAATGCTTATGTTTCTGAGCGGCAAAAAACACGAGGTTATCACAGGGGTAGCGGTAATTAACAAAAATCATAAAATTCATGAACAATTCTATGACAAAACTGAGGTATACTTTAAAAAACTAAATATAGAAATGATAAACTGGTACATAGATTCTGAAGAACCGATGGACAAAGCTGGGTCATACGGAATTCAGGGTAAAGGGAGTCTCTTTGTAGAAAAGATCATAGGTAACTATGACACCGTAGTTGGATTACCCGTTGGGAAGCTTTTAGAAGTTTTTGCAAAACTTGGGATAAAACCTTATGGGGGTTTTCATGAACTTTAATAATTTAGGTGAAATTCTATCCTTCAATGCCAAGATAAGACCAAACAAAACATACATTTATTACGAAAAAAAGAAGTTTACCTACAAAGAAATAGACGAACTGACAAACAAGGTGGCAAAAGTTTTTCTTAAATTCGGCATTACTAAAGGGGATAGGGTATGCATTTTACTTGAAAACTCCCCAGAGTTTATAATCACCTATTTCGGTATTGCCAAAGCCGGTGGAGTTGCAGTACCATTAAACACTTACCTCAAGGAGGAGGAAATCCAGTATATCATCAGTAATGCAGAAGCCAAAATCCTCGTTACCTCTTCCAAATTCACAGATGTGGTAAAAGATCAGAAGAGATTGTGCCCATGTTTAAAGAATATATTTACCTATGATCACAGTAGTTTTGAATCTTTAAATATAATGCATCTTGCAAATTCCGAAACAGCCTCCCATCCTGGCATAAAGGTTAACCACGAAGATCTGGCAGTATTTATATACACATCGGGAACAACAGGGCATCCCAAAGGTGCTATGCTCACCCATCATAACCTATTGAGTAATGTGGATGCTTGCCTTAAAGTATTTCATATAGATCACACATACAAGGTTCTTCTTGTTCTTCCGATGTTTCATTCCTATACATTTACCGCCAGCGTTCTTCTTCCAACCTATGCTGGTTGCGGTATCATCATCCTTGCGTCAATTATGGAACTCAAGAAAAAATCATTCAAGAGAATTCTCCTATTCCAAAGACCAAACTTCTTCTTAGGTGTGCCTCAGATTTACACAGCGCTGGCAAGGGCGAATATACCATCATGGTTTGCTAAGTTTTTATACCCTATAAAGATCCACATAAGTGGCGGCGCTCCATTACCAGAAGACATAATAAACGAATTTTATAGCAAATATAAAAAACCGATTATAGAGGGTTATGGATTATCGGAAGCATCCCCCGTTGTTGCTGTAAACCCTCTAAACAAACAGAAACCTTACTCCGTAGGACCCGCTTTACCTGGGGTAGAGGTAAAGATAGTAAATGACGATGAAGAGGAACTCCCCATCGGTGAGGTTGGAGAATTGATCGTAAGGGGACCCAATGTAATGAAAGGTTATTGGAAGATGGAAGATGCCACTGCCCTTACCATCAGAAATGGATGGCTGTTTACAGGTGATCTGGCAAAGATTGATCACGAGGGGTATATATACATAGTTGATAGAAAAAAGGATCTCATCATTGTAAAAGGGATTAATGTATATCCAAGAGAGATAGAAGAAAGGTTGTATCTCTACGAAGGGGTTGATGCAGCGGCGGTTATAGGTATACCAGATAAGCAAAGTGGAGAAGTACCTGTAGCATTTATAAAATTGAAAGAGGGTGCAAAAATAGATCTAAACGACCTAAAAGAATACCTCAAGAAACATTTGGCAAACTTTAAAATCCCGAAACAGATCTACATCAAAGACGATCTCCCTATGACAGCTACGGGAAAGGTCCTTAAAAGAAAATTAAAAGAGATGGTGTTGGCCCAATCCCCAGAGATTAGATAACGCCACAACTTTTACTTTCCAGAGATGTAGTAATCTCCTTAGATACATTATCTATAAGCTTTGGCAGATTACCCCTTACCTCATCGGATAGCGCCATTTCCATTTCAATACTCTTCGTTTGGATACCGTATAAGACTATCTCTTTCGGTTTACAATCGATGAGTTCCGCCGTTAAAAGTATATCTTTCAACCCCATTTGGTGAGGAGAAAGCTTAGACTCAAAAACAACATTTATGTCCTCACCCTCAATCTTTACAACAGTACCAGGCTCTAATTTCAGATCTACTCCATCAACCAGTATCAGTTTGTCTGCCCACTCAATAAAATGTAGAAGATCAAGACCAAGAGTACCCCCATCTACAATTTTAAAAGTATCTGTTTCTTCAAACCTCTTTTTCAACTCCTCAATTACCAAAACACCCACAGCATCATCGTTCATCAATAGATTTCCAAGCCCCATCACAAGTAAATTCATCTTAAACTCCAAACTATTTTTTTAATCCGCATACAATCTTACCACTCATATCCAAAGCACAATGGGTACATCTTTTACAGTTTTCTGAATTAACCTTTATCGTATAACCATTGATACTTTTGAGAACCCCACCAGGGCAATTTTCAACATTCAGTATAAGGGATGCCTCATTACCAAACAGTGTAACCATCACCCAATCGAAAAATACCCCCAACTGTTTCCTCAACATACCAATTTTATAGATATAAGTCAACTTCCACAAAAGATAAGCAAATGGACCGCGAAACTTTAAGCCAAACAGGTTTACTACCGAGTTATTCTTACCCAAAGAAACAAGATAACCGAAATGGATATACCTAAAATCCTTCAGAGGTAGTCCGTTTTCTAAATTTATTATATTTTCCACTGCAATAGAAGCCTGCTGCATAGCAAGAGGGGCAACAGGTGGTAATATCTTACCTCTAAACTCATAAGCCGAACTATCCCCTATGACAAAAATACCAGTGCCATCACCATCAATTGGCATGAGATTTTTCTGAATCTTGATTCTGCCGTCGGAAAGTCTTTCATTAGAAATAGTTTCTAAAAAATCGTGTGCCTTTACTCCAGCAGTCCAGACTATTATGTTTGTATGGTGAATCTTCTTTTCACCATTCTGAGTGTAATTTATAACCCCTTCGGAGATTTCATCTACACTTGCATTATTGATTACCTTTATCCCCTTTTCTATTACATACTGCTGAGCTTTTTTAGATTGAGTCTCATCTATGGCTGGAAGTATGTATGGAGCATACTCAAATATCGTGATCTCAAAATCATCCTGTTTTAAATCGGAATACTCCCTGTTTATCTTTATCTTTATAAAATCTGCCAACTCGCAGGACAATTCCACCCCCGTAATACCACCACCTATGATGGAAAAAGACAATATCTTTCTCCTCTCCTCTTTGGAAGCATTCACAGCAGATTCCATCAATTCAATCACAGAATACTTTAAAGCAATCCCATCACTGATACTTTTATATTCAAAACAGTGCTCTTCAGCAGATTTGTTGCCCCTAAAATTCGTAGTGGACCCTGCAGCAATGATCAGATAATCGTATTCATATTCCCCCTGCAAACCTTTGACTACTTTTTTGACCTTATCAACACCTACAACAGTATCTCTAATAAATTGTGCCTTGTTCCTCTTTGCAATCTCTCTGAGAGGGAAAACGATATTATCAGGGGAGACATTACCGCTCACCACCTCTGGAAGCATAGGTGTAAAAAGGGAGTAGTTATTTTTGTCGATCAATGTTATATCGAACAACTTTCCCGCATACCGTTTCAATTTTGTGATAGCAGTAAGCCCTCCAAAACCACCACCCACAACCAAGACCTTCTTCATTCTCCACCTTTTCAATTTTTTATTGTAATATATACAATTAGGAACTATAATCAATACAAAAAGATATTGGAGCTTGTATGGGAGACTTCCATATCCTCATAAAAAATCTTTTCGACTACTACAAAAAATATCTTCAAGGAAAAGAGAAAGCAGTAAAATTGGCATTGATATCATTCCTAAGTAAAGGACATGTACTCGTAGAAGACAATCCAGGATTAGGAAAAACAACATTAGCAATAGCGATAGCAAAATCGATGGGGCTATCCTTCGGAAGAATTCAATGTACCAACGATCTACTTCCAACGGATGTTACAGGGTTAAATATCTTCAACAAAGAGAAAAACGAGTTCGAGTTTAAACAAGGACCAATTTTTAACAACATCGTACTGGTGGATGAGATAAACAGAGCAACCCCAAAAACCCAAAGTGCATTATTAGAAGCAATGGGTGAAAAACAGGTCACTGTAGAGGGTAATACTTACAAACTCCCCCAACCATTTTTTGTCATAGCCACCCAAAACCCCTCAGAGTCATTCGGCACATTCCCACTTCCAGAGTCCCAACTCGACCGTTTCCTAATGAAAATAAGTATCGGTTATCCCAAGAAAGAGGAAGAGCTTGAAATCCTCAAAGGTGGCAGTTCCCGTAAAGGGATCTACGAATCAGAACCTGTAATCAGCAATCAAGAGGTCTTAGACATTATGAAACATATCAAAGAAAATATTGTCATAAAGGACAGCATCTTAGAGTACATAATGGAATTGGTGGACAAAACGAGAAATCACCCAAAGATATCCATAGGTTTGTCAACACGGGCGGCTCTCTCCATTGTAAATGCTGCAAAAAGTTCTGCATTTATAAGCGGAAGAGATTATGTGATCCCTGAAGATATCCTCGAATACTATCAATACACAATGCTCCACAGAATCGTATTTAAGGAGAAATTAAATAACAATGAAAAATTAGATATAATCACTACCCTCATAAAATCAACAAAACTTCCTTACAATTGATGGGAGTGGGAATGGGGATAAAATTTACCAAAGCTGGTATCATATATATCATTCTTACAATATTCATGGGGTTTTCTGCTATAAACACAAACAACAATCTCGTCTTCATAGTGGTATCTTTTATGCTCGCAGTAATGGGGATCTCGGGATTTTTAGGTAAAAGAAATATTGAAAAATTATCTTTTAATATATACGCCGCTGAGGATATTTACGCTAAAAGAGGAGCAAGATTCATCCTCGAGGTTAAAAATCTAAAAAGATTCTTACCATCAATCCTAATAAATGTAAAATTAAATACTTACGAAACATCGTTGATATATATAAACCCATTATCAGCAAGCAAAACTGAATTTTCACTTTACTTTGATAAACGAGGAAGAAATACGATAAAAGAACTCACGGTATCCTCACCCTTTCCCTTTAACTTTTTCATAAGATACAAGATATATGCTTTAAACGAAGAGGTGATCGTTTTCCCTGAAATAGGAGAAAAATCACTGCTATACCTCATAGATGAAAATGGCACAGAGATTGAGAATAGAAATGAGAAGATCACCCTCAAATTGGAAGAACTCAGTAATATTCGCAGTTATAGCAACGACCCCGCCAAAAGGATATTCTGGAAGCAGTTTGCCAAAACAGGTGAACTTTACACCAAAGAATACACAGGAGAAGATACTCAATCCCTTGTGATCCATTTTGAAGATATTGTGAGGGAAAACAAGCTTGAGGATGCCTTGAAAATCGCCACTAAAACAATCATCGATGCCTACAATTCGTCAATAAACCTAACATTTATCATAAAAGAGAAGATCTTCCATATCAGAAATGAATCTGAAAAACGATCAGCGCTAAAGGAATTGGCTCTGTATGGAGATTAAAAGAGTCATAAACATCGTCATAACACTTCTTGTTGTCTTATCAATAATCTCAGTCGTTAGGTTTACGAATCTCATATTTATATTACCTGTAATATTCGCCCTTATTTTCAATTTATACACAGAAAAGAGATTAAATAGACACATTCTTACATTTATTGCAATCTCAATCTCCATCATTATCACAATAAACACTTCGATAAACACCCTCGTGAGTAGTCTAATAAAGATCATACTTATTTTTATCGCCATCAAACTCCTCGAAGAAAAGAAGTATCGTGACTACATGCAGATCATCACCCTTGCCCTCTTTTTGATTACTGCCTCAGGATTGATGGACATCAGTATGATCTTTCTGCTTTACATTCTCATTGCAATCTTTCTGATAAATTTTCTCATCATACTGCTTACAATCTATGACAATACATCGGCTACAATGCTGAAAAAAGATGACTTAAAACAGATTTTCATAAAAACATCGATCATACCTTTATTAGCAATCCCCTTTGCCATGTTCTTATTCTTTGTAATACCACGAACAAACACCCCTTTGTTCGACTTTTTGGGTAGAGGAGATACAGCAAAAACAGGGTTCACATCGCAAATTAATTTAGGGCAGGTTTCATCCATCCAGGAAACAGAGTCCATAGCCTTTAGAGCAAAGATGCAGGAGATAGACCCTCAGAAACTTTATTGGAGAAGCGTAGTTTTCGACATATACAAAGACGGAAGTTGGCATGCTTCAAACAATAGAGGGCGGGTAAAATTTCGATTTGACAATTCCAAAGAGATAACCTACGAGATATACTTAGAACCAACTTTCGACAAATATCTAATACTATTGGACAAACCCACAACTGTAAAATACAACGAGCATCTAACAAAAACAGAAAACTTAGAATTTCTCACCCAAAAGGAGATTTCAAAAAAGATCTACTATTCTGGTAAATCTATTCTTGCTGACAGATTTACCGACACAGACTCAGATATCGAAAACGCTATGGAGAAAGATGGTATCCCTAAAAACATAATTACATTAGCAAAAGAGCTAAAAAAGGGTAATGATATCGAAACGATCCAAAACATTGAATCATTCCTAAAAAAGAACTATTCATACTCACTACAAGACCTCCCCAAAGGGAGATCCCCTGTTGAAGAATTCCTATTTAACAACAAAAAAGGGAACTGCGAATATTTCGCCTCAGCTATGGCACTTCTTCTTAGAAGCAATGATATACCAGCAAGGCTTGTAGGGGGATTTTTAGGTGGGTATTACAACAAAAATGCAGGGTACTATGCAGTATCAAACAAAAACGCCCATGTATGGGTAGAAGCCCTTGTAGATAATCAGTGGATTAGGATAGACCCCACCCCAGCACCAATTTCCAATTTTACCCAAAGACAATCGCTATCCTTCATGATGAAGATAAGAATATACCTTGACTACATATCGTTCTATTGGACAAAGTTTGTAATCAATTACAACCTTCAAACCCAGATAGAACTCGCTGTAAAACTTACTCATAATTTCAAAAACTTTACTTTTAAACCAAGTGTCTCATCGATATTATGGTTTATCCCGCTGATGACTATAATGATTATAATATTTTTTTCCATAAAGATAAGAAAAGTGCAACCCCAACATATCCTCAGTAAATTTTACAACGAACTATCACGAAAAGGTGTAAAGGTCGATCCCAATCTACCTATTCTAAAAAATATAGAAACCATAAAAGACCCTATTCTCAAAGAAGAATCGATTAGATTTGCAGAAGATTTCAACAAAATGCTCTTTAAAGATGGAAAACTCGAAAAAAATACTTTACATTTACGGATAAAAAATATTAAAAAAATAAAATAAATACATCTCGAGGGATAAATTTATGGAGAATAACGATCTCACCCCCGTCAATATAAAGATTAATGAGAAAGTAATCGAACATCTGCTAAAATTCGGAGAAAAACTAACCTTTCAATCATCTCAATTCATTTTTAAAGAGGATGAGGATTCAGATGATGTTTATATTATCCTCTCAGGACAGGTAGAAGTCCTCACTTACGATTATAAAGGCTCCCTTGTAAGGATAGCAACCCTTGACAAAGGTTGTATCTTTGGAGAGATGAGTATTTTTCTGAAAAATAAGCGTTCGGCATCGATAAGACCGATGGAAAATACAGAAGTTTTAAAAATGTCGCGGAAGCAGTTTCTCGAAGCCCTGACAAAGATACCAGCATTTACCCTAAACCTAATGAATATCCTTACCACAAGACTCTACTCGATGAACAAAAAATTTGTAAATCTCTCTCATTACAAGATTTACAACTCTATAGCAATATACCTAAGATACAACTACATCGCAAAAAAAATACCAAACCCCATCAAGTTTGACCCAAAGGAGATCGCTGAAAAGGTAGGCTTATCCCTCAACGACTTCCTCAAAGGTTTGATGTATTTAGAAAGGGAAAAAGTGATTACAAACCTCAATACCGATGACATACTAAATGTAAGTTTTGCCATTAGTGCGGATAACTTAGATCAGTTTATAGAAAAAAACGCTTATCAAACGATCTAATTGGGAGTGGTTCTACCACCCCCAACTGTTCAATATTATTTCACCACAGTGAATTGATACCTGCTAACCACATTAAATCCACCATTAGGCCAGTTGAGATATGCCCTTACCTCGTATCTACCAGCAGGCAATCCGTTAAACTCCATTTTGCCACTTCTCACACCTTTCGTATAATACCACTCTTTGTAGGTATTATCTGGATCGCTCACAGGAACTATCGTTATCCAATCGGACTGACTACCAGATAGATTGTAAAACTCCACAGTAATTTTTTGATACTCGCCATAGACGGGTTGGGCAGTCTTTACAAAAGGCTGACTTACAGGAAAAGTATCCTGCTTTTTAAAACTTTGAACCTCTCCACTGCTCTCTTTTAAAACAGCCACAGAATAACCGTCAACCAAACTGACACCTTTGAAAGTCCAACCATCATTGTCAAGACTAAACTGATCAAACTTCACCGCAAGGCTATTGTTTCTACCTAAGAGTATGAGCATCTCATCCTTTATATCCCAGCGGACAAGATCAGATTTAGGATAACCCTCAATCAAACCACCCTTTGAAAACTTTACCTTGTAGGTATCATTCCCCTTTGTCAAGACCCATACCATATTTTCAAAATCGAATTGAGGTATGGGAAACTTCATCTTTTGAGCATAGGAAAGAGAAAATACCAACAGAACAAGCATTAAGATATTAAGTACCCTTTTCATAAAAAACCTCCTTTTTTAGAACCTACAATTATATTATACTAAAAAATTATGCGATTACAAACCGAATATATCGCACAAGATATTTTGAACCTTCGAATAAAAATTTCCTTGACTACTTATTTTCTAATGCTATAGATAAGATAGAAGCGGATATTTGAAAAGAACTTATAATTTGATTATAATATTTTTAGATATTAAAATAAATTTTAGGTGTATTTTATGAAACCTGTAAATTCTAAGCAAAAAGTATATGTTGTAGATGATAGCCTTACTGTACTAACCAACATAATGCTTTTATTAAAAGATATCTACGAGGTTTCATTGTTTAAATCTGGTCTTGACATGCTTGATTTCATAAACAAAAATCCGAATTCACTTCCCGATATCGTATTGCTCGATGTCATGATGCCCGACTGCTCTGGATATGATATAATAAAAGAACTCAAAAAAAATGATATCTTAGCAACAATCCCCGTCATTTTTCTCACTGCCAAAAGTGAGGAAGAGGATGAGATGATGGGATTAGAATTGGGTGCTGTTGACTATATTACCAAACCTTTTCACCCATCTATACTAAAGGCAAGAATCAAAACACACCTTGCAAACAAAAATTTTCAAGATATGCTTAAAATAAAAAATGCTGAACTAAAAAACTATTCAGAACTATTAAAAAGATATTTAGAGATCATAGAATTAGCCCCTGTGTCAATATTAATTACGGATAAAAATAATAAAACCATCTTTGTAAATAAGCATTATGTTGACATTTCTGGTTACTCTAAAGAAGAGATTTTAGGAAAAGATCCAGGTTTTATAAAATCAGGAAAAACATCTGTAACTGTATATAGCTCTCTGTGGGAAAAACTAAACAAAAAACAGATGTGGGAAGGTGTATTCATAAATAAAAAGAAGAATGGTGAACTTTACTACGAAGAAACAAGGGTCTTGCCCATATTAAATGAGTCTGGAGATATCGAGTATTATGTGGCAGCAAAATTAGATATCACCGAAAAGTTAAAACTTCAGGAAAAGGAAGCGATGCTTACAAAAGCTAAGTCATTGATAAATCTCTCTGGAGGCATAGCTCACCATTTAAATAACATAAACACTCCATTATTGATAATTGCCGAACACTTGGCTAACAAGCTCAAAGATGAACCGGAATACAAAAAGATGCTAAACATAATGATGGACTCTGTGTGCAGAGCAACAAATTTGATAAACTCCATAAGGACATACAGCAAGAATAGTATTATGTCCATGAAGATAATAAATTTTAATACCTTTTTGAAAACTATAATCGAAATTTCGAAAAATATCTCGAAAGATAATATTCAATTATCTACCAATATTGAGTCGATAGAAGGGGTTAAAGTATCTGTGGATGTAGATATGATGGAGCGAGCGATAATGAATGTAGTGGAAAACTCTATCGAAGCGATGCCCCACGGAGGTAAGATAACGATCAATTCATTTTTAATAAACAAAAATAGCAAACAATACATTGTTCTTGAAATTCAAGACACCGGTATAGGTATTCCAAACAATATAAAGGCTGAGGTTTTCGAACCATTTTTTACAACCAAATCTTATAAAAATGCTAAAGGACTCGGCCTTTCTGAAACATTGGGCATCATCGAACAGCACAACGGCTTTATAGAATTGGAATCTGAGGAGAATCACGGAACAACCGTAAGAATCTATCTGCCTAAATATTCGAAAGGTGATTAATAAAATTTGAGGGTGGGGTTAACCCACCACAAAACTTTTGGCATATATCACTCTATCACACTATACCCCGCATCATCGATAGCTTCTTTAATCTGCTCGAGGGTAGTTTTAGATTCGTCAAATTCCACCTCTACCCTATTCTCTTTTGGGAATGCGGCAACAGACAACACACCGTCGATCTTCCCCACCTCTTTTTCCACCGCCATTTTGCAGTGATGGCAGGACATACCTGTAACTTTAAGCTCTTTTTTCATAACAAACTCCTTTTATCTTAATATGGAAGTCTCATCTTCTTTAATCTCAACGCATTTGAAACAACAGACACAGAACTAAACGCCATGGCAGTCCCAGCTATTATGGGGTTTAAAAACCCAAAGGCCGCCAATGGAATACCCAGAGAATTATAAAAAAGTGCCCAAAATAGATTTTGCTTGATGTTCTTTAATGTATTTTCACCTATTTTAAATGCATTGTAAACAGCTTTTAAATCCCCTCGCATTATCACCACAGATGCAGATTCGATAGCTATATCTGTACCATTCCCCATAGCAATTGCTATATCAGCTGTGGCCAACGCAGGGGCATCATTGATCCCATCACCCACCATTGCCACAAAACCCTTCTGCTCTTTGATCTTCATCACACATTCAGCTTTTTCCGATGGTAGTACTTCACTAAAGATATTTTCTTTCCTAATCCCCACCTTTTCAGCGAAATACTCAGCAGTTTTTCTGTTGTCTCCAGTGAGTAAGAATACCTCGATCCCATCATCGTAAAACCTCTTTATCACCTCAGCAGCATCACCTTTTAATTCGTCTTGCAAGAGGAAATACCCTTCTAAATTCCCATCTATATATATTGCTACAATACTACCAGGGTCTTCATCTATTTTATTCAAAGGTTTCCCCACAAATATCTCTTTACCATCCCAAATACCTTTCATACCCTGACCACTAATCTCAAAAATTTCATCAAACTTTACCTCATTCCCAGAATTGATATATTCAACAATAGATTTTGCTAAAGGATGTGAAGAATGAGACTCTATCGATTTTACAAGATCGTAAATAATCGATTTTTCAAAATTACCAACATGCACATACTTTTTTACCGAGATTTTTCCCGTTGTTATAGTGCCGGTCTTGTCGAAAACAATCGATTTTACTTGGTTAATATTCTCTATAGCTGCTGCATCTTTAAAAAGAACCCCTTTTTTAGCACTTACACCACTCGACACCATTATAGAGGTAGGGGTAGCAAGCCCCAAAGCACAGGGGCATGAAATCACAAGCACCGCAACAGCGTTGATCACAGACAAATTTAGATTTTGTGAATAAAGATACCATCCTAAAAAAGTGATAAATGACAGAAAAATAACAGATGGTACAAAATAACCCGATACCTTATCCGCAAACCTCTGGATCGGAGCCTTTGAAGTCTGAACATTCTCTATAAGTCTTATTATCTGGCTTAAAATTGTATTTTGAGCAGTGGCTGTAGCCTTCATCTTAAAAATATAATGACTATTGATAGTCCCTCCTATCACTTTATCCCCAATAGTTTTATCCACAGGTAACGATTCACCTGTAATCATCGACTCATCGAGCAACCCCTTGCCTTCTACAATCTCACCATCCACAGGTACTTTATCACCACTTCCCACCACCAAAATATCACCAACTACAATTTCTTTTATATCAACCTCAAAGATACTGCCATCTTTTACAATCTTCGCCTTTTTAGGAGCATAATCGATCAACTTCTTTATGGCATCTGAGGCCTTACCTGTGGCCTTTTTCTCCATGTACTTTCCGAATAACACGAGGGTAATCAGTATCGAAGATGTCTCAAAATAGATATCTCCACCACGAAACATATTAAAAACACTAAACAGGTAAGCAGCGGTAGTACCTAACGCCACCAACAAATCCATATTTGCGCCACCTGTTTTCAAATTGTGGTAGGCACCTTTATAAAATTGGTATCCACAGTAAAACTGGACAGGGGTAGCCATTAGTAATTGAAAATAAGGATTCATTAAAAATTCCGCCCATTTGACTTGCAAAAGATGAAATACCATTCCAAGAAACAATGGGGTACTGAAAACGAAACCAATTATTATTTTAATAAGGATCTTTTTCTCTTCTTCATTTTCATCTCGACTTTTAGCGAATATCTCTGCACCATATCCCAGATCTTCTATGATCTTTATAATCTTGTCGGTATCGATTTTATTCTCATCAAAGGAAACTTCCCCTGTATGCAAAGGAAGATTTACTGCAACTTGTAAAACACCTTCCGTTTTTTTCAACTTCTTTTCTATCCTTCCCGAACAGGCAGCGCATGTCATCCCAGATATAGAAAGTTTTACAGTCTTCATCATGTCCTCCACAAAGAGTTTAAACTATACCTTGAAATAAAAATGTCAAGAAATTTATTATTTTTTTGACCGATTTAATATAGTATTAGAACAATGATAAATATTTCAAATAAAGATCTTTTTACTCGGTTTCGCTTCTGAGCTTCCCTTTTTTGGGGAGTGGTATCGCTTTTCCATTTTCATCGATTCTTACAAAGGTGATCTTTGTGGCAAAGACCTCAACCTCTTCATCTGCACCAGGTTCATCGGCAAATACTTTTACATCGTACATTGCAGAGCTGTTCCCTATCCTCGCTGGTTTTATGTCAAACCTCAAGATAGCACCATTTTTCACTCTCCGTTTGAACTCAATATCATTCATTGCCACAGTGACCATCGTACAATGGGGGAAATCCAAAGAAGCCGTCATCCATGCAAATTCATCAACCCATTTGAGCAAAATCCCACCAAAGAGGTACCCATGATGATTCAGATGCTCCGTCCTAACATTCACATAATTTCTCATAACCTACTCATCCTTTCTAAATAATAATATAAGCACTGGCCCTCTTCTACCCCCTTTACCCCTTCTAACCCTTCTAACCCTTCTATCCCTTTTATCCCTTTTATCCCTTCTATCCCTTTTATCCCATCTACCCCTTACCCCCTCTATCCCCTCTACAACCTCTAACCCTTCCCCCTCATTCCTTCATTCCTTCATTCCTTCATCCCTTCATCCCTTCATAACATCATATCATCATATCTTCATAACTTCATCCCCTCATTCCCCCACATACACCATACCATTACTGTAAACCCCCGTCAAGACCTTATCGGAAACAGTATTTTTCACAGATACCCTCTGATTTTGATATGCGTCCTCCATCATCACTCCATCAAACTCCAACACTATATTATCACTTTTGTAAATCACTTTCACTTTTTCACCTTTTAACTTTTCTGGCATCTGTTTTATCATTTTGCTGGTGATCACCCTATTTTTGGGTATATTCTGAATAGCAACAGCACCAAAATCGTTTAGAAATAGATCGTCTTTAAGATTGGTGATATCTACCTCAACCTCTTTGACCTTCCCCGCCAAAGATTCACCCTTATTTATCCTCTCCTCAGCCACAAATCCCTTTGAAAATGCTTTTATATAAGCGTAAACATTGTATTTTTTGACACCATTATCAACTTCTATGTATGTCGTACCATACGGTTTATCTGGAAGGTTCAACTTTATATTTTCTATCTTTGATGCAGTTACCTTTCCACCAACATTGATCTTTACCACTTCATACTTTATCGATGGGAATTTTTTTCCTAACTCCTGAATGACCATATCTTTTAAAATAGCCTCACCAACCTCTACCCCCTTTCTTTTCACTAATATGAAATTAGATGATGGCAAACTATTCGCTTGTTCTTTGCTCAGATAACCTCTTATCACCTGCAAAGAAACCTTCCTCTCCTCACCAAAATTCAATCCACAGATCAAGTTCTTATCGGGATATGATGAGTTTATATCCTTCAAATTAAAACATTCCTTTTCTATCTCAAACTGTGTCTCTGCATGTGCAATCCCAAAAAGCAATAGGAATAATACAATTAATCTAAACATCCCTATTACCTTTTCAAATTATTGACCACCTGAAGCATCTCATCACTGGTCTGAATCGCTTTAGAATTAAGTTCGTATGCCCTCTGCCCAGTGATCATATTCACCATCTCTTCTGCCACATTTACATTGCTCATCTCAAGGATCCCTTGAACCACTGTTCCAAAGGCGTCTGTTCCAGGTGCACCTGTAACAGGTTCCCCACTTGCCGCAGTGGGTTGAAAGAGATTTCTTCCGATACTTTTTAAGCCTGCAGGGTTTATAAATCTCGCAAGTTCAAGCGTTCCAAGCTCTGTTGGGTTTACATCACCTGGAATTGTCACAGATATAGTCCCATCTTGCCCCACTATGATCGATGTGGCGTTTTCTGGCACTGCAATGGCTGGCTCAAGCAGATACCCTTCCGCTGTCACGATATTACCATTGGCATCAAGCTTAAAAGAGCCACTCCTCGTATACCCTATTGTACCATCAGGCAATGTCACCTGAAAGAACCCATCCCCTTCGATGGCCAAATCAAGTTGATTTCCTGTTTGCTGAAAGTTCCCCTGTCCAAAGATCTTTTCTGTAGCAACCACCTTTGTACCCAAACCTATTTGAATACCTGTAGGATGATTTATCCCTGCTGCTGTTGGTCCACCTGCTGGTCTCATCTCTTGATAGAGGAGATCTTCAAAATGTATCCTTGTCTTTTTAAATCCGATATTATTTACATTTGCAAGGTTGTTTGCAATATTATCGATATTTGTCTGCTGAGCTGTCATACCGCTTGCTGCTGTCCAAAGTGCTCTAAACATAGTTTACCTCCTTTACGCTATTCTTCCCAATTCGTTGGAAGCTTTATCATTTAATTGATCTATTGTTTGAATTAACTTTTGATAGGTTTCAAACCCTCTATTTGCCTCGATCATCTTTACCATCTCCTGAACGGCATTTACATTACTACCCTCGATATACCCCTGCATAAGCGTTGGGTCTTGAGCCTCCTGTGGAAGAATATCTATAGCGGCAAAAAGGTTTCTACCCACCTTTTGCAATCTTGTAGTATCCTCAAAAGAGGCTATGTTAAGTTGATCCACCTGTACACCGTCCAACAATACTTCCCCATTTGCGAGAAATGCCACATTATTGCCATTAATAACCACAGGCTGCATATTTGTGGAAAGGACTCTATAACCACTGCTATTTACAAGTTCGTTGTTGTTATTCAGAGAAAATGCCCCATCCCTCGTAAACCTGATACCGTAAGGTGTATCCACCACAAAAAAGGCATCCTTATTCCCCAGTGCCAAATCGAATTTATTTCCTGTTTGGTGAATATCACCTACAGATAAATCTAAATAGTTTTTATCAAGTTGTACAGTCCTATTGATGGTCTGGTTATAAATAGAACCTCGTATAATATCCTCAGGGAACTCTTTTGCTCTTGCGATATAGTTTTTAAAGGTAAATCCATCCTTCTTATAACCATTGGTGTGAACATTTGCCAAGTTGTTAGCAATATTGTTTACTATCTTCTCCTGCATCATCATTCCAGAAGCCGCTACATATAATCCATTCAGCATACTAACCCTCCATGAAGATCTTTGCAAAAGAGTTTTCAAGGAGATAACCCAACCCTTTTGCTGTCAAGTATTTAACAGACTTTGCTGTTTTAGATGGGAAGTAGAAGAAGTTCTCATCCGATTTTGATACTGCGGTCACCCTTGTCCACATTATCGGTTTGTTATCCTTTGAAAGTATCGATATTTCGATATCCGATTTATTCTCACCAAACATCTTCTCGTAAGATTCACTTAGAGATGTCAGTATGATGAAGTTTGCTTTCTCAGGTTTATCAACTATTTCACCAAATTTATTGACGATGATCACCCTCTCAATAATGGTTTTGAGGTTATCAGCATAGGTGATCTCACCCAAGCGGTTTATCTTCTCTGGCATTACATAGTACTTAAATTTATCATAAGTGAGGTGGTGTCCATAATCGGCATAGACATAATTTTTAAATTTTGCATCCGTCTTATCAAAGATAAGGGATGAAAAGTTAGAATTCATCTCCACCAGAGCTGCCATTAGTATATATCCGTATGATGGATTAAGAATATTGACTGTGTTTTCCACAGCAGTCTTGGCATTCTTTACTGGATTGCCAGTCACAGAACAGTTGAGTAAAAATACAGTCAAGATAACTACTAAATACCTCATTGCTACCTCCTACCCCGACTTAAGCAATGGGTATGCCAATGATGTAGGTAGTTTTTACCCGCTCTTTTTAAAAATAAAAAAAGGTGGGAAGTTCCCACCTTGAGAGTATTACTGTTCTTTGATACCGATAGCTTTTAATATCTTTGCCAATGGGCAGAAATTTGTAAATCCATACTGAAATAGATTAAGTCCCACAAAAATTGTAAACGCAAACCACCATCTGTTATGAAATAATCCAAGCAGGGTAGATACCACCACAAAAAAACCTGCAAATACTCTTATCCATCTTTCTACAGTCATAACGACCTCCAAGTATTATTGTCAAAGTTTATCGAGCACCTCATTTACAACCTCTACTCCCTCTATCCCCTCTAACCCTTCTAACCCCTCTAATCCCTCTAATCCCTCTCATTTTCATTCCCCCAACCACCTATGATAAAAATAGTAGGTCATTGGAATTATTACAAGGGTTAATACCGTAGACACAATAGCACCTGTGATCAGAGAGACCCCGAGTCCAGCGAATATAGGATCAGGTAGCATAAAGAGTGCACCAGTGATAACTGCTATCGTTGTAAGCACAACTGGTCTCGTTCTTATAGCACCTGCTTCGATAACGGCATCCCTGATATTTTTTCCCTTTTCCAAACTTGCCTCGATGAAATCTATCAACAGCACAGCATTACGCACCATAATACCGGCAAGGGCGATAAACCCTATCATACTTGTAGCAGTAAAAAATTCACCAAATATGAAATGCCCAGGTATGATACCAAGTAAGCTAAGGGGAATAGGAATTAGCATTATTATAGGAGTGACAAACGACTTAAACCAACCAACAAGAACAAAGTACATAATTATAATTACCGCAGCAAAGGCAAGCCCCAAATCTCTAAACACTTCGTAAGTTACCTGCCATTCACCATCCCATTTCATAGATACCTTGTCAGTCCTATCTGGCATACCTGTCCAATATTGCTTTATCTCTTCACCTTTATACCTTAGTTTGGCTATTTCACCCTTCATCTTGAGCATAGCGTACACAGGGCTTTCTTCCTTACCAGCCACATCAGCCACCACATACACTACAGGCATATTATTTTTTGAATACAACGGTTTATCCTTCACCTTTTTAGTAATCGTCACCAATTCACCCAAAGGTACCACTCTACCAGTCATCGATACAATATTCACATCTTTAATCAGATCCAACTTATTTCGCTGACTTTCAGGTAATCTGATAGTTATATCGATAGCTTCTCTATTCTCTTTGCTATGCAATACCCCCACTTTCATACCCGCAAGGGCCATATATACAGTCTTAGAGAGCATCTCTGTTGACACACCACTTAAGGCTGCCTTTTCTCTATTTATACTGAAATCGTACTCCTCCATATCATCTTCCACAAACCAATCGATATCCACCACACCTTCAGTTTTGGCGAATACATCCTTTATCATCTTGGCGGCTTCAATCCTGTCATGTTCTGATGGTCCGTAAATCTCTGCTACAAGGGTAGACAAAACAGGAGGACCAGGTGGGATCTCAGCCAACTTGATATTAGCCCCGTATTTATTACCTATTTTTTGAACAGGCTCTCTTAGCAATTTTGCCAAATCATGGCTCTGAAGCTTCCTCTGGGACTTATCCACAAAATTCACTTGAATATCGGCCACATTGCTACCTTTTCTTAAGAAATAATGCCTTACAAGACCATTAAAGTTGTGAGGGGCTGCAATACCAGCGTAGATCTGATAGTTTTCAACCTCTTTGACCGTCGATAGATAATTTCCAATTTCATTAGCTACGAGGGTTGTCTTTTCGAGGGGTGTCCCTTCTGGCATATCTATAATGATCTGAAGCTCGTTCTTGTTGTCAAAAGGTAGCATCTTCATCACAACCTTCTTGGTAGGGATAAATAGGAATGCACCGAAAAAGAGTCCCAGCATCACAAGAGTAAATACAACTCTGTATGAAAGCTTGTCGAATAATGGTGTAAGTATGCTGTTGTACATTTTATATAGTTTTGTACTCTTTACATACTCCTCCTCATCTACCTCAGCTTCAACCTTCGTGTGCCCTGCCAAAAGTTTGTAGGCAAGCCACGGGGTTATTACAAGTGCTACAAGTAGTGAGAAGATCATAGCCAAAGAAGCTCCAATAGGCATTGGCTTCATGTATGGACCCATGAGACCTCTTACAAAAGCCATCGGATAAATTGCAACTATAACAGTGATCGTAGCCAGGATCGTTGGATTACCCACTTCACCCACAGCTTTTATTGCTCTATGGAAAAGATTATCCCTTGCCATCTTGAAGTGTCTTTCCATATTCTCCACGACTATAATGGCGTCATCAACCACAAGTCCAGCAACGAATATCAGTGCAAAAAGTGTTACTCTGTTTAATGTATAGTCAAACATGTAATATACAAATAGCGTCAACGCAAATGTCACTGGAAGTGCCACAAATACAACAAGTCCAGCTCTCCATCCCATAGTAATAGTCATTACAATGATAACTGCAATGATAGCTCCCAACAGGTGTTCGATAAGTGTTTTTACCTTTTCATAAGCTGTTTCACCATAATTCCGCGTGATCTTCACTTCCACATTTGAAGGGATCAGATACCCTTTTAAATGCTGTATCTTTTCAAGTATCTTCTCTGCCACCACAACTGAGTCACTGCCCTTTCTCTTGGAGATAGACAATGTTACAGCCTGGATTTTATCAAGCCCATTCTTTTCGTTGAAACCGATCACATGGTATTGATCAGGTGTCTCCACATCATCCTTCACAGATGCTACATCTTTGAGATACACAGGTTTACCATTGAATACCGAAACAACAACATTACCCACTTCCTCAGCGGATTTGAAATAGCCACCTGCCGCTACATATATATTTCTATTCTTATCAGTTATCTCCCCGGCATTTAATGCCAAGTTTGACATGGAGAGAGCACCATAAAGTCTAAAAAGATCCAAATTATACGATTTTAATGTAGTAAGGTTTGGTTCTATCTTTATTACCCTTTTATATCCACCTATAACTTTCGTTTCAGAAACATCGTCGATCTCCTTGATCCTCTGCTCCACTTCGGAAGCCACTTCCCTAAGTTTAGATCCATCCAAATCTTTTGAGTAAAATGTAACAGCTACCTGAGGTACATCATCGATAGACATCTTTTTTATGATGGGCGGCATTACACCATGGGGCATTCTATCTAGATTGTAGTCGATCTTTGTTTTCAGTTTTGTGATACTTTTTTCTTCATCTTCCCCTACTTTAAAACGAACAGTCACCATTCCTACATCATTCATCGAAGTGGCATACACATATTCTACACCGGGTATCTCCCACATAAGTTTGGAAAGGGGTTCAACAACCCTCTTCTCCACATCCTTTGCCTTCGCTCCAGGATAAGGAACAAAGATATCCACCATCGGTACAACGATCTGTGGTTCCTCCTCTTTGGGGGTAAATACCACTGCCATAATACCGATAAATAGTGTAGCAATCACCAAAAGAGGGGTAATCTTAGAACGCAAGAAAGCCTTTGCAAGCTTTTCGGCTATACCATACTTAATGATCTCCACCTCTTTTTCTGGATCTATATTGCAAGATTTATTATCTTTATCAAAGATTTCCATTTATCCCTCCAATATATCTCCAGTTCTGATATTTTCTAAATTATTGGTTACGATCTTCTCTCCACCATTCAATCCACTGATTATCTCCACCTTGCCATCTCTCTCTTCACCGGTTTTGACTATCCTCATATCTGCCTTCCCATTCTGATTTACGAATACAGCAGTTATCTGTCCTCTTTGAATGATCGCATTTTTTGGAATGTATATCGAATCCTTAACACCGTCGTTTATGTAGATATTAGCATAAGCCCCCACAGGTAAAGACTTGTCTGCCGCAAGTTTTATTTTAAAGTTTCTTGTAGCAGGATCTATATTTGGAGCAATTTCTAATACCTTTGACTTAAACTGTTTGCCCAAAGAGTCAACCTTAACATCGATCTCATCCCCTACCTTTACCTTTCCAAACATAGACTCAGATACAAAGGAGTAAATCACATTTTTAGTATTACCTATCTTTATGATAGGCTGACCAGGAGCAGTTAGATTACCCACATCTACAAGCTTCTCAAGTACCACACCATCAAAAGGTGCCACTATCCTTGTGTAATTCACATAGGTAGATGCTTCATTTTTACCTGCCAAAGCCTGATTTTTCTTGAGTTTTGCCTGATTTATCCTCTCCTCAGCCAGTCTCACTGCCCTCTCAGCAGCGTTCTTACCTTCGAGCGCCACTCTGTATTGAGCTTCCACCTGATCAAATTCCTGCTTACTTATACTCTCAGATGCTAAAAGATTTTTGTATCTCTTGTATGTTTTTTCAGCCAACTCATACTGAGCCTGAGCCTGTCTTAATTGATCCTGAGCAACCTTAAGACCAATCTCACCTTGAGAGATCGCATTGTCAGCCTCGGCAACAGTAGCATCGGCAAATTTTAGCTTTTCATGGATCTCTGGACTACTTATCTCCACGAGCACAGCACCTTTCTTAAATTTCTGACCTTCTGAATAGTATATTCTCGTAATGTACCCCATCACCTTTGGACTTAAAGACACCATCTCT
Source organism: uncultured Deferribacterales bacterium (assembly GCA_964519265.1). Taxonomy (GTDB): domain Bacteria; phylum Chrysiogenota; class Deferribacteres; order Deferribacterales; family Calditerrivibrionaceae; genus Calditerrivibrio. The sequence continues at coordinate 70,119 of CAZFHX010000010.1, forward strand.
TCAGCGGATACAGTCCCTGAAAACTCCCTTGTAATGGGCACCTGTTCTTTCACTACCTGAACCTGACTAACTTTATGGGTTTTCGGTTGATCTTGCTTACTTACATCCTCTTTTTTTCCACCACCACATGATATTATAAGTCCCATCATCAAAACAAAAACTAACCTAAGCATCTATATCCTCCTGATATTTATTTTTATTCAAGAATACCTGAAGCCTTGTAGAGCTTTGTTTTGCTCTCAATTAGTTCATACTCAGCCATATAAAGGGCAAGTTCGGCATTCTTCACATCTACTTCCCTATCCAGCAGATCTGTGATCTTTGCCAAACCCTCTTTGAATCTATTTTCTGTAATATTTAGTGCCGCATAAGCCGCTTCGAGAGATCTTTTCATCGCTTCGATCTTCTTTTCAGCAGCCTGCACCGAATAAAAAGCATCTTTTACCTCAGACTTCACTTCGTTTCTTTTATCTATCACTTTGTAATCGATGGCTAACTTTTTGCTTTTTTCTTCACTGATCTTATTTTTATCCATGAAACCGTTAAAAAGGTTGAAATTCACCATGGCACCCACTGTAAAACCTTTTCCAGAATCACCCAAGAAGCTATTGTCATTCATCTTATAGTTTGCAAAAGCCACCACCTCAGGATAGTAATTCCATCTGTTTTTTCTATATTCCAAATCCTGCACCCTTGCGAAATCTTCCATTGCCTTTAGATCTTTTCTATTCTCAAGTGCCAATTTTATGTATTCATCAACACTTTTGTCCACTTTTAGACCGATCTCGCTCCACACCACAGAATAGTTTTCATCGCTATCCAAAAGCCTCTGCAAGTTTGCTTGGGCAATCTCCACCTGTTTTTTAGCATCAGCAATGTAGCTTTCGTTTAAGTTTACCCTTGATTCAGCTACGAGAAGATCACTCTTTACGAGCAAACCGTTTTTGTAAAAATCTTCCGTTAAATCTCTATATTTTTTGGTGCGAACGAGGGATTTTTCAGCCACCTCAACACCCTTATCCGCAAGGGCTTTCCCATAATATGCCCTAACCAGATTATAAACCAATTCCTGTTTTACCGCTTCAAAAGTTTTCTGAGATGCTTTTCTCATCTCTTCAGCCTGTTTGAATCCAAAATAGACCTTACCCTGCATAAATATAGGCTGGATAAGCTCGATCTTCGTCTCAAAATTCTTCACTCTGTCGGGGTCAGCCATCTTTGCCATATATGCGGGAGTGAAATCCCCTTGAGATATCTTGGAGAAAGCAGCTGCACCAGGTTCATCGGTACTTATAAAAGTCTCACTGATATTCAGTTTGGGCATAAACCCACCCCTTGCCTGCTCCAAACGGAATGTAGCAGAATTTACCTCTTCAGAATAGGATTTCAATAGACCATTTTTTTCCAGCAGCAGTTTCTTGGCCTCTTCGAAGGTAATCTGGGCTGAAAAGACATTACTCGCAAAAAACAACATCACAAACAAAAGACTCTTACGCATCTACTCCTCCAACAAAGATTTTATCATTCTGGCAATCTTTTCATCTTTCAGATAGTAGCAGATCTGTGTACCATTCCTCTTCCCTTCTACGATATTGAAATTCCTCAAAAGGGAGAGATGACGGCTCACAGCAGCCTGGGACATCCTAAGACCTTCACTCATCTTAGTTACAGAACACTCGTTATTCAAAAGGCCTATCACTATACTTAATCTGACAGGGTGACCCAAAACCTTCAACTGTTCGGCGATATATTTTGTATCCATCTGCACCTCCACTATTCAATATACATATATCTGAATATTTATCAAGAACAATCATCTTTCCCATTGACATATACCACCGAAACGGTTATTTAGAATCAAAACAGGTGACGAATATGGACAAAATCTTTGTCATAGATGACGAAATCTATACCCTCGAATTTTTCAGTGGGTTGCTTTCTGAAGAATATGAAGTATACAAGTTTAAATCACCATTGGAAGCGTTGAATAAAATCGATAAGATATACCCGACCTCAATCATCTGTGATAACCTGATGCCTGAATTGTCAGGTTTTGAAGTGCTCGAAATTGTAAACAGGGATTACTCAGATATCACATTCTTGATGATGACGGCATACGGAAGTATAGACATAGCGGTAGAGGCTATCAAAAAAGGTGCCTTTGACCTCATTACCAAGCCTTTTGACAACATCGACGAACTAAACATAAAGATCAAAAAAGCCATCGAAAACTCAAAACTAAAAACAAACCTTAAAGTATTACAAAAAAATATAAACGACCTTTACGGCATCTCCAATATCATAGCAAGAAGTAAAAAAATGGTGGATCTCTTAGGGATCGTGAAAAAAATCGCCACCGTAAATAGCAACATACTCCTCATAGGTGAGTCTGGCACAGGTAAGGAACTAATAGCAAGAGCAATCCACAATCTCAGCAATCGCAATAAAAATAGATTCTTGGCGATAAACTGTGCTGCAATCCCCGAAACACTGGAAGAAAGTCTCTTCTTTGGATATGAGAAAGGGTCATTTACCGGTGCAGATACGGCAAAAAAAGGGTATTTTGAAGAGGCAAATCACGGCACCATCTTTCTTGACGAAATAGGCGAAGCATCTTTAAGCCTTCAAACCAAACTACTGAGGGTTATTCAAGAGAGAAATGTAAAAAGGCTGGGATCTTCTGATCTAATCGACATAGATGTAAGAATCATCTCCGCCACCAACAGAGATCTTGCAAAAGAAGTAGAACTAAAGCAATTTAGAAACGACCTTTACTACCGCATCAATGTAATTACCATAAAAATCCCCCCTCTGAGGGAGCGATTGGAAGATATACCCTACCTTGCAGAATTTTTTGTAAAAAAATACTGTAAAGAGTTTAACCGTGAAGAGATGAAGATCTCCCCAGAATTCATGAAATTGCTATATTCCTACAATTGGCCCGGAAATGTAAGAGAACTTGAAAATCTGATAGAGAAAGCCGTGGCTCTTTCCGATGGCGATACATTAAAGGCTGATATAATAAAAGATCACATCGTGGGAAACCCCGAACTTAAAAATGATGTTCTCGATTATAAAACCGCCAAATTACATTTCGAACAGGAATACTTAAATAGAATACTCATGATCGCTGGGAATAATATTCAATTGGCAAGCAAATTGGCAGGATTGGATCCTGCAACTATTCACAGAAAGTTAGCAAAAATCAGAAATGTTTAATATTCACAGATTATTCTTGACAATCTTCACCTTTTTTCTATTCACAACTCATTCAAATTCAGAAACTATAATAAGATTTAGTCATGTGGTAAGCACCGATAGCCCCAAAGGTATCGCTATAGAAAGATTTAAAACTGAGTTGGAGAAGATATCAGATGGGAAAATAAAGGTTTTGATATACCCTAATGGCACCCTTTTCGATGACATACCAGTAATAGATGCCCTTAAAAAAAATATCGTTCAGATGGCAGCTCCAAGCTTTTCAAAATTCAGCGGTAAAATTTCAGATTTTCAGGTATTTGACATCCCTTTTTTATTCAATAATGTTGAAGAGTTGCACAAATTTTATAGTTCAAAAGCTGTTGAAATCCTTCATAGAGAAGCTGAAGAGTATGGAATAAAAATTCTTGACTTCTGGGACAACGACTTCAAACATATCACCTGCAGAAACAGATTAATCAAAAAACCTGAGGATCTAAAGGGTTTAAAGGTGCGAACTATGGGGAGCAATATTTTAAACACACAGTTTAAACTCACAGGAGCCACACCCTACACATACCCTTTTAGCAATTTAAAACATATTTTAGAAGAGGGTCTGATAGATTGTCAGGAAAACACCTTCAACAACATCTATTCACAAAAACTGTACCTTAATCAGAGATACCTCACCATATCAGCCCATGGTTATTTAGGTTATGCTGTGGTTATTTCCAAAAAATTCTGGAGTAATCTCAGCGATACAGATAGGTCCCACATTTTGGAAGCATTGAAAAAAACCACCGAGTTTGAAAAGAATCTAGCCCAGAAAAAGAACCATACAGACTATTTCAGACTGACAAATAATAAAAAAATCACCATATACAAATTGACACCTGATGAAAAGGAGTATTGGAAATCGTTTTATAAAAAACATAAAACCGATTTTACGAAATTTTTAAGCGCTGAAATGATAAAGGAGTTGGAAAACATGGGGCTATATTAGGAGTTATCTCTGTGTCGCTTATACTGTTTGGTATTAATAGATTGGGTAGCTATTTCAACATCACCCATATACCATACATCAATACATTCTTCCTACTTATCATGACTTTTATAATAATATTCCCATATCTCATTGGTAAAAGTTATAAAATAAACTATAGCATCCTGAGATTCAATCTAACTAAATACGAAACCATTGTCATATCTATTGCACTAATACTGAGTTTACACTATCAAAATACAGTTTTTGCCCTTTTTATACTGATCTTAATCATTATTCAAGGATACAGCAAAAAATGAATTACTATCTTATATTCATCATATGTATGGTGAGCTTATCACTGTTGGGAGTAAGTATTAATCTGTCATTGCTAATCATATTCATTGCCTATGTGCTGATGATAAATTTAGACTTTAATTCAGCTATCTTTATTTTATCTCAAAAACTGACAGAAACGATCTTCATGCCAGAGGTAGTTGCCATCCCATTTTTCATAATTAGTTCAGAATTATTAATAAATTCCAACATAATAAAAAGATTTAAAGAAACTGTATACAACATATCTGGAAACAATCTTGTGGGCTTTCTATTATTTTCTTTACCAATGATTACATTATCTTCCACCAGCATGCTCATAGTCAAACTATTTGGGAAGATCTTTTCCACAAAAGAGTTTAATACACATGAAAACTACATAAAAACTCTCTTTATAATATCATCGGCAAATTACATTGCACCTATATCAGTACCGATTATTCTTTTAGCATCTCTACTCAAGATATCCTTAAAAACAGTGACCATCTATTCATTACTTCTCATTTTACCGTTTCTAATTA
>CAZFHX010000011.1:0-73917 GCA_964519265.1 uncultured Deferribacterales bacterium
TCTGAGGAGGATAAAGAGATGCTTTCAGTGGTGGATTTGATAGAGCAAGAGGCTGCATTAAGAGGTCAAATACAGGGTAAAATTCTCGACGCCCAAGAGATGGTGCTTGCAGCAATAGAGGCTAAAATTGACTATGTGCCAGAGTGGGTATCCTCCAAAATTTTACAGATAACTGACCATCAGTATTTGCAAAGTTTATTGAAACAGATAGTAAAGTCTAATGATGTGGAGAGTCTTTTGAGGGAGAGTCTATCGACTATATAGGTGTATAGGGTTTATTGCGTTTATAGAGTTTGTAGGGTTCAAATAAGTCACTGCGAGGTATTTCGAAAGAATACCGAAGCAGTCTAGCAAAAACAATAGATTGCCACGCTACGCTTGCAATGACAGTTGATTGAGTCACTGTGAGGATTGGGTTGCTTCACTTCGTTTGCAATGACCGATTATATCGTCACTGCGAGGAGCTGAGCGACGAAGCAGTCCAGAAACCTGTTTATAGCGTTTATAGAGTTTGTAGAGTTAATGGCGATAATGAAGTCAGTTATAGTTTGCAGTATTTTAACTGAAATATTGGATGACATTTAGGAATTAAAAATCGGAGATTTTACAATTTTGAAAAGTAATTTGACAAAAATGTAAAAAGTGTTTGTGGAGTTTATAGCATTTGTAGAGTTTTAGGGTTCGTCGAGCACATAGGTGGTGGGATTTAGGCTGTACGAGAAAGTTTATTTGTAAATGATAATTTTATGCATAAGAAATTACAACTATGTGCTTGATTGTAGGGTTTATAGGGTTAAATCACTGGATCGCCACGGCATCTAAGGATGCCTATCGATGACAAACTAAACCGTCACTGCGAGGAGAGTAGCGACGAAGCAGTCCAGAAATGCGTTCATAGTGCTTAGTGTAAAGGTAGGATGAGAACCTTTATTTTTTAGAAAAATGAAAAACTCATTTTGGCATAGTAATTGCATATTCCACGATATAAAACCTATAAGGAGGTAAGACTATGAAGCAAGTAAAAAAAGGTTTCACGCTTATCGAGCTACTCGTAGTCGTAGCTATCATTGCAATCCTCGCAGCCATTGCGATACCACAGTTTGCGAAGTATAGAACACAATCCTACAATGCAGCTGCTCAGAGTGATATTAGAAACGCTAAAACAGGATTAGAGTCCTACTTTGCAGAGAATCAAAAATATCCATCAACACTATAAGGAGGATTTATGAAAAAAGTTTTTTATATTTCTTGTTTAATTTTAATTGCCAGTATAGCTGCGGCAGGAAGTTGGGTAACAACCACTAGTAATATTGATACTAAACCATCTAATAATGTAAGTTTCTACTATGGAGTTGCTAATGATGTAAATTATGTTTTAGGATCCCACCATTTGCAGGGTAACAGAGTGTTTGCAACTACAAATCAAACTACTAAAATTTACTATAAACAAGATGATACTTATAAGGGTAATTCCCAACCTTCAGTTACATTCCCATCTGAAGGAGCTACTACAATATCAGGTTGGAGTGAATTATAAAATTTATTTACCATAGAAGGGATGTTTTTGCAACATCCCTTCTATTTTTGGTTTCACTATGTTTTCTTATAAACTTTAATGTATTTTCCTATTATCAGGTAGGTCTAAAGTCAGTATTTATCCTATTGTCTTCTTTTTTTTTGATTGTTTTTAATAGAGAGATATGTTATTCAAGGACTTTAGTATTCGGTTATCTAATTTTAATTATACATAGTTTGTTTATTTCTTATAGGATAATTGATTCTTTGTTTTTTGTTACATTGCTTTTTAGTGCTATTATTATTGGACAATTTTATTCCTTAAATGATATCAGTAAAAATAAGATTTATATCATAAAACTTATATTCCTTTTATCTTTAATCAATTTATGTGTGACTGCTATTGAGGATTGTTTTAAGGCTCTTTCAATGAATGATGTAACAATAATAAAGTATGTTTTTTATATAAATAAAAGTACTCTTGGAGGACTTTTATATCAGCCAAATTTAAATGCGGCTTTCTTAAATATAGGTGCACTGATATCACTATTTTTTTTTGAAAAGGTGACTCAAACAAAAACTAAGAAAACTATCTATATAATCCTTTATTCATTGTTTTTCTATTATTCAATAAATTCAGGTTCCAGGTCATCTTTAGTATCTATGGTTTTTTTGTCTCTACTTGTTATATATCTTTACAAGAAAAATAAAATAGAAAATGAATATTATGGAGGGTTCATAGTATTTTTTCTGATATACTTTTGTATATTTGTATTCTCTCTATACTTTGTTAGATATAATCCGATATCAAAGATCGATATTGTAGATCCTGAAAATGTTTCGATTTTATCAAGGATCAATATTTGGGCGACACAAATTTATATGATTTTTAAATATCCTTTAGGAGTGGGTTTGGATAATTTTAAGTATTTAAATGGTTTATATCAGAAAGACACTGTGAATTTTCTTAAAATTTCTTATGATAATATAGGAAATTTTACTTTAGGTCATAATGAAATATTGCAGATTTTAGCAGAAATTGGTATGTTTGTTTTCGTAATTTTTATTATATTGATAAAAAACATAAGAGTTAGAAAAATTGACAGGGATTCAATTGTATCAATATGTATATTGACAATAATTAGTGTTCACTCACTCTTTGAATGGCATTTTAGACATCCTTTCTTTATGGTGTTATTTTTTATTTTTTTCTTTTTCCTTTTTGAATTCAAAGGTGGGTACAAAGATAATATATTAACTGATGATAACAAAAGATTCGATTTTTTCAAAAATATTTTTGTTGTGTCCCATATTTTGCTCTCATTGTATTTCATTTGTATTTTGATATTTGAAGCTATTTATATTGATAGACTTATTAAAACTAATGACTTTTATAATAAAAATTCAATCTATAATAAGATATCTTATATAAGTAAACTATCAGAGCCAAATACTGTTTTTCGGCAATTATATTTTGCTTCTAAGTATTATAAAAGCAACCTGTTAGAGCAAGAATTTTTTGTAGTTACAAAAGAAAAATTTAATCGTGATAAATATAATAAGTTCATAAGTATTAGAGAAAAAGACAATTTAATTAAAGAATTATATTTTAAGTCTGAAAAATTAGTTGGAGTTTATAAAAATTGGATCACTTTTAAATTGGCTGCGTTTTTTTCATTGGTTGTTGGTGATTATGATAAAGCTGATATTTATATTAGAAAATCTATAGAATTAAATCCTATTGATGATGAATCGATAAATATGTGGCATTTTATTTCGATTATTAGACATAATAAAGATTATGAATATATATTACAGAAATTGCCTTCTGAAAAAACAATGGAAGAACTCATGAGAGAATTTGACAACGAGATAAAAAAGAAAAAGAATCTTAGTAAGTAAAAAATTAAATTTTGCTTTATATTGATAATTTTTTATGTATAATGCTCTGTTGAAAATTTTTTGATGAGTGATGTGGAGGTTAGGATGTGCCTCATAAAATTTACTTTAAAGTCACATATTTATGATAGAATGTTCATAATAATATTGACTATGATATCTTTTTACGCCTTTATTCCTGTCATAAGTTATTTCTCTATGCGGCAGTTGCAGGAGATTTCGATTACAATGTCGCTGACGCTTAATTCTTTTATTCTACTTCTTATGGCAATTTTTGGTGGTACGATTACCATTTGGCGGGATATTGAAAGGAAATACACCTATACGGTAGTCAGTTATCCTATTTCAAGGACCAACTATTTTTTGCAAAGGTTTTTTGCCATAATTTTAATTTTACTTATTATTACCACCCTAAATGCTGTTTTTGGTTATTTTAGTATAAAATTTTCAGCGGGGATTTACAAGTCTGATCTACCACTTCAATGGGATAAAGTATTTATCGCTTATTTTATGTCTTTTTTGAAATATGCTTTGTTGCTCGCATTTACTTTCTTTTTTGCCTCATTTGCCACATCGTTTTTTACACCTATTTTTATGACAATTGGGGTTTACCTCGTGGGGAATGCTTCTCAGGGGATTTACGATTTTGTTATGAAAGAGGGGGATAAGTTTAATATCTTTATAAAAAAGACAGTTGCTTTTGCATATTATGTGTTTCCAAACTTTTCATCGTTTGATTATACTGCTTATGCAAGCTACTCCTTACCTTTTGAAGAAGGTATGTTGCTCAAGACACTGGTTTACTTTATAATATATTTGAGTATTCTTTTGGTGGCATCTATTATAATAATCAATAGAAGAGATTTTGTATAGATAATTATGAGAATTAAATTTAACAATTTTTTTGTGCAGTTAGGTGTATTGATTTGTTTGATTGTATTATATTTTGTATATCTACCAAATATGATTGAAATGAATAAGTCAAAGTCAAACATACAAAAGCTTGGTTATACACCATCTGGCAAGTTTTATAAGGCTGTAGTGGGGGAGTATAGATGGTTTTTGGGAGATTATCTTTCATTTAAATCGATTATCTATTATGGCGGGAAAACAGAATTTTTACAGCAAGGGAGATTTGATGAAGTGGAATACTACAATCTTTATAGAACGGTTGAAGCTTCCACTTTGCTTAATCCCTATAATGAAGATATCTACTATTTTGCTCAGGCTACTTTTACTTGGGATATCGGTCGTGTAAGGGAAGTAAATAGACTTTTGGAGTATGTATTTAAATATAGAACTTGGGACTTTAAGATCCCTTTTTTCTTAGGATTTAATTATGCTTATTTCTTGAAAGATTATAAGAATTCCGCGATTTATTATCAAAAGGCATCTGATTTGTCTGGATCGCCACTATTTGCAAACCTTGCGGCAAGGTATTTGTATGAAGGTGGAGAAACAATTCATGGTATTAATTATTTAAAATCTATGATCAAGATTACAAGGAAAGAAGAGATTAAGAAGCAATATGAGTTGAGACTAAAGGCCTTAGAAGCAATTTATGTAATTGAAGAAGCTCTTAAAAAGTACATCAATGATTATAATGAATTACCAACCATAGATAAACTTTTAGAACTAAAATATTTGACTGAAATCCCTACTGACCCCTATGGTGGAAAGTTTTACATTGATGAGAAAGGTAAAGTGAGGACAACGAGCAAAATGGCTTTTCTAAATAGAGATAATAATACTGGAGTTAAATGATGGAAGTGATAGAGGTAAAAAATCTATATAAAAGTTTTAAAGTGAAAGGAAAGAAGATAAATGCATTAAATGGGGTGAATTTTAAAATAACGAGTGGTGGTATATATGGTTTTTTAGGACCCAATGGAGCTGGGAAAAGTACTACCATCAAGATTATAATGGATCTGATTAGGGCAGATTCAGGTGAAGTATTAATTTCAGGTACGCCATCAACTGATTATAAATCGAGATTAAAAGTTGGTTTTATGCCTGAAAATCCACAATATTATGATAATCTCACAGGATTAGATCTACTGATGCTTACAGCATCTATCTACAAAATGGACAAAGATTTGGCTATTAAAAAAGCATGGGAATTGTTGGAAATGTTTGAACTAAAAGATTCCGCAAAAAAACAACTTCGTAAATATAGTAAAGGGATGATTCAGCGTATTGGGTTTGCTTCAGCTATTATTCATAATCCTGAAATTTTGATTCTCGATGAACCTATGAGCGGTCTTGATCCTGTGGGAAGGGTTCTTTTTAAAAATATTATGAAAGACTTAAATAACAAGGGAACAACGATCTTTTTTAGTTCACACATAATCCCCGATATTGAAGAAATTTGTACGAAGGTTATTATGATCAAATCTGGGCAAATAGTTCAGGAACTTGATAGTTTAGAAATAAAACATCTCAGTACTTATGGTTTCAAGATAGTTTTTAAGAAAACAGATTTAGATTTGGCTAATTATAAGGTAGAAATTTTGAATGATGAATTGATGAGTATTGATGTTAATAAGGATGAATTTTTGAGTGTCATGGAAATATTAAATAGGCAATTAATTGATGTGATTGATATTTCTCCAATAAAGCATAGTCTTGAAGATATTTTTTTGAGAATGTTGTGAGTTATTCGATTATCTCCCACTCCACATTCTTTACATTTCTGTCATTACTTTCAAACTCAATCCCTACGAGATATATCGGCTTACTATAAGATAGGTATTTTTCAAAATATCTTTTCTCCTTCAACTGCTTCAATCCGTCATTCCCGTCAACCTTAAACTCCATAATATAAATCGTATTCGGCATTTTTAGTGTAAGGTCTATCCTGCCCAAGTTTGTCACATCTTCACCAATGATCTCAAATCCCAAACTCTGCAAGTAAACATACATAATACTCGCATAAAACCCTTCGTAGTTTGAAAGGTTGTTATTAGTATAGTTGTTATAAGGAATAGATGAAAAGACTGAAACAAGTTGATTTTTAAACCCTTCTAAATCCTCATTTAAAAGGGTCTTATATAGGTCAACCTTCTTGTTTATCAGATTTCTCACATAAAAATACTTATCCAAGATGTAATCGTTTAACGATTGCCTTACCTCTCTGTTTGGTATTCTTAAAGTGTATTCTATTGTATCGAGTGGCGTAATCTCCATCTTGTCTATGGTGAGATAGCCGCTCTGATAGAGGACGACTTCAAAATCAAGCCTTTCTATATCGAAACTACTTATTATCTGCTCACCCATCTTTAAATTGGATAGTTGTGGTAAAAAATACATGTTTTGTTCTAACAGCCTTATAAGAAAAGACGGTGTCCCTGTTTCAAACCAATAGTTCTTAAATACCCTCCCGCTTGCAAAGAATTGTAGTATATCGAAGGGATTATACAGATTATCAGCTAAGAAATTGTATCCGTTGTACCACTCCTTTATCTTCTCCAGATCAGCATCCACAAGGTATTCTGCAAAGGATTCCTCTAAATCTTTTTGTGTGTAGCCGCAAATATTCCCGTATCTACCATCGAGGGATATATCGGTAAGCATATTGAGATCGCTAAATATCGATGTCTTGGTAAACTTGCTAACACCTGTAAGAAAGGCAAATCTTAAGAATCTATCGCTATCCTTGATAATCGAATAAAAACCTTTAAGATAAACCCTCATCCACTTTGCCATCTCCAAATTGTCTAAATTATCCAATATTGGTTTGTCATATTCATCTATCAGTACAACCACTTTTTGATTGTATTTTTCATAAGTTTTTGCAATTAGTTCAGCAAAGCAGTTTGGCATGTAATCTGTATCAGTACAACTTACACCCAATCTATGCTGATTCTCCTGTAAAATAGCTCTTGTGCGGGATATTATATCCTTTTCCGATTGAAGTGTCCCACTCCAACTAATTTTTATCACTGGGTATTTCGTATCCCAATCCCACTTGTTGTAAATGTATAACCCTTTGAAAAGATCTTTATTCCCTTCAAAGATGTTTTTGAGAGTATCAAGAAAAAGAGACTTACCAAATCTTCGAGGGCGGGATAGGAAAACATAAGTGTAGCTATTAATTATATTAAACGCAATATCAGTCTTGTCTACATAAACGTAATCATCTGACCTCATTTTGTCAAAAGTCTGTATCCCTATCGGCAACTTTTTCATGATACACACCTACCTATTTATATTTTAAACCTTTTCCCATTCGACATTTTTTACATTTCTATCTTTACTGTCAAATTCGATTCCCACGAGATATATCGGTTTGTTGTAAGATAAGTATTTCTCGAAATATCTTTTCTCCTTCAATTGCTTCAAAGCGTCATTCCCATCAACCTTAAACTCCATGATATAAATTGCTTCAGGGAAGATGAGAGTCAGGTCAATCCTGCCTTTGTTTGTCACATCCTCACCGATTACATCTACCCCCATACCCTTCATATAGGCATAAAATATCGACACATAATAACCCTCTTTCTCATACATCGGATTATTAGTAAAATGATTATACGGAATAGAGGCATACAAAGATATTATCGATTTTTTTAGCATTTCGAGGTCTTTATTAAAAAGCGATATCTTGATATTATCCTTGTATGTAGTTGTTTTTACTGCTGTTAGATATTCAGAAATTATGTTGAAGAGTGATATCCTTACTTCCTGATTTGGTATTGCGAGTTTATATCTAATTTCATCATACAAATCTATCGTACTATCAATTGTTAAATACCCCGTTTGCCACATAAGAGTTTCCAAATCTATGTAATCTAACTCAAAACTATCAAGCATATCCTTATTTTTCACTATGTTTTCAAAGTCAGGTAAAAAATAGTTATTCTTCTCGATTAATTTCAATAAGAATGTCGGTGTTCCAGTGGAAAACCAATAGTTTTCATAAACATAGCCTTTTGAAATGAATAAAAGAATGTCAAATGGATTGTAAACAGGTTCACCGAGCCATTTATATCCGTTATACCATCTTCTTATCTTTTCGTAATCCTGTCCTTTTAAATGTTCGGCAAATACAGTCTCTAAATCTCTATGGGTATAACCGCAGATCGTAGCATACTTTTTATCTATTGTGATGTCATCTAAGTTATTTAAACCACTAAATAACGACATCTTTGAGAATTTCGATACCCCTGTCATAAAAGCAAATTTTATATACTCGTCGGAACCTTTGATGACTGTGTAAAAGTCTTTCAGTCTATCTCTCATCTTTTCTGCTAATTCAGTGTTTGCAATGTTGTCAAGAATAGGCTTATCGTATTCATCAATGAGAATGACTACCCGTTGATTGTATTTTCTATAAGCAAGAAAGATCAGGTCTCTAAAACACCCTTCCAGAGATAAAGATTCATCACATTTGACTTCCAATAAATCTTGATTTCTTTTTAGTATTTCATAAAAAGCTTGATTTAAGTTTTCTATATTACTAAAATTTCCATCATTAAAGCTTATTCTAATTACAGGATATTTCTTGTTCCAATCCCACTTGTCGTAAATGTAAAGTCCTTCAAAAAGTTCTTTTTTGCCTTCAAAGATATTTCTCAGAGTATCCAAAAACAGCGATTTACCAAATCTGCGTGGGCGGGATAAAAAGTAATATTGACCATTTTCTATAAGTTCAAATGCTTCTTTTGTCTTATCAACATAAACATAGTTATCTTTAATAATTTTCTCAAATGTTGAGATGCCAATCGGCAGTTTTTTCATAATCCCACCTAATTTTTTAGTTAATTATACCTTCTCCCATTCCACATTTTTTACATTTCTGTCTTTACTGTCAAATTCAATTCCTACGAGATATATAGGTTTACCATGAGACAAGTATTTTTCAAAATATCTTCTCTCCTTCAACTGTTTCAAAGAGTCATCTCCATCAACCTTAAACTCAATTATGTAAATTGCATTGGGCATTTTTAAGGTAAGGTCTATCCTGCCCAAGTTTGTCACATCTTCGCCAACTATCTCAAATCCTAAACTCTGTAAATATACATAAACTATACTTGCATAAAAGCCTTCGTAATTAGCAAGATTGTTGTTTGTATAGTTATTGTAAGGAATTGAAGAAAATAATGAAATCAGAGATGACTTAAAAGACTCAAAATCTACATTCTCCAGTGCATCATACATCTGATCCTGTGTCCTGAGTTTCTGACTATTATCCACAGAATACATATAATCAAGAATGTAATCGAGGAAGGATTGCCTTATCTCTTTGTTGGGTATTTTAAGCCAATACTCAAACCCACCTCTTTTCCTTTCAACTGCTTTTTCGATTGTGAGATATCCACTTTGAAATAGAACAACCTCTACTTGAAGTTTGTCTATGTCAAAACTGTTTAATAATTGCTCACCCACCACAATATTAGACATCTTCGGTAGGAAGTATCTATTGCTTTCTAAAAGTCTTATTAGGAATGACGGTGTTCCCGTTTCAAACCAATAGTTTTTAAACACTCTCCCACTTGCAAAGAATTGAAGTATATCGAAGGGATTATACAGATTATCTGCCAAGAAATTGTACCCGTTGTACCACTCCTTTATCTTCTCCAGATCAGCATCCACAAGGTATTCTGCAAAGGATTCCTCTAAATCTTTTTGTGTGTAGCCGCAAATATTCCCGTATCTACCATCGAGGGATATATCGGTAAGCATATTGAGATCGCTAAATATCGATGTCTTGGTAAACTTGCTAACACCTGTAAGAAAGGCAAATCTTAAGAATCTATCGCTATCCTTGATAATCGAATAAAAACCTTTAAGATAAACCCTCATCCACTTTGCCATCTCCAAATTGTCTAAATTATCCAATATTGGTTTGTCATATTCATCTATCAGTACAACCACTTTTTGATTGTATTTTTCATAAGTTTTTGCAATTAGTTCAGCAAAGCAGTTTGGCATGTAATCTGTATCAGTACAACTTACACCCAATCTATGCTGATTCTCCTGTAAAATAGCTCTTGTGCGGGATATTATATCCTTTTCCGATTGAAGTGTCCCACTCCAACTAATTTTTATCACTGGGTATTTCGTATCCCAATCCCACTTGTTGTAAATGTATAACCCTTTGAAAAGATCTTTATTCCCTTCAAAGATGTTTTTGAGAGTATCAAGAAAAAGAGACTTACCAAATCTTCGAGGGCGGGATAGAAAAAGGTAACGATAGTTTTCGATCAACTTCAATGCGATGTCTGTTTTATCAACATAAATAAAATCATCGCTTCTAATGTCAGTAAAAGTCTGTATCCCTATCGGCAACTTTTTCATATTATATCACCTTCTCTTTAATATAAATTTAAGCCTTCTCCCACTTAACATTTTTCACATTTCTATCTTTGCTATCAAACTCAATCCCAATAAGATATATCGGCTTGCCATGTGAAATGTATTTTTCAAAATATTTCTTCTCCTTCAATTGCTTCAAAGCGTCACCACCGTCAACCTTAAACTCAATTATGTAAATCGCATTGGGCATTTTTAAGGTAAGGTCTATCCTGCCCAAGTTTGTCACATCTTCGCCAACTATCTCAAATCCTAAACTCTGTAAATATACATAAACTATACTTGCATAAAAGCCTTCGTAATTAGCAAGATTGTTGTTTGTATAGTTATTGTAAGGAATTGAAGAAAATAATGAAATCAGAGATGACTTAAAAGACTCAAAATCTACATTCTCCAGTGCATCATACATCTGATCCTGTGTCCTGAGTTTCTGACTATTATCCACAGAATACATATAATCAAGAATGTAATCGAGGAAGGATTGCCTTATCTCTTTGTTGGGTATTTTAAGCCAATACTCAAACCCACCTCTTTTCCTTTCAACTGCTTTTTCGATTGTGAGATATCCACTTTGAAATAGAACAACCTCTACTTGAAGTTTGTCTATGTCAAAACTGTTTAATAATTGCTCACCCACCACAATATTAGACATCTTCGGTAGGAAGTATCTATTGCTTTCTAAAAGTCTTATTAGGAATGACGGTGTTCCCGTTTCAAACCAATAGTTTTTAAACACTCTCCCACTTGCAAAGAATTGTAGTATATCGAAGGGATTATACAGATTATCAGCTAAGAAATTGTATCCGTTGTACCACTCCTTTATCTTCTCCAGATCAGCATCCACAAGGTATTCTGCAAAGGATTCCTCTAAATCTTTTTGGGTATAGCCGCAGATATTTCCGTATCTACCATCGAGGGATATATCGGTAAGCATATTGAGATCACTAAATATCGATGTCTTCGTAAACTTACTTACCCCTGTGAGAAAGGCGAACCTTATATACTCATCCTGATTTTTTATCTCGTTGTAAAACCTTTTCAAAATAGATCTATGCTCAATTGCTATTTTTATCTGATCAAGATTATCAATGATCGGTTTATCATATTCATCAATTAATATCACAACCTTTTGGTTGAATTTTTCGTATGTCTGCTTTATAAGGTCCTTGAAAAATAGTGCCACATCATCTTTATATTTGCAACTAACACCTAACCTCTCTTCGTTATTTTCCAAAAGAGCGAAGATCATCTTATTTAATTCTTCTGTATTTCTTGTGCCACCAAAACTTATTTTAATCACTGGATACTTAGTATTCCAATCCCATTTATCATAAATGTATAACCCTTTGAAAAGCTCCTTATTCCCTTCAAAGATGTTTTTGAGAGTATCAAGAAAAAGAGACTTACCAAACCTTCGAGGGCGAGAAAGAAAAACATAAGTGTAATTATTAATGATATTAAACGCAATGTCAGTCTTATCTACATAGATGTAATTGTCTGATCTTATTTTCTCGAAAGTTTGAATACCAATCGGTAACTTCTTCATATTATATCACCTTTTCTTTTGTATGAATTTAAATTTTCTCCCATTCCACATTTTTTACATTCCTTTCTTTACTATCAAACTCAATCCCAATAAGATATATCGGCTTGCCGTAAGATAGGTATTTTTCGTAATATCTTTTCTCCTTCAACTGCGTCAATCCGTCATTTCCGTCAACCTTAAACTCCATGATATAAATCGCCTCTGGGAAGATAAGTGTAAGATCAATTCTCCCCTTATTCGTCACATCCTCACCGATTACATCTACTCCCATACCCTTCATATAGGCATAGAATATAGACACATAATAACCCTCTTTCTCATACATATGATTGTTTGTAAAAAGATTGTATGGGATGGAGGCATAGATAGAAACTAAGTGTTTTTTGAAATCCTCGAAATTTTTAGACAACAGCGATCTTACAACATTGCCATAGTTTCTGGAATAATTATTAGTCTTTGTGATATAGTCAGCTATTACTCCGAATAATGACTGTTGGACTTCAAGATTTGGTATCTTTAGTTTATATTCTATTTTTTCAAGTATGGTTTCATAACTATCAATCGTCAAATACCCCGTCTGCCACATCAAAGTTTCTAAATCTATATAATTAACATCGAAACTATCAAGCATATCCTTATTTTTCACTATGTTTTCAAAGTCAGGTAAAAAATAGTTATTCTTCTCGATTAATTTCAATAAGAATGTCGGTGTTCCAGTGGAAAACCAATAGTTTTCATAAACATAGCCTTTTGAAATGAATAAAAGAATGTCAAATGGATTGTAAACAGGTTCACCGAGCCATTTATATCCGTTATACCATTTTCTTATTTTCTCGTAATCTTGCCCATTTAAATGCTCGGCAAATACAGTCTCTAAATCCCTATGGGTATAACCGCAGATTGTGGCATACTTTTTATCTATTGTGATATCATCTAAGTTATTCAATCCACTGAATAAAGACATCTTTGAAAACTTCGATACCCCTGTCATAAATGCAAACTTTATGTATTCATCAGCACCTTTGATGACGGCATAAAAAGTTTTTAGTTCTTCTCTCATATCTTTTGCTAATTCAGGGTTTTCAATGTTATCAAGGATCGGTTTATCATATTCGTCAATTAAGATTACTACCCTTTGATTATATTTATAGCATGCTTCTTCGATGAGTCTTTTAAAGCATCCCGGCATATCAAAATCTTTTGGACACTCTATCTGAAGATATCTTTGGTTGAAATCCAAGATCTGATAGATTGTTTTATTTAGACCTTCTACACTTTTAAAGTTTCCATCGTTAAAACTTATCCTGATGACAGGATATTTCTTGCTCCAATCCCATTTGTCATAAATATACAGTCCCTCAAAGAGTTCCTTTTTCCCTTCAAAAATATTTCTCAGAGTATCCAAAAATAAAGATTTGCCAAATCTGCGAGGGCGGGATAAAAAGTAAAATTTACCGTTATCTATAAGGTTAAAAGCTTCCTTTGTTTTATCTACATAAACATAGTTTTCCTTGATTATGTGTTCGAATGTTGAAATGCCTATTGGTAGCTTTTTCATGGTGTAAATACTCCGTAGTTATTGATAAATAGAAAATACTACAATTTATATAAGGGTGCAAGGGGGAAATAAATTATTTTTCTAAGATTAATCATAGTTTTGTTGACAAATCTTAAAATTTACTGCATTATTTATTATGACTACTCAAAATTTACTTATAAAAAGGATTATATCAAAAAAATTACCAGAACCTAACAATAAAAAAATTGTTTTGCTTACCGGTGCAAGGCAAACAGGCAAGACCACTTTAGCAAAATTGCATTACGATACCCTGAAATATTTTAATCTTGACTCCCAAGAGATAAGAGATAGTCTTAAGAAGATTTCGTCATTTAATTGGGGTAGGGATGTTGGTAGAGCTATTTTAGATGAAGTGCAAAAGGAACCTTCTTTATTTGATAAAATAAAATATGCTTATGATAGTGATTTAGTGGATTTTCAGGTGATATTGGGGTCAAGTCAGATATTGCTTTTAAAGAATATTTGTGAGTCTCTTGCTGGGAGAGTATCTTTGTATGAGCTTTATCCTTTGATGTTTTGTGAACTACTTTATAAAGGAACTTATCCAGACGGTTTAATATTGCTCAATCAATTATTGAAAACAGATAGAATATCTAACCTCTTGAACAATGTGTCTACAGTGTTAATTGGGTATGATGACATAAGATTGAAAGATATAGAGAATTATTTATTAACTTGGGGTGGGATGCCAGCTTTACTGCATATACAATATGAAGAAGAAAAGAAAAAATGGATTAAAGATTATTCTTATACTTATCTGGAAAGAGATTTATTGGATCTTTCGAGACTCAATGATCTTGAACCATTTAAAAAATTCCAAAAATTATCTGCTTTAAGAACAGGTAATCTGTTAAATTATTCTGAAATCGCAAGAGATGCTGGGATAAGTGTTGATACAGCTAAACGGTATATCGAATATCTCAAGATATCATACCAGACTATTCTAATACAACCATATTTTGAGAATTTAACAAGTACAGTAGTCAAAACGCCAAAAATTTATTGGCTTGATATGGGTATTCTAAGGTATCTTACTGGAAACTGGGGTGAAGTCATTAATGGTAATGTGTACGAAACATTCGTTGTTTCAGAAATATATAAATATATCAAAACTATGCAATTAGACTGTGAAATTTACTTCTACCGAACAAAATCAGGAATGGAAATAGATCTTTTGTTGAAAACATCAAAAGGGATTTTAGGGATCGAAATCAAGAACAGAAATAGCATTGATAAATCTGATTTTAGTAATCTAAAGAAAATTGGTGATTATTTAGGTAGTAGTTGGATAGGGGGCATTGTACTTTATACGGGGGATGTTATCGAAAAATTAGCAGAACCTGA
The DNA here is from genome assembly GCA_964519265.1 of uncultured Deferribacterales bacterium. Taxonomy (GTDB): domain Bacteria; phylum Chrysiogenota; class Deferribacteres; order Deferribacterales; family Calditerrivibrionaceae; genus Calditerrivibrio. The sequence continues at coordinate 15,198 of CAZFHX010000011.1, forward strand.
CATTTGGGCTGTGCCGACGAGGAGATTGTTGATGTAGAGTGCTATTTTTTTATTTAGCCTTACATTGATTACCATCAAACTTTCCGATTGCTATTCTGCCAAAAGATACTACAACACAATCGATGCTATTATCAGTTCTTTCAATCGAGCGGATATGACCTTGATAATCAGCGAATCCATTTCTATCAAATCTAAAACTGTCGAGTGCTCCGTTGGTTGAAGAGTAAAAGGCATTTGTTAATTTTATTTCATCAAAATAGCCATTTGTGGAATTTGTATCGTTGTCTATAATGAAGGTTTTATTATCATTGCTTATTAATCTTACAGTTAAAGAGACTTTTTCTGTAAAGGCAGATGTGCGAGCCTTATTGAGCATAGTGTAAATACTGTAAACATCATTTTCTATGGAAATTTTTTTGGAATATGAGTTGTACGCATAAACCCCTATTGAAATTATTATGGAGAAGATGGTTAAGACAATGATTAATTCAATTAATGTTAACCCCCTCATTACCCACTCCTAAACCCTTTTTACTTTTCCACCTCGTAGGCAAATTCTACTTCGGATTTGTCGTTTGAATTTGTGGAACTAACTTTAAGATTTATCAGATATATTTTAAAATCAGTTTTTGTGCCATTTATAATTTTTGAGTACTCAGAAACTTTTAATACAGTGCCTACGACATTAAAACCTGGAGCGTTAATAATTGATGGATCTATACTGCCATTATCACTACAAGTTGTACCACCACATTTTAAACTATCAGTAATAATTGCATCTATGATATTGTCGGTTAGTCCTTTTGCTGCTTCTAATGCTGTTGTATATTTTTTACCTTTTCCAGAAAGAGAAGTTGTGGTAGTAATTAAATATAGTAAGGCTGCTATGAATCCTAAAGCAACAAAAGATAATATAAGTGTAATAATAAGGGAGAACCCTTTTTTATTGTTCATATGCTGTGCCTCTGATATTGACAGTTTTTGATGAAATTTTGATTATTTTCCACCTATAAAGACTATACTCAGGTACAGAATTTAAATTTGTAAAAGTGATATTTCTTCCGGTTTCTGTATCTTGATAACTTATAGATGTTGAACCGAAATTAAAGTTTCTATCTTTGCTTCCATCATGAGTGAGAATAAATGCAACTATCGATTTTAAGTTTGTATAGAGTTTGGAAATGGAATTTAATGGATCGCAATTTAGAGAGTTTTCACAATAACCATCAATAGATCCATTACTATCGTTATCATATCCAAAATAATATTTTACTCCTTTGACACAATTAATTATTGGGTATGTATTTTTTCTAACTAAATTAGATGAGCCTTGAAAACATCTTGATAAAGTTGAAGGTATTAATGAATAGGTTATAGTTTGATATTCTGAACTGTTGTCTTCTAGTGGGAATGCAAATGCTAAAGTACCATTATCAATGGTTGAACAATCGAAATTTATATATGTTGGTGTACCTGTTAATAATCTTCCTAAAGTATACCTCTGTTTATCGGTTCCCAAAACAATTAAGTCATTTGCTGTCTTATCATTTCTGATGTCTTTTATTGTTTCAAATCTTTTGGTAGTATTATTGTAACCCATCAGGATATATCCTAATGTTTTCTCTGAAGAAGGGGAATGAGTCATTCTCAAAGTTAAAGTATAGTTATCATTTGAGCCGCTGATGAATAATGGTTGAGTAGAAATGGGTATACCTATACCAGCAAGTGAAAAATCTTTACGCATTAGTTCAATGCCAATTTGCTCTTCTGTAACCTTTGCTCCGATGACTGACTCTCTTTTATATCCTTTAAGAGTTGATATATAAGTTAAATAAACAGCAGATAATACAATAAGCATTATAGTCATTGTTACTAAAAGTTCTATAAGAGTAAAAGCGTTCTTTTTTCTCATAATCCACCTTTACCAGGATAAATTGAAGAGTCTATTTTTACTTCTTTAGTGTTATTTTTGTATTTATAACATGTTTTTATATTTACTTTGAAGTAGTTGCTTGTTTTAGAAACAACGCTTAAAACGGTTACATATTTTATAGTAGTATTTCTGTAATTGACAGTATCTATAAAAGTGGTAGTAGAAGCAGTAGCATTGTCTGGATTGCAAGGGTTATCGGCAATGCTTATGGTATTCAAATCAGTTCGTTCTCTTGTTTTGTCCATATAACCCTGAGCTATTTTTACAGCAGTGTTTCTGAGAAAATTTGTAGTGTTATTTTCTATTGCGATAATTAATGAATAATTTAGACCTAGTAATAGTACAGCAAAAATAAACAGAGAAACAAGTGCCTCTATTATTCCAAACCCATTAAAATTATTTCTGAACACAATTACCCCCTGCATCTAATTTACCTAAATAAACTGTGCCTTCAAATCTTATACAATTATATTGAACATCTGGGGCGGTTACAGACTTTATACTACCATTATCGATTAAAAATCCATTTTTATCGAATGCATATTTGTTCTTATTGGAATAAGAGAATTCACTTTTAAGATTCAATGTTTCAATTACAGTAGCATTATCCTCCAAAACAACAGTTTTTGAGTCTTTTAGGGTGATGTAGTAAGTAGTTTTCTCTGTGAATGCTGATGTTCCTGCTTTCATAGCTAAAGAATAGATTTTGTAGGTATCGTTTTCAACATCTCTACCCAAGGCATATTTGTTATAACTAAATATACCTATTCCTAAAAGTATGGATAAAATACTTATCACAACGAGCATTTCAATTAAAGTTATACCTTTGAAGTTATAAGTAATCATTTTTCAATCCAAAATAGAATTCGACCTTTTTTGGCAGAGTATGGCGTAGGTATTATAGGAGGTGTTTCTGGAGTAGTTCCTGTATACCATGCTGTTTGACCTGCGTTTATTGTATTTACAGATGCATCTCCACCACTGCTGTTACCTTGACCCATTGCGTTACTAACACTTCTTGTGCCTTGCTGTTGACTAAAACTTGAAGCACACATCTGATTTATTGCCGCTGTAGAAGTTTGTAAAAAACCACATGTAACTTTAGATGTATCCACGATATAATTACTACAAGAATTATCCCAAATACTTTTGCCTGTAGCACAGTTTAATCCCCAACCTCTCGATCTACCACCATAGGCGCATACATCAGCACTTGGCTGCATTGAAGTAAATAATACTGTATTTGCCCATTCCATTTTACCTGCATCGGAGATTACTCTTTCTTTACTGTATGAAATTCCATCCTCAATTTGTGCGGTATTTAATCCTACTTCCCAAGCAACGACACTCGTGCCTTGTGTATTTTTGTTTAATTCATTACAAATATCAGCATTGTTTACAGCTGAACTAAAATTACATTTACCTGTTCTGAGACAAGCAATATTTATTCCATATAGTTTGTTGTTTCTTCCCACAGAATCATCTAACTTATCAAACCAACGACCAGTCCCAATATAAATATAATCCATTCCAAAACATGGCATATAAACTATACTGCTACTTACTGCTCCGTGTAATGAACTCATAAGGTTTTTAAAATTGCTGCTTGAAAATGATGAGTAGTCACCGGGTAAAAAGGCGTAAATATTTGAAGTCCATCCTTGATTTGAATCAAAACTAAAAGCGAAAAATACTGCATCAGTAATTTTGTCTCCGTTCCAATCAACACCTTCGCTAAACAATCTATTTCCATATACAGGGGTATTGTTTACTCCACCAGAGGTAAAACTGCCCATACTAATAAACTGGGTATTATCAATTGCTAAAGTATCACTGTTTAATTTTAGTATAAATACTCCAGCATTACCCTCATTTAATGCAGTGGTAGCAGTGTAGTTTGTCATACCGCTGAGAAACATTATATACAATGATTCATTAGGACCTCTGATTATAGCGGGACCTGAGTAGGTGAAACCCAATTTAGCTTCATTAAATTCCCATAAGAACTTAGGGTTGAATGGGTCAGATATGTCAAGAGCATAGTAAGAGGAAAATCCTTTACCGCCAGCATCAGTTGGTGGTCTAACTGCACCTAATTGGCTATCTGAAGTACCACCACCCATTCGCATACCACCTATGAGTATTTTTTTGCCTTTATATTCGAAAATATAAGGTGTAAGATCATTTATATATAGATGTAGAAAGTCCTTTTGTGCCCTATATCTAAGGAAAGGTAAAGCATTTTGGGGGATGAAAGCCCATTCTTCTGAACCTATTTTAGATGTGCTATCATCATCTGCATCATTTTGCAAAATCACTGCGACATTTGTTTCATTGCTTTTTACAGTTTTGCCTAACCTAAAAGCATGAAGCATGCCATCATTTGCAGCAACATAAAGTATGCTGACATTATCGTAGTCTACAATTTGTGGGGTAGAATAAACAATGTCACCGATAATTCTTCTTTTTCCGTTTTGGTCTACTCTACTTTCACAATTAGTATAATCGATACCGTATATAAAATTTTTGAGATTATCAGCAGTTCCGATGCAGCCTAAATCTGTACCAAAAAATGAGTTGTTGGCATTTTTAAGATCTATCAAACTGCTTCCATTATGTGTATATATTCTTCTCAATAATGGATTATTACCATAATCTAAGTAAGCTTTATCTGATACTTCAAATAGTGATTTTATTTCTTCGAGTTTTTCGTATGCTGGATTTACAGTACCATTATCTTTGCCATCACAGTTGCTTTTACTCCTGTTTACAATTAACTTGTTGTAAATATCATCGTAATCGAAATTTAAAATATAATCCCCTCCACTTTCACTACAAATATTCAATTTATATCCACCGGTTATTTCATCTAAGATATTTGTATTTTCCCTGATATTTTGAACCAATTCTCCTTTTGAGTTTTTAAAATTTAAAAACCAATACCCGAATAGTTTTCCGATCCAAGATGAACCGTTGTATTCAGGATAAAAGACAGCTTGAGTCATTAACGATCCTTCTTTTCTTTTTTCAGTAAGAACAGCAACCGAGGTACCTGAGGAAACACTTGTCATTATTTGTGTAAAGACATCATCTATTGCTTGTTTTAGTTCTTCAGGGTTGTCACCTTTAAAAAAGGCATCAGGTTTTCCATCATTATTGGAATCCCATTCGGAACATGTTGTAGAAGGGAAGTTTGTATTGAATGAATTAAAACTGCTTGTGTTGTAATTACATGGGAGTTTATTGCCATCAATGTCATTGTATGCTCCAAAAACAGAAAAGTGTTTTAATGCCTCAGTACCGTCGTCTGTTGGACTCATAAACATTGCAACTGTATAGGTTTTTACATTTTGATTTCCTTTTAATGTTGGCATTAGATCTGCTGTTCCACCTAACCACATATCTCTAACGATTGGTAAAGGATCGCTTGAGTCTGGATGTAATGTAGAACTACCAGTATTCCAAGCACCATCTGATAAAATTATAGCAAAGTTTTTTGTACATGAAACATTGTCTTGTGATTCCAAGTCAAATTGGTAGGCTTGTATGGTTTTATAGTAATTGGAAATTGTTTCTATAGCTTTTCTTGTATTTGTGTATCCATTAGCCTTGGTTTCATTAATTTTTTTTATCAACTGTGTATAATCAAAACTTGGAGAAATATTCGACAAAATATCACTTGAAAAAAGTACTCCGCCAACTCTTGGTTTTCTTTTTTGTCTATCTAATTTCTGTAATAATCCATCAACTGATTTAGTATTAGAGTCATAACCAGCAACATCTTCATATTTTATTTTTTCTCCAGCTTCAGTAATGAGAAACCCTGAGGCTGGATCCCATGAGCATAGTTCACTTCTACTACCAGATGTACAAGATGTTTGATCAGTAAAATAAGAACAATTAGTTTTTTGTTCGCATTTTTTAGTGCTTTTATTCCATGAGCATAAATCATATTGTTGGCAATCAACTTGTTTTGTAAAACTACTACAAGTTTTGATAGTTGTACACATAGATGAGATTCCACCACCGGTTAAAACATACCTGAGGATATCAATTCTACTCATTGTGTAGTAATTTAACTCATTACCAGTATATGTTGTTCCACCAGTACCTTTGTACCAGTAACCATTGTTACATTTTTTGTAAGAGATATTGCCATATGTAGCATCAGTGATGATGTTACTTGAACATTTGTATGTACTATTTTTGTCAAAATATCCAAAATAAGGTTTTGAAGAACTATAGGTGGTATCAGGATAAGCTTCATCTGTCATACTGCCACTATAATCTAATGCCATGTAAATATTAGAGTAAACATTCTGTTGTATGAAAGGTGGAATGGCAAAATAGTCTTCTTTATCTAAACTATGAACACTGAAACTGACTAAGATTATTATCAGTACATAGAAAATTCTTATCATAATTAATCTCCTATTTTTGTATCATATTATCAAAAAACTCGAATATAATATAGTCTCCTACTTTTTTATCTAACTTATTATTAACTCTAATTAATTCATTCTGAAATAATCTGCTTTTAATTTGAATAATTGAAGAGTCTCTATCATTGCATACAACAATAGCATGAATTCGTGTGGGTTCACCGCTTGGTTTAATATTTAGAGAGATAGTTTTTGTGAATTTATGTGTGCTTTCGCAAGTCGTATCCTCAGCAAAGGACAGCGAAAAGAACGGAATTACTAATAATATAAATAAGAAAATTAGAAACTTCCTCATCTCATACCTCCTACTACTTACATTTTTATTTTAACACATTTCCGTGAAAAAATCGTGAAAATTTTTCAAGCACCTGGATAATTTTTATACTTTTTCAAACAACTCACTTAATAGACGCATATTTAGTTTTGTTGGTTCGAATCCAGGTGCTCGATTTTATGTTGAAATATGATTTTAAGAGGGTTATAAGTTTGACATGAAGAACGATTTTTCTGATAAAAAAATCTTTTTGATATCTTTAGGGGTGTCGATATTGATACATTTGGCGATCTTTAGTGCTCCTTTTACCTTGAAGCATGATTTTGAACTGAGAAATTTAAAGATATTTGTGGTGGATATAATAAGGGAGGTTAAAAATAGTGAAACTTTTACTGCATTCAACTCTGTGAAATATGAGGATCTAATTGCAAACGAATTGAGGGAAAAGGTGAAAAGTGCTATAAATTTTGGAAATAATCGTCAAATTCCCTCTGTGAGTTATTCATTTGACAGGGAGCAATACGATGCAGAATTCCTAAAAATACTCCATGAAAAAATGAAGATTGACGATTACTTGGAGAGGGAAGGTGTGTCTGGGGCGTATTTATTTCAGATAGAGATAGAAGGGTCTGGAAGGGTTAGGGATATAAAAACGCTTAGAAAAGATGGAAGTGAAAAATTGGAGAGTTATGTGAAGGAGAAACTCTACAGTATTACCTTTCCTCCCCATGGAGAATTTGTATTAACGATAAAAGTAAATATGGTGTTTCAGTTGGAATAATAAATTCAACATTGATTTTTTCTTAAAAATAATAGAAATTCTCATTTATGTTGCCAAAAATAATACTTCTTTTTACGCTGGTTGCCATTGCTGTAGGTTATGTGCCAAAGTTTCGGATGAATAGGACTACCATTGCCCTTGTGGGGGCTACTGCTCTTGTTGTTTCTGGTGGGATTGATTATGAAAAGGCTTTAAAGGCAATTGATCTTGATACGATCATTCTGCTTTTTTCCATGATGATTATAAATGCGAATTTTAGTGTGTCGGGATTTTTTGGCTTGGTTTCTCAAAAGATTATCAAATATGCAGATACTCCTAAAAAATTACTTTTGATCGTAATTTTCACTTCTGGATTGCTCTCTTCGATACTTTTAAACGACACTGTTGCCATCATGTTTACCCCTATTGTCATAATGGTGTTGATAAATTTGAAAAGAGATCCTGTGCCATATCTATTGGGATTGGGGATGGCGGCTAATATTGGATCTGCTATGACACCTGTGGGGAATCCACAAAATATGCTTATTGCGAGCTATTCTGGGATAACCTTCTTGAAATTTATAACTCCCCTTTTTGTAGTTTCTATGGTTTCGTTGATAATTCTTTATTTTACTATACAGATCTTTTTCAAAAAGGAATTTTCTGATACAAAGATAGAATCTCTCAATATCGAAAATAAAAGATTGTACAAACCACTTTTGATAAAATCTATCTTTGCAACTTCTGTGATGATCGTACTGTTTCTTTTGCATTTTCCCGTTTCATATGCTGCATTAATAGCTGCTTCAATACTCCTTTTTACCCGAAGGATAAAGCCAGAGAGGGTCTTTAGGGAGATCGATTGGTCGCTCCTTGTGTTTTTCTCAGCACTCTTCATAGTTACTACTACGGTGGAGACTACTGGAGTGGGTGAGAGGTTGTACAACATTTTCAAGAATTTTATATTCGTGGATATATTTTCGTTTTCGATTTCTATGGCTGTTTTGAGTAATGTTGTTTCTAATGTGCCTGCCGTTATGCTATTTGCCCCTTTTCTAAAAACGATTAATAATGGATATGAGTATTGGATTACAGCTGCCATGTCGTCAACTTTTGCTGGGAATCTTACCATTATCGGATCTGTTGCCAATATAATTGTTGTTGAAATTGCTTCAAAAAATGGTATAAAAATAGAATTTATGCAGTTCTTTAAGGTTGGAATTGTTATAACTATCACTACGATTTTGCTGGGAAGTTTGTGGCTGACATGGATATTTTGAACGAAACAGGTTTAGTATAATTAAAATTTTTTCGACTATAAAAAGCTATTGAAAATATATGTTTTTTAAAATATATTATAAAGTGTCATTAAACAATCGGAGGATTAGATGCCAAGAGTAATTATCGATACCGACAAGTGCAAGGGTTGCGGGATATGTATCGTTTACTGCCCTAAGAAGATTCTTAAATTTTCCGGGAAATTCAATACATCGGGATATAATTATGTGGAATGCATAGATGAATCGTTGTGTATTCTATGTAAAAGTTGTGCTCTTATGTGTCCTGATGTTATCTTTACATTGAAAAAAGATGAATAAGGAGCATAAAATGTCTGAAAAAGTGTTGATGAGAGGTAATGAAGCTATTGCCGAAGCCGCTGTAAGGGCTGGTTTGAGGGGTTATTTTGGGTATCCGATTACCCCACAGAATGAAGTGACAGCATATATGTCCAAAAGAATGGTGGAGTTGGGTAGGGCTTTTGTGCAGGCTGAAAGTGAGGTTGCGGCTATAAATATGGTGTATGGTGCAGCGGCCACAGGGGAATTGGCTATGACAACATCCTCAAGCCCAGGAATTGCTCTAATGCAAGAGGGTATTTCATACATGTGTGGTGCCGAAGTACCTGCTGTAATTGTGAATATCGCAAGAGGCGGTCCTGGTTTGGGGAACATCGGTCCAAGTCAAGCAGACTATAATCAAGCAACCAGAGGTGGTGGTAATGGAGATTACTTCCTTATTGTGTATACCCCAAGTACCCTTCAAGAGGCAGTGGATATCACATACAAATCATTCGACATATCAGTAAAATATAGAAATCCTGTGTTCATTTTAGGTGATGGTGCTTTGGGACAGATGGCTGAGACGGTGGTACTTCCTCCATTCAAAGAGACACAAAAAACAGACATGGGTTGGGAAGTGAATGGGTGTAAAGGTAGGGATCCTCGATCTGTAAAATCCCTAAGATTAGCCGAAGGGATGCTTAAGAAACACAATTTTTATCTAAAAGAAAAGTTTAATACGATTAAGCAGAATGAAGTGGAGTATGAACTTACCGGTGAAGATTACGATATCCTTGTGGTAGCGTTTGGAACTTCTGCAAGAGTATCAAAAAGTGCCATCAAAGAGGCTAAAAAGAGAGGTGTAAAGATCGAGCTTTTTAGACCTATTCTTATATGGCCTTATCCGTACATCCAATTGGCAGAGGCAGCAAAAAAAGCAAAAAAAGTACTCGTAGTGGAGATGAACAACGGGCAGATGCTTTTCGATGTTATGCTTGCGGTGAAAGATGAAAGTAAAATAGAGTTTTTGGGTAAACCTGGTGGTGAAGTTGTAGATCCTGATGAAATATTAGAGAAAATCTTATCCATAAAGGGGTAATGTATGAAAACAGTTTATGAGAAACCACAGAGCCTTACGGCAAATAAATCTATATATTGTCCAGGATGTAATCATGGATTAATCCACAGACTGGTGGCAGAAGCTATCGATGCTCTTAATTTAAGGGAGCAAACAGTGGGGGTGGCACCGGTGGGTTGTGCTGTTTTACTGTATGACTATTTCAACTTTGACATAGTTGAGGCACCTCATGGGAGAGCCCCAGCACTGGCTACAGGTATAAAAAGGGTAAGACCAGACCTTACTGTTTTTACCTATCAAGGTGATGGGGACTTGGCTTCTATAGGTATGGCAGAGATCATCCATGCAGCAAATAGAGGGGAGAATATCACTGTTGTGTTTGTGAACAATGCAAACTACGGGATGACTGGTGGTCAGATGGCTCCCACTACATTGCCAGGACAGAAAACAACCACAACACCATTCGGTAGAGATACAAAACATGATGGTTTCCCTTTCAGAATGGCTGAGTTAATTGGGACTTTGCCAGCAGTTGCATACTCCACAAGGGTAAAGGTCACATCACCAAAACATGTACTTGCTGCTGGTAAAGCGATAAAAAAGGCTTTTCAGAATCAGATAGAGGGGAAAGGATTTTCTTTCGTAGAGGTGCTCTCCACATGTCCAACAAACTGGGGTATCGATCCAATTCAATCCCTGAAATGGGTGGATGAGGTAATGGAGAGCTACTATCCTTTGGGAACTTTTAAAGACATCGACGGGGGTAAATAATGTATTTCGATTGTATAATGGCTGGATTTGGTGGACAGGGGATTTTGAGTGCTGGCATGATGCTTGCACATATGGCGGTTAGCCAGAATTTGAATTCGACATGGTTCCCATCTTATGGCGCAGAACAGAGGGGTGGTACTGCAAACTGTATGGTGGTGGTTTCCGACGAAGAGATCGGTTCACCGGTGATCACAAAACCACACAACGGATTCATTATGAACTACCCTTCACTTGTAAAGTTTCAACCGAGGTTTCGACCAAATGCCAATGTTGTGCTTGATAGGTCTCTAATTCCCGCAGAATATATCAACAGAAATGATCTGAATTTCTTTGGAATAAATGCCACAGAAAAGGCAGAAGAACTTGGGAATGTAAAAGTGGCAAATGTCATCATGATAGGTGCTCTTTTAAAAGTATCGGGGCTTTTTGATCTTCAGGTGGCCGAAGAGGCATTAAAGTACGCTATTCCAGAGAAGTACCACAATCTTCTTGAATTAAACAAAAAAGCCTTAGAAATAGGATTTAAGGAAGTTATAAAATTAAATTAGTAGTCTTAGAACTTGAGGGTGGTATCGATACCACCCCCTTAGGTGCATAGAGGAGGCTTGATGCAGAGATTAAATATCACGGTGCATGGTAGGGTACAAGGTGTTGGGTTCAGGGCCTTTGTATTTGATAAGGCTAAGAGTTTGGGACTTGCTGGTTTTGTAAAAAATATGTCCGACGGTACTGTTTTTATAGATGTGCAGGGTGATGAAGAGACTTTGAAGAAGTTTTTAGAATATGTAAATCAAGGACCTTCCCTAAGCCGAGTGGATAGAGTGGACATTGTAAAAGTGAACCAGATGCTAAATAGCAAAGACTTCATAGTTACCTATTAGGTGATAAGATAGAAAAGTTTTTTTATACTATTTCATTAGCCTCATACATCGGTTTAAAGATTGTTCCTCTATACATCAATGTTTTCTTGGGCTTTATAGCCAGCCGATTCCTGAATGTGAAAAAAGATACCATTGCTGCTATTTTAATATACATCATAGGACCTGTGGTATTCTTTACAGCTTCTTACAGGGTAAAGTTTGATCTTTTTATGGTTGCTATACCCATAATTGTGGTTGTTGTAGGTGGCATTTTGGCATTTGGGACATACTTTATTGGCGGTAAATACTTCAAAGACAATACGCTAAACATCCTTTCTTTTTCTGCAGGGACTGGGAATACAGGGTATTTTGGTATACCTTTAGCATTCATGCTATTAGATGAGAGGTTGGCAAATGTGTATGTATTTTCTGTGTTGGGATCATTGCTGTATGAAAGCACCATCGGATTTTTTATAATTGCAAAGGGGAGTTATAGTGTAAAGGATAGTTTGAAAAGGGTTTTAAAACTACCCGCAGTGTATGCTATGATTTTGGGGCTTGTGTGCAATTTTTCTCATATAAGGTTAAGTACAGACTTACTAAATTATCTGGACTATTTCAAAGGGGCGTATGCTATTCTGGGTATGATGATGATAGGGATGAGCTTGCATGGGTTAAACAGGATGCTCATCGATAAAGTTTTTATTTCAGTGGCAATGATTATCAAATTTCTCATTTTTCCTGTGGTGATCTTAGGGATCATATATATTGATAGATTATTCTTAAATTTTTTGAATAGCGATTTTCATAAGGTACTTTTTCTCTTTGCCATACCACCTATGGCGGGGAATGTGGTGGCTATTGCATCGTTGTTGAAGTCGAATCCTGAAAAGGCAGCTGTTGCCGTAATCATAAGCACTGTAGTATCGATTTTTACAATACCGGTGATGGTGGCTTATCTGATGCCTAATTGAAAATAAAAAGGGGGATGACCCCCTTTCTATTAGAATATGAAATCTGCGTAGGCAAACTCTGAGTTTTTGTGAAGGTCTCTTATCATGATCATGAAATTTTTATAATCTGTCCAGATCTTTTTGGACATTGGGTCTTTTGCTGCTATCTCCTCAACAACCTCTTCTGAGTATTTTCTCAACTCTTTCATCACATCTTCGGGGAATTTCAGTACCTTTACCCCATGCTCTTTCTTCATCTTGTTTAGATAGAAGTTATTCTTAGCATCGAATTCTGCCACCATCCATGCATTGGATTCTGCACATGCCGCTTTTACGATGGCTTTTAAATCTGCTGGGAGTGAGTTCCAAGCTTTCTTATTTATGAATGCCTCGATAACTGTACCTGGTTCATGCCAACCTGGGTAGTAGTAAAATTTAGCTGCTTTGTATAAACCTAAGATGTAGTCATGATAAGGTCCAACCCACTCAGTTGCATCTATTACACCTCTTTCCAAATTTGTATATATCTCAGCAGCAGGTACAGTAACGGATGTTCCTCCAGCTTTGGTGATCACTTTGCCACCTAAACCGGGAATCCTCATCTTCAAACCTTTTATATCATTGATGCTCTTGATCTCTTTTCTAAACCATCCCCCCATCTGCATACCACACTCACCCACGAGGAATGGTACTACATTGAAAGGTGCATAGAGTTCTTCCCACAACTTCATTCCATTACCAGATGTTATCCAGGAGTTTACCTGCTGGCTGTTCATTCCGAATGGTATTGCGGCGATCAATTGGGCACCTGGAATTTTACCTGCCCAATAGTATGGACATCCATGCCCCATCTCCACTGTTCCGGTACTTACAGCATTAAATGCCTCAAGGGGTGGTACTAATTCACCTCCACCGTACACATGGATAGTGAGCCTTCCATCAGACATCTCTTTGATAGACTTGGCAATCATTTCAGCACTTTCCTGAAAAACGGGGAATTTTGGAGGCCATGTTGTTACCATCTTCCATTGAAATTTTTGGGAAGCATGAATTGCTGGGGCTCCTATGGCTGTAGCTGCTACTGCTGCTGTGGTACCTGCTACTGTTTTCTTAATAAACTCTCTTCTTTTCATACAACCTCCTTTTAGTTTGACTGAAATACAAACGGCGTTTTCTTGGTTAGATTATAACTTTAGTATACCTAAAAGTCAAGGATTTTAGAAGTTCCAAGTTTAGTTCAATTAGATTTAACTCTTTATGGGATAAACCATAGTTATAGGGTTATTTCTTGAGATGGGGTGATTTTTTCTGAAATGTATTTAGCAATTGCAAGATCAAAAGCACCAATACCTAAATTTATCGCTACTCTTGATGGTATGTCGGTGTCATCAGAAAGATCTAACAGAACATTTTCATCTGAGAAACCTTTAAAATATCCCATTTTGTGGTAATAAAGAAATTGGTTCTTATCATCGGTGAAGATAACTTTATTGTTTGAATATAATGATGGCTTCCATGCTGATGCGTAATCGATGGGGAGTATGGTTGCATCATCTTTTGTTGAGATTACATCTAAGAACGGTTCGCCATTTTTTAATATAGGTGTTGTGGAGATAATAACATCGGCGTTTTTCAAAGCATCTGTTGGGGTTTCTGCAATGTCGAAATGGATAGGATTGTAGCTGTTTAGGGTGTAGTCTTTTAGGTTGTTGGTGGTAACTTTGTTAGAGGAATAGATGATAATCCTTGAAATGGGGAATAAGGAGCAGAAAACATCAATATGACTTTTTGCCTGTACACCAGACCCTATTATTGAGATGGTATCAAAGGGTTGTTTGTGGAGTTTTTCTGCTGATATTGCAGAAACGATAGCAGTTCTGTAAGCTGTGATCCAATTGGCATCGAGGATGTATTCTGGGATCCCTGTATCTGTGTTGTGTAGGATTATTATGCCATTGATCGTGGGTAGATTTTTATCTTTGTTGCTCGGAAAGTATGATACAATCTTCATTCCAGCGGTATCGAGGCTTTTTATATAAGAAGGCATTGCGTTTATAAATGATTCTTTCTTGGGGTAGATTGCAGGTTTCGGTGGCAGATCTATATCACCTTTTGATTTTAATTGTATGGTCTTTTTTATCAGAGCAAAAAGATCAATGTAGTGAATTTTGGCTTCTTCTATGCTTTTTTGTGGGATGATCTTCACTTTCATATAATAATTTTATCGAGTTTTAAAAACTAAATCAACAAAAGATTTGATATTGACAATCAAAGAAACATCAAATATTTTGCCGAAGTTTTATACAAAATGGTGGTGATGAGATGAACGATTTTTTTAGAGGGGCAAGAGATGTCTCACCCTTTATTGCAGGGATTTCTCCCTTTGGATTTATATATGGGATTACAGCAGCAAAGTCGGGGTTGACGCTTACTCAAGGTATTACGATGTCCCAGATAATCTTTGCTGGAGCATCCCAGCTTGCACTCATAGAACAGCTTAAAAATGATGGGTCTTTCTTGGTGATAATTGCCACAGTATTTATGATAAACTTGCGAATGGCGATGTACAGTGCATCATTGGCTCCATATTTCAACCATTTGAGTAATCCTAAAAAGCTCTTTTTGTCTTATTTTTTGGTTGATCAATCGTATGCAGTATCCATTGCAGAGTTTAATAGAAACCCTCATACTAACAGGTATTACTATTATTTGGGTGCAGGGGTAACAATGTGGACAGTGTGGCAGATCTCCACTATTTTGGGTATTGCTGTGGGGGCAAGTGTTCCTAAATCGCTTTCCCTCGAGTTTGCCATACCCCTTACATTTATTGCCCTTCTTAGTAATTTTCTCAATAAAAGCCACTTTATTGCCACTGCTTTTACATCTGCTGTGTTGATGGTTGTATTCAAACCTCTACCGTTTAATGCAGGATTTTTCATCGCTGTATTTGCTGGAGTTTTTGTGGGTAGGTATGTAAAAAGGAGGGGTGATGGGAAGCTATAGTATCTCAGAGATATGGGTATTGATAATTATATGTGGAATAATTACTTATTTCATCAGGCTTTCGTTTATTCGGTTTGCTCCTGAAGGGTTTATTGAGAGGATCAAGGATATTTTGAGTTTTATGCCTGTTGCGATATTTACAGCAATTGCTACTTCTGGTGTGTTTGGTAGTGGTATCAAAAGTGTAAGTATTTCCAACTACAAAATATATGCGTCAATTGTGGCTCTTTTAGTTGCAATGAAGTATAAAAACACAATTCTAACTATAATATCGGGGCTCGTCGTTATATGGACGGTAAACTATCTCATTAAATAAAAAGGGGGATAACCCCCATTTTTTATGTCAATTTCTTTCCCAATATACCCTTGTGAAGATATTCCCTTCTGACCATTTTATCGACAGATCACCTTTGTAGGCCTGAAATACCGCTTTCCCCAATCTGTAGGCAAGCCTGTCGTCTGTGGTATAGATGGTTGTCGTTCCGTTGGTTTCTTCTATTTTACCTATTCTTGAGAGAGAGTTTTTTGTGCGCTGCTTCTGCTCTTCATTTTTGAGAAGGTTCATTATTTCTTCTTTATGATTCTTTACAAACTCACCTTTGAGTTGGAGAATGCCTTGAAAATACCCCTCTTTTATTTTTCTGCACGCTGGACAGATTATGGGGTTTTTCATCAATTTTGGATCTGCGTTTAATTTCCAATGTTTGTCAATATATGCTATCCTGCACTCTGTACAGTATGCATAGTTTGGAAAATCAGATCTGTAGGGGTCATCGAAATCGCTTGAGAATCTGATGTAAGGTAGTGTCTTAAATTTCTGCATCTTCATAAATACCTCCATCGATATTTTTTGAAAAATCAAGGAACTGTTTTTGTAATTATATTATAAGTCAAAAATCTGTAAAATCAAGGGAGGTTGCTCCGTAAATTTCTATTGATTTCAAGCATCTATTGACATATACATTCTGTATGATAAAATTTAAAATAGTAATTTCGTGGAAGACTTATAATGTTTTCTAAGGTTCTCACTTTCCATCTCGTAGGAATTGATGCTGTTGTTGTGGATGTTGAGGTTGATATCAGGGAGATGGGATTGCCTTCTTTTACCGTTGTTGGTTTGGCAGAAGGGGCTGTAAAAGAGAGTAAAGAAAGGGTCAAGGCTGCTTTAAAAAATCTAAATTTCAATTTTTTCTCGAAACCTATCACCATCAATTTAGCACCTGCCGATATAAAAAAAGATGGTTCCCATTTCGATCTACCAATTGCTTTGGGTCTTATTGCTGCGGCTGGGTTTATATCGAAGGATCTTTCCAATACAGTTTTCGTTGGTGAGCTATCCCTTGATGGAGAGCTAAGGGGGGTTAACGGTGTCCTTCCTATGACCCTGAGTGCGGTTAATTCAGGTATAAAAAATATTATTTTACCATACGAAAATGGGCATGAAGCGGCAATCGTGGATGGAATAAATGTATTTGGATTTAAGCATATTTCTGAAGTGATAAGTTTTCTCACAGGTGAAACTGATGCAGAAAAATTTACAGTAAGAAAAAATGTTGATGAAGATGATGAAAGGTTGGTATATGATGAGGATTTTGCCGATATCAAGGGGCAGTTTATTGCGAAGAGGGCAGCAGAGGTGGCTGCATCCGGTATGCACAATATGCTCATGATCGGATCCCCCGGGAGTGGAAAAACGATGATTGCAAGGAGAATCCCCACTATTTTACCCCCCATGAGTTTGGAGGAGTCGATCGAAACCACGAAGATACACTCCGTAGCTGGCATTTTAAAACACAAGGGGAGGTTGGTAAAAGAGAGGTATTTTTCTGCTATTCATCATACCACAAGTGATATCGCTCTCATCGGTGGAACAAGAGATGCAAGGCCTGGTGCGATCTCTATTGCCCACAATGGTGTTTTATTCTTGGATGAGTTTTTGGAGTTTAAGCGGAGTGTGCTGGAAGTGTTGCGCCAGCCGATGGAGGATGGTGTAATAACCGTATCGAGAGCCAACAGAACGGTGACTTACCCTGCTAAATTTATGCTTGTGGCTGCCTGTAATCCTTGCCCCTGCGGATTTTATGGTGATCCTGTAAAACAGTGTGTTTGCTCTGAAGTGCAGGTAAAAAGATACAGAAGTAGACTCTCGGGTCCATTAATGGACAGGATCGATATACATGTGAATGTATCTTCTTTAAAATTTGATGAGCTTTCCAGTATTCCCAATGGTGAGACATCGGAAGCGATTAGAAGAAGGGTTGAATCTGTGCACAATATTCAGAGGGAGAGATTTAGTAAGGATAAGATATTTTTCAATTCTCAGATGACAGAAAAGCATTTAAAAAAATATTGCGAACTTAATCAGGAATCGATTTCTTTACTTGAAAAGGTGAATAAAAAGTACAACTTTTCTGCGAGGAGCTATTCAAAAATCTTAAAAGTGGCACGAACCATCGCCGATATGGAGATGTCTGAACACATAGAGACAAAGCATATAATGGAGGCTGTAAAATTTAGAATTACCGACCAATGGACGAACGAATTTTAGGGGTGTTTGATGAACAACATATATTTCATAGGTTTTATGGGAACAGGCAAAACGACTATTTCAAAGATTATCTCCCAAAAATTGAACATGAATTGGGTAGATTTAGATGAGATGATCGAGGAAAGGGAAAATAGAACGATTGTAGATATCTTCAGAGATAGCGGTGAGGGGTATTTTAGAGAGGTTGAGAAAGGTGTATTAAAAGAGATTGCCGAAAACGGCAACTATGTTGTTTCAACAGGTGGAGGGATCGTAATATTCGATGAGAATGTTGATATTATGAAGAGAAGTGGTGTTATGATAACATTGGTTGCCTCACCTGAGGTGATCTACGAAAGGTTAAAAGATGATCAATCAAGACCACTTTTGCAGGTACCTGATCCATTATCGGAGATAAAGAGATTGATGTTTGAACGGGCGCCTTTCTACATAAAAGGGGATATCATAATAGATACATCGTTTGATGAACCTGAAGTGATCGTTGAGCAGATTTTGGAAGAATTAAACAAGAGGTCTTATGGAAAGAGTAAGGGTTAATCTCAATCAGATAAAAGATCATAGCTACGATATCCTTATTGGTGCTGGATTTGTAAAAGAGGAACTCTTAGGTATTGCCAATTACGAGAGAGCGCATATCGTTGTTGATAAAGTGGTAAAGGAACTGTATGGGGACTATTTTAAAGGGGAATCTTTCATCTTAACGGCAGATGAACATTTTAAAAATATTAAAACGGTTGAAGAGATTTTGAATTTTTTAAGGCATAGAAAGGCCATAAGAAGTGATACGATCTTTGCCGTGGGTGGTGGTATAGTGGGGGATGTAGTCGGTTTTGCCGCATCTATATATATGAGGGGGGTTAGTTTCGTTCAGGTGCCGACCACACTGTTATCGATGGTGGATAGCAGCGTAGGTGGGAAGACAGGGGTAAACTTAGGTAGTGTAAAAAATCTCATAGGAAGTTTCTATCAACCCAAACGGGTGCTTATCGATACAGTTTTTCTTGAGACACTCACAGAGGAGGAGTTTAAAAGTGGTTTGGCTGAGGTGATAAAGTATGCTCTCCTCTTTGATAAGGAGTTTTACGATTTTCTTTTAGAATCTCGGGATAGTGTACTACAAAGGGACTGTGAACTCCTCACAAAGATCATCAAACGATGCTGTGAACTTAAGGCACAGGTGGTAGAGGAGGATGAAACGGAACAGGGGGTAAGAAGACTATTAAATTTAGGACATACCTTTGGTCATGGTATAGAGGTGGATTCGGATCACTGTGTAAAGCACGGTCTTGCAGTGGCAAAGGGGATCTATTTAGAGGCTCTTTTTGCTGTGCAGCAGGGTCTTATAAATAGCAAGGTTGTTGAATGTATAGAAAGAATTTTTGAGTTATACGGCTATGATCTCCATTACAAACCGAGGAGTATTGAACTTTTCATAGAAGCAATTGCTTCGGATAAAAAGGCAAAATCTTCAGGTTTAGTACTTGCCTTGACATCGGATGTAGGAAATGGTATAATTAAAGATGGGATTGATTTGAATGTTATAAAAAAATTTTTTGAAGGTGCCAGATGGATGAGGCCTCAATAAAAAGGTATCTTAAAGATGTAGAGTATTTTTCTAAAAAGTTGGAAGAGGATCCTACATCAAGGCTATTTATGCCCCTTGCTTTTGCCTATTTGAGATTGGGTAGATTCGACGAGGTTATTGAAGTTTGTAGCAAAGGGCTCGACAATCACCCCGACTATCATGCAGCAAAGGTTGTGTTGGCCAATGCTTTTTTGGAAAAGGGGATGATTGAGGAGGCGAAGCATCTCCTTTTTGATGTGGTAGAAAAGATGCCCGACAATTACAGGGCAAACAAGATGCTGGGAGACATATTAAGGGAGTCTGGGGATATCTTGGGGGCTACTATCTACTACAGAACGGCACTTGTTACGAGTTCAGAGGATTTTGAGCTGAGGGTTTTATTGGAAGAGCTCACCGATTCGTTGGGTACAAAAGCATTTCATGCGGATGAGGCACTCAAAAATATCGAAGACGCTGTAGGTAAAGCTGAAACGGCACCGATAGACGAAGAGGTATCCGAACTTAAGACAGAAATCGGTAAGATAGATGAAATGTTTGGTGCAAGTACTGAAGAGAAGCCAAGTGTTGTGGTGGAGATCCCAGAAGAGGTTGTTCCTGCTGGTAAATTAGATCTGGATCTCGGAGTAGTTGCTCCTGAACCTTTAGTTGAAACTAAAGAGGAGGAGAAACTTACCTTCGATACCTTCGACTTTGGAAATTTAGATCAGCTTGAGATCAAAGATGAACATGCAGAACAGAAAAAGGAACAAGATATCAAGATAGAGCATGATCTCTTGGAGAAATTCGATTTCGGAATATCGGATGAAAAATTAGAGATAGAGACCCACAAGGATCTTGAAAGCTTTGATACCTTTGCAGATGCTCTATCAAAAGATATTCATGATTCAAAAGATAAAACAGCAGAAGAAACTCTTCAATCAACAATTGAGAAGCAGGATGAGATTACAAGCAAAGAATTAGATTTTGCACTCTTTGATGAAGTAGAAGGGGTTTCAACTACCAAGAACCTTGCAGTAGAG
This sequence comes from uncultured Deferribacterales bacterium, assembly GCA_964519265.1. Taxonomy (GTDB): domain Bacteria; phylum Chrysiogenota; class Deferribacteres; order Deferribacterales; family Calditerrivibrionaceae; genus Calditerrivibrio. The sequence goes on from CAZFHX010000011.1 coordinate 35,983, forward strand.
GAGTCTTCCAATATTACAATCGATACTATTGTAGAAGAGGAACCTTCTCTTAGAGATATCAACCTAAAATTAGATATTGAACCTATGCTTGAAGAAACCACTGCTAAAATGAGCGAAATCAGTGAAGAAACCGCTACTGAGTTTGTAGATGAAAAGCATGCCAAAGTTGTAGAGGAGCTTGAAAGATGGCTCAACAACATCAAGAAGATCAAAGAGACTCGTAATGTACAATAAGAAGCTTGAACATATCCTTAATAGTGTAAAAGGAATAAAGATGGTGGCAGTTTTCGACAGGGATGGTTTTGTGGTGTACAAGGTTGGGGAAGAGGATATTGCAGATGAACTAAGTGCAGAATTTTCATCCATGCTAAAGTATTTAAAAAAGATCTCATCAAATTTAGATATAAACAATATCTTCTCCTTTGTGTTTGAAGGGGATAATAGAAAGCTTTTTTTCAAAAAACTTACAGAGGATTATTACATTGTCGTATCGATGGAGGTGGGGGCACTTATCGGTAAACTCAGGTATGTTTTAGATATAATGCAGGAATCATTGATAAAGGAGCTTTTGTGATCAAGGTACTTGTAATAAACGGACCAAACCTAAACATGCTTGGTAAAAGGGAACCAGAGGTTTACGGTAGAGAAACCCTTGAGGATATCAATGGACTTCTGAGGGAATATGCCAAAAATAAGGGGATAGAACTCGATTTCTTTCAGTCCAACATTGAAGGTGAGATCATAAATAGGATCCATGAGGCTTATGAAAGATATTCATATATAATAATAAATCCTGGAGCCTATACCCACACAAGTATAGCTATAAGGGATGCTTTTTTGTCTGTGAGGATCCCATTTATAGAGGTACATCTCTCCAATGTTTATGCCAGGGAGTCATTTCGAAAGGTTTCATACCTCTCAGATGTGGCAAAAGGGGTAATAACAGGGTTTGGCAAAGATTCTTATCTCATGGCAATAGATTATATATCCCGAAATGTTCAGCAATAGTTATTTTTAATTTCATACTTAGGATGGAATATGTATCGAATTGATAGCTTTCGCAAAAAAATAGAAGAATCTTGCAAAGTTCCCTATCTTCTATCTGATCTGTCAGACATATACTATTTATCGGGGTTTACAGGCAGTACCGCGTATGTCATTATAACCGATGAAAGAAATATATTCGTTACCGATGGCAGGTATGAAGAGCAGTGTAAAACTGAATTAAAGGGTGAATGGAGTGTAGAGATCGTTGCTTCCTACTCTGAATACTTTAAAGATATCAGCAAAAGATTTCAAAAACTATTTGTAACCGAGAAACTACCTTTGAATATCTTTCTCGAACTTTCTAAAAATTGTGAGGTGGTAGTTGATAGTTTTTCCGATATCATGCAGATGAGGATGATCAAAGATGCTGAAGAGATCGATTTGATTAAAAACTCTTACAAGATCGCAGCCGAGGCTATGTTGAACAGTTTGGATAAATTCGTTTTTGGTAGATCAGAAAAAGAGTGGGCAGCGGCTCTCGAATACAATATGAAGATTTTGGGTGCTGAAAAGGAGAGTTTCGATACGATCGTAGCTTCGGGATACAGGGGGGCAATGCCCCACGGACGGGCTTCAGACAAAATTATCGATTTGAGCGAACCTATTATCATAGATTACGGGGCTAAGGTCAATTATGTTAGTGATATTACAAGGATGATCTATTTAGGAAATGATAAAGAGATCCTCGAAAATATTAATATTATTTCAGAAACCATAGATTACTGTATAGATTTCATCATGCCGGGGGAGATATGTTCTGAAGTTTACAACAAAAGTAAAAAATATCTCAGTAGATACGGTTTGGATGAGTATTTCAATCATGGTTTGGGGCATTCTTTGGGGATAGATGTCCATGAGAAACCTTCCTTAAGTAAGTTTGACAACACTGTTATTCAGGAGGGGATGATCTTCACTGTTGAACCGGGTGTCTACTTTTCTGGTAGATACGGTATCCGTATTGAAGAGACGGTGGTAGTTACGAAAAATGGTTGTGAAATTATCAGTTCTATGCTAAAGAATAGGTTGCTTAAGTTTTGATAATGCTTACAAAACAGGTAATTGCCTGATAAAAATAAAAAATAAGAGGTGAAGAATGGTAGTAACTCCAAACCAATTCAGAAGAGGTACTAAGATCGAGGTTGATGGTGAACCTTATACAGTAGTAGAATATCTACACATCAAGATGGGTCGCGGTGGTGCCAATGTTAGGACTAAGATGAAGAGCCTTATTACCGGTAGAGTGATCGAAAGAACCTTTACTTCAGACGAGAAGATCAAGCAGCCCGATTTTGAAGAGAAGCAGATGCAATACCTTTACAACGATGGTGAGAATTACTATTTTATGGATAATGAGTCTTATGAGCAGATCACCATGACCAGCGAAGAGGTGGGTGAAGCAGCGCTTTTTATGCCAGAGAATATCAATGTAAAGGTACAGATATTCAACAAAAAACCGATAGGTGTCGAGATCCCCAATTTTGTCGAGCTTGAGGTTGTTGAAACGGTACCTGGTATAAAAGGTGATACAGTGAGTGGCGGATCCAAGCCAGCAAAGGTGTCCACAGGTGGAACTGTGACTGTTCCTCTGTTTATAAATGAAGGTGATATAATCAAGATCGATACGAGGGATGGCTCATATATAGAAAGGGTTAGCAGGTAGTTTTAAGTATGTAATGCAGTTAGAGGGGATTTTTAGGTTGGATGGGTAAATAATTGAAAAAAGGGGTGTGTTTATGGATATCAAAGAGTTAAAGGATCTTGTGAAGTTTATAGAAAAGTCGGGGTTTACTGAGTTTGAATACGAAACGGATAATGTAAGGGTATATCTTTCTAAAAATATTCAAGGTGGACAAATAGTCGTTCCTCAAGTTCAACCACAGGTAGCTGCTTCTGTTCAACAACCTGCCGTTGTAAGTACAGTTTCAAAAGATACACCACAAAAACCATCCACTGAGATTTCATCAGATTCCAATCTCATAGAGATAAAGTCACCCATAGTGGGTACATTTTATGAGGCACCAGCCCCAGGGGCAGACCCCTTTGTAAAAGAGGGGGATATTGTGAAAAAGGGTAAGACCCTTTGCATTATCGAGGCTATGAAGATTATGAACGAGATCGAGGCTGAATTTGATTGTAAGATAGTGAAGAAAGTTGGGAAAAATGGTGTTCCTGTGGAGTTTGGTGAAACGATCTTCCTCGTAGAAAAAGTATAGGTGCATCTATGTTTAGAAGGGTGCTTGTAGCCAATAGAGGTGAAATAGCTCTTAGGGTCATAAGGGCCTGTAGGGAGCTTGGAATAGAAACTGTAGCAGTGTATTCCGAAGCGGATAGAGAGTCGCTTCATGTGGCATTTGCCGATACATCTGTTTGTATTGGTGGTGCTGCACCATCCCAGAGTTATCTAAATATTAAAAATATCATTGCTGCTGCAGAGATATCCGATGCCGATGCAATTCATCCTGGATATGGATTTTTGGCAGAAAATGCTACTTTTGCTAAGATATGTGAAGAGTGTGGGTTTACCTTTATAGGACCTTCTCCTGAGCATATCGATTTGATGGGGAATAAATCTAATGCAAAAGAGACGATGAAAAAATTGGGTGTCCCTGTTGTTCCCGGTAGCGATGGACCGATAAAGGATGCCAAAGAGGCTCTTGATTTTGCCAAAAAGATAGGTTTCCCTGTCATGATCAAGGCATCCGCAGGTGGTGGCGGCAAAGGGATGAGGATGGCTCACAATGATATGACATTTCTCAAAAACTTTGAAACCGCTAAAATGGAGGCAAAAAACGCCTTTGGTAACGACGAGTTGTATATTGAAAAGTTGATCGAAGACCCAAGACATATTGAGATACAGGTTTTTGGTGATGGAAAGGGTAAAGGTCTGCACTTCTTTGAAAGGGAGTGCTCTATTCAGAGAAGGCATCAGAAACTGTTGGAAGAGGCTCCAAGCGTAGCTTTAGATGAGGCAACGAGAAGGAAGATGGGTGAAGTTTCTGCAAATGCCATAGCCCAACTCAAGTATAAAAATGCCGGTACTATAGAATATCTTCTTGATAAACATGGAAATTTCTATTTCATGGAGATGAATACAAGGATACAGGTGGAGCATCCTGTTACTGAGATGATCACAGGTATCGATCTTGTAAAATTACAGATCATTGTGGCTGCAAAAGGTGAATTGCCTATAAATCAGGAAGATATCAAGATCAATGGCCATGCAATAGAATTTAGAATCAATGCAGAAGACCCTGAGAAGTTTACGCCATCTCCAGGATTGATTAAAGCCTATTATGTACCAGGTGGATTTGGCGTAAGGGTAGATTCTGCCGCTTATCAGGACTATTTTATCCCTCCATTCTACGATTCTATGGTGGCAAAGTTGATCGTTCACGGTAGGGATAGAGCAGAGGCGATAGAAAGAGGTAAGAGGTGTCTAAAAGAGTTTGTGGTGGAAGGGGTAAAGACCACCATTCCGCTTCATGAAAAGATACTCGACAATCACTACTTCATAGCTGGTAAGATAGCCACAGACTTCTTAGATAAACATTTTAAATAGGGGTAAACATTGAAAAAGATATTAATTGTCATTTTCATCGTAGCTTTATCGTCTGCATTATATGCGCAGGAAGAGACGAGCTATGTGAAAGACTTTCTCAAAGCCAATATGCTTATCAACGATGGGAACATCAAGGATGCATTACCGATATTAGAAAAGATCAATAAAAATGTTGATGATGAAGCGGTGGTGATAAAACTTGCCGAAGTCTATATTGCTCTCGGGAAGAAGGATGATTTTAATAAACTCATGAATAGAAGTTTGAAGAAAGAGGTATTTGCTAAAAGCTCTACACTGAGGAGGTTTTATGCAAATACCCTCGCCACCGTTTTTAACAATCCTACAGAAGCTATCAGTCAGATGAAAAAACTTGTGGAAACCGACCCCTCTATCGAAAACTATACCTTTTTAGCCAAACTCTGTGAACAGAAAAAGGACTTTTCCTGTGCCATATCTGCCTACGATAAGATCATAGAAAAGGAACCTTCTGCCGAAAACTACTACAAAAGAGGATTGTACTACTATAACTTAGAATTAAGACCCAAAGCGCTAAAAGATTTTGAAGCATCACTGAAATTAGAAAAAAATTTCATGCCGATGCTTATGATCTCTGAGATCTATATACAGGACAATCAAACCGATTTAGCTATTAAATATTTGGAAGATGCCGTAAAAGAACGGGCAGGTATGGTGATCCCTGAGTACAGATTGGCGGAGCTATACAGGATAAAAGGGGATTTTACAAAGTCTGTAAAGTATTTCGAAATGATTGTAGATAGGGTAAGTGATAGAGAAAAACCTTATGTTATAAGGCAGATCGCTGGGATTTATTACGAGCTTAAAAACTATGATGAGGCTTATAAATGGTTTGACCGCTTGAAAGATGTGGATAAGAATGACACCATTTCCTACTACTATTTAGGTGTCATAGCTGAATTAAAGAAAGATTATGCCTCTGCTGTGAAGTTTTATAAGGAATTAACATTCAAGGACCCCAAGCATACTTTTGGAAAGAAAAGGTTAGCATACAGTTATATGAAGTTAAAGGATTACGAAAAAGCACTCTCTGCGTTGGATTCTATAGATAAAAACGATAGGGATGTCGATTACTACAGGATAAAATCGATAATTTTTGGAGAAAAAGGGGATAAAAAGAGGCAACTTGATGCACTAAACGAAGGGCTTCAAAAGAACCCCAACAGTGAAGATATCTTGATGGATTTGGCCGATTATTACGAAAAACTTAAGCAGTATGATAAGGTTGAGGAGTACCTTAGAAAACTACTTAGCATTAACCCCGATAATCCATCTGCACTCAATTATTTAGGTTATCTATATGCCGATCAGAACAAGAATCTGGATGAAGCACTGAAGATGATTGAAAAAGCGTTAAAAGCAGAGACTGAGAATGCCGCATATTTGGATAGTATGGCGTGGGTTTTGTACCGTTTGAAAAGGTATCAGGAGGCTTTTGAATATCAAAAAAAGGCATTGAAGAAAACCCCCGACGAGAAGGAGATGATCGATCACATGAAGGAGATATTAAAGGCATTGGGTATAAATAAGAGTGTTGAAGAGGTGTTAAAAGATAGTAAATGAGAGGTCGATTACTCTTATATTTTAACCTTATAATTCTTTTTTTGTGGGGGTGTGCATCAAAAGAGCTCACCGTCGTTGTACCTTCACAGGATAATATCACCGATAATAAAACTGCATATATCGAAAGGCTCAAAGAGATTTTAAGCAAGGTAAACGAAAAGACCCCTACTATATGCACTTATAAGAGTAATGTTATTTTTGACTACCAGGATGAGAAGATGAAGGTTAAGATGAAGGGGATCGTTCAAAAAGACTGTTCCAACAATGGAGAGGTACTCGTTTTAGGTCCATTCAATGTGGTGCTTTATCAGGCGAAGTATCACAATGGGAATTTAGAGATTAGTAAAGATAATAACACCCTTATTGTAAACGATAAAAACAGGGCTAAGATAGCAGAGATGATCGAGTATATCCACCTCTTGAACTACCCTGGGATAAGACCCGATGAAACCTTTGACTATCAGGAGGACGGGGACAAGATCCTGTTTTACAAGGACAACTCTACCATCTTAGCCGAGGATTATATGATAAAGAAGATCTTGCACAATGGACTTACTGTAAGCTACAAGATCGATGCCTCTACGATAAAAGAGATAACCCTTGTTCAGGAGGCAAAAAATAGGTATCTCAGGATCATCTTCAATTGATCTATGCTGACAGCGTTCAGTTATGCTAAGATAAATATCTTTTTACATATCATTAATAAAAGGGATGATGGATATCACAACATCTTTAGTCTCATGTCTAAGATCGGTTTGCATGATACCATTACTGTCGAAGGTTCAAAAGAGTTTGGTATAAGTCTTAATACCAGGGAAATACCGAAAAATAGTGATAATATAGTTTGGAAGGTATATGATATTGTAAAGAGTAGATACGATATTTCACCTGTAAGATTTCACATATACAAAAAGATCCCTTGGGGTGCTGGGTTGGGTGGCGGTAGCAGCAATGCTGAAACTGCGTTAAGGCTCATTGATCAGTATTTTAATCTTAAGTTAACAGATGAAGAAAAAAGAACGATTTTGCAGAGTGTGGGTTCTGATACCGTATTCTTCATGAATAAAGGTTCATCTGCCTTTGCTGAAGGTAGAGGTGAGATAATCACCGATGGACCTGATATAGTGAAAGCTCATCTATTACTCGTTAAACCACCTTTTCCGATCTCTACAAAAGAGGCATATCAAGGGGCAAAATTAAGATTGACAAACAATTACAATAAAGATAAAATAAACAGTTTTTTGGGTTACGATGGGTTGATCCAAATACTTGAAAACGATTTTGAGAACTCAATTTTTGTTAAATACCAAGAATTGGAATGGATCAAGAATATGTTACTAAGAATGGGAGCAGACGGTGCATTGATGAGTGGAAGCGGTTCTACTATGTTTGGGGTATTTTCCAGTTATGGAAGGTTGATAGATGCAAAGAGGTATTTCGATAGATTTTCTAAGTTTTTTACAGCGGCAACAACAATATTGTAGGAGATAATATGGATTTTTTAGTTTTTTCTGGCAATTCAAACAAAACATTGGCTCAAGGGATAGTGGCAAAACTCGGGATGAGATTGGGTGACGCCACGGTGAGCAAGTTTAGCGATGGTGAGATCTTCGTAAGGATAAATGAGTCTGTAAGGGGTAGGGATGTTTTTGTAGTTCAATCTACGAATTATCCCGCTGAGGTCCATCTGATGGAACTAATGATCATGGTGGATGCTCTAAAAAGGGCATCTGCAAAATCTGTGACTGCCGTGATGCCCTATTTTGGGTATGCAAGACAAGACAGAACTGTGGAGCCAAGGGTACCTATTACGGCAAAATTGGTGGCAAACCTCCTCACAAAATCTGGTATAGATAGGATTGTGACTATGGATCTCCATGCTGGGCAGATCCAGGGATTTTTTGATATCCCTGTGGACAACCTCTATTCGATACCTATAATTGCTAAATATTTCCGTGAAAAGGGTATGTATGGTGAAAACTATGTAGTTGTTTCCCCTGATGCGGGTGGTGTGACAAGGGCAAGAGGGTTTGCCAAAGCGTTGGATTGCTCCCTTGCGATTATAGATAAGAGGAGATCCGGTCCTAATGTGGCAAAAGCTATGAATGTAATTGGCGATGTGAAAGGTAAAGGTGTAATAATCATAGATGATATGATCGATACTGCAGGGACTCTTACAGAGGCGGCTGCTGCAGTGCTTGAGCATGGTGCCACAAAGGTGGTGGCAGGTGCATCCCACGGTATCTTGAGTGGTCCTGCCATTGAGAGGATCTTAAACAGTGTGTTGGAAGAGGTGGTGATTACCGATACAATAGAGGCTACCAAAGAGAAGTTGACCTTTTCAAAACTCAAGGTTTTATCAACGGCAGAACTATTTGCAGAAGCTATTAGTAGAATCTATAGGAAAGAGAGTATAAGTTCGCTGTTTGTAAATGTGTGATAATTATGAATAAGTGGCAGATAGTCGGTCTTGGAAACCCCGGTGAAAAGTATCGATTTACGAGGCACAATATCGGATTTTTAGTACTTGATGCCATAGCTGATAAGTATAGTGCAACATTTAGAGGGGGATTTGAAGCCGATTATTCTGTTGTGGATATTTTTGGTAAAAGGTGTTATCTGGTAAAACCTCAAACCTATATGAACCTCAGTGGCAAGGCGGTGTCAGAGATATCCGATTACTTCGATATACCAAAGGAGAATACCGTTGTTATCCATGATGATCTGGATATAGAGTATGGAAGAATAAAAATAAAAGTAGGCGGTTCTTCTGGAGGGCATAAAGGGATAAATTCTATAATATCATGTTTATCTTTTGAAAATTTTATCAGAGTTAAAATGGGGATCGGTAAACCTTCATCTGGAGATGTTTCCTCTTTTGTCCTTTCCGATTTTAATAAAGAGGAGAAAACTGTTTTAGAGGATTTTATAGAGCTGGGTATGAATGCTACCCTTTCGATTTTGGAAAGAGATGTGAAATATGCAATGAATTTATATAACAACAAAAAAATAACTCAGGAGGTACAAGAAAGATGTCAAGTTTGATGTATTTGGCTCCGATTGTCGGAGTGGCAGGTCTTGTGCTGGCGATAGTGCTCTATAATTACATAAAGAGCCAGCCAGCAGGAAATGAAAAAATGAAAGAGATCTCTGAAATGATCCATGAAGGTGCTATGGCATTCCTATTCAGAGAGTACAAGATTTTAGCGTTTTTCATCGTTGCTGTTTTTGTTCTTATGTCTATCTCTTCAGATTTGGGAGTTAAAACCGCTGTAGCTTTCCTTTTAGGTGCTATTGCATCTATATTGGCTGGTTTCATAGGTATGAAGGCGGCTACAAGAGCCAATGTGAGAACCAGTGAAGCCGCAAGAGGCGGTGGAATGGCAAAAGCCCTTTTCGTTTCTTACATGGGTGGCTCTGTAATGGGGCTTTCTGTTGCAAGTTTGGGTCTTATTGGTGTTGGTGTTTTATTTGCAATCTTTGGTGATCCTACTACTGCAAAATATATCAATGGTTTTGCTATGGGTGCTTCATCTATTGCTCTTTTTGCAAGAGTGGGTGGTGGTATCTATACAAAGGCTGCCGATGTTGGTGCCGACCTTGTGGGTAAGGTCGAGGCTGGTATCCCTGAGGATGACCCGAGAAACCCTGGTGTTATCGCTGACAATGTTGGTGATAATGTGGGTGATATCGCTGGTATGGGTGCGGATATATTTGAATCTTATGTTGGTTCTATAATTGCTACAATAGCTATCGCTGCCACTGCTTCAGCGGATCAACTTGCAATGCTTGGTGGGGAACAGCTTAGATTTCAATTGATGTATTTACCAATACTTTTGGCTGTAATCGGTGCAATTGCATCCATCATCGGTATCTTTTCTATGATGGTACTTAAAAACCTTCCACCGCAAAACGCCTTGAGATACTCAACATTTATCGGTGCTATCCTTTTCCTTGTTGGTTCATATTTCACAATAGCTTCACAAGCTATAAGCAATGGTGTATTCCTTGCTGTATTTTTTGGTACAATAGCTGGAATCGCTATCGGACTTATTACTGAGTATTACACTTCAGCATCACCTGTAAGAAGGATTGCCCTTGCTTCAAAGACCGGCCCTGCTACAAACATCATACAGGGTTTTGCCGTTGGTCTTGAGAGTACGGTATTACCTATCATTGCAATTGCAATCGCAGTGCTTGTGGCTAACCACTACGCTGGACTTTACGGTATAGCCCTTGCCGCTGTGGGGATGCTTGCCACTGTAGGTGTTACCATGACTGTGGATGCTTATGGTCCTATTGCGGATAACGCTGGTGGTATCTCTGAAATGGCTGAGCTTGGACCAGATGTGAGAAAGATCACTGATAGCTTGGATGCATTGGGTAATACAACTGCTGCTATGGGTAAAGGGTTTGCCATCGGTTCTGCTGCTCTTACTGCTCTTGCTCTATTTGCTGCTTATTCAAGTGCAGCAGGATTAAACATGATAAACTTAGTAAGTCCATATACAGTTGTTGGCTTGTTTATCGGTGGATTTTTACCATTCTTAATAGCTGCTCTTACTATGACATCTGTGGGTAAGGCTGCTGGACAGATGGTAGAAGAGATCAGAAGGCAGTTTAGAGAGATCCCTGGGCTTCTTGAAGGTAAACCCGGTGTAAAACCCGATCCTAAAACTTGCGTGGATATTTCTACTACAGCAGCATTAAAAGAGATGGTATTACCAGGACTCATCGCTGTTATTGCACCTATAATCATAGGGTTTATTTTTGGTAAAGAGGCTCTTGGTGGTACCCTTGCCGGTGCTACTATATCAGGCGTGCTTCTTGCTCTTCTAATGGCCAATGCTGGTGGTGCTTGGGATAATGCTAAGAAATATATAGAAAAAGGTGAACTTGAAGGTGAAAAGAAGGGTGGTGAGGCTCACAAAGCAGCGGTAACTGGTGATACAGTGGGTGACCCATTCAAAGATACAAGTGGACCTGCTCTTAACATCCTTATCAAACTTATGAGCATTGTATCATTGATCATTGCGCCACTTCTTAAATAATTTGCTAAAATAAAATATATGGGTGGGGTATTGTATTACTCCACCCTTTTTTTATATGGTGGTTATGGAAAAATATACCGACATTCTACTTGCCATTGGTCTTGCCCTTCTGGTAGGGCTTGAAAGGGGATGGCACCTAAAGGATGAAAGTGAAGGTAAAAGGATAGCGGGGATCCGCACCTTTGCTATTACTGGAATATTCTCTGCCTTATCCGTATTTTTGGCAAAAGAGGTCAATCAGTTTTTTCTTTTGGCAGCGTTTTTATGTTTTTCTGTGATTGTGGCGGTTGTTGTGTATCAATCGAAATGTGATGAAGATAGAGGAATTACGACTGAAATATCTCTGCTTGCGACTTTTGTGATATCGGCACTCGCGGCATATGGTCATAGGTATATATCATCTGCTTCTGCCGTTCTTATGGTGATCCTACTTAGTTTAAAGCCTCAACTTCATTCATTCATAAAAAAGGTGGAGTTTGAGGAGCTTATTGCCCTTATAAAATTTCTTGTTCTCATTGCTATCGTCTACCCTGTTTTGCCCGATGGTCCGATGGGCAGTTGGACATCCATCGGATACAGGGATATTTTGAAAATCGTGATTGTTTTATCTTTTATATCATTTTCGGGATATATCGCTATTAAATTAGCTGGAGCAAAAAAGGGTGTATTCTTTGCTTCACTCTTGGGTGGTTTGGTTTCCTCTACGGCAGTGACAATAAATCTTTCAAAATACTACAAAGAGAATGCGAATTCCCCCTACATTTATATTTATGGGATCTTAACTTCTTGGTCTGTGATGTTTTTTAGAGTAGTGGTTCTTGCAGGGATATTCAATTTGGGCATTTTGAGGGAGATTCTGATCGTTATGTTTACCATGGTTTTGGGGGTATTGATCAATTTGTATATCATTAGAAAGAGGATCGAAGATACCACCGATGTTAAAATCGACATAAAAAACCCCATTGATATCATCTCTTCTGTGAAGTTTGCTTTACTCCTCAGTGTGATAATCTTTTTGGCTGAAAAGGGCAAAGAACTTTTTGGGAAGATGGGGCTCGTCGTTATTGCAATATTCTCCGGATTGAGCGATGTGGATGCCATTACCGTGTATATGTCTAAATTATCCATAGATCCATCTTATAAAACTGTTGCCATATTTTCAATATTTGTGGCAGTAGTTATAAATACCCTCGTCAAATGTGGGATTACCTTTTTTGCAGGTGGTAAAGTCTTAGGATTAAATATCCTGAAATTGACATGCATAATAATTTTAGTGGGAAGTATCGCTGTCTTTTTTATTTTTAAAATAATCTAAAAGGTGAAGAATGATATCAGGTTTTATATATGCATTATTATCTGCTGCAGCATTTGGACTTTTGGCTATTTTTGGTAAGTTGGGATCAATCTTACAGATACCTGCCTCCAACCTACTTACTTACAGATTTGTAGTTGGGAGTATATTTTTTATTCTATTTTTTATCTTTAAAGATAGGTCCCTTTTTAGGATAGATTTAAAAAATCTTATGAAAGCAGGTATCGCTGGTGGTGTATTCTATTTACTTCAGAGTTATTTCTTTTTTAAGGCTTTGGAATATGTGCCTGCATCCACAACCTCTCTCATACTCTACATTTACCCTCTTACAGTATCTTTACTTTCGATGATCTTTTTTAGAACGAGGATTGATAGAAATCTCTTAATTTCACTGATACTGATCGCCATTGGGTGTTCGATGATCTTTTATGATGCCTTTAGCAGAAGGCTTGATATGCGGGGGATCCTCTTTGCGGTGTCGGCTATGATGGTTTTCTCCTTTTACCTTATTTTTGTTCAGAAAACCTTAAGAGGTGTAAAACCGATGACCTTTAGCTTTTATGTGATACTTTCAACGGCAGTGGCATTCTCCTTGTTCAATAACCCCTTTAGTATAGTAGAATTAAACATAAAACAATTGATCTTGGCCATTCTTATAGGTGTAATTCCGACATTTCTGGCGATATCGATGCAGTTTGTTGCCATTGAAAAGATCGGCTCAGTTTATACCTCAATATTCTCAACGATAGAACCTATAATTACTGTGGCTGCTTCTTATCTATTTTTAGGGGACAGTATCGTACTGCTTCAAATTATTGGTATGGTATCGATCATTACAGGTATAGTACTACCAAACTTGAATCTATTGAAAAGGGGGATAAATGCGTAAAGGTTTATCACCCCTCGTTGCAGATGGGCTACTTTTTTTCATAGCATTGATTTGGGGATCAACATTTATCATTGTAAAGAAAACCATAGAACAGATCCCACCTGTAGCGTTTAATTCCATTAGGTTTCTCATTGCATCGATACTTCTTCTTGCTATTTTTCTATATAGACCTAAGAAGCTTAACCGTCAGGTATTTCTCGATGGGTCGGTGTTGGGTGTGGTGCTCTTTTTGACATTTACCTGTCAGACAATTGGTTTAAAATTTGTTACAGCATCGGAAACAGGGTTTATCACGGGGCTTTATCTTATATTTGTGCCGGTTATATCCGTATTGTTTCTCGGTAAAAAGATAGAGTTTAAGACAGGTGTAGCGGTATTGATTGCGTTTTTAGGGTTATTCTTGATCAGTTTTACTGGGAAGGTTTCTGTTGGTATTGGGGAATTTTTGGTGTTGCTAAATGCCCTTTTTGTGGCATTTCATATTCTACTTGTGGATTATTACGGGAAAAGGGATGATGTTTTTGCTCTTACCTCTATACAGATATTTGTTTTGACTATTTTATCGGTTTTGTATACAACCTTTTTTGAAGGATGGAGCTTCAAACTCACCTTAAATGGTGAGGTGATCTTTGCTTTTCTTCTAACGGGGGTATTTGCAACGGTTGTGGCATTTCTTATCCAAACCTACGCCCAAAAGTACACTACGCCTACAAAAGCGGCGGTAATATTTACATTTGAGCCATTATCGTCGGCATTTTTTGGTTATTTTTTAGGTGGTGAGGTTTTAAAATTTTCTCAGTATGTGGGGGCTTTTCTTATATTCATTTCTATGCTAATTTTGGAGATAAAATTTAATAAGGGGAAGAATTAAAATGATAAAGAATATATCTATATTCACCATCGGTATTATGTCCCTTGCGATGGCTTCGATACTTGTGAAATTTTGCACAGATGTTCCATCGGTGATGATAGCCACATACAGGCTTGTAATATCGTCAGTGATTTTAATAGCAATTTACAAGATAAAAGGGTATAGTTTTAGAGATATCGGTAGAAATGAGTTTCTGTTATCTATATTAAGTGGTTTTATCCTTGCTCTTCATTTTGCTTCATGGTTTGCATCGTTGAAGCTTACCTCTGTGGCAAGTAGCGTGGTCCTTGTAACTACCAACCCACTATTTGTGGGGATATTTTCTGTCTTTTTTCTAAAAGAGAAACTTCACAAAGAGATCTTGATAGGGATAGTTTTATCGATATTGGGTAGTGCAATATTGGCTGTGGGGGATAGTGGATTAAAAGGGTTGTCTATCACTGATAAAAATGCCTTGGTAGGGGATCTTCTTGCACTTTTTGGTGCGGTCTGTGCCAGCTGTTATCTTCTCATCGGTAGTAAGGTGAGGGAGAAACTTGATATAGTAAGTTATGTGACTTTAGCATATACTGCAAGTGCTGTGTTTCTATTGATCTTTTCAATCGTGCAGGGTTTACCTTTTACAGGATATAAACAAACATCTTACATAAGTATGTTTCTTTTGGCAATCTTCCCCCAATTGATAGGCCATACGGCGGTGAATTGGTCGTTGAAACATCTAAAACCATCGATGGTGGCGATAGGGATCCTTGGGGAACCCATCGGAGCAACGATTTTGGCATATTTCATATTCAACGAGACTATTGACATATACAAGTTTATCGGTATATGCTTAATCTTCATATCAATATTGATAGCTTCTAAGAAAGGTGCCAAAGCTTAAAGGGGTGTAGATGTTCCCATATCTTTTTAAAATCGGAAATTTTGAACTTAGAATATACAGCTTAATGTATCTGATAGCCATAATTTTAGGAATTTATTTTATCAAAAAAAGAGCAAAGTCTCTAAAGTTTGATCCCAATTCCATCGAAAATATAGTCCTCGTGTCATTTTTTGGCGGGATTATCGGTGCAAGGATATACTATGTGATCCTGAGATGGGATTTTTATTCCCAATACCCTTCCGAGATCATTGCGTTTTGGCATGGGGGTCTTGCAATCCATGGTGGACTCATCGGCGGGATCATCGCAGGGTATCTCTACAGCAGGAAAAAGTATAGTTTCATGTCTTTATCGGATCTTGTATTGCCGTTTTTACTGCTTGGACAGGGTATCGGTAGGTTTGGAAATTTTGCCAATGGTGAAGCCCACGGTGTACCAACGATTACACCACCAGATATTATTTTTAGATTAAAAAATGTTTTCCCAGAATTCTGGAAAACGGTAAAGTCAACCTTTAATTTACCTGACGGTGTGGAGGGGATGAATTTGCTCAATAGATTGATCATTGAAAAGAAGGTATTGCTTGTGGAGTTTCAAAATAGAGTGTACGAACTCAAAGAGTATGTCCCTTTTGGTATCAGATTTCCTTCAAAATATAATCCACCTGCGTATTTGGAATTCGGTTCTTTACCTGTTCATCCTACATTTTTTTATGAAATGATTCTAAATTTTATCGGTGCCGTGATATTGATTTATCTATGGAAAAAAGATGAGCAGATTGGAAAAGGTATGATCACGGGGTTATACCTTATATTTTACGGTGTGATTAGGGGTATTGTTACCACTTTTAGAGCTGATGACCTGATGGTAGGTTATTTCAGGGCACCACATATTGTGAGCTTTATCATAGTTTTAGTAGGTATCTATTTGGTGTATAGATCAAGATTGAGAGGTAGGAATGGGTAATTTTATAGAATTTGCTAAAAATAAAATAATTCTTTTCGATGGGGCGATGGGGACAAATATTCAGAAGTATAATATTGCTGATGATGTATGGCGAGGGAAAAATGGTTGCAATGAATACCTCAATATCGTTGCACCGCAGATCATCGAGGAGATCCATGGGAATTTTTTGGAGGCTGGTGCCGATGTGGTTGAGACCAATAGCTTCGGAGGCACACGGCTCGTATTATCTGAGTATGGATTAGAGGAGTATGTTTACGATATAAATTTTCATGCTGCACAGATAGCAAAAAAAGCGGCTTCTAAATATGGTAAGTTTGTGGCTGGTTCTGTAGGACCAGGTACGAAATTGGCAAGCTTGGGGCATATATCTTACGATGACCTATTTTTCATGTATCACGAGCAAGGGGTTGCTTTGATAGATGGTGGAGTGGATCTATTCATTATCGAGACCTGTCAGGACATGCTTCAGATAAAGGCAGCGATAAATGGTATAAGAAAATCGATGGAAGAGAAGAAGGTAGATCTTCCGATAATGGTATCGGTTACGGTGGAAACAAATGGTACGATGCTCACGGGTTCTGATCTCACGGCTGTATCTGCCACCATAGGAAGTTATCCGATCTACTCTTTGGGTATAAACTGTGCCTTGGGTCCCGATATGATGTACGATTCCCTCAATACCCTCTCCAATAGTTGGGGTGGGAGGATCTCCTGCATACCTAATGCTGGATTACCGATGAATATCAATGGAAAGTTTGTATACAGTATGACTCCAGAAAGGATGTCTGAGATCATGGATGATCTTCTCAGACAATTTCCCATCTCCATAATAGGTGGCTGTTGTGGAACAGGGTATGATCATATAAAAGAACTAAGAAAAGTTTGCGATAGACACTCTTTACCAAATAGTTCGAGATTTCTTATAAAAGGGGTTGCTTCAAGTATATATTCTGCCACTAACCTTCATCAGGATCCTCCACCAGCACTCATCGGTGAAAGGGCAAATGCAAATGGCAGTAAGGCATTTAGAGAACTTCTTTTAAAGGACGATTTTGACGGGATGCTTAAAATCGTAAAAGAGCAGGAGGATGATGCGGCTCATTTTGTGGATATATGCGTTGCTTATGCTGGTAGGGATGAAAAGAGGGATATGGCGAAGTTTATCTCTATGGTAAACAGGATGTCGATGCTACCTGCAGTTATCGATACCACCGAGCCGGATGTGTTGGAGGAGGCACTCAAAAGATATAGCGGAAAACCTATCATAAATTCTATAAATTTTGAAGATGGTGGCAAAAAACTTCACAAGGTACTGACCCTTGTAAAGTCCTTTCCTGCTGCAGTCATAGGGCTTACTATCGATGAAGATGGTATGGCGATGACGGCTAAAAGGAAATTTGAAGTTGCAAAGAGGATATACGATGTTTTCACAATGGAATACGGCTATGATGCAGAGGATCTAATCATAGATCCCCTTACATTTTCCATCGGTAGTGGAGATCCCACGCTTAGGTTTGCAGCATTGGAGACCCTTGAAGCTATCAGAATGATAAAATCTGAACTCAAAGGTGTAAAAACTCTTTTGGGACTTAGCAATGTATCCTTTGGGCTTTCTGCAAAGAGCAGGGTAATTCTAAATTCAGTTTTTTTAAGAAAAGCTGTGGAAGCAGGTTTGGATATGGCGATCGTCCATGCTTCTAAGATACTTCCAGAGACCTCCATTCCTGCAGAAGAGTACAAATTAGCGGAAAACCTGATCAACGGTGAAGAAGGTGCTTTGGAGAGGTTTATTGAGTATTATAGCACCAAAAAGGATGAAGATGTAGTAGTTTCAACCTTCGACATGTCAGATGAAGAGATACTTATTGTGAAGTTGAAAAAAGGGGATAAGACAGATTTAGAAACTCTCCTTGATAAACTTCTTAAGAAGTATTCACCATACGATATTATAAATAATATACTTATGAATGGTATGCAGGAGATCGGTGATCTCTTTGGGCAGGGGAAGATGCTTTTACCTTTTGTTCTTCAATCAGCTGAGGTGATGAAGAAGTCTGTCTCCTACTTGGAAAAGTTTATGGAGAAGAAGGATACCGAACCTAAGGGGAAGGTGGTGCTTGCCACCGTGAAAGGGGATGTTCACGATATCGGTAAGAATCTCGTGGATATAATACTTTCCAATAATGGATATAAAGTATATAATCTGGGAATAAAGGTTCCAGTGGAAGAGATGATAGAAAAGGCTATCGAGGTGGGGGCTGATGCCATCGGTATGAGTGGACTTCTGGTAAAATCTACAATCATTATGAAGGAGAATTTGGAGGAGATAAAGCGAAGAGGTTTGAAATTAAAAGTTCTTTTGGGTGGAGCTGCTCTCACGGAAGGTTATGTAAAGAATGAATGTGTACCTGTATACGATGGAAAGGTGTATTACTGCAAGGATGCTTTTTCGGCGATATCTTATCTACAGGAGGATGTTGAGTTTGCCAACTACGGTGAAGCAAAAGAGAACTCATCTAAAAAGTCTGAGATTTCAACTGGTGTAAAAACTTCAAGTGTAAAAAACGATTTCTCATCAACCATCGTGCCACAGCCACCATTTTTAGGAGTTAGAGAAGTTCGAGATCTCAATTTCAACGATGTAGAAAAGTTTTTAAATAAAAGAACACTTTGGACGAATAGATGGGGCTATAAAAAACTGAAAGAGCAAACGACAAGTGAGTATGATAAGATGCTCGAAGATGTTGTCAAACCTGAATACGAAAAAATTGTTGAAAGGGTAAAGAATGAAAACCTTGTGGAGATGAAGGTAAGGTATGGATACTTCAGAGTGGTAAGTGATGGGGATGATATAATCCTACTTGACGAATCAGGCAACGAAATGGATAGACTCCGTTTTCCAAGACAGCAGAAAGAACCTTATCTCTGCCTTGCAGACTACTTCAAACCGATCAATAAGGGGATCGTGGATATACTACCGATGCAGATCGTTACCTTGGGGATGAAACCTGTGGAGTTTTTGAAAGAACTTAAAGATCATAAATACAAAGAGTACTTTTTATATCACGGATTTTTTACAGAATTTACAGAAGCTTTGGCGGAGTATTGGCACAGACAGATAAGGTATGAATTGGGGATTGTGGAAAACGAGCCTCAATCGATAGAGGGGATTTTGGCGAATAGGTATAGGGGCCTTAGATACAGCTTTGGGTATCCATCTTGTCCCGATCTGGAGGGAAACAAAAAGATCATAGATCTTTTAAATGCATCACAGATAGGGGTCTCAATTACAGAGACATTTCAGATGGTGCCAGAATTTACCACCTCTGCAATTATTGTTCACAGCGATAAAGCAAAATATTTTACTATATAGGGAGAATAGAATGGATATTGTGCCATCAAATTTTATAGAAGAGATTATAGTAAATGATCTAAAATCGGGTAAGGTGAAAAATGTTATCACGAGGTTTCCTCCAGAGCCGAATGGTTATCTCCACATAGGGCACGCTAAATCGATTTGCCTTAATTTCGGTTTGGCATTGAAGTTCAATGGAAAATGTAATCTGAGGTTTGATGATACCAATCCGGAAAAAGAGGACACAGAATATGTGGAATCGATCAAAAGGGATGTAAAATGGCTTGGTTTCGATTGGGGCGAAAAGGAATGCTATGCTTCCGACTATTTCGATTTTATGTACGAAATGGCGGTAAAACTGATCAAAAAGGGGAATGCTTATGTGTGCCACCTTTCACCTGAGGAGATGAGGCAGTACAGAGGGACACTTACAGAACCGGGTAAAAATAGCCCATATAGGGATAGGAGTGTAGAAGAGAATTTAGAGCTTTTTGAAAAGATGAAAAATGGTGAGTTTGAAGAGGGCGAGGCGGTACTAAGGGCCAAGATAGATATGGCTTCACCAAATATAAATATGAGGGATCCTGTGATGTATCGTATTATAAAAAAGCCTCATCACAGAACGGGGGACAAATGGTGTATATACCCTTCCTACGATTGGGCACACGGTTTGGAGGACTCCATTGAAGGGGTAACCCACTCTATATGTACCCTTGAGTTTGAAGACCATAGACCTCTTTACGATTGGTTTTTGGATGAACTTGAGGTTTACCATCCTCAGCAGATAGAGTTTGCAAGACTTAATCTCACCTATACAGTGATGAGTAAAAGAAAATTGTTAAAATTGGTGGAAGATGGTTTCGTAAGGGGTTGGGATGACCCCAGAATGCCTACAATCAGTGGACTAAGAAGAAGAGGGTATACCCCTGAATCGATCAGAAAGTTTGCAGACATGATCGGTGTGGCAAAGAGCAATAGTGTTGTGGATTACGGCATGTTAGAGTACTGTATCAGAGAGGATTTAAATAAGAGGGCTCAGAGGGTAATGGTGGTTTTCAACCCTGTACGGCTTATAATTACAAATTATCCCGATGATAAGATAGAGATGATGGATGCAGTAAACAACCCTGAAGATGAATCGATGGGCAAGAGGAAGATCCCATTTTCAAAGGTTCTATATGTAGAAAGGGATGACTTTATGGAGGAACCAGATCCTAAATTTTTTAGATTGGCACCAGGAAAGGAGGTAAGACTGCAGCACGGCTATTATGTAACTTGCACAGGGTATAAAAAGAATGAGAAAGGAGAGGTTGAGGAGATCTACTGCACCTACGATCCAGATAGCCGTGGTGGCTGGACCAATGATGGAAGAAAGGTTAAAGGTACGATTCATTGGGTCTCTGCCAAAGAATCGATCGATGTAGAGGTAAGGCTTTACGATCACCTTTTTACCAAAGAGAACCCCGATGATGTGGAGGAAGGTAAGAGTTTTACCGATTATATAAATCCCAATTCTCTGGTAGTGATAACTGCAAAGGCTGAGCCGTTTTTGGCTGAGTGTGATGAAGAGTATTATCAGTTCTTGAGAAATGGGTACTTCAGAAAAGATGAGGATTCTACAAAAGAGAAATTAGTTTACAATAAAACGGTAGGTTTGAAGGATAGTTGGAACAAAGGTAAGAAATAGATAATGCTTTTTCTCAAAAAATTATCGTATTACTTTATAATTCCACCCGGCATCTTCATCGTAGGATTCATACTGGCCGCTTCCTGGCTAAAAGGATGGAAAAGATACCTAATGGTGGGTTTTGCAATATTTTTATACCTTTTTTCAATTTCTCCTGTGAAGGACCTTTTTGTATATCCTCTTGAAAAAGGGTATCGTGACGCGAGGTGTGATGGTGATTTACTCGTTATTCTGGGTGGGGGTGTGTATGGGAATGGTGAATTGATGGAGGATGCCTTTAAGAGAGTGGTAAAAGGGTTTCAACTTGGAAAAGATGGTGGCAAAAGATTCATAGTATCGGGCGGTAGGGTGAGTGATGATATGCCCTTTGAGGCGGATGTTATGAAGAACAAATTGATTGAATTGGGGATAGATAAAAAAGTTATCTTCGTGGATAGGGAAAGCAAAGATACCGTGGAAAATGCTAAATTTACCAAAAAGATCATCGAGAGTTCGAAACTGGATGACAAAGTCATCCTTATCACCTCTGCCTACCACATGAAAAGGAGCGTTCTTTTATTTGAAAAGGCTGGAATAAAAGGTGTATGCCCTCAAGCTACCGACTTTAAGTATGACGGTGTATATACTATTTTCGATTTTTTACCGACCGCTTCGAATATGAATACCATTGCAAAAAGCTTGAAAGAGTATATAGGACTTATTGTCTATAGTTTGAAATAGTGTGATAATACGAATGCAATATATGCTATAGGTAGCAAGTATATCAGACAAAGTATTCTTTTATCCCATTTTATCTTAAACACGATTATTATCAGAGGTAGAAATATTGCTGTTCCCCTCAAACCCATCGATAAGAAACTCCACTCTAAGATACTGCTTTTTACATTCATTGTTATTATTGCTGATATCATTATTAAGAATACACCCAACATCCTATAAAGGTTAATGCTATTTTCTTTCTTATTTCTTAAGAAATGTTTGATATGATCTTCAAATAGCATAGTAAGGGTCCCTAAAAATAGCCCCGATGCAGTACCGATCGATATGATAAAAATGAAAACCAAAAATAGTGATGAGATAATTGCTGGTAAATGTAATTTTATAAATATCGCTAAGGTATCTGCTGACACTACGATATCGGGATAGTGTACCTTCATATAGATCCCTATGAGGTAAAATCCGATACCTACAGGTGGGATGATAGCTGCTGCTAATAGTGCACCATTACGGGCATGTTTTATATCTTTTGCTGCAAAAATAGCCTGCAAGTAGGTTTGGGTGGATAACACTCCTAATATTGTTGAAACTATATCCTTTATCCCTCTTGCGTTGCCATATTCTTTTAAAACAGGTTTGGCAAAATAGAAATCTTTTTTAAAAATTATAAATAATGAGATGAACACGATAATGTATAGCATATAAAATTTATACTGCCCCAAAAAGGATGCCCCTTTGATACCGAAAAGAACGATAAAGAAGAAAATAAAAATTGATGTGATCAGTATTGAGAAATTAAATGACACATTTATATTCGTTCTTACTATCGATGAGGCGGCGATCATCTGTGCCACTGTTTGTAAAAATATCCCACTCAGTGCAAAGATGGAAAGGTATCTTCTTGTGGTTTTGCCAAAGGTTTTGCCTATTAGTTCGATGACGGTGATACTTTCCGATTCTCTTAAATGATAGGAGAAGAAGAATCCCAATATCAAACAGGCAACGGCACTTGATAATGTGAATATAAGGGATGGTGCACCGTATTCGTAAGCCATCTGTGTTGTACCGATGGTGGATGCTCCCCCCACAAGGGTACCTACAATGAGAAAAGCCACTTGAATGAAGTTGAGATTTCTGCCGTACAGAGTCCATTCTGAACTATCTTTTGATATTCTATTTTTAATGAAAGAGAAAATCAGGAATAACGATAAGAATATGAAGAATATGATCGAATCAGTGGTCATGGTCGTGTTCAGAGAAACTCACAAATATGTTATAGTCCTCATCATCAAATAGACAAAGCACAATATCCTGTAGATATTTTGGTTCTGTTTCTATGAAGTCGTGTATTGCTTTGGTGATGATCTCTGCTGCCTCCCTTTTGGGATATCCGAATATCCCTGTTGAGATGGCTGGAAGAGCAATCGATGAGAGTTTATTTTCCTCTGCAACCTTGAGGGCATTAAAAACTGCATCATAGAGGAGCTTGTCAGAGGGGTTATCGATGCCGTATCTCGGTCCTACAGTGTGAATTACATATTTTGCTTTCAGTTTGCCACCGGTGGTGATCACAGCCTGACCTACAGGGCAATGACCTATCTTATCACACTCTTTCTGGATCTCTTCGCCCCCTTTTCTTGCGATGGCTCCTGCAACTCCGCCTCCTAATTTCAAAGCGCTGTTTGCAGGATTTACAATGGCATCTGTAAAAAGTTCTGTGATGTCACCTTTTAGATAGCTGACAGTTACCTCTTTCATAACACCTCCTTGCAATCCTAATACCTTTTTATAATAAAAAGTATCATTCTTTTCAATTGCAAAATATCAATTTAATCAATAGAAAAAATCTATACTATTTCTTTATATTTAGTGCTTGACATTTTAGAGATATTGTTTTAAAAAGAATACATGGTAAAAAATATAAGAGTTGCTTGTATACAGGATACAATTTATACCGGAGATGTAAAAAGCAATATCAATAACTTTATCAATAGAATATCGTCTTGTGTGTCCGATGTTGTGCTTCTGCCTGAGATGTGGTTTTGCGGGTTCGATTATCAGGGGCTTAATCGTCATGCAGAAGAAATGATCAATATTACAAGCTTATTAAAATCAAACGCAAAAGATAAAATCATTGTATCTTCTATGCCTGAGATCGATGGAGATGCTATTTACAACACTGTTTTTGCCATTTCAAGTGATGGTATAATTGCTAAATATCGCAAGCAATTCCTCTTTTCCCCTCAAAGGGAGGATGAGTATTTTAAAAGTGCTGAAAATGACATAACAGTTTTTGAATATAAAGGGATCAAGTTTGCAATGGCTACTTGCTACGAAATAAGGTTCCCTGAGGTTTTTAGGATTGGTGCGTATGGTGGTGCTGAGGTCTTCTTAGTGCCTGCGATCTGGCCTGCGGCAAAGTCATCTCACTGGCTTACACTTTTGAGGGCAAGGGCTATCGAAAATCAGGCTTTTGTGGTTGGATGCTCTTCCTCTTCGGTTGTCAGGGGTGAAAAGGTTTTAAAATGTGGATACTCTGCGGCATTTGATCCGTGGGGTGAGCAGCTATTTGCCTTAGGGGAAGAGGAAGGTGTAGCCTCTGCTGAGATCGATATATCGAAGATCTCTATGGTAAGGGAGCAGATCCCGAGTTTGAAGGATGCAAAAAATCGTTTTAACATAAATAAAAAACCGCAATAAGCGGAAAATTTAGGAGGAATACATGTCAGATTACGGTACACTTGAATCCAGAGTAAGGATGAAAAGTCTTCTTTCAAAGGTTATGAAGGCTGAAGACACCATTCAATTTTTCAAACCAGGTATGAACTTGGGATGGTCAGGTTTCACTCCTGCAGGTTACCCAAAAGCAGTACCAATAGCTCTTGCAGATTATGTTGAAAAGAACAACCTGCAAGGACAGTGGAAATTTAATCTTTTCATCGGTGCATCTGTTGGTGCAGAAACTGAGGACAGGTGGGCTGCTCTTGACATGATCGATAGGAGATGGCCATACCAGACTGGTAAAAACATTCAGAAGGGTATAAACGAAGGTAGAATTAGAATGGGTGATAAGCACCTTTCTCTCTTTGCTCAGGATTTGGGGTATGGTTTCTATACAAAAGATACTGAAACAGGTAAGTTAGATCTCGCAATTATCGAGGTATCAGCTATTACTGAGGATGGAGGACTTGTTCCTACTTCATCTTGCGGTGTGATCCCAGAAATTCTCATGGTATGTGATAGGATCATCATCGAGGTTAATACTGGTGAGCCATCCTTTGAAGGTATGCACGACATCATGGTTTTAAAGCATCCTCCTCACAGACAGATCATCCCTATCACTAAGGCAAATGATAGAGTTGGTACTCCTTATGTGCCATGCGATCCAAATAAGATCATCGCTATCGTAGAGTCTAAGTACAGAGATAAGGGTAGACTATTCTCTGAACTCGACGATACTTCCGATACAATCGCTGCACATATCCTCGATTTCTTCGATTTTGAGGTTAAAAAGGGTAGATTACCTAAGAACTTACTTCCACTCCAGTCTGGGGTTGGTTCTATTGCTAACGCAGTTGTGGGTGGATTGGTTAAAGGTCATTTCTACAATCTGACTGTTTACACAGAAGTTCTTCAGGATACAATGCTCGATCTCTTCGATTCTGGTAAATTAGATTATGCTTCTGCATGCTCACTCTCTCTTTCTGAGACTCCAGGTTTCCCAAGATTCTTTGATAAGATGGATTTCTATGCTCCAAAGATAACTCTTAGACCACTTTCTATATCAAACTCTCCTGAAGTAATCAGAAGACTTGGTTGTATCGCTATGAATACACCTGTTGAGTTTGATATCTATGGACATGCAAACTCTACCCTTGTTGGTGGTACAAGAATGATCAACGGTTTGGGTGGTTCGGGTGACTTCTTGAGAAACGCTTATCTCTCAATCATGCATACACCTTCAACTCGTCCATCAAAAACTGACCCAATCGGTATTACATGCGTAGTTCCAAAGGCTCCACATATCGACCATACAGAGCATGACCTTGATGTACTCGTTACAGAGCAGGGATTGGCAGACTTAAGAGGTCTTGCTCCAAAAGATAGAGCTCGTGAAATAATCAAGAAGTGTGCTCACCCAGAATACAAGCCTATCCTTATGGAATACCTCGAAATGGCAGAAAGAGAGTGCTTGAGAAAAGGTGTTGGACACGAGCCTCAGTTGTTTGATCGTTGCTTCAAGATGCAACTCAACCTCGAAAGAAATGGAACAATGAGAATCAAGAACTGGGATATCAAAGTAGATCTCGACTAATAATGAATATTCGGAGGAGATTAAAGCTCCTCCGATTTTTTAATGCTAACTACTACTTTACTCGTATTACCTATTTTTTTAGTAGTATTTTTCGGATATCTATTAAAATACTATCAATATCTCAATGATGAATATATAAAGATAAATAACAAACTTATATTTAATTTCTTTCTACCATCATTACTATTTTACGAAATTTCTAAAACGGAACTCCACACCCAGCATTACCTCCCAATCTTAAGTGTAATGGTGGTTTCGATTTTTGCAGTTTTTATGCTGAGCTTTATTCTCGGTAAACTCATCAAAATGCCACAAAACAGTATCGGTACCTTTGCAATGAACAACTTCAGGGCAAACTATGCCTATATGGGATTACCGGTATGTTTCTATGCCTTCGGGAAGGAAGGGCTTTCGGTGGGAAGCGTACTGATGGCCATAATCGTTCCTTTTGTCAATCTTTTGTCCGTAGTATCCTTGAGTATAGGAAAGGAGCAGAACAAGAGTAAACTCAAACTGTTTATACAATCAACTCTAATCAACCCCATCGCTTTTTCATGTATATTGGGGCTTGTTTTTTCTTATTTTAAAATAGAACTTCCTGTATTCATCACAAGGGCAATCGACATAGTGAGCAAAGTTGCACTACCTTTAGCATTGATAGGGATAGGTGCCACGATAAATCTGAAGTATCTTAGGGGGAATAAATTTTACCTTTCTCTTGTAGTAGCGATGAAACTCTTAGTTCTTCCCATGATTGCATTGATGCTAATATACACATTTAACATAAAACTCGACATAGTAGCAAAGACATTGATAGTTATGCTCTCATCACCACCAGCAACGGTGAATTTTGTATTGGCGGATATGATGGGTGGGGATAAAGATCTGTCCAGCAGCTCGATAATGTTGGCTACTTTGCTGTCTATCTTCTCGTTTATCTTCTGGCTAACGATCCTAAAGGTTTAGGTCTGTTTTTTCTTCATATAATCCAGAAGTGAGACTATATTCTCCTGTGCCGTAGCCTCGATATTCTCCTGCTTTATCGCCTCGTAAATCTCCTTTCTGTACACAGAGATAGACTTCGGTGCATCTATACCCACTTTTACAGACTTTTGATTTACCTCAACGATCTTTATCTCGATATCGTCGCCTATTATTAAACTTTCACCAACCTTGCGGGTGAGTACCAGCATACATTATTCCTTAAATAGTGGTGTTTTGATCTGGTATCTATCATCCTCCAAAATTATCTGTTTTGCAAGCTTTTTTTGCACATTGATGGCAAGGGGCGCTTTTAGATTGACGGTAGCCTCTTTCGGATTTGCAGGTACTACAACGATGCCGAAAAGTACCAAATCATCTTTAGATTTTGCCTGAAGTACTTTAAGATCCCTTTTGTGGATCTCAGGTGCATAATCGGGGAAGAATGTTTTTATATCGATCACTACAAATGAGACAGTGGGATCCTCTGCTGAGTGATAGATGTAAAATGGTAGATGCTCTTCGGATGAGATGAGCAAAAAGTCGCTCAAATGGGCAAACCCGAGAAGGGGTGAAGTCATATAGAAAATGTCGTTTTCGGTAAATTCCAATTTCCCATATTTAAGGGAGTAGAGAACTTTTTTCTCCATCTGTTTTGTTTTAGTTTTTGCACTGACATTAGTTTGCATATATTGCCTCCTATCTTATATAATCTAATATTGAAAGCTGCATTATCTTAGATGCCGTGGCAAGTGCAGCTTGATAAGCCTGCTGGGCAAGCTGAAATTCTGTGATCGCCCTTGTGGCATCCTCTGTTCTCGAACCTAAGTATTTCGATTTTATATCCTCAGCAACAGTTTTCAGTGTTGCTTGAAAGTTTACCACTGAATCGGCTCTATTTTTGCGGGTTCCTGCCATTGTAAGTTTTTCATTGATCTGGTTTTCAGCCTTGTCTAACACACCGATTTCGTAATTGATACCAGACCCTACAGTAGAGGTAAAAGAATCTGTAGCGTAGGCAACTCCGCTATTGAAGGCCAATCTTACCCCATCTGCTACAAATTTTGTTTTATTTGCCGTGTCGAATTTCAGTTCATTCACCAGTTCCCCTTTAGAATTGGAAACCTTTACCTTTAATTCATCCCCAGCCTTGAAAAATCCTAATGTTCCCTCATGATCACCAGAAACGAGTAGGTTTGTAATAGTCCCAGAATATTGGAAGGTGAGTTGATTATTTATCTTGACTGCAGTTATGTTTGTGATGCCACTTGAGGTAATCTTTGAGTTTAGTTCACTTACGAGGGCATCGAGGTCTGTATAATCCTTCTTATCTACTCTTATGGAAGATGTTTGCCAGGTTGTTCCATCGAAGTATCTAAAAGTGATCGTTCTCTGGGCATCGGTGGAGCTTGATAAGTTTAGGTTTAGAGTGTTCTTATTGAAAATAGTTCTATAATCTGTTGGCACTTCGGCTGTATTTGGATTGTTGTCATGATCGTAGGTTGTAGAGTACCCTAAGAGATTAGCAGAAGCCTGATCTGTTGGATTTAGTTCGATCTCCTGAAGTCCCGAACCTGAGTTGACCACAAGTTTGCCGTTTACGATTTCTGCCCTGATGTTATTTTGGGCAAGTGTGTTGTTTGAATTGATCGTTTCTACGATATTAGAGATGTTTACATTGGTGAATTGTACTCTGTTTAAGGTGCCATTCTTATCGGTGAATACGAGATCAAAGTTTACTGTACCGCTGTTTTGCATATCTGATACGGATGTAGTATTTAATTCTTTTTGTAAATAAAAGGATGTCTTTTTATCTTGGGTCAAAACTTCGTAGGTCCACTGATCGTTGTAGTTTCCTCTAAAGTTTCCGTCTAAGTATGGCTTCATTGTTGATTTAAATTTATCGTCTCTCCAAGCGGATGGTGCTCCAATTCCTGCTTTTGGAATATCCAAGTTGAGGGCATCGTAGAGATTTTTTAAGGATCTAAATGTATTTACATTCTTCCCCTCTTGTACGATGTTCATATCACCAAAACTGAGGCTTGTGGCACTTTTTAGTTGTACTTTAAAGCTCAAAGTTGAAGCGACTGTTCCATTGCTATCGGATGGTAGTACAAATTTCACTCCATAGCCCAAGTCGATCTCTTCTCCACGGTAGTTGTTGGCATCTATATTATTTAGTACCTTTATTATGCTATTGTTTTTATCTTTTATGGTGATGGTTCTCAGTGTGCCAGATGAAGTTAGAGAAATGATCCATTCATCATCCATACCGCCTGTGTATCTACCCTTTAATATAGCTTTTGGTTCCACTTCTGGATAGCCTAATCCGTTATTACTTGGGGTAAGTCTTATGGAGAATCTACTCGTTCCACCTCTTTTATCACTCACCACTATCCTGCCATCTTCTAATTTTGCATCTACGGTGTTATCGTAGAGTTCTTCTATGAATTTCAAAAGATCTGAGACACTCTTTTCATTTGCGGATGGATAGCCGATCTGTCTTGGGTTTACTGTTTTGTAAATGTTGTTTGTGCCATCCTCTAATTTCCCTGTCAAGACTGTTGTATTTGTAAAATCGATATTTGTCTTTTCGAGTATCAATTGTCCTGATGATTCTCTAAAATTGTAGATACCATCCAATTTCTGTGATTGTAATGCATTGTTTAGTTGTGTAACAACGCCTGCGAGGGTTCTACCTGCGGATGCTGCTAATGAAATTCTATTATTGTCAAAATAGAGAGTAATTGCTGCTGTGGTATCTACAGCAGAGAAGATTATCGCTAAAGGATCATTTGTATTAAAATCACTGTATCCTATTTCAAAGGTGGTATCTCTCCCCTTTGCTTCGATGGAGGTTGGAAGACCAAAGGGGTTTTTGGCATCTGATAATAATTTAAGTTTAACTGCATTGCCTGTCCTTGTTGTGGTAAAGAGGAGTTTGTCTCCATCTGCTTTTACCTCGATCTCCTCGCTCCAACCTAAAGATTCTATTTCTCTATTTAATGAGAATACCACATCATCTACATCCTTGTAGCTTCTATTTTCCAATGTGATGTTTCTTAACTTTCCAGCGTATTCAATTTGAAGGGTTCTCTGGGCGGATGTATAGCTTGTCATGTTTAGATCCACATTGTCTATACCAATGATCCTTGCAGCACCTACTTTTAGCCCATTGTGGTCTGTCCCGGAAACTTCTATGTAATCAGCCTTACCAATGTTTGCACCGTCTATTTCGGAAAATTTTGTTGTCTCAGTTATCTGTAAGCCTTTTATCGTATTGTATCTTGTACCTCTTACCACCCTTTCTACTTCTGTGAAAACCTCTTGCCCTGTGAAATTTATGGTAACATCTTGCTGATAACCGATTTTTGTATTGATTAGTCCTTTATCCCCCATGTAGTTTATGTCATCACCTGGTTTATAATAGAATGACGCATCAAATCCATTTGGTGTAGATGGCAACTTCACAGCAATACCAACACCCAAGTTTACCACTTCACCCGGTTTATATCTTACCTTTAGTTGTGTACCAGCAAAGTTACCATTCTTAGCAGATTCATCAGAACCGTTTGAATCGATGATTATATCGTTCCCTTTCGAATTTTTCAGAGAGATTATAGCATAATCGGCGTCTATCTTCACACTGAGCTTATAACTACCCTCTTTTAGTTCAGGCAGGTCAGCGAAAACATTTCTCTTGATTATATCTGCATCCTGTACATTACCACTGATCTTTACGGAGCTTACCTCTCTTTTATCTGCGGCAAAGGCTTTTGTGTCTGTTTTGAATCCGGAAAAGAAATATCTTCCGAAATAGTTTGCATTGCCTACATCCACGAGGGATTGTAAAAGATTGGATACATCCCCAGCCAAGGCTTTTCTACTTACAGCATTTTGACTATCGTTTGCTCCAGCAACTGCGTATTCATTTTTTGCACTTCTTATTATATCAAAGGCTCTTTGGAGTTCGTTATCGTAATTGTTTAGCCAGCTGATGGCATTTTCTGCATTTCTTACAAACTGCTGACCTTCGTCAACAGTTCTTTGAATATTCAGAGCTGATGCGTAGTAAACCACATCCGATTCAGGATTTATGAGACTTCTACCCTTAGTAACTTTATCATTAGCAATAGTTACCTTTTCTAAGCTACTTCCCAGATTGTTTAAGTATTTTAATGAAAGCATGTTAAAGGTAACTCTCATAACTCACCTCTTATCTACCTGCCAACCCAGTACCATTTATCAACTTATCGATCATCTGGTCCACTGCAGTTATAAATCTTGCGTTTGCCTCGTATGCTTTCTGGAATTTAATGAGATTTGTATACTCCTCATCCATCGATACACCCTGAATCTGATCCAACTTGATCTGAAGCTCTTGAACCACATTTTTCTTCGTATTGTAGAATATATCCACCTGACTTTTATCATTTCCTATCATCGATACAAAAGTGGTATAAAACTCATCTATTGTAATTCCATTTGAAATCGATGTGTATTTTAGGTTGGAAATTTTCAATGCATTCTGGTTATCACCAGGCTCACCCGTGAGGGATGTGGCTATAAATTCAGAGTCGTTTTGTACGAGGGAACTAAGTTCGATATCCTTTGCAGATGTACCTTTGAAAAATGAATTAAGTCCCGCAGCCACAAGGAAATTGGAGGAATCCTCTTTGAATGTGAAAGTATACCCTGATGCTACGGATATCTTGATCGTATTATTCTCTGCCAAATATGCTTGAATCTTACCACCATTTGAATCCCCATCGGCATCTGAGATTTTCTGAATAATGGAATTCAAAGAGTCTTTAGCTGGATCGATATCTATATCGTAGTATCTCTCCAATTGATTTTCACTATTGTATAGGGCAATTCTGAATGTCCCTTTGTTTATCGGATAGAAAAATTTTCCTGCATCTTCATCAAACCTGTAAGAAGGGTTTATCACTCCATTATTGGAGGTAATCTGGTCAAACCTTTTCAATCCTTGTCCTAAGCTATGGAGTTGATTCGTATTGATGATGAGATTTGAAGCTAACTCATCGAGTTGTTTTATATACTTACCTATGTAGGCATCCCGTGTTTTTAGTTCTCCGTAGAGTTCTCCACCAGTGATTTTGTCTGTGATATTCACCTGTGGTGAATCGGCACTTGCTGCTCCCCAATAGATATCATAGTGTCCGTTGTTTTCCTTATTTTCTACGACAAAAAGTTTATTTGCTTGTGCGGTATCCACCAATGCAATACCACCCACAAATATCGAAAGTTGACCATCATCCTGCTCAGAGGAGACAAAGTTTACCAGCTTACTGAGATCGTTTAGCAATAAGTCCCTTCTGTCTCTCAAGTCGTTTGCTTTGTTGCCACCTGATTCTGCTTTTGCGATCTGATAGTTTAGGTATGCTATGTTGGTGGCCAAGTTGTTTATCTTGTCTGTTTTATTTAATATATTACTATCATTCTGCTTTCTTATCCCTTCCAAATTGTTATAACTTTCCCTTATCTTCATCGTAAGAGTGGTTGCTTTTTCGATGAGGGTTCTTCTTTTTACATACGATTCATCGGAGTTGTCTGGTGCAGTGTTGGATAGATCTGACCACGCGTTGAAATACTCTTTTAGGTCATCACCAATCCCTGAGCCAGATTCCAATTCATTGAAATACATCTTTACCTTATCCAAAGTTGCCTGAAGATTACCCCAGTAGGAGAATGAGCTTGTTTCGTTTCTCAAAGTTTTTGCTAAAACATCGTCGTAGGTTCTCAAAACTGCATCGAGTCTTGCACCTCTACCAAAGGGGCCTGGATGTACATTGAGAGGTGTTTCTGTAGAGATTATCGCTCTTTGACGGGAATACCCTTCAGTATTCAGGTTGGCTATGTTGTGTCCTGTTACATCGATGCCAGCCTGAGCTACGAAAAGCCCTGAAACCCCTGTATGTAAAATGCCAAATATATTTGCCATACTATTCTCCTAATGGTATGAAAAAAAGTTGTTAAGCACTCCTTACTACACCTGTGCTCTTGAGATTTACGGTACCATAATTGTCATAAGAGCTATTTTCCACCATACCGATCTGTTCAAAGAAGTCTCTTATGAGCTGTAAATTAGTATGATAGAGGATCTTTATAGCCATATTTTCGGAATATATCTTATTGGTTATATCGAGAATCTCCTTTCTTAAGTTTATAAGTTCATTCTTTAGGGGTTCATCTGTGCATGCGTCTATGAGTTCCATCAGAGAAGCATTTTTCAGGTTCATAGACTTCTGAATCGATTTTGCGATCTTTTCACGAGCTTCATCCAAAAGCTTCTCTTTATATAGAAGGGTCTCTTTCTGCTTTACAGTTTCAAGGGTTTTATCTATTTGCCATTTTGAAATATAGCTCTTTTCTTCCCTTAAAAGGTCATAAATAGAGTGATATAGATCAAGCTGCTGTTTGAGTACACCTATAAGGTTCTGGATTGTTTCCATAACTACCTCCAATTTTCAGTTTTAGAAATGTTCAGCTTTTTTAAAAGAGGTTGTTTAGTGCAGCGCCTACAATCTTTTCAGCCACCTTTTTGCCTGATACATTATAGGTGCCTGCTTCTATCTGATTGCGGATCTGGTCGACTTTGTCTTGTCTTACTTCAGGAGCAGACTTTACCATGTTTAAGAGAGAAGATACTTCTGATTTTGCCACAGTAGAAGGTCTCTCTTTGGATCCCTCTTTAGCTTTGGCGTTATCAGAACTATTTTTCTTCAATCCACTTACCTTTTCGTAGTTTGTTATATATTTATCTTCTACTCTCATGTCTTACTCCTTCGTTTCTCCTTAGCGACTATATCGACCAATTTCTACACTACTTTAGAATATTTTTCAATATCCTCTTCCGACCTCTTTTATAAGTCTTTCAGCAACATCTATGCCATAAGTTTGGGGTAAAATTTTCCCACCTGGCTAACATTTTTTCCTGTGTAATTACTATCAAGAGTTCCTTTCAATTGTTCAAAAAGTAGATCCTTAAGCCCATTTTTACTATTCTTTGCAATTGTTTCAGAAAATTTTGTATCCAGCATCTCTGTGAATACCTCTTCTCCAAAGTTCCTTTTGATGATCCCGTTGTTTGGGATTGTTTTTCTTGCCGATTTCATCACCATATCGTAAAATAGAGCCTCAAACTGCTCACATGCATCCTTTAGCTGTTTTTCCCTATCGATGTTCAGGAAATTTTTGTTTGATATGCTATTGATTGCGTTCATATTTTCCCCCTTAGATGACTTCTAAATCCCCTTGCAAAGCACCTGCAGATTTTATTGCCTGAAGGATTGCTATTAGATCCCTTGGGGTTACACCTATTGCATTAAGCCCCTTTACAAGATCGCTGATCCTTACACCTTCTGGTAATACCATGAGTTTTGCTTTATCCTCTTCCACTTTTATTTCTGTTTGTTTTGTGACCTTTGTTTCACCTTTAGAAAGTGGATTGGGCTGACTTACCTGTTCGTTGCTGGTGATTTTTATTGTTAGATTACCGTGGGATATTGCCACTGTGTTTACCCTTACATCAGATCCCATTACTATCGTGCCTGTTCTTTCGTCGAGGATCACTTTTGCAAAGGTTTCTGTTTCTATTTCTAAATTAAGCACTGCATCCATAAATTCGTAAAAACGACCTTCGTACTCTTTGGGTATGGAAACCTCTATGGTTGTGGGATTTACGATGTTTGCACTATTTTTGAAAACTTTATTGATGGTTTGCTTAGCTTTTACGATATTTGATACACTGATATCTTTGAAACTAAGTTTCAACACATCTTCGGTGAGATTGAAATTGATCTCTTTTTCGATTATGGCTCCATTTGGGATTCTGCCAACGGTTGGATGGTTTTTTACAGCACCAGCACCAGCCGCCTGCACATTCATACCACCCACAGAGATAGGTCCCTGAGCGGAAGCGTAAAACTGACCATTGGGTGAAGCAAGGGGGGTAAGGATGAGGGTACCACCTTCTAAGCTCTTGGCATCACCGATGGATGAAACGATCACATCTACCTTCGAACCCGGCTTAGCAAATGGTGGCAATTTAGCGGTAACAACAACTGCGGCAACATTTTTCACCTTTACCTTTTTCTTGTCAACGGCAATTCCCATTCTATCCAGCATGTTTGTCAAGGACTGTATCGTAAACTCTGTCCCAGATTTATCACCTGTGCCATTTAGACCCACTACAAGACCGTATCCCACGAGTTGGTTGTCCCTTATACCTTCTACTTTTGCCAAATCCCTGATCTTTGTACCTGCGAAGCTATTTATAGATATGATTAAAAAAACTAAAATATACCTAAGCATCTTTTCCTCCTTATTAAAATGGCCATACCCAATCTATGATACTGCTAAGCCAACCTTTTTTGTTGGCATCAGAAATTACACCTTTACCGCTGTAGCTGATCTGAGCATCTGCAATTGCAGTGGACAGCACCTGATTATCGGCATCGATATCTTTCTGACGAATGATCCCTTTTACGGTGATCACCTGTTTCTCCTGATCAACGATTATTTCCCTTTGCCCTTCTATTACGAGATTACCCGATGGAAGTACATCAACAACCCTTGCAGCCATAGTAGCTTTTACCTGATCAGACTTCTGCTTCTTCCCCTGACCTGTAAAGCTGTTTTTGGTGCTCTCTTTCACAGTTGGGTCAAAGGGGTTGCCAGAACCTAAAAAGTTTTTCATTCCCAAATTTGTGGGTAATCCTAAAAGATTTGTAAGTCCCATATCGTATGATGATGTTTTTGATGCAGAGGTACTGTTTGAATTGCTGGCGGATGATGATTCGACAATTTTTACAATTACTATATCTCCAATGGTTCTACCTTTGTAGTCAAGGAAAAGTGCACTACTGTTTCCAATATCTGTCCAGAGGGATGCCGTGGGTGCTTTAGGTGATGTTCGTTTGTGGTACTCTTCGATCTCTTTTTTATAGTCCGCTGTGGGGACATTAGTTTCAACCTTTGCGGCACAACCACCAAAGATCGTTAGGGAAGCGAAAATACAAATAACGAATTTTATGTTTTGTACTCTATTTTTCTCCTGCATATCTACCTCCAAAACTCTTTTGAGATGGGTTTATCAAAAGGTGTGCCAAATGTAAGAGGGAATAATTTGCCTCTTTACATATTTGTCAAATAATATATATTATAAGTTGACCCTTTCAAAAGGGGGCGCAAAGGTTTCGACGGGGAAGCCGTAGGCGTAAGGGGCATGCCGAGTTCGGAATCTCGTAAAAATCCGGCTAAAGTAACTGCAAACGACGAATACGCTCTCGCTGCTGCTTAGTCAGCGACGCTCTCTGATGGTTTGCCTGTGACTGTCAGAAGGGCGCCAATTAGCAGGCTGGTCTAATGCGACGCCTTTAAGCATCGGACGAGAACAATAAGGCTTGCAAAGCTTAAGCCTGCCTGTGGGCTCTAAGCTGAGGACAACCAATCACAGGATAAGCATGTAGTCCTTTACGGCGAAAGTTCTTCGGACGCGGGTTCGATTCCCGCCGCCTCCATTCGTATCTCCTCGTAAATTGTTGATTTACAACATTTTTCTTGACAATTAATTTTTTCTTTGCCAAAATTTTGCCATAATTTTTGGAGTGGTTATGAGCAAAAAAGATTTTAATTATATAAGTAGTAAATTAAGAGAGTTTAATAGTTCCAAATACAATTTTGCTGATATCCAAATCTCCAAAATTGAGTTATTTGAGGATTTGAAATTCTCTAATTTTTATAATTTGATTGCTAATACCGCTCCTTTTCATTATGAGCATATTAATTCTGATTATGAAACTAATGTTGAAGATATATCAAAATATGTCACTATTGAGGCATTACATGGTTTGGTAGTGGTACGGAATAGGGAAAAGGACAGGTATTATTGCATAATTGGACTACCAAACTATATGGTATTGAAGAAAATACACTCTTCTACAGGGAAAGACTTTAATGTCAACTGTAAAGAGGTTTATTATTACGATTACGAATCTCTCAAGTATATAGCCATATTTGAGTTTTTGAAGTTAGGATTTATGTCTTCCAAGAATTGGACAGAATATCGGGTTGAGTGTTATAAATTTCTGGGTGATGATATAATGAGAAAAATAGAGACCCTACTACCTGATAGTTACAGGTATGTTAAGGGAAAATATAAAATAAAATCAAAAGAGGTTCAAAATCAAATCCCTTTAGAACCTCTTGATGTTCCGAAATATCAAGAAGAAAAGTTTGTTCTTAATTTTAGAGGTAACAAGTTCAGGTTTAAAATTTCTAAGAAGAATAATGGAATGGAGATTTCCATAAATGATGTAAAAAAGGATATTTTACTCAATGAATACGAAATTTTAGAGTTAGTTCATGAGAATGATATTTTTATATTGATAGGTGTGGAATGTAATTATTTAAATTATACGCTTCCAACACCTAATGCTGTAATTAAGATCGGTTCTTCATTTTATGAGGTCCATTATAATCGCAGAGTTAGACGCTATACACAAAATATCAGTTTTGATGAGTTTAAGAGTGTTTATGTATTAAAGAAACATGAGTTACAGCATCATTCTAACATAAGTATTTAT
Organism: uncultured Deferribacterales bacterium; assembly: GCA_964519265.1. Taxonomy (GTDB): domain Bacteria; phylum Chrysiogenota; class Deferribacteres; order Deferribacterales; family Calditerrivibrionaceae; genus Calditerrivibrio. Next base: position 73,823 of record CAZFHX010000011.1, read on the forward strand.
CGTAATATTAAAAGATTAATAGATACATTTAAAAGAGATAATGTCTTGCTTTTTTCAAATTGGACAAAACTACCACTTGAGTTAAGAAGTGGATC